>NZ_PIRX01000003.1:0-229645 GCF_003048605.1 Campylobacter concisus | reverse complement strand
CTGCGTTGGATTCGAACCAACGGCCCCCTCATTAAAAGTGAGATGCTCTACCGACTGAGCTAGCAAGACATGATTATTTAAAAAAGAATTGAGATTATACAAAAAACATTATTATATGTCAAGAAAAGATCATTTAAATTTTAGAATAAGTCTTTGATTTTATTTAGCTATATTATTTTAAAATAAAAAATAAATTCTAAAAAATTTATTTTATATAATTGTCTATTTTTTACAAAATTTTGAGTTATAATCCATTTTAGCAACAAATAAGGAGCAAGGATGATCATTATAAATTCACGCCTACCAACTCAAAATTTAAAAATAGCAAAGTCTCTATCCAAGCTCATACAAGGCTATATTTACAGCTATTTGCCAAAGGCTGAACATGACGGATACACACATAAAGAGAGCGGTAAAAATTTTAAAAGATCAAATTTTGATTTTAGACTAAATGATTTAAGTTTAGAGATAAAATTTAGCTCATTTGTGCCAGAATTTGAAAAAACGATCGCTTTTGCTGTGCTAAAAGATGGATTAAAACTTGGTAATATTTGTTTGCTTGATACGTCTGTGTCAGTAAAAGAGCATAGAATTTCACAAAATGAGGCTACTTTTCAGGGATGTGTTGCGTGTTCGGTCGTTGGACTTTTGGGATACAAAGTGCATCTTGAGCCGCAAGACTCTAGACATCTTGAAATGATGAAAACCAACGCACTGCAAAGATTTGAAACACTTATGGGATACAAATACGAGGGCGAATTTGAGCTAAATTTGCTTTGGCAAAATTTACAAAAGCCATTATATTTTTACTATGGCAATAATAATATGCCAGTCAGAGCATGGCCTGCAAAATGGCACATCAAAGCAAAACCAGAGCTTATAAATTTGATCCTTGATGTGGGAGTTGGTAGTGGATGTATGAACTGCGGACTTGGATTTTTAGAAGTGATAGAAGAAAAGCAAGTTACGTAAAATATGAATTTCAAATCCTACAAGGATAAAAGCTTGATACCTGCTTTTCGAAGTAGGTATTTTATATGAAATGGCAGAAAAAATCAAGTAGAATTTTATGTAAAATATGATAACTTGACTTTTAAAAATATTTGGAGTAAAGTAACGCTTACTTAGTTTAAGGAGCATGTTTTGGCTGATATAGTTAAAATTCTTGCTGACATAGGCGAGGTATATGAAAAAGAAGAGCTTAAGCTCAAAAATGGCGCTCATAAATACGACAAGATCAAAGTCTATCTTTGCGACATAGCGACCAAGCAGATCGAGCCAAATTTAAACATAAGCAAAGACGACCTAATAATATGTAGATTTGGCGTTGGAGCAAATTCAGGCAATCTTTTCCCAAATTCTCAATTTTTGTCCAAAGAAATAAATAAAGACAAAGCTAAATTTATAAGAGGCATTTTGAAATCTATTTCAAATTTGCTCTCCTTTTTTGAGCCAAGCATTATAGAAAAAGACGCTATTTTATCCATACTATCAAGCATAAACGAAGATTATTTTGCTGGTATTATAGATGAGATCAAAGGTCTTGATGAGCTAAAAAACGAAAAAGGCAAAAAAGTCGCTACTTTTTTCTCTCTCTCATATAATGGCAAACCAGTTTCTGCATATTTTAAGCAAATTTTTGAAAATCATATCAGCGTAAAAGAGCAAAAACCATCTTACGGATACGATATCTTAACAAACGAAAATGGTATCGGTGGCGATGCAAATTTAGCGTTTTGCTCGGTAAATGAGATGCCTGCTAATATGCAATTTATTAAATCAAAACTACTGCCATTAAACGCCAATAGCGCAAAAAAGGTAGAAAATGGCTTTAAGGCGATAAAAGATAAGCTATCGCATAATTTTTATGGTATGAAAATGGCGATTTTACCGACTATTTTGAGTAGCTCAGTAAATTTAGAAGAAATTGTAAAAATACTTGAAGAGACTTCAAAGAACGACATAAAAAATATTGAAATCGCCGAGGAAGCCATAAAATTTAGCATAGATTATTATCTCGAGACAACAGCTAAAAAGCAGGAAAATTTACCTGTTTTAAATACGATTTTATTTTATACTCAAAGCAACGCCGCTATCGATTTGAAGCTTGCGATAGACGATGTTTTACCATCTTTTATCTCTCGCATCTCAAATTTAATGAGCCATTTTAACATAAAAGCCTTCTATGAAAAAAATAGCGGCACAGAAGAGACGATCTATCTGCAAAATTTATTTGAAAGCAGGCTTGGCGTGATGAGCTTTTTGTTATCGCGAAATAAATTTGATTTAGAGATTATGATAGAAAGATATAGCGATCTGATTTATTATGGTAGCGTCAATAAAAGCTATGCAAAAAAGTTGGAATGGAGCAAATACTTTAACGATTTTTACAAAGAAAGAAAGTTTGAAAATATTGCAAAATATCAAAATTTCTTTAATGAGATCAATGTCTTAAACAAAAAACTAGTCTTTCAAAAGGAGTGCGATTTGGAAAATTTAACCGATAAAAAAGAACTAATCAAAGAGCTAATCAAAAATAGCGAGTTTTTAAATCAAAACGATGCGCTCACTAGCGCTTATTTGCTCGGTATGCTAAGCGCGGCCATGATAAACTGGCAGCTTGGCGTGAACGGCGGCGTATCCTTTAGCAACTGGCTTAACGACTGCGGATCGATAAGCATGGAAAATTTAGAACGAATTTGGACCAAGTGCGATGAGATGATTAGAAAGCTTAAGGCTGCTTCTGGCAAGCCAAATGCTAACATTGAAAACATAAAAGAGTGTTTGATCGAAATTTTACCGCAGGTCTTTTCTAAGGAGAGAAAGATGGTAAAAACCTCACATACTACACTTGCCTTTGCTATGGGCGGAAGTGACTATCGTAAATTTATAAAAGAAAAAACAAAATAAGGAGAATAAGATGCAAAAAAAAGAGATACTTTTTTTATGGGACGGAGAGAACTGGAACCCAAACGGTGATATGCTAAAGGATAACGCTCCTAGGCGAGATGATGAAACTGGCGTAGCCGAGGTGACGGACGTGCGCATAAAAAGGACTATTAGAGATGAGATCATGAAAAAAGATGAGGCGTCGATTTTTATAAAGGAGTATAGGATAGAAGACGCCCTGCTAGACGCTAAAACGGCTATCAGACAGAGTATAAACATAAAGCAAGGCAAAAGCGAACTGCAAAAAGAAATTTTGTCTAAATTTATCGATATCCGCGCATTTGGCGGAGTTTTGCCTATTTCAGATAAAGACGAGATGAAACAAGACAAAGAGATAAAAACTGCAGGCGTTCAATTTACTGGACCAGTGCAGTTTAGACTAAGCAAATCCCTAAACAAGGTCGAAGTAGAGCATGTTAAAGGAACTGGCGCTTTTGCTAGCGATTACGATCAAAATGATCCAAAAAAACAAAAAGATCAAGCGACTTTTAGAGAAGAGGAATTTATAAAATACGCTATTTTTGCCACTTATGGGATCATAGATAACTATAATGCAGCAAAAACAGGCTTTAACGAAGCCGATGAAGCGAAAATTTTAAAAGCTTTGTGGCACGGCACTAAAAACCTAACAACTCGCTCCAAAATCGGTCAAACTCCAAGATTTATGCTAATCATCACGTACAAAGACGATACGTTTGCAGGCGATCTAAACAATAGCATAAGCCTAAAAAGCGAAAAAGAAGATAGAGTGATAAGAAGCATCAACGAATACACTATCGACTTTACAAATTTAAAAAATAAACTCGCAAGATACGCTGCAAATATAGAAAAGATAGAGTATATGAGCGATTATGATTTTGAAACGATAAACAAAGAAAATTTTGACAGCAGCTGGAAAAAGATAGAGGCATAAAATGAGCATTGTTGCTTTTAGATTATTTGGCGATTACGCTCATTTTTCGCATCCAGCGACGATTTATTCTAGCTTAACCTATCCAGTGCCACCAAAGACCACTATAATGGGCTTTTTAGGTGCTGTTATAGGTGAGGAAGAGTACTTTAAGCTATCAAGCATCCAATACAGCGTAAAAATAGATAGGCAAATTTTAAAAAAGAGTTTTGTCTTTAACGGCATAAAATTTGCCCTCTCAAGCAATATGCACATAGAGGAAGGCTGTCAAAACGCAAAAGAGAAAAAGCAGTTTTACAGAGAGCTAATCTGCTCGCCGTCTTATGTCGTATTTTTAAATTTAGAAAATTTAGAGCAAAGCTATCAAGATAAAATAATCTCAAATTTAAAAGAACATAAAACCGCCTTTACGCCCTATCTTGGGATAAATTTTTGCATAGCGGATTTTAGCTGGATCGATATAAAAATATGCGAAAAAATATCGCAAGCTGAAAGTTTTATAAATACATTTACGCTTATGGATGATTTTATTTTTGAAGGCATTGATGAAAATGCGAAATTAACTACGGCAAGAATGCCTTGTGGCTGTGAAAATGGACGAATTTTTAAAGATTTTAAAGACTTTGTGATGGAGATAAACGGCAAAGAGCTTATAAAATCTAAAAATCATGGAAATATTTATCAGATAAATGATGAAAGAGTCTATTTTATTTGACGAGTTTTGGTCTCATCCAAATAAACTTTTAGAAAATCATATAAAAAATATGATCTCGCCTGACGACGATGAGCTGGATAAGCAGGTCAAGCTCTTTCACGACATCGCAAAACTGAAAAATAATTTTCAAATTTACATCAGAGATACTTCAAACGACAAGCTGGATAAAAATCACTCGCTTTTGTCGGCATATTTTTTCTTGCTAAACTCAAAATTTGATGAGATACCAACCCTGTTTGGCTTTCTTGCTATCGTTTCGCACCACGGCGACGTGGTAAATTTAATGACGCTAGCCAGAGAAGCTAATAAATTTTTCAAAAACCAAAAAGAGCTAGAGCAGTGGGACGAAGTGGCTGGCGCTGCTAAAAACATTAAGATCTATTCGGAGTTATCTACAAAAAAAGATGAGTTTTTAGATAGAGCAAAAAAGCTTCGTCAATACTTAGTTTTATCGCAGTACAGGCACAAATTTACCTATGAGGACTTTATAAATTTCAAAAGCCTATATTCAAATTTGATTTATAGCGATAAATTTGAGGCGATCTTTAGCATGCCAAAGCAGCAAAGCAAAGATATACCGATAGATGTTTTAGAGGGTGATATCCAAAATTTGCCGCCAAATGAAAAGCGAGATGCGTTTAGAAATTTCGTCTTAAACAACTTTGACGAAGAGCGCAAACTTTTTACTTTGACTGCGCCTACAGGCTATGGCAAGACTTTGACGGCATTAAATTTTGCATTGAAATTTAATAAACCTCGCATAATTTATGCGCTTCCTTTTACTTCTATAATCGATCAAACCTACGATATAGTCGCAAAAATTTATAAAAATAGCGATATTTTGGTCAGTAAGGCTCACCACAAAACGACGATAGGCGAAGAAAATCTAACCCAAGAGGATAGATACTCAAAGATTAAATTTCTAATGGAGTCTTTTAGCGGCGAGATAAACGTAACTACGCTTTATCAGCTGATATTTGCGCTATTTGGTAACAAAAACAAAGATAACGTTAAATTTAATCAACTAAAAAATAGCGTCGTTATCATCGATGAGGCGTAAGCGATCCCATATAACTTTAGAAAAGATTTTATCCTGCTTTGCGAGATCATTTCGCAGAGGCTTAGCACTATTTTTATATTTATGTCGGCGACGATGCCGGTTATCAAAAGCGAAAATTTTAAAGAAATTTCAAATTTGGACTATTTTTCAAAGCAGGACAGATACGTCATAAAATGGCTTGATATAGGCGGCGAAGATGAGCTTTTAGAAAAGATTTGCGAGGCTGCAAGCGATAAAAATACCCTCGTCGTCGTAAATACTATCAAAAAAGCGCAAGAGCTATTTGCTAAACTAAGGGATAAATTTAACTGCTTTTGCCTAAACGGATATATGTATGATGATCACAAGCGCACTACTATAGAGGCCGTAAAGTGTGCGATAGATAAAAGTAAAATTGATCCGCTCGCAATCAAAATTTTACTTATCTCCACGCAGTCCATAGAAGCTGGAGTGGATCTTGACTTTGACATTGGGTTTCGCGAAGTCTCGCCTATTAGCTCTATCATACAAACAGCAGGCCGTGTAAATAGGCATTTTGGAGCAACAAGAGGCGAGCTATACGTCTTTCCTGAAATAAGTAAATTTACAAATTTGATTTACGGCGATTTGTATAAAGTAAGCGGGGCTATTTTGGGTGATCTTAAGCAAAAAGAGGTGCGAGAAAGTGAAATTTTAGAAATTTCAAATTTGTATTTTCAAAAAATAAGCAATCAACTGGAAAATTTGCATATAAAAAGCGAGATAGAAAAGCTGGAATTTGAAAATATCAATCAAAAAATCGAAGATATCATGAATGACAACCATAAACAAACCATAATAATCGAGCCTGAAGAAAATTTCATTAAAAATTTTGAAGCTAAAATTTTTGAGATTAAAAATAGTCCAAATGAGAAATTTACCATAAGAGATCTTTTTAAAAACCACATCAGAAAGTTGTCGAAATTTAGCATAAACGTAGCGTTAAAAGATATGAATAAGCTAATGCCAAATTTAAAACAGATAAATGGGCTTAAAGATATGTTTTATCTGCCGTTTGGCTCGTCTTATTTTTATAGTGCCGAGTGCGGCCTTAAAAAAGATACGAATTTAGACATCACAGACGAGGTATTTGAATAATGTTCTCAAAAGATCAGATCACTGGCACACTTGTGAATTACTACGTAACCTGTAAGCGCGAGGCGTGGCTTTACGCACATCAGATCCACGCGGACCAAGAGGATGAAAACGTGCTGATGGGCAAGGCTTTGACTGATATCAAAGAGCAAGATCTGCAAGAATTTGCCTTTGGTAACCTAAAATTTGACAAACTCTCAAAACAGCACGGTCACTACCTCATCACAGAGTATCCTCGCTTTAGCGTTACGAGCGAGAGCGAAGTAAAAAAAGAGCCTAAAAAACGAGCTTGCGGGCAAGATGCAACTACTTTTTTACATCTATCTTTTAAAAACGGGCTTAAATTTAAAAGAGGTAAAAGGCAAGCTAATAAGCGGTAAAAAGGTGATTTTAGTGGAGGATAGCAGCGAAAATTTCGCTCTAGTAGAGCAAATTTTAAGCGAGATAAGCACACTTGCAAATTTAGAAAAGACGCCCAAATTTACGCAGGGCAAATTTTGCCAAAACTGCGCATATCACGACTATTGCACTGCTTAGGAGGCAAGATGTATGTGATACTTTTTTACGACATCGCAGGGCGCGAGCAAAAAGAGCGAAATAACGCAAATCGTATCAGAAAAGCGGTCGAGAAGTTTCTGCCTCGCGTGCAGTTTTCAGTCTATGAGGGTGAGATCCGCGAGAGCGACTTTAAAAAGCTAAGCAAGACGCTGCAAAAAGAGTGCGTAAGCGAGCTAGACTCCATCGTCATCTATACATTTAACTCGCTAAAATACTCCGAGCGCATCGTCATCGGTGTAGATAAAAATAGCCCGGTATTTAGCTAAGGAGCAAATATGCAAAAGAGCGACAGGACGCACTTTATACTTAGTCCAGGTAGGCTTTACAGGCAAGATAATAATATCTATTTTGAAAAATTTGACGATGCTGGCGCGACCCTTGCCAGTAAAATTTTGCCGATAAATGCGATCGATGAAATTTACGTGCTAGCAAAAGTGCATATCGATACCTACACCATCGCATTTTTGGCGGATAATAACATCCTTTTGCACATCTTTAGTCCGTATCAGAGCTTTCGCGGGAATTTCTATCCAAACACGTCAAATTCTGTAAATAAAAGCGGCTTTGTATTGCTTTGCCAGCTCCGCTCTTTTGACGACCCGATCAAGCGTGCATATATCGCGCGCGAGATCACTAGAGCTCACATCATAAATGACGCCGCAAACTGCAAAAGACACGGCGTGAAATTTGACGTGCAGCCTCACATAAAGGCACTAGATGCCGCCACTAGCGTGCCTGCTATCATGGCGGTAGAGGGTGCATTTCAAAAGCTCTACTACGAAAAGTGGAACGAGATCATCGCAGATCAGCGAAGCTTTAAATTTACCGTCCGCTCAAAACGTCCGCCCGCTGATAAGATCAACAGCTTCATAAGCTACGTAAATACGCGTATCTACAACATCTGCTTAAGCGAAATTTACAAGACCGAGCTAGATCCTCGCATCGGCTTTTTGCACGAGCCAAACTACCGCGCGCTAAGCCTTCACCTCGATCTTGCGGAGATTTTTAAGCCGATCTTGGGTGATACGCTGATTTTTAACATGCTAAATAAAAAAGAGATCACCGCAAAGGACTTCCAAACGGACGCTGGCAGGATAAAATTTAGCAACGACGCCGTGCAAAAGATCGAGCTAAAGATGATCTCGCACCTTTGCGAAACGCTCACGGTGGGCGGTAGGGAGCTAACGTGGAGGCAGGTGATCCGCCGCGAAGCAAATAAGCTTAAAAAGTGCATCTGCGAGGACGCGCCTTATGAAGGCTTTAGGTGGGAGTGAAATCGCATTTTAATAAAGCGTTTTTTAAGATTTTAAAATGCTTGAAATTTAGGGCTTTGCGTATTTACACATGGCTAAAATTTAGTCAAATTTAAGGCGAAAAAATATAGACTTCTTGCACTAGAACGCCTATAAAATAGGCTTTTTGGTGCTATTAGAATTTACTCCGTTGGAGTTTGAAACTAGTCGATCTTGTTTTGAAGTTCATAAATTTTTAAATTAGAATTTACTCCGTTGGAGTTTGAAACAAATAGTTTGATTAGGCAAGCCACCAAAAGAACCACTATTAGAATTTACTCCGTTGGAGTTTGAAACTTAATTTGACAAGAGCCACCATTTGGCGGACTTCGATTAGAATTTACTCCGTTGGAGTTTGAAACAATTCTTCAATATCGCCATCGGCTAGAACTTGATTTATTAGAATTTACTCCGTTGGAGTTTGAAACCAAATCAAAAATCTATCTACAAAGCTATCAATATCAAGGATTAGAATTTACTCCGTTGGAGTTTGAAACGACGAGCTACCAGATGAATTTGTTGATGTGCTATCTATTAGAATTTACTCCGTTGGAGTTTGAAACTTTTTTTCCCAGTTATAGATAGTTTTTATATCTTTTCATTAGAATTTACTCCGTTGGAGTTTGAAACAGTATTTTTGCTCTCTTTTTTGTGCCTATTTTTATATTAGAATTTACTCCGTTGGAGTTTGAAACAGTATTTTTGCTCTCTTTTTTGTGCCTATTTTTATATTAGAATTTACTCCGTTGGAGTTTGAAACAATTACAAGTTGATGAAATACAAAATAAGGCTTTACCATTAGAATTTACTCCGTTGGAGTTTGAAACAAATAAAAATGATCCAGTGGGTTTAAAAGAGATTATTAGAATTTACTCCGTTGGAGTTTGAAACTCTCAAAAGGGAGAAACCTTTTTTCACAGCGAAAATTAGAATTTACTCCGTTGGAGTTTGAAACTTATCAACTTTGAGCACGATGCTGTCATTTGCATTTGCTATTAGAATTTACTCCGTTGGAGTTTGAAACAAATAATGATACTATCTCGGTCAGCTGCTGGAATTATTAGAATTTACTCCGTTGGAGTTTGAAACATTAAAAATACAATAAATAGTAGAACTTATAGTTTTATTAGAATTTACTCCGTTGGAGTTTGAAACTAGGTCTATTCTTACTCTATTTTTCACGATTTGGATTAGAATTTACTCCGTTGGAGTTTGAAATACAAAAGAAAAAGAGCGCATATACTCCCTTTGACATTAGAATTTACTCCGTTGGAGTTTGAAACTCATACTCCGCCTTTTCTTTATAAATTTCAAGTGTTATTAGAATTTACTCCGTTGGAGTTTGAAACCGTTGTTGAAGATGTCAATAAAATTTTAAGCCAGTTATTAGAATTTACTCCGTTGGAGTTTGAAACGTTTTTGTGAGTAGTCGGTTACTCGGTAAATTCTAATTAGAATTTACTCCGTTGGAGTTTGAAACCGCCAGCCACTATCGCCGTTTATCGCCGAGTTTTCATTAGAATTTACTCCGTTGGAGTTTGAAATGCTACTGATAGGTGGAGATTTATCGTAAGAGATACTATTAGAATTTACTCCGTTGGAGTTTGAAACAATGGATTAATCGCCCACACGCTCTTTAAAAATGCCTTGATTAGAATTTACTCCGTTGGAGTTTGAAACAGCGGTTCTACGCTGTGACCTAGATTTAGGGCTTATGATTAGAATTTACTCCGTTGGAGTTTGAAACTTCTGCTTGAAAAGTAGCCTATGCGGTTTCTATATAATTAGAATTTACTCCGTTGGAGTTAAAACCCACCAAACATGATTAGCGAAACCGCAATAACTCTTTTGATAGTCGTTTTTTTTGGGGCAGTTCCATACAAATTTTTAGTTGGCAAAGTTAGATGGCAGCTATTTTGACACAATTTAGAAAAACACCTTGACCAAAGATTAAAATAAAGCAAATTATCGGATCAATGAAATTTTTTATCAATTATAATTAAAACAAAAAAATATATGAATTTATAAAACCTACTTGTAAATACAAGTAGGTTTTAAAATGTTTTATTTCTCTAGTTTTTCTTTAAGTTTTTCTTTTTTAGATTTAGCTTTTGAAGCAGCTTTTTCTTTCTTTTCTTTTACTTTGTCAACAACTTTATCTTTTTCGCTTATACTAGTTTCATCTTCTTTACTAGAAGTTAGCTCTTCTTTAGTTTTAGAAGCTTTCTTTTTAAATTTATCTTTTTTATCAGAGATTTTTTCTTTCATCTCGTCTTTTGCCTCATCCATTTTCTTCTTGCCAACTTTTGCTTTTTCGCTTATTTCGCTCTTGCCAGTAGTAGAAATTTCACCTTTTAGGTTATCAAAAGTTTTATCGCCGATACCATTTACATTTTTGAGATCGTCGATTGAGTTAAATTTATTTGCTTTTCTATACTCGATGATAGCATCTGCTTTTGCACTGCCAATGCCATCAAGACTCATAAGTTCCTCTTTTGTAGCTGTGTTTAGATTGATTGCTGCCATAGCCAAAGACGCAATAGCTGCAAGTGAAATCAAAATTTTTTTCATTTCCATTCCTTAAAAGTAAATTTGAGGTAAAATTCTAGCAAAGAGTGATTAATGAAGTATAAATATGAAGTAATATAAAAATGATTTTAAATATAGTTTATAGGAGAGAGTCCCTGAAAAATTTCAGGGAAAAAGTTTTATTTTCTAAGTTCGCGGATCTTAGCTGCTTTGCCGCGTAGTTCACGTAGATAGAATAGTTTAGCTCTTCTAACACGACCTTTTCTAAGAACCTTTATCTCTTCGATAGAATCGCTAAATATTGGGAAAATTCTCTCAACGCCAACACTGTTAGCACCGATTTTTCTGATGATAAATGTTTCGCCAGTGCCGCTACCGCGTCTAGCTATACAAATGCCTTCAAAATTTTGAATTCTCGTTTTGTCTCCCTCGTGAATACGAGTAGCCACACGCAATGTATCTCCTGCACGGAAGTCAGGGATATTCTTACCAGCAATTTGAGCATTTTCAAACGCTTCAATGTATTTATTTCTCATGTTTTTCCTTGTTTATGTGGCTTTAGCTTTTGATATAAATCAGGGCGAAAGTACCTTGTTTTGCAGTGAGCCATCTTGTTTTTTAAATTGTGGATTTTAGCATGATTACCCTTTAAAAACTCTGAAACCACAAAGAGGGATTTAAAATTATCAGGTTTTGTAAAAGATGGAGCTTCAAGCAAATCATCCTCAAAACTCTCTACTTCAAGGCTCATGTCATTTCCTAAAACTCCAGGCACATTTCTTGATATCGCGTCACTCATACAAAGTGCAGGCAGCTCTCCGCCAGTTAAAATAAAATCACCTATACAAAAAACTTCATCTGCCCAAAGCTCAACAACCCTCTCATCAAGACCTTCATATCTACTGCAGACAAAACAAATATGATCTTTTTTAGAGAGCCTTTTCGCGTCATTTTGACTAAATTTTTTACCAGCTGGCGTCAAGAAAATAACATGGGCATTTTTGTCTTTTTCTTTTAAAAATTTGATCGACTCATCCAAAGGCTGTGGAAACATCAAAAGCCCTGCTCCACCTCCGATCATATAATCATCAACTTTATTGTGCTTATTATTGGTAAAATTTCTTGGATTTATGAAATCAATTTCTATAAATTTATTGCTAATCGCACGTTTTAAAATAGAATCGCAAAAGTAAGGTTTGACTAAATTTTCAAAAAGTGTAATAAACGTAAATTTCATGAATTTTCTAAGATATCTCTAGCGCCTTTTACTAAAATCTCTCCACTATCTAAATTTACGCTTTCGATAAAACGCTCCAAATATGGAATGTAGAAATTCTTTGGTTTGCCAGCTGTAATAAGCTCTTCATCAGTTTTTATGTATAAAAGTGAATTTGCAAAATTATCTTGGATATCTTCTACAATACCCAAAATTTCGCCATTTTCTACAACTTTTAATCCAATGATATCAAACTGAAAAAATTCATCTTTTTTTAGTTTGCAGTTTTTTCTAGTAAGCTCTTTTGTGGTATAAATAGTTTTGTTTACAAGTGTTTTAGCAAGGTCTAAGTCATCAAATTTTTCAAACAAAACCAGCTCTTTTTGTTTGTTATAATCTTTTATGATGAGCTGAACACTGTTTTTATCAAAAAAGGTTGCACCTTTTTTAAATTGCTCTGGGAAGTCGCTCTTGTTGTGAAGCTTTAAATAGCCCTTTAAACCAACACATCTCCCGATGGTAGCGACTTCAACAATATCACTATTCAATAGCTTTTACCGTTACTCTATAACTTGTATTGTCTTTTGCTTTACAGCCAATAATAACGGTCTTTATAGCATTTATCATTTTGCCATCTTTACCGATAAGCTTTCCAGTATCAACCTTATCAGCACTTATAATGATCTCGACAAAATTTTCACCAAGCTCTTGACGCTCAATAGTCACCTTTTCAGGAAAATCAGCTATAAGCTTGGCGTATTCGTATAAAAAATTTTCAACCATTATTTTGTAATTTGTGCAACTCTGTCGCTAAGTTTAGCACCGACGCTTTTCCAGTAATCCAATCTCTCTTTGTTGAAATTTATAACATTTGGCTCAACCATAGGGTTGTAATAACCAATGCTCTCTATCCAACCGCTGTCGCGTCTTTTTCTGCTATCTGTAACAACTATACGATAAAAAGGTCTTTTTTTACGTCCCATTCTTGTTAGTCTTACTACTGTTGCCATATTATATTCTCCTCTTGTTTTTAAATAAAGCTTAAATTTAGATAACAAATATCCAAATTTAAACCCTTTTATCAAACAGGTCTTTTTAAATTTGCTTGTGAAAGCATGTTTGCAAGTCCTTTTACTCCGCCCTTTCCTGAAAATTTCTTAGCAAGCTTTGAGGCATTTTCAAACTGCTTCAAAAAGCGATTTACCTCTACTTGAGATAGTCCTGAACCAGCTGCCAAACGCCTTTTTCTGCTATTGTTTAAAAGGTCTGGATTTTCACGCTCTTTTTGCGTCATAGAATTTATCATAGCCTTAATATGCAAAATTTCTTTTGAATTATCAAGGTCTATATCTTTTATCTGATTTGCAATATTTGAAAGTCCAGGTATCATCCCCATCAAAGACTTCATGCTACCAAGCTTTTTAACGCTTTCCATTTGATCCAAAAAGTCATTAAAGTTAAATTGACCTTTTTTTATCTTTTGATTTAGACGTTTTGCCTCTTTTTCATCGATAATAGTCGATGTTTTCTCAACCAAAGTAGCTAAGTCGCCCTCGCCCATTATACGGCTTACGATACGATCTGGTATAAAACTCTCGATATCAGCTACTTTCTCGCCAGTACCGACAAATCTAAGTGGAATATTTAGCTGTTTTGCGATACTAATAGCTACGCCACCCTTTGAGTCAGAGTCAAATTTAGAAAGGATAACTCCAGAAATTCCCAAAATTTCATTAAAACTTGTAGCTGTTTTTACAGCATCTTGTCCGCTCATAGCGTCAGCTACATAGAAAATTTCATGTGGATTTATCGCATTTTTTACATCTTTTATCTCTTGCATCAACTTTTCATCGATCGCAAGACGACCAGCGGTATCCACCAAAAGCACGTCATAAAGACCGCTTTTTGCTTTTTCTAGTGCTTCTTTTGCTACTTTTATGGGGTTGTTTTCGTTTTCTATATAAAAAAGATCGATCTCATTTGCAACGCAGAGCTGCCTTAGCTGTTCAACCGCTGCTAATCTTTGTAAATCACAAGCTGCAACTAAAACTTTTTTCTTTCTTAGTTTTAGATAGTTTGCAAGCTTGATAGTTGTCGTTGTTTTACCGCTACCTTGCAAGCCAGCCATCAAAACAATGGTTGGCGCAACTGGCGCATAGACAAAGCCTTGGTTGCCAGGAGCTGTTAAGATAGTCGTTAAATTTGACTTGATCGCATCTAAGAAATTCTTTTGGCCAACGCCAGTTTGCTTTAGTTCGCTTTCGATAGACGCGAGTAGATCTTTGGTGACTTTATGATGAACATCAGCTTTTAAAAGAGCTTTTTTAAGCACGTCAAGTGCGTTTTTTAGAGCTTTCTCGTCATCTACAAAACGTATCTTGCTAACGGCTAATCTAAAAGACTCGCTAATTTGTTCAAACACTAATCACCTTTCTAAGTTGTTATTAAAGGGCGTATATTACTAAATAATTTCTTTATTGCTCTTTAAATTTCAAATTTATTAGACAGCTCAAATCCGAGAGAGTTAAATTCTTTTGGGATCGGCGCTTTAAATTTATAATTTAAAAGGGCGATAGAATAGGCATGCAAAAACATTCTATTTGCCCTATTTTTGCCGTATTTCTCATCGCCAACTATCGGTAAATTTAAACTAGCCAAATGCACCCTTATCTGATGCGTCCTGCCTGTTTTTATGACCACTTTTACCAGCGTTTTTTTACCCACAACCATGATCGGTGAAATTTCACTGATCGCCTCTTTGCCATCTTTTGAGATCTTTGAAAAGGCACCATTTTTATTTTTTATCGTTAAGATCGGCTCATTTACGACCACTTCCTCGCTCATGATACCCTTAACTGCGGCCACGTAAATTTTCTCAACCTTCATATTTTTAAACTCATTTATGGCAAGGCTCGCAAATTCATCATTTTTTACAAGAAGCAGCACGCCGCTTGTGTCTTTATCGAGCCTGTGAAGAAGCGGAAATTTATACATTTGGCTGATTTTTTCGCTAGTTATTGCAGCTGGTTTATTGATGGCTATTAAATTTTCATCTTCAAAGATAACGCTTGGCTTTGGCATCTCTTCGACATTAAATTTAGTGTTTTCACTCATCAAAGCACGAGCTATCATCACCTTTTGCCCCTTGGCATAGACTAGTCCGCTGTCGATTAGCTCCTTTGCCTCGTTGTTTGAGATATTTTTTTGTTTGGCTAAAATTTTATACGCTTTTTCTTCACTCATAAAGTACTCCTTATATCTTCTATGATCGCATCAGCGCTGGCCTGCACGGCGATCTTGCTCTTTTTGGCATCACTACCCATTATGCCGCCGATCTCGCTGACCTTTGCGATGTAGATGTTTTCAACTAGGCCAAATAACGCCTTTTGGTTAAATATAAACTCGCCGCTAATTACCACTGGGTTAAATTGTGCGCACTCGATTGGATTATGCCCGCCGATATTTGGCACAAAACTGCCGCCAAGCACGACTATATCGCTAATAGCATAGACATTTACAAGCTCGCCTAAAGTGTCAAGCAAATTTACCTTTGCTTCAAATTTATGTGTTTGACTAAATTTAGCAAAGCTATAATCATACTTTTTAGCGTAGTCGCTAGCTAGCTTTTCCACCTCCACAAATCTCTCAGGGTGGCGTGGTGCGATGATTAATAGATCGTTTTCTTTTAAATTTAAATTTTGCAAAATCATCTCTTCTTCGCCCGCATGCGTGCTTGCTAGCACGATCACTCTAGCTTTTGGCTTTTCATAAACTCTACTCACGCTTGGCAAAAATGCAGCTTTTATGTTGCCAACGACCTCTATTTCACCAGCTCCAAGCGACTTTAGCCTCTCTTTATCAAGCTCGCTTTGGGCGTAAATTTTATCTACAAATTTAAAAAGATATCTATAAAAAAAGCTAAATTTTAAGTAGCTTTTATAGCTTCTATCTGAAATTCTAGCGTTTATAAGGATCACACGGCTGCCTTTTAGCTTCGCCATGAAAACTAGCATAAGCCAAAGCTCAGCCTCAAAAATGACTAAAATTTTGCTCTTTTTTAGCCAAAATGGCAAGAAAATTTCAAATGGTAAAAACCTTGTGTTAGAACAAATTTTACTTGCTGCTTCAAAGCCCGTATTTGTTACCACGCTTATGGCTTTGCTCTCAAATTTTTGCATCAAAGGTTTAAGTGCTTGGACCTCGCCAAACGAGCAAGCGTGAAAATGCACATCTGCATCTTGAAATTTTGGATTATCAAAGAGAAAAAAACGTGCTGGGATCGATCTATGGTATTTTTTTTTGAAACTTAATAAAAGTAGAAAAATAGCCCCAAAAAAGTAGAGTATTGAGGCTAAAAAATAATATATTATTATCACGAAACGTGTTATTGCTCTTGTTTATATAAAATTCTGCCACAATGCGGGCAAGTAACGATATCTTCGCCTTTTACAACCGCAGAGAAAGTTTTATCATTTATCTGCATAAAGCAGCCATAACAAGCTTGTTTTTTAACAGGCACAACGGCTGTGTTGTGAGCCCATTTTCTGATCTTTTCATAAAATGCTAGGATCTTTTGGTTCATCGCAGCGACAAGCTTATCTTTTTTAGCATAAACCTCTTTGCGCTCTTTTTCGATCTTTTCAAGCTCAGATGAAACCTCGCTTTTTATCTTTTCTAAATTTCCCTCAAGCTCTGTTTTTTTAGCGTTTAGCTCATCTTTTTGAGCATTTTTATTGTCAATTAGTTTTTCAAGTCTAGCGATCTCTTCATTTGCTGCTTCAAGTTGCTCTTTTGCGATATCTTCTTCAAGACCTAGCGCTTTTATCTCTTTTTCGCTTTTAGCGCTCGAGCTTTTTTTAGCTACGTCTTTGATCTTGGCGCTAAATTCAGCGATATGAGCGTTTGTGCCTGATTTTTGTGATTTTAGATCATTTACCTCTTCGTCAAGTCTCTCTATATTAACCGCTATAGTTTCACACTCTTCTTCTATGCTTTTATAGGCTTTTTCTACTTCTTGTATGCGCGGCGTGAAGCCGTCTATTTGTTTGTCAAGATCAGATAATTCAACTAATTGTTGCAAATATTTATTCATAATGTTTCCTTTTTTATTAGCAATATGTAAATGGGTTTTTAGAATTGCTTATTATAACTTCAATTTTTAGATTTTGCAAATATTTTGCTAAAAAATCACTAAAATAACGCTCGCTTTCATAGTGGTTTATGTCGATCAAATTTAGTCCATTTTCCTTTGCATAAAGGGCTTGGTGATACTTTAGATCGCCTGTCAAAAAGGCATCTGCTTTGACATCTTGCATGAGATCTGCGCCGCTTCCAGTGCAGATGCAAATTTTAGAAATTTCATCTTTTGCATAAACTGCTCTTAAATTTTCAAGTCCAAGTTTTTCTTTTACAAATTTGCAAAGCTCGCTAAATTTCATATTCACATCAGCGTAGATCAAAAAGCCATCTTTGCTTGAAATTTCAAGCCCCAAAACCTGCGTCGCAAATTTTTCATTTAAAAATGCAAGATCGGCATTTGTGTGAAGCGAGATAAGCGAGATATTTTTTATCATCATCTCTCTTATAAGCGAGCTTGGATAAAGGCTGTAGTCTAGGCACTTTAGCCCTTTAAAAATGAGCGGATGATGCGTAATAATAAGTGAGTTTGGTTTTACGCTTTGCAAAAATTCACTATCAAGATCAAGACTTAGATAAATTCGCTCAAACTCACTATCAAATGAGCCAACCTGCAAGCCGCTATTATCCCAAGACTCTTGGCTCGTAAATGGGCAAATTTCATCTAATTTTTTATAAATTTCAGCTATTTTCATCAAATTTTACTTTTGCTCTAAGCTCTCTTTATATGTTAGCGCGCACTCTTTTGCAAGCTCACGAATTTTTAAGATGTAGTCTTGTCTTTGCGTCACGCTTATCGCTCCACGCGCGTCAAGGACGTTAAATGTATGAGCCGCAAGCATGCAGTAGTCGTAGGCTGGCAGTGAAATTTTAGCCTCCAAGCAGCGTTTGCACTCGTTAAATGCGTTTTCAAACTGGTTAAAAAGCATATCGACATTTGCCACTTCAAAGTTATATTTGCTCCACTCATACTCACCTTGCTTATGAACGTCAGCGTAGGTTACGATATTGCCATTAGAGTCGTCCCAAACGATGTCATAGACGCTGTTTACATCTTGCAAATACATAGCTAAGCGCTCAAGGCCGTAGGTTATCTCACCAGAGATTAGCTCGCATGCGATGCCGCCAACTTGTTGAAAATATGTAAACTGCGTAACTTCCATGCCGTCTAGCCAGACCTCCCAGCCAAGCCCCCAAGCACCAAGTGTCGGGCTCTCCCAGTTGTCTTCAACAAAGCGAATGTCGTGATTTTTCAAATTTAGACCAAGTCTTTCAAGGCTTTTTAGGTAAAGCTCTTGGATATTTTCTGGGCTTGGTTTAATGAGTACCTGAAACTGATAGTAAGCACCCAGGCGGTTTGGGTTTTCGCCGTATCTGCCATCAGTCGGTCGGCGGCTTGGAGCTACGTAGGCAGTCGCCCAAGGCTTTGGTCCGAGGCTTCTTAAAAATGTCGCTTGATGATATGTACCAGCGCCTGCGGGCATATCGTATGGCTGAAGTATGACGCAGCCTTGCTCTTGCCAATAGTTTTGAAGCGTTAGTATTATTTGTGAAAATGTCATTTTGTGCCTTTTATTTTATTGATATATAAATTTCTATTTTATCTTTTAGATATTTTTCAAAGTCCGTTTTATAGGTTCTTTTTAGCTCACTACTTTCAAAATATCTCCAAATTTCACCCCAAAATTTTGCAACATTTTGTGGCTCATTTGCAAAGCTAAAAAGAGCGTATTTTCCGCTTTGTATATCTAAATTTTCATCACCCTTTTGGCGTGATCTTGTGCCGATAAAGTTATCGTAATGTCCATTAAAATCGCTTTCGTAATTGCAGTAAACGCTATAAATTTCGCTCTTGCCATCATAGAGCTCGCCCATAAATTTAGACCATAAAGCTGGAATTTTGCCCTTGCCGTCCATTTCATCTTCATTTTTAGTGCGAGTTTTTACTCCATAAATTTCAAAGCTATCATCTAAATTTATAATCTTCATAAACTACTTTTGTCCGTTAAAATTTTCAACCGCTTGGTTCCACATGAGCTTGTATTTTCGTTTTAAAAATTCAACTTCATCTTGTGAAATTTTAAGCTGTTTTGTAAGCGTCTCGACCGTTTTTCTATCCTCGTCATAGAGCTCTTGCATCGAAATGAGCGCCTCTTTTAAAAATTTATTCTCATTTCTTAAGGTCTCAAGCGTCTCATCTTTTGCGTCAAGCACCTTTTCGTGTAAATTTAGTATCGTGCCAATCGTCTTTTCCACAAAGCTAAAACCATCTTGGCTTTGTGGCTGCAAGGATAAATTTTGCGAAACACTAGGCACCACGCTCATCGTTCCCTCGCTCGCTTCTATCAAAATTTCTCCGTTTTCCTCTTTGGTTTTTAAAACGCCACGATTTATCATATCCTCGATAACTTCGCGCTCCAAGTGCACAAGTTTGCAAAATTCATCAACTCCAAGATAGGTCTGCACCGCTTCTCCTTTTATAGTATCACTTCAACCTTTGAAGAGTCTTCCTCTAAGGCCTTTATCTTTGCCTTTCTGTCGGCCTTTAGCGCGCTTGCTAGCCCCTCATCTTCAAGGGCTAAAATTTGCACCGCAAGATAGGCTGCATTTATCGCGCCAGCCTTGCCAATGGCTAAGGTTGCCACTGGCATGCCACTTGGCATTTGCACAGTTGAGTAAAGTGCATCAACACCGCTTAGAGCCGATCCTGCCATTGGTATGCCGATCACTGGCTTTGTTGTGTTTGCAGCGATCGCTCCAGCTAGGTGGGCTGCCATGCCAGCAGCTGCGATGAAGACTTTTGCGCCCTTTTTCTCGGCATTTGCGACATACTCGCTAGTTCTTTTTGGGCTTCTGTGGGCTGAGCTGATTATCAGTTCATATTTTACGCCAAATTTCTCCAGAGTCTTTGCCGTCTCGCTAACGATCTCATAGTCGCTTTTACTTCCCATTATAATAGAAACAAATTTCATATTTTCTCCCTTAAAAAACTAAATTTTGGCAGCTTAACGCCGAGGTTTATCTCATTTTCATTGCCACTGTGAATTTCGCTCATGACCTTGCCTTTTTTGGTGATGAGTTGCTTAAATTTGATAAATTTCTTGCCATCTTGCGAATAGACCTTTGAAATTTCATTTTCACTATCGTCTATGTGTGAGCCAGTTGGCGCCACGATCTCATAGCCCTTATCTGGGAAAATTTTATATTTACATTTAAAAAACTCACCGTCTTCGCTTATGGCATTTACCTGATGAGTGCCCTCTTCTAGGCTGCTCGTGTGATTTTGCGTATCGGTTCGCTCATAAGGTCTATGAACCAAGTAGCCATCTGTAAAGCCGCGATTTTTCAGTGTATTTATCTCATTTTCATAAATTTGCGCGTCAAATTTATCATCCATAGCATCATCTATCGCCATTTTATAGGCTCTTGCAGTGCAAGCTGCGTAGTACTCGCTCTTTGTGCGGCCCTCTATCTTAAAGCTATCAATGACACCGCTATCAACGATCTCTTTGATGTGCGAGATGAGGCAAAGATCCTTTGAGTTCATGATATGAGTGCCATTTTCGTCCTCTTCTAAGCGAAAAAGCACGCCGCTCTCTTCGTTTTTGGCGTAGAGTTCATACTTAAATCTGCAGTCGTTTGCGCAGCTGCCGCGGTTTGACATACGTCCGCTTTGCACTGAGCTTACCAAGCACCTGCCAGAGTAGGCAAAGCACATAGAGCCATGGACGAAAATTTCAATGTCAAGAGTTGGAATTTCCTCTTTTATCTTTATAACATCTTTTAAATTCATCTCTCTAGCCACGACGATGCGTTTTGCGCCCATATCGTGATAAATTTTAGCGTCCAAAACGTTCATAACGTTTGCCTGAGTAGAGAGATGTATCTCGATATCTGGAGCGATCTCTTTTGCTAGGCTCATAACGCCTGGAGTTGCGATGATAAAGGCGTCTGGCTTCATCGCTGAGATGGTTTGCAAGTGCCTTTTTAGCGGTTCTATCTGAGAGTTAAAAGGGAAGGCATTTATGGTCGCATAAAATTTCTTTCCCTTTGCATGAGTGTAGTCTATCGCCTCTTTGAATGTTTCAAGGTTAAACTCCCTTGCCGATCTAGTCCTTAGCGAAAAGCTAGCCACCGAGCCATAAACAGCGTCGGCTCCGTATTCAAGGGCGATTTTAAGTTTTGTTAAATTTCCAGCTGGAGATAAAAGCTCAGGCCTTTTTAGCACTATTTTTTACCTAGACTTTCTATCAAGGCTTCGATGTCGTCGTTGCTGACAAGGTTTTCAGTCGTTGTATCACCAGCGATATGAACAGCAGATCCCACGCGTTTATCATCATCGATACGACCTTCAAACAAGGTATTCATATATTTGCTAAGCGCCCTCATAACGTTGATAACACGCTCGATCTTTTGTCTGTGGATGTCTTGATACTGCATCATATCCATAGCCATCATGATCTCATCTTGTCCCATTTGTAAATTTGAGATGATGTTATCGATCGTGCCAAGAAGTGCGTTGTTTTTCTCTAAAGCCTCGCTAAATGCAGCAATATTTGGAAATTTCTCACTTAGTGTCGTAAATAGCTCAACATTTGAGTTTATCGCCTCTTTTAGGCTATTTGAGTCGCTCTCAGCGTCCATAAAAAAGTTATTTATCGTCTCAAGCTTGTCAAACATCTGAGTAGCTTTCTCTTCGCTATCTCTTGTCACATCGTCAAGCTGATGCACCATTTTGTGGTCTTCAGTTGGTGGTGGCGGTGGCCAAACACCGTCTGCGCTCACTCTGTAGTTTTCGCCATGTTTTGAACTATTTGCTTGTGGCTCATCTGCTTTAGCACTCATTGCCTCTGCAACTTCTGCTACCTCGTCTGTTTCCTCTTTGACGTCCGCGACCTCTTGGCTGGCATCTTTAGTATCACCTAAATCATCCTCTAATCCGCCCGCCATAAGCGCGTCAAGTTCCTCTTGGGTCATAAAAGCTCCTAATAAAATTTGCCTTGATTATATAGGATTTAAATAAAAAGAAAGTTTAAAAAGTATGCGTTTATCTTTAAATTTATCAAATTTTAGGTAGCATTTTTGAAAAATAAACGACTTTAAAAGGCTAAAAATGACCGTCGATCTTCACAACCACACACCTCTTTGCAACCACGCAGTTGGCGAACCGCTAGAATTTGTGAGATGCGCCATAAAAGCTGACACAAAATACTTTGGCTTTAGCGATCACGCGCCGATGAACTACGATGAAGCTTATAGGATGAAATTTGAAGAGATGCAAAGCTACGAAGACGAAATTTTACGTTTAAGAGATGAATTTAGCGGCGAGATAGAAATTTTGCTTGGCTACGAGATGGACTTTTTAGATGGCTTTATGGACGAGCGAGTTTTTGCTAGAAAGGTTGATTATCTAATAGGCTCTGTGCATTTTTTTAACGGCTGGGCGTTTGACAACCCTGAATTTATCGGCGGTTACGAGGGCAAAGACTTGGATCAAATTTGGCAGGAGTATTTTGACCATATAGAAAGATCGGCTAGACTTGGTAAATTTGACATCATGGGGCACATCGATCTTTTAAAACTATTTAAATTTTTACCCAAAAAAGATGTCAGGATCCTGGCCAAAAACGCGGTAAAAGCGATAAAAGAGGCAAATTTGGTAGTCGAGATAAACGCAGCTGGCTTTAGAAAGCCTATCGGCGAGCAATATCCAAGCGTAAATTTACTTGAGCTAATCGCTGAAAATGACATCACTATTACCTTTGGCTCAGATGCTCATGCCAAAGAAGATATCGGTAAAAACGGCGAAATTTGCGAGCAGATAGCTAGAAATTTGGGGTATTCAAAGTGTGCGATATTTAAAAATAGAGATAGAGAATTAGTAAAATTTTAGTTTGGGGTCAAATAAAATATAAAAATAATCTTAAATATAAAATTTTGTGATACAATACGAAAATTAAAAACCAGAAGGAGATAAAAAATGGGAAAATTTGTCCAAAACATCGATCATTTTTTTGATTTTTGCAAAGAAAATGAAGTTAAATTTGTAGATTTTAGATTTACCGATCTAAACGGCGCTTGGCACAGCATAAGCTACAACATAAAAGCTGTTACAAAAGAGAATTTCACAAACGGCATCCCAATGGACGCTAGCTCGATGAACGGCTGGCAGCCAATCGACAAGAGCGATATGATAATGAAGCCAGAAGCGACATCTGCGTTTTTGGACCCATTTACCTCTGATATCACAGTCGTCGTTTTTTGCGATATCTACGACATTTACAAAGGTCAAATTTATGAAAAATGTCCTCGCTCGATCGCAAAAAGAGCGATGCAATATGTAAAAGATAGTGGGCTTGGCGACGAGGCATATTTTGGCCCTGAGAATGAATTTTTTGTATTTGACAACGTCAAAATCATCGACAGCCCAAACTGCGCGATGTATCAAGTAGATAGCGAAGAAGGCGAGTGGAACGACGCTGCAGACTTTAAAGATAGCTACAACACAGGTCACCGCCCACGCAGAAAAGGCGGCTACTTGATGACCCAGCCAATCGACAGCATGGTCGATCTAAGGGCTGAAATGATGCAAGTTTTAGAACAAGTTGGCCTTGAAGTATTTTTAGGACACCACGAAGTCGCACAAGGTCAAGGCGAGATCGGCGTGAAATTTGGCAACCTGGTCGAGGCTGCTGACAACGTTCAAATTTACAAATACGTCGTTCGCATGGTAGCCCACCTAAACGGCAAAACAGTTACATTTATGCCAAAACCGCTTTATGGCGACAACGGCAGCGGCATGCATGTGCACCAGTCTGTCTGGAAAGACGGCAAAAATTTATTTTATAAAGAGGGCGGATATGCGAATTTAAGCGACTTTGCAAGATACTACATCGGCGGCGTTTTAAAACACGCAAGAAGCGTTGCAGCCTTCACAAACCCAAGCACAAACAGCTACAAACGCCTAATCCCAGGCTTTGAAGCGCCATCTATCCTCACTTACTCTAGCCAAAACCGCTCAGCGAGCATCCGCATACCCTACGGAGCTGGCGAGAAGTCAGTTAGGGCTGAGATGAGATTTCCAGATAGCACAGCAAACCCTTATCTAGCCTTCTCAGCGATGTTAATGGCGGGTCTTGACGGCGTTAAAAACAAATACGAGCCAGTTGGTCCGATGGATGAAAATTTATTTAAACTTCACCTCGATGAGATCAGAGAGCGCGGCATCGAGCAGCTACCACACACACTTCGTGGCAGCCTTGAAGCGCTTATCCGCGATAACGAATACCTAAAACCGATAATGAGCGATCTTTTCATCGACACTTATCAGCACATGAAATTTGAAACTCAGGTTTGGCCTTACGAAGCACGTCCAACCGCTTATGAGTTTAAGACTTGCTTCTCTTGCTAAAACGCAATCTCCAAGCTTTTTTGGGCTTGGGGATTTTTTTTAAATATAAAGTCTATATAGTTAAATTTTGGTCTAAATTTGGCTTTACACACAAGAATAAATTTAAAATTTAGTAAGACTAAACTCATATAAATTTAGAAATTTAAAGCTTATAGATAAAAATAGTCATAGCACATAAATTTGAGCTAAATTTGATTTTGCAAACAAGGGGTAAATTTGCCAGAATTTTAAATTTATCTGCCTCATTAAAAGCTCAAATTTAATAAGCCCTAGCTCTTTTAAATTTGCAATATAAATTTAGGATTTCATTTAATCAGGATAGCAGCAAATAAATTCATTAAAAAACTTTTATTTAGAAATTTACGCCAAAAAGCTAAATTTAAAGCGCAAAATCAAGCAAATTTGCAAAAAGCCAAATCCCTAGCTATTTTGCACTTCAGGCTGTCCAAAGAGCCTATTTGCCTCTTTTATCACGCTCTCTTCTCTTTGCTTTTTAAGCTCCTCTGGGCTTTTACTCTGACTTAGCGACATCAGCTCTTTTGCAAAGTCATTTTGAGGCTGAGATAGCGCATTTACCCTATTTTCAGACGCAGCAGGCTCGCTTGCTGGCTCATCTTTTTGCTCGTCTTGCTGCCTAGCCTTTATCTTGGCGATCTCCTCGTCAAGGTAGCTATATTTATCCTGTGGCTCTTGTGGCGGAGTTTGTGGCTCAGGCTTTGGGGCAGGAATTTGCGTCTTAGCATTTACGATCTTGATTTTTTTACCAAAAATTGTATGTAAAATTTCATGCATTACGCCCCAACTTTTTTTGAAAAATGCCAGCTCATCGCCAGTTGCATTGACGACTAAGCCAAGCTCATTTTCATTTAAAAAGCTAAAACTTATGTGATTTTTAAAAATTTCACCAAGCTCAAAACTTCTATCATAAATTTTTGCCACAAACTGCTCGTATGGCGTCTTTGGCGCTTCTTTTATGGCTAAAATTTGCTCACTCACGCCAGCTTTTGGCTCGATCACAGCCACGCTAGGCTCGCTCTTAGCAAGCTTTATGGCTTCATCGATATCTTGTAAATTTAGCGCCTCTATCATCATAAAAAGCATAAGCATCAGCACAAAACCGTTGTCGCTTGACACGCTTAACATCGACTTTGCCTGCGCCAAAATCCTAAAAAATCTCTCATATATAAGAAGCGAAAATTTTGGGTCGTTGTCTAAAAATCTCTGCTTTAAATTTGCCAAAATTTCATCTATGATCATCTCTGGCTCATAGGTCTCAAGCTCGGTCACAAGCACTCTAATGGCGTTTTTATCGGCATTTGCGACGTGCTCGATGATCTGCTCGATCCTACTTGGATCAAGAAGTCCAAGCATCGCTGCCACGCTTGATTTTGTGATATTACTAGCGCCATAAATGATAGCTTGATCAAGCAGCGTTAGCGTATCTCTTAGCGAGCCGCCGCCACTTCTAGCTAGTATCTCAAGCGCCTCCCTCTCGTAGCTCACGCCCTCTTTACTAAGGATAAATTCAAGGTGTTTTACGATCTCATATCTGCTTATCTGTTTAAATCTAAAATGTTGCGTCCTTGAAAGCACTGTCGTTGGCAGCTTGAGCGGATCGGTGGTCGCTAAGATAAATTTAACATAGCTTGGCGGCTCTTCAAGCGTTTTAAGAAGGGCATTAAACGCCTCTTTTGTTAGCATATGCACTTCGTCGATGATGAAAATTTTATATCTAGCAGCCGTAGGAGCGTATTTTGTCTGCTCGATGAGCTCTCTTATGTCGTCGATCTTTCTGTGGCTGGCTGCGTCCATCTCGATGATGTCCATGTGACGCGACTCGTTTGCCATCACGCACTGCGCGCAGACCTCGCAAGGCCTAGAAGTTGGCCCTTTCTCGCAGACCAAAGCCTTTGCAAATATCCTAGCACTAGATGTCTTACCGCTTCCCCTAAGGCCTGAAAACAAATAAGCATGGCTCACTCTATTTTCATCAAGTGCATGGGTTAGGCTCTTGCTTACGGCTTCTTGTCCGATGAGCTCGTCAAAATTTTTTGGTCGATATTTTAGGGCTAGTGCTTGCAACTGCTTTCCTTTTTGCAATTTTAATTTGCTGATTTTATAAAAAAAGGCATAAATTTATGGTTATGATAAAGTTAAATTTTGCTAAATTTAAGCCAAACTTTAGCTAGAAGGATAAATTTGCAAGCATTTTTGTCTGGATTTTTCACCTCTTTATCGCTCATTTTAGCCATTGGCGCGCAAAACGCATTTGTGCTAAAACAGGGCATCAAAAGAGAAAATATCTTTATCATCTGCCTTATTTGCGCCATTAGCGACGCCCTCTTGATCTTTGCAGGAGTTTTTGGGCTTGGTAGCCTCGTGCAAAATTTTTCTATCATCAAGCAAATCGCCCTATATGGTGGCTTTTTATTTTTACTTTTTTACGCGCTAATGAACTTTCACACGTGCTTTTTTAAAGATCTTAGCATGGATACCAGCAGCGATTATGCCAGATCAAATTTAAAGAAAAACATCCTTTTAACGCTCGCTTTTACTTGGCTAAATCCTCACGTCTATCTTGACACGATGATCCTAATAGGCTCGGTTTCTACCAAATTTAAAGATGAAAATTTGATCTTTGGCGTGGGAGCTAGCCTTGCCTCATTTTGCTTTTTCTTCGCACTTGGCTATCTGGCTAGGTTTTTAGCGCCTATTTTTGCAAGGCCCATCTCATGGAAAATTTTAGAGTTTTTTGTCGGCCTCGTCATGCTCGCCCTTGCTTTCATGCTCCTTTTTGCTAGCTTCTAGCCTCTTTTTTAGCGCCTCTTTTTTGCGAAGTTCGAGCTGGTAGGCTTCATTTAGCGCGTCTTCATCGTCCAAATTCGCTCCGTCTAAAAATTTGCGGTAGTCTTCAAACTGCCTATTTTTTATCCCCCAAAGCACGCCAAAAAGCAAGGCCGCCCCCATCAAAACCGAGATAAAAACAAGCATCGCAAGAGTCGTTGTATCCACTATTTATCCTTAAATTTTCTAACTATAAAAAGCGAGTTTAGTATGACGCTTAGCGAGCTTGCCGACATGAAAAGCGCGGCAAATAGTGGCATGACGTAGCCACAGACAGCAAATGGCAGGCTAAGGGCGTTATAAAGCAGGCAAAAGAGTAAATTTTGCTTTATCGTTTTATAGGTAAATTTTGAAATTTTCACCGCTTTTGCAAGGCTTTGAAGGCTATCATCAAGTAACACGACATCGCTTTTTTCTAAGCTCACCGCCGCGCCACTTCCCATGCAAATGGCCACGTGAGCAAGGCTTAGCGCAGCTGCGTCGTTTATGCCGTCCCCTACCATCAGCACCTTTTTGCCTTGATGTTTGAGACCAGCTATAAATTTAGCCTTTTCATCAGGCATCATCCCTGCTCTAAACTCGCTCACACCAAGCTCATCTGCCACATTTTTTACCACATTTTGCACGTCGCCACTTAGGATACAAACCTTCATGCCAGCACTCTTTAGCTCCTCTATTAGCGCCTTTGCTTCGGGCTTTACACTATCTTTTAGGTAAAATTTAGCCACCAGCTCACCCTGCTTGCCCACAAAAAAGCTCACATTTTCTTCGCTCTCTTCAAATTTCACCCCATTTTCAGCCAAAAAGCGCTTGCTTCCAGCGACAAAGCTCTCGCCTGCGATATCAGCACTAACCCCTTTTGCCACGCTTAAATTTGCATTTTCAAGCTCAACTTTTTTTGCCCCTTTTTGCCTTAAAAACTCAGCCACCGCAACGCTTATTTGGTGGTTTGAGATGAGGCAAAGCGAGTAAATTTTATCAATACTCACGTCCTCTTTTATAAAAAACTCGCTCACTTCAAATTTAGCCTTTGTAAGCGTCCCAGTCTTGTCAAAGACTGCCACATCGCACTTTGCAAGGCTTTCAAAAAATTTAGCCTCCTTAAAAAGCACCTTGTTTTTAAAGGCAACCCCAAGGGCGCAAACACTGCTAACTGGCGTGGCAAGGGCAAGCGCGCAAGGGCAAGCGATGACGATGACGCTCACAGCTGTCACTATCGCTTCTGAAAAGCTAAATTTAAAGTACCAAAACCAAAATGTAAAAAATGCCAGAGTTAGCACGCTAAGAGAGAATTTCGAGGCGATTTTATTGACTGCTAGCTCGATATTTGGCTTTTTTAGCTCTGCGTTTTGGAGTAAATTTATAAGCTTATTAAGATATGAGTTTTTAAAAATTTGTCCTGCCTCATAGACGATCTGCCCGTTTAGACAGACAACGCCACTTTTGACCTCGTCCCCACAGCTTAGTAAAAGTGGCAAGCTTTCGCCTGTTAAGCTTGAGCTATCTATGCTTGCCTCGCCACTAAGCACCACCCCATCAAGCAGTGCCCTTTCGCCTGATCTAAGCACGATCTTTTCGCCTAAATTTACATCTTTTGGCTCTTTTAAAATGTCATTGCCATCTTCTAAAACGCACACTTTTGCAAGCAACATATCGCTTAAGAAATTTGAGGTCTCAAGTGCCTTTTTCTTGCCTAAAATTTCTAAAAATTTACCGATAAAAACAAAGGTTATGATCATCGCTACCGAGTCAAAATAGCTCTCGCCACTTCTTGTAAACATCGCAAAGATCGAGTAGATATAGGTTATGCTAGCCCCAGTGATAACGAGCAGGTCCATATTTGGTGAGGCATTTTTAATGGCGATTTTTGCCCCTTTAAAAAACTCGCTGCCAGTGTAGAAAAGCACAGGCGTTGCCAACACAAACTGCGCGAAACTTAAAAGATCCTTCACGTCGCTTCTGATACCGCTAAAGTAGCCGCCATACTGCGCGATCGCCAGCCACATGATATTCATCGTAGCAAAGACGCCAACAAGCGCTTTTGCGTAGAAATTTCGCCTTTTTTTGACTAGCTCATCCTCTTTTTGGCTCGCTGCGTAGGGCTTTGGAGTGTAGCCAACGGCATAAATTTTCTCAATTATTTGCTCCACCAAAAGCTCTTGCTCATCGTAAACAATGACCGCCTTTTGACTAAGCGAGTTGATATTTACCTCCAAAATTCCAGGCAGGCTAAAAAGTGCCTTTTCAAGTAGCCAAATGCACGCCGAGCAGGTGATACCGTCAATCAGAAGCGAGATTTTAGAAAACTCGCCCTCTTTTGCCACCAGCTCACTAAAATTTGCCGCTAAATTTTTGACATTTGCGCCGCTACTTGCAGGATTTAGCGTGTTTTTGCCAAGCCTCTCGTAAAACTCGCCAAGGCCACTTTCATTTAAAATTTCATAGACGCCTTTGCAGCCGACGCAACAAAACTTAAGCCCGCCTTTAGCCTCTATCATCGCGCTTTCATCAAAGCTTTGCTTGCAGTGAGCGCACCTACACTTCATGGACGCTTCTTTTTAAGCTGGTCTAAATAGCCATATATCGTGATCTTTGAGACGTTTAGCTTGGCTGCTACGACCTCGATAGCGCCCTTTATGTTAAAAATGCCCTTTTCGTTCATAAAGCCCACGAGTTCTAGCTTTTGCTCCTTTTTGAGCTTTTTGCCCTCATTTTTGGCGATGATCTTGTCGATCAAATTTAAAACGATCTTTGTCACATCGTCGTTTTGCTCGCTCTTTGGCTCATTTTCACTCGTTTTTAAGAAATTCCCAGCCATTTCAAAAAGGCTCTTTGCCACGCTCGCATCGACATTTACGCATATAGCCCCGATGATCTCGCCGAGCTCGTCTCTTATGAAGGCGGTTGAAGACTTCACTAGCTTTTCATCTTTGGTAAAAAAGTAGTTTGCTACGTAGTCGTCTTTGAAATTTTTGCTGTTTAAAACCTCGCTTACAAGGTGGTCAAAGCTTTGTCCGACCTTTCTGCCAGTGACGTCTCCAGCTACATAGACGACTGAGCGCTGTGGGTTTGAGAGATCGTGCAGGACGACTTCGCAGGCAAATGGCGAGCTTTTTTGTATGAGATTTGCCGTTGGGATAAATGCCTTTAATATATGGTGCATAAGGCGCCTTTTGTTTTTGTTTAAGTTTAGCCAAAATATTTTTAAATTTTCGATAAGAAAAATATAATTTTTTATGAAAATTTATGAAATTTAAGTGGTAATAATAATTTTTTATCTATAATTTTTTAAATTTTTAAGGAGAAAATATGAAAATTTACGAAACAGAAATTTCAAAAAAGAAAAAGGCTCACTACTCTTTAGCGACCGAGCACAACGGCATCCTCTACATCTCAGGTCAGCTTAGTATGGACCCAGAGACTAGGCAGATCCCAGAGGGGCTAAAGGCGCAAACAAGGCAGGCTTTAAAAAATCTTGATAACGTGCTAAAGCTGGCAAATGCGACGAGAAACGACATCTTAATGTGCCGCATCTATACGCCAGATATCGACTTTTGGGACGAGATAGACGACGAGTATGCGCTATTTTTTGGCGATCACAAGCCAGCTCGCGTCGTAGTACCGACAAACAAACTTCACTTTGGCTGCCTGCTAGAGATCGAAGCTACAGCGATACTCGATAGAAAAATTTAAAAGGAGCAAAAATGCCTAAATTTATCTGCTCAAAGTGCGGCAAGAGCGCAGACTTTGAGACGCCTATATTTGCGTGCGAGTGCGGTGGGCTATATGATCTGGAGTTTAAACCGGCCAAATTTGATCTAAATTTGATCGATCAGCGCGAGTTTAGCCTCTTTAGATACCGCAAATTTTTCCCTATCAAAAACGAGCTTTGGCGCGATATCAGCCTTGGCGAAGGGCTAACAAAGAGCGTGAAATTTGATGACGCACTCTATCTTAAAATGGACTATGCGATGCCAACACTCTCTTTTAAAGATAGGGGTGCGGTGATGCTTATTTGGTTTTGTAAAACTCATGGCATCAAAAAGATCTTGCAAGATAGCAGCGGAAACGCTGGAAATTCGGTCGCCGCATACGCTGCTAGAGCTGGCATAGAGTGTGAAATTTACGTCCCAAAAGGCACAAGTGAGAAAAAGATAAAGATGCTTGAGTACTACGGCGCAAAGGCGGTTGTCTTTGACGGCACGCGCGACGAGACGGCAGATGCTTGCAGAAAAAGGGCAAAAGATGAGGGCATATTTTACGCAAACCACGTATTTAACCCGCTTTTTTACCAAGGCACCAAAACATATATATATGAAATTTACGAGCAGCTTGGCTTTGTCCCTGAAAATCTCTTTTTGCCAGTTGGCAACGGCACCTTGCTAATTGGCAGCCAGATCGCGCTAAATGAGCTATATGAGGCTGGAGCGATCAAAAAACTACCTAAAATTTTCATCGTTCAAAGCGAAAAGTGCGCGCCATTTTTATGGGCAACAAGCGAGCCACGTGCGATCAAGCCAGAGCCAACTTTGGCTGAGGGCATAGCGATAGCAAAACCTGCTCGTGGCGCTGAGATATTAGCTAGCCGCTACGCGGGCGAGCGCGAGGTGATCACGATAAAAGAAGAGGATATTGAGCCAGCTAGAAATTTCCTAGCAAGCCGCGGTTTTTACGTCGAGCACACCACAGCAGCGATCTACGCGGCATACGCAAGCTACGTAAAATCACACAAGATAGAGGGCAAAAGCATCATCTCGATGTGCGGCGCTGGTCTGAAAAGCGAACACTGATTTTTTAAATTTTATCGCTTTAGTTTTTTGCTTTTTGCGCATGTAAGCGAGTGCAGTCTTTTTTGACGGATGCGTCGATTTGGCGGTAAATTTGACGAATTTAAATCGTCTATCAAATTTGATAGCCGATTTTTGCCTCGTTTTCGAGTGTTTAGCGGAGTTAAATTTGATGAAGCCAAACTTACGATGCTTAAATTTACATGTAAATTTTATAGCCGAGTTTTTGCACCGAGCGGACTAAATTTGGCAGACGTTTTGCAAAAGCCGTCAAATTTTGCAGTAGATTTTTGGCAAAACTCACATTTTGAAAACGCTGGCAAATTTACGAGCGAATTTTTAACGCTTGCAAATTTGAACATCGCAAAATTTATGAGTCGTAAGTTTAAATAAAATTCGGCTCATTAAATTTCAGCCTCAAATTTAACTATAAAAAACAAATTTAAGGCGCATAACCCGCCAAATCAATCATTTCTCACGCACCGCACGAAATACTGATCAGATGAACCATTAAAACCAATATGCCCATCGCTAAAATTTACGCCCCATACATACAATAAATCCTTTATATATTTTGTTGAGCTCCAATAAAAAAGATATTCCAGCTCTGGCAAATGCTTAAAAACCGAATTTATAGTTAAATTATATTTTTCCACATCGGTAATACTTGAGAGTTCCTCTATGGTAGGCAATCTCCAATCTTCAAAACCTGCAAGATTTACTAACCTACAATACTCACTGGCTTGTTCAAATGTTCCTTTAAAAATTTGTTTCTCATCTTGCCACATCAATCTGCCTAACTTTTTCTCACTACATATAACTACATGCTTATAGTTGTCACGATAGCATATTAAGCTTAGCGTATCAGCATTTAGTAGTCCACAAAGAAGCAAAGAAGTAACTATGTTTTTTTTCATATTTTCTCACTTTGTATTTAAATTTTCAAATTTAGTACTCTAGCACACATCGAACATAACAGCGACTAAATAAAAATGCCCAATCTTCATCACTGGTTTCAAAATCCAAAACAAACCATTTGGATGAATCTCTAGCGTACCCAGTAGTAGAACTCCAGTACCAACCATATTTTATCTCGCTGTTATCGCTTTTTGTATATGCGGTGTTTTTAAAGATATTGTTAATAGCAGGATTAAATTTACTTTTATCTGATATGCTTCTTAACTCCTTTATAGTTGGCAATCTCCAGTTGTCAAAGCCCGCGAAATTTAAATTTTCGCAGTACTTTACTGCTTCGTCATAAGTACCTTGATATATATCCTCGCCGTCTTGCCACATTAGCTTATAAATGTCGTCTTTGACGACCTCTCGTCGGTTGTCCCGGCTAAAGCCCGCCGTAACCCCGCTTTCAATACCTATAGTATCTTTAACAAACCCCATTAAATCAAAGCCAAACGCCGCACCGTAGCAGAGCGCACAAGCCAGCGAAGCGGTTATTGTTTTTCTCAATACATCCTCCTTTGAAATATTTATTAAACAACAAAATTATACCAAGGCAATAAATATTTTCACGCAAATTCCCTATCTATAACGATGAAAATTTTATATCCTGGATAGTTTAACGATACCTCACGCTCGATCGCAGCACGTAGCTCGCCTAAATTTCTCTCAGCAAAATCAACCACCACGTCAAACCTCACGCTCTTTTTCTTGGTGTCTATAAAAAACGCATGAAATCCACGCACACTGCTAAAGCGTGAGAGTAAATTTGCCACGCAGGCACGGCTCCCTTCTTGACCTAAATTTACGCTATAAACGCCAAAAACCAGATATATCCTATAAATTTTATATAGCTCGATCTGAAGCTCATTTAGCCTTTGCGAAACCTCACTAAGTGGCAAATGCTCGTCTATCTCGACATTTATAGAGCCCACGTAACGCTGCGCGCCGTAGTTATGCAGTATCAAGTCGTATGCCCCGCGCACGATCTCACAGCGATTTACAGCGGCGTAAATTTCATCACTGATCTCTTTTTCGACGCGCTGTCCGATGATCTTATCAAAGGTCTCTTTTATCAAAAGCACGCCGTTTATGATGATAAAAAATGATGCCAAAGCGCCCGCATAGCCATCTATCTGAATGTTGGCAAAGTATGAGAGTGCTGCTGAAACTAAGATCACGCACGAGATGATAGCATCACCTAAAGCCTCTTGCCCTACGGCTCTAAGCGAGATAGACTTGGTCTCTTTGCCTATCCTTTGTAGTAAAATCCAAGTGCAAATTTGACGAATATCGCGCAGAACAAAAACACTAAAAACGGCATCGTAAAGATTGTAGGCTCTGGCGCAAAGATATTTTCTACCGATGTTTTTAAAAACTGAAAACCAAGCATCAGTACGATAACCGAGACGATGAGACCGCCGATATACTCAGTCCTACCATAGCCATACGGATGATCCTCGTCAGGCATCTTACTAGCTAGCTTTGAGCCAAATATCGTGATGATACTTGAGCCTGCATCACTAATGTTATTTATAGCATCTGATATCAATGCAACTGAGTTTGAAACCATAGCTATAAAAATTTTAGCTCCAGCTAAGAAAAAATTTGTAATTATGCCGATAAACGCCGTTTTTATTATATTTTTTTCGCGTTTGCCGTCTTTAAAATCCATCATTTTGAGATCCCTTTTCATTTTTGGCAAGATTATATCATTTCTTGACAACAAAGTTTTATTTTTATAAAATGCCAAAACTTTCAAAAACTTTTGAAGCTTAGAAATTCTGCAGTCTTATCCCCGCATTTAAAGAGGAAAAATGGAAAACAACAACCAAACCGAGCAAAGTGCTGCTCAAAGCACAAAAACTACAAAAAAACATCAAGCATCAAGAACCCACGTACCAGTCGACGGACACAAGATCGAAGAGCTAAGAACGCTTAGCTTAGACGAGCTAGTGCAGATCGCAAATGGCGTTGGCGTCGAAAATCCACGTGAATTTCGCAGACAGGATTTGATATTTGAGATACTAAAAACCCAGACAAAACAAGGTGGCTTTATACTATTTACTGGAATTTTAGAGATCACAAACGAGGGCTACGGCTTTTTAAGGGCTGTTGATGCAAATTTAAGTGACAGCTCAAACGACGCTTATGTTTCAAACTCTCAGATCCGCAAATTTGCACTTCGTGTGGGCGACATCATCACTGGCCAAGTAAGAGAGCCAAAAGATCAGGAGAAATACTACGCCCTTTTAAAGATCGAAGCGGTAAATTATATGCCTCTAGCAGACGCAAAAGAGAGGCCACTCTTTGACAACCTAACCCCACTTTTCCCAACCGAAAAGCTAAATTTAGAGTATGATCCGATGAAGCTAACGGGCCGTGTGCTCGACCTTTTCACGCCTATTGGCAAGGGTCAGCGTGGCCTCATCGTCGCACCTCCAAGAAGTGGTAAAACTGAGCTTATGAAAGAGCTAGCTCACGGCATCGCTAAAAATCATCCAGAAGCCCAGCTAATGGTGCTTTTGGTTGATGAAAGACCAGAAGAAGTTACAGACATGCAGCGCTGCGTAAAAGGCGAGGTTTTTAGCTCGACATTTGACCTGCCAGCGCTTAACCACGTCCGCGTAGCAGAGCTAGTCATTGAAAAAGCAAAACGTCTAGTTGAGATGGGCAAAGATGTCATCATCTTGCTTGATAGTATAACCCGTCTAGCACGCGCCTACAACACAGTGACCCCGCCAAGCGGCAAGGTGCTAACAGGCGGCGTAGACGCAAACGCACTTCATAAGCCAAAACGCTTCTTTGGTGCAGCTAGAAATATCGAGCATGGCGGCTCGCTAACCATCATCGCAACCGCACTGATCGACACTGGCTCACGTATGGATGAAGTGATATTTGAAGAGTTTAAAGGCACTGGTAACAGCGAGATCGTGCTTGATCGCAACATCTCAGACCGCAGAATTTACCCAGCTATCAACGTGCTAAAATCAGGCACCAGAAAAGAAGAGCTACTTCAAAAGCCTGATGAGCTTCAAAAAATTTGGGCTATTCGCTCTGCGATAGCTACAATGGACGACGTCGAAGCGCTTAAATTTTTATACGCAAAAATGCTAAAAACAAAAGATAACAAAGAGCTTCTCTCTATCCTAAACGAGTAAATTTAACTGAGCTTGAAGCGCTTGCTTTGAGCTCAAATTTTCACTTAAAATATAAACTCTAGCTTTTCTAGCCAAAAATATCTTAGAAATTTTGAATTTTCTAACACTTTTGATTATAAAAGAGATTACGATTTTTAAACGATTATTTACTAAATTTTTCTATATCTTGATTGATTAAATTTTCATATTCGCAAAGCTCGTTGCAAGTCTTTTTGCTCTGCTCGATAAGCTCGTCAAATTTAAATCCAAGCATCACGATACGATAAAGGTTTGGCTTGTGTTTTCGCCAGTTGTAAAGCGTTGCGACATCAACGTCTAAATGATAAGCCATATCACGTTTTGTCATCTTACCCACTTTACACTCCTTTTTTCGAGTGATTTTATAAATTTTATTCTGATAAGAAAACAATTGAATTATTTTATGTTTTTTATTAATTTCATTGAATATTTAAACTTTATTTAATATAAGAAAATTTAAAATAGCCGCGTAACATTTTTTAAATAAGGAGTAAAAATGAAAAATGTAGTTTTAAAGGTTGCTTTAGGTTTAAGCCTAGCTAGTGCCGCTGCTCTAGCGCAAGGAGCGTTTGTGGGAGTTGAAGGAGATTACTCTTTTAGTTCAAAATTAAAAGCAAATAGCGATAGAGTGGCACATCAAAAGTCAAAAAAGCACAACCCGGTCTTGGCATAAAAGCTGGTTATGACTTTGATGTGGCTAGAGTTTATGGTGCTTACATATATGATTTTAAAGTTAAGAAAACAGCAAATGACGAAGATAAAAGCGTAGCTGAGTGGAAAACTCATAAATTTATAGTTGGAGCTGACTACACTCCAAGCGTAGCAAAAGATCTTAAACTAGTTCTTGGTGGCTATACTGGTTTTTCAAAACTAAAAATAAAAGGTGGCGATGCTGAAACTCCGATGGAAAGTGCTAGCACAAACGGCTGGATACTAGGTGCAAGAGTTGGTGCCGAATACTCTATCAACGAAAATAATGCGGTTGAGTTTGGTCTAAAAGCTGATAGAACTGACTACGGCAAGATCAGCAAATTTGATATGATTGATGCCAAAGAGACAAACCTCGGTCTTTATATGGGATATACATATAAATTTTAATCACTCACAAGCTCAAATTTCAAAGCAAATTTGAGCTTTTGCTAGAAACTATAAATTTATCAGCTTTTCTAAATTTTCGCCGTCTAAGCGGTAGGTTCTCCACTCAAGAGATTGATTTTTGGCACCCATGCTCTCATAAAATTTGATACTTGGCTCGTTCCAGTTTAGGCAGCACCACTCAAGCCTTTTTAAATTTTCATCCTTGCAAATTTGAGCTAGAAATTTAAAAAACGCCTTGCCGATGCCTTGATTTCTAAACTCTTTTTTGACGTAGATGTCCTCAAGATAGATCCCGCCAAGCCCTAAAAATGTAGAAAACGTGTAAAAATAGATAGCGTAGCCAATAGCCCTGCCCTCGCTTTCGCAAACAAGGGCTTTTGCGTGATTTTTATTAAAAATGGAGTCTGCGAAAATTTCATTTGTAAAAGTGACTTGATCACTCATCTTTTCATAGCTCGCAAGCTCTCTTACAAGCTCGCAGATCACGTCTATATCGCCTTCAGTCGCTTTTCTTATTTCAAATTTCATTAGTTATCACCAAAGAGTGCTTTTAGATCCTTGACCATTTCGCCATTTTCGCCGCTGCTGCTAGTTTTTGAGCCAAGCTCATTTAGCTCGATCTCATAGCCAGTTAGCATGCTTGCCAGGCGGATATTTATACCGTTTTTGCCAATCGCCTTACTCTTTTGCTCGCTCGCAAGTGTCACGATCGCCTTGTTTTCTTCGATCTTTACAGATGTGATGATCGCAGGCGCCATAGCGCGAGCTACCAAGATCGCTGGCTCGGTGGTGTATTCGATCGCATCGATGCTCTCACCATGAAGCTCTTTGCTTACGGCATTTATCCTAACACCCTTTGTGCCAACGGTTGCGCCGACTGGATCGATATTTGGAGTGGTTGAGATGAGCGCTACTTTTGCTCTTTCGCCAGGGATCCTCGCACTTCCTTGGATGATGATGCCACCATCTTTTATCTCAGGCACCTCTGAAGTTAGCAGCGCTTCAAGAAATTTAGGCGAAGTCCTTGAAAGTTCGACCTTTATGCCTAAATTTTTATCTGTAAAAACTTTTCTAATGACCGCTTTTACCACGTCGCCCACTTTAAATTTCTCGCCTTTTATGCGGTTTTTACGTGGCAAGATGGCACGAAGCTCGTCTATCTCGATAAATGTGTTTTCATCGTTATCGACCCTTACAACTGGACCAAAGACCATGTGACCGCTCATCTCATTATATTTTTGTAAAATTTTCTCTTCTACTAGGCGCTGGATGTGATACTCAAGCTCTTTGTGAAGCGTTTGAGCTGCGGTTCTGCCAAGGTTATCAAGGCTTAGTTCGTAAGTGAGCTCATCTCCGATCTCTACGCCACTATCTATCTTTTTAGCCTCTTTTAAGCTTAAAAAGTGTTCATTGTCTTCAGCAAGTCTCTCATCGTCGTTTGCTACGATTGAAATTTTTTGATAAAGCTTTAAATTTTTATTAGCATCGATACTCACGTCATACTCATAATTTTCGCCATAAACCCTTTTTGCAGTGTTTATCAAGGCTCTTATGACGCGCTCTTTTACATCTTCTATCTCTAAATTTTTCTCATTTGCAATTGACTCTATAATGTCTGATATTCTTTCCATTTTTTCTCCATTGTGACGATAAATTTCGGGGATTTTTCGTGAAGTTTTGAAATTATACATGAGCCATACTTTTAATAACTTTAAGCTTGTTATTAACTTTTATTTAATCCTTTTTTTATGATGATTTGGGTATATTGACCGATTAAAATTTAAGATTTTGAAAGGATTAAAAATGGAGCTAAAACTTGCAAGAGCCGAATTAGACGCAAAACCAAAAACGATTTCACTAGAAAAGATAGAGGCAGCTGTCGAAAAAGAGGGTCAGAAAATTTTCTATTTTGATAAAGAAAACACACACAAACAGCTAATCGCCTTAGTCGAGCACTTTGAAGAAAAAGGGCTAAGCGTTTATCACAGAACCGTGAAATACGGGCTTGATGATAGCGATTATATGTATGAAGTGCATATACTTTAATGAGTAAAAAACTCTTTATCCAAACTCTAGGTTGTGCTATGAATGTTCGTGACAGCGAGCATATCATAGCCGAGCTCTCACAAAAAGAAGACTACTCCTTAACACAAAACATCGAAGAAGCTGATTTAATCCTTATAAATACCTGCTCAGTTCGTGAAAAGCCAGTTCATAAGCTCTTTAGCGAGGTTGGAGCCTTTGAAAAAGCCAAAAAAAGAGGTGCTAAAATAGGCGTTTGTGGCTGCACTGCAAGCCATTTGGGTAGTGAAATTTTCAAGCGCGCACCTTATGTTGATTTTGTCCTTGGCGCAAGAAATGTTAGCAAGATCACAAAGGCGGTAAATACACCTAAATTTATCTCAACCGACATCAACCACGACGAGAGCGAATATGCATTTGGCGAATTTAGAGGCTCGCCATATAAAAGCCACATCAACATCTCAATCGGCTGCGATAAAAAATGCACCTACTGCATCGTCCCACACACTAGAGGCGATGAAATTTCTATCCCTTCAAGCCTCATCCTAAAAGAGGTAGAAAAGGCCGCAAAAAGCGGCGCAAAAGAGATATTTTTACTAGGGCAAAATGTCAATAACTACGGCAAAAGATTTTCAGGCGTGCAAGAAAATATCGATTTTAGCGACCTGCTAGTGAAGATAAGCGAGATAGAGGGTGTTGAGAGGATAAGATTTACAAGCCCACATCCACTTCACATGGATGATAAATTTCTTGAAATTTTCACAAATAACCCAAAAATTTGTAAATCTATGCACATGCCACTTCAAAGCGGAAACACCAAAGTTTTGCGCGAGATGAAGCGTGGATACACAAAAGAGTGGTTTTTAGACCGCGCGCTAAGACTTAGAAAAATGTGCCCAGACGTGAGCATCTCAACTGATATCATCGTCGCATTTCCAGGTGAGAGCGACAATGAATTTGAAGATACGATGGACGTGCTTGAGCAAGTTAGATTTGAGCAAATTTTTAGCTTTAAGTATTCGCCTCGTCCGCTTACAAAAGCAGCTACTTTTACAAATCAAATAGATGATAAAACCGCCTCAGAAAGGCTAACGCGCCTGCAAAATCGCCACAGCGAAATTTTAGACGAGATCGTGGCGGCACAAAAAGATAAAATTTTTGATGTATATTTTGAAGAGCTAAGAGCAAATGGCGGCGTTGCTGGACGAAGTTTTAACAACTTTTTAGTTCAAATTGATGGCAGTGAGGAGCTTCTTGGCACTACGCAAAAAGTAAAGATCACAAACCCAAAACGAATGGTTTTGTATGGCGAGCTGCAAATTTAAAAATACCCTTGAAAAGCTCGCCACGAGCGTTGGCGTCTTTTTCATCTACATTTTGATGTGGCTCATTTTTCTAACCTGCAAAAAGAGCTACACTCCAAATTTCTTACCACAAAATGGCTGCGTCGTCGTCTTTTGGCACGGCAGGCTTAGCTTTATGAGCTTTGCTTACAGACGCTGGTGGAGCAGCCAAAACAGAAAACAAGGCAAGGTAATAATCAGCGACCACAAAGATGGCGAGCTAATCACCAGAATAATCAAATTTTTTGGCATCGGCACCATTAGAGGCAGCAGCTCAAAAGGCGGCGCAAGGGCGCTCATAGAAGCCCTAAGAGAGATAAAGCAAGGCCACGACGTCATCATCACACCAGATGGCCCACGCGGTCCAAGACACAGCGTAGCAGACGGAGCTGCGGTGATCGCGCAAAAGTCATCTTGCAAAATTTACGCTCTAAATTTCGAAGCAAACTCATTTTGGGAGTTTAAAAGCTGGGATAAGATGATACTTCCAAAGCCATTTTCAACTATAAAATTTAGCCTCTCAGCGCCTTTTAGCGTGGCAAATTTAGAGCAAAAAGAGGCAAAAGAGAAGATACAAAACGAGCTTTGGCAGGCCTCACAAAATGACGGTGGCAAGAGCGTGGAGCAAAACAAAGAGGACTTTAGGTCAAATTTAAAAATTTGGTGGAAAAAATATGCTCACAAAAATCCGCAAATAAGTGACGAGATAAGAGAAATTTTGGACGAAATTTATGAAAAATAAAATTTCTATCTTTATAGCCATTTTTATAATAGCCTTGTTTGGGCTATTTTTTTACAGCGACAACTCCTACAAGCTCGCTCTTGAAGCGAAATTTTACTACGAGAGCAAAGAGTATGAAAAGGCTATAAATTTAAGCCAAAAAGCCCTTGATCTTGACGCATACAATAAGATGGCCGCCACCACGCTTAATCAAAGCAAGGCAGCTATGAAATTTAACTCATACATAAAAAACGGCAAAGAGTATCTTGAACGCATCAAAAAAATGAGCCAAAATGGTGTCAGTAAGGCTGATAATGAGCGCATCAAAATGATGTGTGATGTGATGATAGAGGATTTTGAAAATTTGAGAAATTCTGCACTGCTTGATGATGAGCTAAAAAGCGAAGCTCTGAAGATGAAAGAGGCGTTTGCAAAACTAAAAAACGAGCTGTTTTAAACTTATTTAATCCCTTTTTAGCTAACATATCAAAAATAATGCACTAAATTTAGGAGAGTTATGTCTTTTAGCATCAAAAAGCTTTTTTCAAACCTTTTCTTAAGCGTCGTGATCGAGGGCAACGAGTGCATATTTTACGGTCAGGTCTTTAGAAACGGCAAGCTTATAAAAACCATAAATGCTAAATTTACAGACATAAGCATAGATAGTGTCGATGAAAAAGTTTTAAAATACATAGAAGAGCAGGAAAAGACCTATTTTGGCGTCTATGTTTCGCTCTTTTTTAACGACGACTCACAAGGTGCGCTGCCTACTGCCAACTTTGACGAGTATAAAAAATTCAACATCAACACACAAAATTTAACCAGCCTTGTGATGCAAGATAGCTGGAGCATATATGCAAATTTAAATGCTATAAGAAGATATAAAAACCTCTTTGGGCAAGGTAGCGTCGATCTTATCTACTCACCTATCGCCCTGCTCTTTCACGAGCTTTTAAAGCGTGGAATTTCGCCAAAAACCACGCTATATCTCTACATCCACTCGCACTCTTTTGCGCTTGCGATATTTAAAGATAAGCAGATGAAGCTCTCTACGTTTTTAAATATGAGTGACACTGAAGAGGGCAACGAAGAGATCGAAAGCCTAAAAGAAGAGGATATAACAGACATAGACAACCTTATAGTCAAAGAAGAAGATGGCGCAACGGCGCTTGATGATTTTAAGAGTTTGGATGATTTTTTAAGCGATGATAAACCAAAAGAATTTGAAGATCTAAACTACGAGCTAAATATGCCAGCTTCGACCAATGTCGAGAAGTCAGTAGCGATATTTGGGCGCGATATGAAGATGTTTGACTACATCGCAAAAGCTATGAAAGAATTTTATGAAAATCCGATCTACGGCGGCGATTTTATCGAGCAGATCATCGTTTTTGAAAACACAAAAACAAGTGCAACCTTTTTACAATACCTGCAGTCTGAGCTATTTGTGGAGACATCAAGCTATCCGATCAACACAAATCACATCATGAATGAGATCATGCAAGAAGAGATAACACTATGAAATTTAGCTTCATCACTCCAGAACCAAGACCGCTTCTATCTATCTTTAGCAAGCTCTGGCTAAGCCTCATCGGCTTTGTCTTTGTGGTGCTTTTGGTGGCAAATTTCTTTATCGTTTATAAAAACTACTCAACCAAGAAAAATATAGAATTTCTAGCAAATGAGCAAAAAGAGCTTAGTCAAAAGATAGTTGATACTGATGAAATTTCAGCTAGACTTGGCGTGCAGATAGACGCAGCAAACGATATTTTCACGTCAAACTCTATCCTAAAGCAAAGCCTGCATAACCTCTTTGACCTTGTGCCTGATAGCATCACGCTTGAAGAGGTCTTTATGGATAAAAACTCGCTCATCATACGCGGCATAACGCCTACAAAAGATGTCTTTAACCAGCTTTTGGCCTCGCCACTAAGGTCGATTTTCACCACGTCAAACACTAGCTTTTATCAGAGCAAAAACGGCTGGTACGGCTTTATAAGCACAAATAAGATTGATAATTCTGAGGGATATAATGAGTAAAAAAGATACGAGCTTAGAAAAAATCGACCCAGTAAAGCTTTTACTTTTTATATTTGCTTTTATCATAGTTTGCTTCATTATGATATTTGGCTTTATCGTGCCAAACATAAAAGAATTTAAAAGCCTCTCAAGACAAAACTATTCGCAAACCTCATCATATACGAAGGTAAAAAATGAATTTGAAGCTAAATTTAAAGCACTTGAGGCGACAAGACAAAAGGACGGCGCTATCATCTTGGCTTATGATACAGCTTTTGATAAGGACAAATTTATAAATTTCGCATCACAATTTTTTAGCGAAGTGAGCCTTAGCAAGATAGAAGAAGGCGAAAATAATGCAACTGAGAAGTTTTTTAGATACCGCCTAAATGTCACTAGCTCGCTTAAAACCCCACAGAAATTTTATGACTTTTTAGATGCGCTTAGCAGCTACGACAGCATCATAAAAGCCGAATTTCCTATCGTCATGAAGGGCGAAAACGACAAGATCCACACGACCTTTAACATAAAAGTTTTTGGGTTGAAGTAACCAAATTTAATAAATTTCTCCACATAAAATTAAAATCGCACTGCTCTTAGCAAATACTAGGATATAAAAAGCTAGAGCCCTCTCTGCTACAAGAGGTCAAAAAAACTCTTACACACGCAGATGCTGACACACAAAGCGAGGTTATAAAACTATGTAAAGAGCTTCAAACCACGATCATAATGGCGACAAAAGATATTTTTGAAAGCAGAATCAAATTTAAAGAAATTTACGAATACGATATGAAGAGCAAGCAGCTTTTTCAAAAATGGCGAAGAGGTTCAGATGCCAAAAAATGAGGCAAAACTCTTCTTTTTGCTCGTGAGTAATATAGAAAAAGTGGTGAGTTACGAAGTGATAGAAAACTATGTCTGGAGCGAAAAATCGATGAGTAACGAAGCACTTAGAATGACTATCAAAAAGATAAGGGTAAAAACTGACGCCAACCTCATCAAAAACATCTCAGGCGTGGGATATAGACTTAGCGGATCAAACTAAATTTAACTTTGTGTAGCTTTTATAAATTTAAGCTACACAAATTCTTACTTTTTATCCACACATTTGCCAAGTTGGCAGGCTCTTTTATAAAGTGCGTCCGCCTTTGTTTCATCGCCGCTTAGCTTTGCAAGCAAGAAGCACGACTGAGCATACTCAAGCTCGCAACTCTTTGCCAAAAGCTTTAGCACCCTAGCCTCAGCCTTGTTTCTATCTATCTTATGAGTTTTTAAATTTTCGCTTTCGATGTAGGATTTTAGTCCCATTGCCTCGTTGTAGCAGCCAACGCCGTCGCCACTATCGCAAGCTAGTTTATAAAGCTTTAGAGCCTTTTCGATATCTTTTTGCTCATCAACTAGCCCTTGCTCGTAAATTTGACCTAAATTTGAGCAAGCAGTTGCAAGCCCAGCGTTGCAAGCCTTTTCGTAGTAGCCTTTTGCCTTTACGAAGTCCTTTTCGTTGCTAAAATTTACAGCTAGGTTGTTGCAGTCGATGCTATTCCCGCTCTCGCAGTTTTGCACCATCTTCTCTTTTTCAAGCTCAAGGCGCTCCGCCCTAGCCTCCTCATCACTTTGCCAAAAGCCAAAGCTCACCATCTTTTGCCACGACCAGCAGCCACTTAGCATAAAGCTAGCAGCTACGATAAGCCCAAAATTTAAAACTTTTTTCACTTATTTTCCTGCTTACATGCCAAGCTTTGCGCCTAGTCTTTTCATCTGTGGGCACGCCTTGTTTAGACCACGAAAGCAAGCGACTTTGTAAATCCCATAAGCTCTCTTTTCGTCCTTGTTCATACCAAGACCTAGCTCATACATCGCACCGATATTTGCGCAGCTTGGCAAATCCCCAGCGTTGCAAGCGTTTGTGTAGGCCTCCATCGCTAGATAGTAGTCTTGTTTTACGATCTCGCCCTTGCGGTAGGCGTTTCCTAGGTGGTAGCAAGCTTGTACGCCGCCACTATTGCAGCTATCTTTGTAAATTTCGACCGCTTTTTTTGGATCTTTTTTCACGCCAAGGCCGTTTTCATAGAGTGTACCAAGGTTTGAGCAAGCAAGCTGCACTTTCGCATCGCAAGCCTTTTTGTAGTTTGCGTAAGCATTGTCATACTCTTTCATAAGCTCAAAATTTACACCCAAGTCGTTGCAAGCTTCAGCATCGCCGCTCTCGCATTTTGGTGTTAAAAGATCGATGGCATTTTTTGAAATTTGCTCTTTGTTTTGCACCACCTTTTCGTCCTTTGGTTGCTGCCATGAGTCATCTTGCTTTGGCGTCTCTCCGATGCCGATCACATTTAAGCAGCCTGTGAAAAATAGAGCAGTTAAAAGTAGTAGATATTTTTTCATTTTTATCCTTTTAGTATTGTCCAAACAAGTCATTTAGGGCTTCGCTGATGCTTGGGTGAGTGAAAATTTGGTTTTTAAAGAAATTTGCGTCTGCTTTTAAATTCATCGCGATCGCGATCTCATTTATGATCTCATTTGCGTAGATGCAGTGAAAGCTAGCCCCCAAAATTTCGCCACTGCTTGCTTCAACGATCGCTTTTAGCATGCCCACATCATGATTTAGCACCTTTGCTCCTGGCACTGCTGCCATGCTAAGTTTTAGCTCCTTGAAATTTAGCCCAAGCTTGCTAGCTTCTTTTGCATTTACGCCAACTCTTGCTAGCGGAGTGTCGGTAAATAGCACGTTTGCGTGGATGCTTCTATTTTGTGTGGTGCGCTTTTTATCGCCAAAAATTTGCGAGAAAACTATCCTAAAATCATCCAAGCTCGTGTAGGTAAAAAGCTCTCCGCCGCGCACGTCGCCCACTGCGTAGATGTTCGACACATTTGTTTGAAGGCGCTCATTTGTCTTTATAAAGCCTTTTTCATTTAGCTCGATACCAGCTGCTTTTAAATTTAGATCATCTAAATTTGCCACTCTGCCAAGCGCTACTAAAAACGCATCAGCCTTAATGATCCTATCTTCACTGTCTTGTTTAAAATTTAGCGCATTATCTTTTAAGCTCTCTATCTCGCAGCCCTCTAAAATTTCGACGCCTTGCACGCTTAGCGCATCTTTTACGCTTTTAGCTATGTCTTCATCTTCATTTTTTAGAAGTGGTGAGCGTCCGACGATGGTCACTTTTGAGCCAAAATTTGCAAACATCGATGCAAACTCGATGCCGATGAAGCCACTGCCAACGATGACAAGATGCTTTGGCATAGTTTTTAGATCAAGCAAAGTTTTACTTGAAAAGACGTTTGAGTTTGTTATCTCAAATGGCGCATACGCCTCTTTTGAGCCGGTATTTATGATGATAAACTCGCCCTCAACGACTTTTTGCTCGCCATTTGAGGTTGTGACTAAGACGCTATTTTTATCTTTAAACGAGCCAACGCCATCGATCACGTCGATATTTTCTTTATCATTTAGCATCGCATAGTTTTTAGAATTTAAAGCTGAGATTAGCTTATTTTTATTTTCGATGCTAAGCGTGTAATACTCGTTTTCAACGCTATTATCTGCATATATCGCCTCTTTTGCAGCTGTGATTAGACGCTTTGTCGGTATGCAGCCCACATTTATGCAAGTGCCTCCATACATCTTTGGCGATCTCTCGATTAGCGCGACTTTTTTACCAAGCGCAGCCGCCTTTACCGCTAGCGTCTTGCCAGCCTTACCAAATCCAATAATAACAATGTCATATTTCATTTAATTTTTCCTATTATGTAGTATGTAGTTTCGTTTATCTTTTTGATATCCATTCTGTATTTATTTGCCCAGCTTTTGATGATCTCATCAACACGCTCTTTTATCTCTTTGACGGTTGCAACGTTTTTTATTTTTAGCCTATCCTCACTCCCGCTCATCGCTACAAAGCAAAGGTGCGGCTTTAGATGATCGTTTAGCTCGATCACACTCTTTGGCAAAAGGCCATCAGTGTTATTTAAAATTCTACGCATATGCTCAGTGGTCGTTTCGTCTATGTTGTAGCCAAGCTGTGTCAAAAGTGCGTTATGATCCATATCGTTCCTTTTTGCTTAAATTTGCGATCATTATAAGATAAAATTCGATAAAATCGCCTAAATTTTCAAGGACAAATATGAAAAAATTTATCATTTTTCTATTTAGCATTTTGCTATTTTGTGGCTGTTCAGCAGAGCAAATTTCGCAAAATTTAGGTCTTAGCGAGCCACCACTTGATCCTGAAGTAGAGCAGATAGCAGACGCCATCTATCTATATAACGAAGGCAACTATCCAAAGGCTTGCAAGAGATTTTACGACTACGCAAAAGATGGCAATGTCCTAGCCATGCAGCAAACTGGCGTTTGTTTTCGTGACGGCAAAGGCTTTAGTAAGGATATCTTAAGGGCACTTTTTTGGTTTGAGACAGCTGGCAGATACGGCAACATAGACGGACTAAGAAGCGCTGGATATATCTACGAGTACGGCCTTGGGGTCAATAAAAATTTAGAAAAAGCGATATATTTTTATGAAAAAGCCACTAGCCTTGGCTCAAGCGAGGCCAGCTATGATCTAGGGCTTATCTACCTAGGCAAAAATGACTATAAAAAAGCTAGAATTTATCTTGATGAGGCTTGCTACCATGCCAAAGAAGAAGCCTGCACCAAGCTAAAAGAGATGAAATTTTAGCTCTCATCTCTTTTAAATTTACTACCCCTCAGCCTTTTGAGCGATCAAAACGCCCTCTATCATCTTTTTGATATCTCCATCAAGTATCGCATCAGTTTGCGAAAATGCCTCGCCACTGCGGTTGTCTTTTACTTGCTGATACGGGAAAAGCACGTATGATCTTATCTGGTGTCCCCAGCCGATCTCGCTCTTTTCGACGCTGTTGCTCGCCTCTTGTTGCTTCATCAGCTCAAGCTCATAAAGGCGCGACTTTAGCATCTTCATCGCTGTGGCTCTGTTTTTATGCTGACTACGGTCGTTTTGACACTGCACGACGATGCCAGTTGGTATGTGCGTGATGCGGATGGCTGATTCAGTCTTATTTACGTGCTGACCGCCTGCACCGCTAGCTCTATAAGTGTCTATCTTTAGATCTTTCTCTTCGATCTCGATCTCTATATCATCATCTACTTCAGGGCTTACCATGACACTAGAAAAGCTTGTGTGGCGGCGTCCTGCGCTATCAAATGGGCTTGTTCGAACGAGCCTGTGGATGCCATTTTCTGCCTTGAAGTAACCATAAGCGTTTTCGCCTTTTACTATAAAGCTCACATCCTTTAGGCCTGCTTCTTCGCCCTCTTGAAAGTCCAAAGTCTCAACCTTAAAGCCCTCACGCTCGCAAAATCTAAGATACATCCTATAAAGCATGCTCGCCCAGTCGTTGCTCTCAGTACCACCAGCTCCTGGGTGGATCGATACGATCGCGTTTTTGCCGTCATCTTCGCCACTTAAAAGCATAGAAATTTCTAAATTTACTATCTTTTCATCTAAATTTTTAGCATCTTCAAAGAGAGAATTTATAGTCTCCTCGTCATTTTCAGAATTTGCTAGCTCAAAGAGCTCCTTTGCGTCGCTAACTGCTTGATGAGCGTCACTAAATTTAGCAAGCATGTTTGAAATTTTTGTCTTTTCTTTATTTAGCGCCCCAGCTCTTGCGATATCTTGCCAAAAGTCAGGGTCTTGCTCGGTCGCTTCGATCTCTTTTAGCCTAGCCTTTATCTCGTCAGGCTTTACGATAGAGCCTATGTTTTCAACTTTTGTTTGTAGCTTCTTTAAAAGCTCGTTGTATTCGTAACTATCCAAGTTTTTCTCCATAAATTTTTGCCGATTTTAGCCAAAAGTTGCTTACATTTTTAAATTTACGCCCTTTTAATCCTTTTTTGTTACAATGCCAAGTTAAAATTTAGATAAAAAGAGTCAAATATGCAGATCATAAGAACTATAAAAGAGCTTGAAAATTTTGTCCAAAATGCAAGTGGCAAGATCGGTTTTGTGCCGACAATGGGCGCACTTCATAACGGACACGTTAGCCTTATAAAAAAATGTGTGAGCGAAAATGAGATAAGCATCGTCTCAACATTTGTTAATCCAACTCAATTTTTGCCAGGCGAAGATCTGGACAAATACCCAAGAAAAGAGCAAAGCGACATCCAAATTTGCGAGCAAAACGGCGTTAGCGCTATCTTTATACCAGACACAAATGAGCTTTACTTTGAAGATGAACCGCTCATCGTCGCTCCAAAGAAGCTTTCGACCATCTTAGAGGGCAAAACTAGACCTGGGCACTTTGATGGCGTCTTAAGAGTGCTAAACAAGCTATTTCGCCTAACCCGTGCAAATAGCGTCTATATGGGCAAAAAAGACACGCAGCAGCTCATCATCGTGCAAAATATGATAAAGACATTTTTCTTAAACATCGAGCTAGTAGCTTGCGATATCGTTAGAGAGCCTGACGGCCTAGCACTTTCAAGCAGAAACGTCTATATCTGCGACGAAGATAAGTGCAACGCGCTAAGACTTTCAAGATCGCTAAATAAAGCGTTAAATTTGATCCAAAACGGCGAAGAAGACGCGAGCGAGGTCAAGGCAAATATGCTTGAGGTTTTAGAGCCACTAAAAGTTGATTACGTCGCGGTTACGGATAGAAATTTAAATGAAATTTCAAAAGTAGAAAAAGGTAACACCATCATCTTAGTAGCCGCCTATGTTGGCAAAACTAGGCTAATAGACAACATCTGGATCTAAAAATGCCAAAACTTCATCTAATCTCGCTTGGTTGTAATAAAAATTTAGTTGATTCGGAGATCATGCTAGGACGCTTGCAAAACTACGATATCACGGACGATATCAGCGACGCAGACGTCATCATCGTAAATACCTGCGGCTTTATCAAATCCGCCAAAGAAGAGAGCATCCAAACCATACTTGAGATGCACGAAGCTCGTAAAAATGGCTCTTTGCTAGTAGTGACTGGCTGTCTTATGCAGCGCTACAAAGATGAGTTAATAAAAGAGCTACCAGAGGTCGATCTCTTTACCGGCGTGGCAGACTACGACAAGATCGATGAGATCATCTTGAAAAAGCAAAATTTATTTAGCCCGCAGACTTATCTGCAGGCAAACGAAGAGCGCGTGATAACTGGCTCAAACTACCACGCCTACATCAAAATTTCAGAGGGCTGTAACCAAAAGTGCAGCTTTTGCGCGATACCGACATTTAAGGGCAAGCTAAAATCACGCTCGCTTGAAAACATCGTAAATGAGGTCAAAAATCTAGTCAAAAAAGGCTACTACGACTTTAGCTTTTTGTCCCAAGACTCAAGCTCATACATGCGCGATCATGGCGTTAGCGACGGGCTAATAAATTTAATAGACGAGATAGAAAAGATAAAAGGCGTAAAGAGCGCTAGGATACTTTATATCTACCCAAGTACGACCAGCAGGGAGCTCATTTCGCGCATAATCGCCTCGCCTATCTTTCACAACTACTTTGACATGCCCATCCAGCACATCAGCGAAAATATGCTAAAGATAATGAAGCGTGGAAGTGGCGCTAAAAAGATAAAAGAGCTTTTAAATTTGATGAGAAATGCCAAAAATTCATTCTTGCGAACTGGTGTCATCGTGGGACACCCAGGCGAGAGCGAGGAGGATTTTGAGGAGCTTTGCGAGTTTTTAGAAGAGTTTAAATTTGATAGAATTTCAGCCTTTGCCTACTCAAAAGAAGAGGACACAGCCTCTTTTGAAATGGAGCAAATCCCAGCCAAGATCATCTCAAAAAGGCTAAGCAAGATAGAAAAGATCACTAAAAAAGCGATAAATGAGAGTTTACAAAAAGAGCTTGGCAAGCAAATTTACGCATCGCTTGAGGGCATTAGCAGCGAGGGCGAGATGTTTTACGCAGCCAAAAAAGATATCTGGGACAAAGATATAGACGGCGAAATTTTGATCAATGAAAGCGACTTAAAAGAGCTTGAGATCGGTTCGCTCTACCTTTGCGAGGTCAGCGACGTGGTTGATCAAAAACTAGTCGCCACCATCATCAAAAAAGCAAAATGATAAGCCAAAATGTGCTTGGTAAGCTAAGCTCAGGCGCAAACCTGCTTGCCTTCTCGCACGGCATAGATAGCACCGCACTTTTTTACATTTTACACGAGACTGGGGTCAAATTTGATCTAGCCATAGTCGATCACAACGTTAGAAAAGAGAGCAAATTTGAAGTGGAAAGCGCCAAAGAGCTTGCTAGCAAATTTGGCAAAAAGATCTACGTAAAAAGTGTAAATTTAGCTGGGTCAAATTTTGAAAAAAATGCACGTGAAGCAAGATATGAGTTTTTTGGAGAAATTTGCCAAAATTTTGGCTATGAAAATTTGATCCTAGCACATCAATTTGACGATAAATTTGAGTGGTTTTTGATGCAGCTTGGCAAGGGTGCTGGACTAAAAGAGCTCTTTGGCATGAGCGAGCTTGAGAGGAGAAAGCACTTTTGGCTGGTTAGACCGCTTTTAAATTTACGCAAAAAAGAGCTTCAAAACTACCTTGACGAGCGAGGTTTGCGCTACTTTGTCGATGAGACAAATTTAGAAGGCAAGCTTAAAAGAAGCTTTGTGAGGCTAAATTTTAGCGAGCCGTTTTTGGACGAGTATTTTGGCGGCGTGAAAAGAAGCTTTGAGTTTTTGGAGGCTGATAGGCAAAATTTGCTGCCAAATATCACAAAGATAGATAATGAAATTTTTATTATAAAAAATGATAGTAACGTTGTGCGGGGCGTCGATATGGCAGCAAAAGAGCTAAATGTACTTTTAAGCAAGGCTCAAAAAGATGAGCTAAATGCAAATTTAGCAAGGCAAACAAGCGTGGTGCTAAGTGGCAAGATCGCCGTTGGATATGCTAATGAATTTGTTTTGGTAACGCCATTTTGCAAAGTCGTAATGCCAAAAATTTTTAAAGAAAAAGCTAGAATTTTAAAGCTCCCAGCGATAAATAGAGGCTATTTATTTGCAAACGGCATTCAAATAGAAAACCTTTCTAAATTTTTTAGTAGATAGAGCTTTTTAGGCTCTAAATTTGATCTACCAAAGGCTAATTTAAACTTTTTATCACCAAATTTTCTACAACAATCTTAACAAGTCCGCAAAAATTTAAAATTTCTATCTGCGAATTTAATCTACTAAGGTCAAATTTAAAACTAAATTTTACTCCACTCTCACAAGCAAAAAGCAACCACCCACGTTAGCAATTAGAGCAAAAACTGCGAATTTGGCTTTAGCCGCCTTTATTTTTTTCTGATATAAACTGCTTTTGTGTATAAATTTAGAATACAAAGGCTATAAATCTAACACACAAAAGAGCAAATTTTAAAGCTCAACCAGTAAATTTTACCTTTACGATATTCACACTAAAGCGTTAAGTCTGCAAAATTTAAAATTTCTATCGGTAAATTTATTTATTTTTAGTTTATTACAACTATTTTTTGGGCTTAAATTTGGCTGCAAATTTGATCTGAAAAGTCAATTTTAAAGCCTTAAGCAGCAATTTTACTCAAGCTCTCAAGTAAATGCCTGCTTCAACCTTGACAAATACAGCACTAAACCTGCAAATTTTCTATACTAAAAGTCAAATTTAATCTATAAAGAGCCAAATTTAAAGCATCATCTAGTAAATTTAATTTCACAGCTGTTTTAAAACAGCCCAAAAACTCATCTACGATATAAATTTTTCAAGCAATAAAACTCTAAATTTGATCCACATATCTTTGTTGCAGGATAGCTGCGATCTTCAACTTAAATTTAAAATTCACAGCGGTCTTATCGCTTTAAAATCGTATATCAAATTTAATTTTGCTACCAATAACAAAGATATATGAAACCAAATTTTATAAACGAGATAGTGAAATTTGTAGCTTACTAAATTTAGCTCATCTACAATATCAAATTTAATAAAAGCACTCAAAAAAGTCAAATTTATAAATCACCGCCGATCGCAGCAAAAAGCCAGCCTAAAAATTTAAATAGACCAGCAACTCAAAATCTACCTCATCAAAGCCATTTGCATAAAATAATGCGTAAAATTTTATAAATTTTATTACGCCCTAAGCGAGGATTTTCTCTATCAGCTCTCTTTTTAGCACAAAGTCATAGCTAAAAGCATCCACCACGACGCCAGCATAACTACTCTCTTTTAGCATCGCAAGATACTCCTTTAGCCCTATCTCAATGCTCTCTTGCTCGCTGTCGTTTCGCCAAAGCTTCATCGCCTCTTTGCTTGTAAATGCCGGAAAATAGCTAAGCTTCTCGCCCTCATCTTCAAGTAGGATAAATTTGATATTTGAGCCCTCCTCCTCATAAACTACGCCACCATCAGGCTTTGCAAGTGCTTGGTTTAAAAGCACTGGAGCAAAAAAAGTAGCCTTTTTTAAAGCCGATATCAAATTTATCTCATTTTTCTCGCTTGGATCACTTAAAAATTTATCCATCGCTTCTTGCATTTTAACCCCTAAAAGCCTCATCTACGGCTTGGCAGATCGTGTGTATAAAAAAGATGTGCGACTCTTGAATTCTTGCTGTATCGCTTGAGCTAACGACTAAATTTAGATCACATCCTTCATTCATCGCGCCACCACCTTTGCCGCTAAGTCCAAGCACTGATGCGCCCATTTTTTTGGCACTTTTTATAGCCTCAAGGACATTTTTGCTGTTGCCACTCGTTGAGATCGCCACGAGCAAGTCGCCTGACTGAGCCAAAGCCTCAAACTGGCGTGAGAAAACATAGTCAAAGCCGTAGTCGTTGCCAATGGCTGTAAGTGCCGAAGTGTCTGTAGTTAGCGCGATGCCAGGTAGTGGCTGACGCTCGCTTTTATATCTGCCAGTTAGCTCGGCTGCAAAGTGCTGAGCGTCCGCCGCAGAGCCGCCGTTACCACATATGAGCACCTTTTTGCCATTTTTTAGCGTATCAGCCACCATCTGGCAAGCGCGCTCTAGGCTACCTAGCAAATTTACATGCTCGCTAAAGGTCTTTTGGTGAGCCTCAAGCTCATTTTTTATCATCGTTTTTAGCATCTTTTATCCTTTTTATTATCCCTGTTGTGCTTTTGCCCTCGACAAAGTCGATCAGCCTGACCTCTTTTACGATATCGCTGCCAACGACCTCTTTGCCCTTGTAGTCAGCCCCTTTTACAAGCACGTCAGGCTTTATCTTTGTTATCAAATTTAATGGCGTATCCTCATCAAATATCACGACATAGTCTACAAATCCAAGCCCGCATAGCACGCAGGCTCTATCATCTTGCGAGTTTATGGGCCTTGCTTCGCCTTTTAGCCTCTTAACTGAAGCGTCCGAGTTTAGCCCGACTACCAAAAGATCGCCAAGCTCCCTTGCACGGGCTAGGTATTTTACGTGTCCAGCGTGCAAGATATCAAAGCAGCCATTTGTGAAAACGACCTTTTTCTTGCCCTTTTGGCTCAAAATTTCTTCTAACTCCTCAACGCTTTTAAGCTTGTGCTCGAAATTTGCCCCAAATGAGCTATTTAACAGCTGCTCGATCTCGCTAAAACTAGCCGTTGCGCTGCCGATCTTTGCCACGACGACGGCTGCTGCGAGATTTGCTATCTTGATCGCCTCTTTTATATCAGCCCCATTTGCTAGCATATAGCCAAGTGTCGCTAGCACCGTATCTCCTGCACCTGTGACGTCGAAGACCTCTTTTGCCTTGGCCGCAAAGATATGCAATTTGTCATCATATAGCGCGATGCCCTCTTCAGAGATCGTGATGATCGAATAGGTCAAATTTAGCTCGTATTTTAGCTGTTTTATCGCTTTTTCAAGCTCGGCCTTGTCTTTTATCTTTAAATTTGTAGCCTCACTCGCCTCTTTTTTATTTGGCGTTAGAAGGGTGGCGTTTTTGTATTTTGAGTAGTCGCTGCCTTTTGGGTCTATGAGCACTGGGATATTTAGCCTCACGCACTCGTTTATGATCTCTTGGCAGACCTTCTCACTAAGCACGCCTTTGCCGTAGTCACTTAGCAAGACGGCCTTGAAATTTGCAAGGTTTTCTTTGACTTTTGAGACGAGCTCATCTTCTAATTTTATCTTGACAACGCTCTCTTTATCGATCCTGACAACTTGCTGGTGAGATGCCATGATGCGGCTTTTTATCGAGCTTTCACGCCCTTTTTCAGTAAGGATCAGCTCATCTTTTACATTTATCTCAGCAAGCTTCTCTTTTATCTTTTTACCAGCCTCATCATCTCCTAAGACGCTAGCTACGCTCACGTTTGCACCAAGGGAGAGTAAATTTCTTACTACATTACCAGCGCCACCAAGCGTATAAGTTTCGTTATTTATCTTTACCACCTGCACAGGTGCTTCAGGCGAGATGCGCTCGCAGCTGCCCCAGATATAGTGGTCCAGCATGAGGTCGCCGACGACTAAAATTTTAACCCTCTTAGCCATTTATCTCTTCCTTATAAATTCTCTTTATCTCTGGCAAATAGTCTTTTATCGCCTCTTCCAAGCTCCAAGTCGCGCTAAAGCCAAATGCCTCGCGAGCTGGGGCGACGTCGGCTTCTGTGTGAAACTGATATGAGCCGATAAATGGGTTTTTGATATATTCGTTGCCTAAATTTACGCCGATCTCACGCTGCAAGATGTCAGCGATATCTTGAAAGCTTCTAGCCTTGCCAGTAGCTGCGTTATAGACGCCACTTGGCGCGTCAAGTGCTTTTATATTTGCCTCAATGATATCTTTTATATAGACAAAGTCACGTTTGATCTGGTCACTGCCCTCAAAGAGCCTTGGGGTCTTGCCAGCTAAAATTTGAAGTCCAAACTGAAGCACCATCGAGGCGGTTTTGTTTTTGAAAAACTCGCCCTTGCCAAAGACGTTAAAATACCTCAGTCCAACCACGCTCACGCCGCGCTTTGCATAAATTTTATTGATATTATCCATGCTTAGCTTGCTAAAGCCATATACGTTATTTGGCGCTTCGCACTCGCCAACGGTTTGTGGGCTCTTTGCGTTGCCATAAGTCGCCCCTGAGCTAGCGTAGATCATCTTTGCGCCCAGACTCTCGCAGATATCAAGCAAATTTACAAAGGCATTTACATTTGTTTTTATTAGCTCGTCTTGCTCTTTGACAGTGGTATCTGAGATCGCTGCTTCGTGATAGATAACGTCTGGGCGAAAGCTTTTTATCTTCTCAAGTGTGCTAGGGTCGTTGATATCGCCAGCGTAAATTTCACCCTTAAAACCAAGTAAATTTTTAAAATGACCAAAGCTTTTTAGATTGCCGTTGCTAAATGTCTCGTCGTTTCTAAATTTATCCACGACAAGCACGTGAGCATCTTTATAGTTTTCATCAAAATAGTGTGCCAAAGCTGAGCCGATAAAACCAGCGCCGCCAGTTATAACTATCTTTTTTCCGTTTAAATTCATAGTGATTTTTCCTTTTTTAGCTTATTTAAAACATCTCTTACATCTTTAAAAATTATCCCATCGAGCAAGAAATTTCTACCAACACCTGCTCTTTTGCCAGCCTCGACGTCACTTGGCTTATCGCCTATCATGAGCGAGTTTTCAAGGTCTATGTCAAACTCTTTGCAAGCATCAAGTATCATTTTTGGATTTGGTTTTCTGCAGGTGCATTTTTGCTCTGGAGCGTGCGGGCAAAAATAGACTTTGGTGATAAAAATTTGCTCTTTTTTAAAGCTTTCAAGCATAAATTTATTTAGAGCGTCAAACTGCTCCTGCGTGTAGTAGCCCCTACCGATGCCTGATTGATTTGTCACGACAAAGAGCTTGTAGCCAGCCCTAGCAAATTCTCTTAACACATCAAAAATACCATCAATAAATTTAAAGTCTTTGATCTCGCAAACGTATCCAGCGTCTTCGTTTATGACGCCATCTCGGTCTAAAAAAAGTGCTTTGTTGGCTGTTTCTTTTATCATTTGGTGATTATAGCCAAAATATTTTAACCCGCCCCTTGCAAATTTACATTTTTGTATTATAATGCCGGCACGTTTTTTAAAAAGGATGACAAATGAAAAAACTACTAATCGTTTCAAGTGTTGCAGCACTACTTTCAACTGCTGCTTTCGCTGCAGATGGCGCTACTATCTATAAAAAATGCGTTGCCTGTCATGGCGCTAAAGCTGAAAAAGTTTTCAATAACAAAGTTCCAGCTTTAACATCACTTGACGCAGCAGCTATCGAAGCAGCTCTAAAAGGCTACAAAACAGGAGCAAATAAATTTGGTCTTGGTGCTATGATGAAACCTATCGCTACTCCAATGAGCGATGAAGATGCAAAAGCAGTAGCTGAATACATCCAAACTTTAAAATAATCACAGGGGCGCTCGCCCCTTTTTCTACAAATTTAAACTCACACCAAATTTCAAAAGTTCTTTTAGCATTTGGTATATAAAGTCACAATATACATCTTCTTTTATCGGCACTCTTTTTTCATAAGCGTAGGCTATGCCCTCAGCAAAAGTTTGCGCTAAACGTATCAACTATATTTTTTTGGCTAAATTTTATGTAAGATTTTTGGCGCAGCTTTCGTCTGATAAATTTTGTTATCAAATTTATTAAAATGACAAATATTATAATAGGCAGCGCAAAGCTAAAAAACGCTGGCAGCATAGTGGATAGTAAATTTGCCGTATCAAAAATTTGCATTTTTATAAAGTAGTGAAAGTAAATTTAAATTTTAAATGATAAATTCTGGCTCAAATTTTGTCCCATTTACCCTGACAACTCTTGCAGGTATGCCAACGACAGTTGCATTTGCTGGGACGTTTTTTAGCACGACTGAGTTTGCACCGATCTTAGCATTTTCACCGATCGTTATGGCACCAAGTATCTTTGAGCCAGCGGCGATAGTCACGCCATTTTTAATGGTTGGATGGCGCTTACCACACTCTTTGCCAGTACCGCCAAGTGTCACTTGATGATACATCATCACATCATCACCGACCTCAGCCGTCTCGCCGATAACCACGCCCATGCCGTGATCTATGAAAAATCTCTTACCGATCTTTGCCCCAGGGTGGATCTCGATGCCCGTTAGAAATCTTGCGATTTGCGAGATGAGTCTAGCTAGAAAAAACCACTTTTTCTCATATAAAAAATGAGAAATTTTATGAAACAAAACCGCATGGATGCCAGGAGTGTTTATAAGTATCGCCAAAAAGCAACAACTATGCACCGATGGGTCTTTTTCACGGACGGTTTGAACTAGCTCTTTTAGACTCTCCCACATATTTTTATGCTCCGTAAAGCTCTGTGCTTAAGTATCTTTCGCCATTATCTGGAGCTATGAAAAGTACTTTTTTGCCAGCGCCAAGTCTTTTAGCTACTCTTTTTGCAGCCACGTAAGCAGCACCACCACTTATACCTATCATGAGTCCATCACTTTTAGCGATTGCTCTAGCTGCGTTTAGCGCATCATCGTTGCTTACTTTTTCTACTTCACTAACTAGGCTCATATTCATAGTATTTGGTAAAAATCCGGCTCCAATGCCTTGAATTTTATGCGGTCCTGGGTTACCACCACTTAAAACCGGCGATGCTTCAGGCTCAACTGCGATGATCTTAGTATCATAGCCCTTTTCTTTTAAAATTTTTGCTACGCCGCTTATCGTGCCACCTGTACCAACGCCAGCTACAAAGGCATCAAGCTTACTAAAATCAGCCACAATTTCAGCTGCTGTTGTTAGTTCGTGAGCTTGTGGGTTATACTTGTTTTCAAACTGGCTTAGCATTACGTGATTTGGCTGAGCTGCTAGCTCTGTAGCTCTTGCGATCGCTGCTTTCATGCCACCAGACGCTGGAGTTAGCTCAAGCTGTGCACCATAAGCAGCTACTATTTTGCGTCTTTCGATACTCATGCTCTCTGGCATGCAAAGTATCACTTTAAAGCCAAGTGCAGCACCGCACATAGCTACGCCGATACCTGTATTTCCGCTTGTTGGCTCAACGATAGTGTCGCCATGTTTTAGCGTGCCATCAGCTAGCATTTTTGTGATCATATTAAATGCGATCCTATCTTTTACAGAGCCGCCTGGGTTAAAAAACTCTAATTTTACGTAAATTTCAGCCTCGTCAGCACCTGTTTTAACCTTTACGATAGGTGTATTACCGATCGTTTTTACGATGTTATCGTAGATCATCACTCCTCCTAAAATAAATTTCTCGTAAATTTAGCATAGAATTTAAAATAAAACATAAAAAGTCCTAATTTGCGCTAAATTTAAAATAAAAATTTAGTTTTTAATGATATCAAGCACCTCTTGTCCGCTTTGGCTTAAAATTTTACCTTTGAAATTCTCTTTGCAAAACTCCAAAATAAGCGTATGATAGAGCTTTAAAACCTCAGTTTCGTCAAATTTCTCACTATCAAGAAATTTATAAATTTCATAATAATCAAGCGAGCTAAACCACTCAGCCGCCTCGTCGTAGCTCTCAAAAATGTAGTCAAAATATGCCATTATCCTAAGCGCATAAGCATCAACGACCATGTAAGGCTTGCCGCAAGCGTAAGCAAGTATCGCATCACAAGTCTCAGCGCCAACGCCTTTTACGCTTATGAGCCACTCGCGGCTAGCGTTTTCTTTAAAATTATCAAAGCTCTCAAATTCGTTTTTTATAGCTAGGCAAAGCGTCTTTAGCCGTTTTGCCTTTGTGTTGTAAAAGCCACTTGGCTTTATAAGTGTGGCAAGCTCGCTGTTTTCAAGCTCGCAAATGCCTTGCAGGCTATCTTTGCTGGCTTTTTTTAGATTATCTAGCGCTTTTTCAACGTTTTTCCAGTTGGTATTTTGCACCAAAATAGCGCCCAAAATAACCTCAAAAGTGCCCTCGCCTGGCCATTTTAGCTCGTCAAAATTTCTACTTTTGTGATTTAACAGGGCTAAAAACAGATCAGTTGATCTCATTTTAAATTTTCTTTAAAAGTTAGATAAAACTGCTTTGCCGTCCTGCCACTTCTGCTGGCTCTTAGCGTGGCGAAATTTTTAGCAAGCGTGTGAAGCTCATCTTTGTCGCCAGTGTAGTCTTTAAAGTAAAAATCAACCATTTTTAGATACTCGTCGTAGTTGCCTTGATAAAAGCTGATCCAAAGACCAAAGCGGTCTGAGAGCGAAATTTTCTCCTGAGCTGCGTCGCTATAGTGGATTTCTCCGTCTATTAGCTCTGAGTTTTCATTTTCGCTTTTAAACTCGCTTATTAGGTGGCGGCGGTTTGATGTAGCGTATAAAAGGACGTTTTTTGGCGGCTTTTGGATAGAGCCATCCATGATAGGCTTTAGAAATTTATATTCATTGCTACCATTTTCAAAGCTTAGATCATCGCAGAAAATGATAAATTTAAACTCGCTCTTTCTGATCTCGTCGATGATGTCGCCAAGGTATTTTAGATCCTCGCAGCCGATCTCAATGATGCGAAGTCCCTCTTTATAAAATTTAGTAAAAACAGCCCTTACAAGGCTTGACTTGCCACATCCTCTCTCGCCCCAAAGAAGCACGTGATTTGCCTCGTCGCCAGCTATAAAATTTCTAGTGTTTTTTAGCAAAATTTCTTTTTGTTTCTCTAGCCCATAAAGTGAGTCGATATCGACAAAATCGATATCCTCAACCGGCTTTAGCATCCCTTTTGTGCTCTTATAAATCGCTGCGTACTTCACACCCCAATCTATCATTTCTTATCCTTTCTTAGATAGACCAAAATTTCAGCCAAAACATCGTCATCGTCCTTGCTACGTGACTTTAGCCTGATCTTCTCGTCATCATTTTTTGTTATTAGTATATTTTGTTCGCTGTTTGAGATCGTCTTTATGCCAGCTTTTAGAGCTAAAATTTTGATGATGATAAGGTCTAAAAACTGCTTTGTAAATGTATCTATCTTGCCAAATCTATCCTCAAGCTCGCTTTGTATCTCATAGACCTCGCTAACCTCTTTACACTTGCTAAGGCGCCTATAAATTTCAAGCCTTAGCCTATCTTCTCTTATAAATTCTTGATTTAAGAAGGCACTCACACTAAGCTTTAGATCGATCTTGTCAAGCTTTGCGGAGTCTTGATTAAGAAGCTTGTTTATCTCATCTTCTAGCATCTTTAGATATAGCGAGTAGCCGATAGCCTCGATGTGGCCACTTTGCGCCTCGCCGATGATGTTGCCACCGCCCCTTATCTCAAGGTCGTGATAGGCTAGCACTGAGCCAGCGCCCAAAAATGAGTTGCCCTCAAGTGCCACGAGGCGTTTTAGAGCGTCTTTGCTAATGGCATCTTTATCCTCAACCAAAAAGTAGCAGTAGGCCTGCTTGTCGCTTCTACCCACACGACCGCGCAGCTGATGCAGGTCAGCCATGCCAAATTTATTAGCATTTTCTACGATTATAGTGTTTGCATTTGGCAAGTGGATGCCGCTTTCAACGATGCTGGTGCAAAGCAGCAAGTCATACTCGCCCCGCTCAAATTTCATCATCTCATCTTCAGCGACTTTCGCATTTATCTTTGAGTGAAGTATCAAAATTCTAAGCTTTGGCAAAATTTTTCTTAGTTCATTTGCCGTCTGCTCGATGTCTGCGATGTGGTTGTGGATGTAAAAGGTCTGCCCGCCGCGTCTTAGCTCACGCATGATAGCCTCTTTGACGACCTTTTCGTCCCACTCTCTCACGCTTGTTCTCACATCCAGCCTCGAGCTTGGCGGAGTGGCTAAAATGCTATATGTTTTTATCTTGCTAAGCGCCATATTTAGGCTTCTTGGTATCGGTGTGGCGCTCATACTTAAGATGTGTGAGTGCTGAGAAATTTCTTTTAGCTGCTCTTTTTGTTTAACGCCAAATTTATGCTCCTCATCAACCACTATAAGCCCTAAATTTTCAGCCTTTACACTAAGAAGTGCATGCGTACCCACGCAAACTATGGGCTCATTTTCTTTTAGCGCTTTTTGCAGGCTTGATTTCTCTTTGGCACTTGAGAAGCGATCCAGCCTAAAGACTTTTATGCCAAATTTGCTAAATCTCTGACTTAGCGTCTTGTAGTGCTGCGAGCTAAGAAGCGTCGTTGGCACAAAGAAAAACGCACTAAAGCCTGATTTTATGCAGGTAAATATGGCATTCATCGCAACTTCAGTCTTGCCAAAGCCAACATCTCCGCTAAGCAGTCTATCCATCACCTTGCCGCTTTTTAGCTCATCTTTTATATCATTTACCGCTTTTTGCTGATCACTCGTGTATGAAAAGCCAGCGTCTTGGACGAAATTTAGATAAGAGATATCCTCTTTTTGTAAAATTTTACCTGCGATTAGCTCCCTTTTTGCCGCCATCGCGACTATCTTTGAAGCGATCGCGAAGAGTTTTTCTCTAACTTTCTCTTTTATCTTGGCAAAATTTGCCTTACCCAAGCGATCAAGCACCGCCATAGAGCCATTTTGCGCGATGTAGCGATCTATCAAATTTAGATGCTCGACTGGCAAAAGAAGCTTGTCATCATTTTGGTAGGCAATTACCACAAATTCTTTCGTCGCACCCAAAACCTTGATCTTTTCAAGCCCCAAAAATCTGCCTATACCATAATCTTCATGCACAACGTAGTCATTTACTTTTAGCTCATCGACCACTAGGCTTGAGCGTTTAACTCGCCTTTTTTTCTCAAATTTATTTAGTGAGACTACGATCTTGTCGCTTGATGTTAAATTTACTACAAGGGGCGAAATTTCAAGCTTTACGTTGGCAAAGCCATCAAGCTCATAGCCCTTAAAAAGCCCCTCATTTCTTGAAAGAACGGTTATGCTTTTGCTCTTATTTAGCTCAAAAAAGTCAAAATTTAAAGTAACTTCTAGGTCTTTATAGACCTTTGGCTCGGGCAAAATTTCAATGCCCTTAAATTTCTCCTCAGGCGCATCATAAATTTCAAAATCGATCTTTTTAACAAGCTTTGAGTTAAATTCTTTTAAGTAGTCGCTAAAGCTATCTATCGCCCAAAATCCGAGCGAATTTAGATCGCTCACAAGGGCGTCACTTTGCATATCCTCGATCTTTTGGCTAACTTTTTCAAACTCATCTTTGCTAAGATTTGCGATAAATGGCACGATCTCGGCTTCGCTTAGCTCATTTTTGTTGCTAATTTGCGTGGCGGTGTTGTAGTTTCTGATACTCTCCACCTCATCGCCAAAGAGTAAAATTCTAATAGGGTCGTCCATATTTACGCCATAAATGTCGATCACTTCGCCGCGTATGCTAAACTCGCCAACGCTCTCAACGATATCGACGCACTCGTAGCCAAATCGTATGAGCAAGTCGGAAAATTCGCTTAAATTTATATTATCCTTTAGCTTGATCGTTGAGCTTTCTAAGTTTTTTTGCGTTGGAAGTGGGTTTAAAAGCGTGCTAAATGGGCTTACGATGATCTTTTTGCCATCAAATTTATAGTATTTGCTAAGAACGGATGAAATTTCAAAGAGCTCTTCGTTAAAGCTTCTTAGATCATCGCCCTTTTTAGCTCTAAAATCAGGTAATTTAAATGCGCTAAAGCCAGCAAAACTGGCCGCATCAGCGCAGAGTGCCGCCTCTTTATCATCTTCGCAGATGAGAATTTGTGGAGCGTGTGTTAAAAGATACTCATAGACCTTTGCTTGCATAGTACTCTTTTAAAAAGGCTTCGGCTAGGTGAAACGAGCCAAATGCTAGGTAAATTTTGCCGTTTTTTGCCTCTTTTATATCGTTCATATCGCTTAGCTCAAACTCTCTATGCGAAATTTCAAGCTCGTTTAGTGCTTTGTTTATGAGCTCTCCGCCAAGCTCCCTACCCTCGCAGTGGTAGTGATAAAGCAGAACCTCTTCGACGACTTGCTTTAGAGCTGCCAAAACTGCCTTGAAATCTTTATCTAAAAACGAGTTATAAACTAGCGTTAGTTTTTTGCCGCTAAATTCATCAGAGCTAAATTTCTTAGCCACAGCCTTTGCACCAAGCTCGTTGTGACCGACATCTACATATAAATTTGAAGCAATCTTTTCGCATCTGCCTCGAAGCGATAAAGCACCAAGCTTTTTGATATCTATGCTGCTATCTAAAATTTTAGCCGCGGCGTAGGCTAGAGTTAAATTTGAGCGTAAAAACTCTGGGAGATTAAATTTAACTGCGTAGTTTGCGATCTCGTTTAAATTCTCTTTGGTCAAAATTTCTCTTGGAAAGCTTAAAACTGCTTTTTTCTCGCTCGCGATCTCTTTTGCGATAGCCACACTTATCTCGTTCATCTCATCATTTAAAATAGCTCTTTTGCCCATGGCTTCAAATTTCGTGCGTGAAATTTCTTCTAAGCTGTTGCCTAATATCGCCGTGTGATCAAAGCCGATCGGAGTAAAGATGCTTAGCTCTTTTTCAAAGACATTTGTAGCATCCAGCACGCCGCCCATGCCAGCTTCGCAGACAAAGTAGTCGCAACCCTCAAAAAGCACCGCAGAAAGCAGTGTCATATACTCAAAATAGCTTGTTTTTATCTTGTACTCATCACTCAAAAGAGCTTGCAAACGCTCGTGAGCTACCTCTAAAATTTCATCGCTAGCGACCTCGCCATTTAGCCAAAATCGCTCGTTAAATTTAAATATATGTGGGCTCGTGTAGTGGCCTACTTTTGCGCCCTTTTGGCTTAAAATTTGCGCTAAAAAGCGGCCGGTGCTACCTTTGCCATTTGTGCCGATGATGTGGATTATCTTAAAAGGCTTTAGATGGCCTTTGATCGTATCATAAGCCCTTATGATCCTACCATAGTCGATCTCTTTGTAGTAAAGTGGCTTGCCGTCAAGAAATTTCGCTAGGCTCATTTTTCCTCGATTATCTTTGGCATGACTTGGTTTCTGCCGCCCTCTTTTGAAAGATAGAGCATCTTATCAGCGCCCTCAAGCGTCATAGTATCGCTTAAATTTGCACTTCTTGTCGCCACACCAGAGCTAATGGTAACTTTGATGCGCTCGTTTTTATAGATAAATTTGAAATTTTCGATCATGCTTCTTAGCTTCTCGCCAAATCTAACTCCATCTTTGAGGCTCGTGCTTGGTAGCAAAATGACAAATTCCTCGCCGCCGTATCTACCGACAAAATCAACCTTTCTAGCATTTTTCTTAAGCACCTGAGCCACGGCTGAAAGGATCACGTCGCCAGCTTCGTGTCCGTAGGTGTCATTTATCTTTTTAAAGAAGTCAATATCAACAAAGCAGATCGAATAGTCCGTGCCGTAACGTTTATAGGCCTCTTCGATACGCTGAATTTCACTCATCAAAGCTCTTTTTGTAGCCACTTTGGTTAAAAAGTCCTCTTTGCTCTCAAGTTTAGCAGCTTCAAGCTCTTTTTCTAGGCTAATAACCCTGTTTTGAAGCTCAGAAATAGTCGCTTGCTTGCTGTTCATCTCAAGACCAAGCTCCTTACTCTCGATCTCCAAGGCACCTGCGATCTCGATAAGCATGCTCTTTACATGATCGATGCTATTTGCATTTAAATTTACATTTTTAAGATCATTTTTGATGCTTTGCACCTTAGCTGAGTTACTTTGAGAGCTAGCTGCGATATCTGAAATCCTCTCGCCTATGCTTTGCAAGATGTTGTTTAAAGAGCCAACCTTTTCGATGATCTCGGTTCTATCTTCTTCGATCCTGCGATCGACAAAACCCTTTATCTTATCTTGAAATTCTTTGCTATTTAGGCTTTGTGGATTTTGCTTCAAAACGCTTCTAATGCTGCTAAGCTCTTCGCCAAGCTCCTTTGTGATAGAAGGCTCAAGCGCAAAATTTAAAAGCTCAACTAAAGTGTTTTCTTCTGCATTTTCATTTTTTTGAGATAAGAATTTCTCAAGCTCAGCGCTCATAGTCTTTAGATCGTCAAAGTCTCTCACGCCATAATATTTCAAAAAGTCCAAAAATTCAGTATCGTAAGAGCTTACAAAGTCAAACCATTTAAGGCACATCTCTTCAAGATTTTTCTCGTCATATCTTCTAGCAAGTAGCTGCATGCCCTGCTCTGCTAGAGCTTTTGCATCTTTGTTGTGAAGCATAGAGATGGCTTGGAGAATTCTTCTTGCAAAGGCATTTAGTGACTTTAACTTTTTATCATCGACCACTTGGGCTGTGCCATTTTTAGCACCATGAGAGAGCCTAGCGGTCATAAAAGCTACAAACTCATCAACCGTTTTTATATGAAGGCTTATAGCTTGCGCTTTATAGTCATCACCAAGCCTTGAGATATATTTTTCTATCTTTTTGCTCTCTTCGGTAGTAAAGCCATATTTTTTAGAAATTTCATTATAAACTTCGGTGTAATTTTCTGGCGTTAGCATCAAATGGCGATCTTTTATCTCGCTCAAGGCTTCCTTGACTATTTGACTAACGGTTACTGCTGCCATTTTTATATCCTTTTACAGCTAAATTTGCGATGTACTCATCAAACGCCTCTTTTGAGGCCTCTTTTATAGCTTCATACTTTTGAGTATCGCTAAGAACACTATCGGCAAATCTTACATCTTTTTGACGTCTTGCCACACTAAAATCATACTCGCCAGTAGCAGGTATATCTATGACACGACCATCTTTAAATTTGGTTTTATAATTTAGAGTTAAAAGAGCTTTATAAGATGTGATATAGCCGTATTCATCATAGATTATCGCTTCATAGGTTAAATTTTGCACTGAGACAATTATCGAAGTATCAGCGCTATCTTTGCTTGATAGTGATTTATGCAACCTTGCGACCATGCCCTCTTTTACTGCGTCTTTTATCCAGACACTATTTTTTGGCTCTTCTTTGCTGATGATAACATCAACATAAACTCTATCTCCAACCAAATCCTGCGAGATCTTTGAAACTGGTTTATAGCCACATCCGCAGATAAATATCGCAATAAAAAACGCTAAAAAATATCTCAAAATTTATCCTTTAATGACAAAATTTACTAATTTGCCTTTTATATAAATCTCTTTTAAAATTTCTTTTCCTTCAAGCCATTTAGCTACATTTTGCTTAGCTTGTTTTAAAATTTCACTCTCACTTTCGCTTGCTGCTACTTCAAACTCAGCCCTTTTCTTGCCATTTACTGTAACTGCAAGAGCGATGCTATCTTTTACAAAGACCTCTTCTTTTACAGCTATCTTTGTGAAATTTTTTCTGCCAAAAAGCTCTTCGCTAAGCTCATTTGCGATATGCGGCACGATAGGCTCTAGTAAATTTAAGATGATGAAAAAGCCCTCAGCATTTACGTCGTCATTATCTTGCGCATTTATAGCGTTTAGCGCCTCCATGCAAGCAGCGATTAAAGTGTTAAAAGCAAATGTATCGCCAAAAACCTCGGTTGATTTTTTAAGCGCTTCATAAATTTTAAGCCTTGCAAATTTCTCATCTTTATTTAGACTTTCGTGATCTATCTCAGGCAGCTTGTCTATCTTTTTGATAGTTTGCGCCTTCTCCCAAAGCCTATTTAAAAACCTAAATGCGCCCTCAACTGCACTGTCATTCCACTCAAGCTCTTTTTGAGGAGGAGCAGCAAAAAGGATAAATAGCCTTGCCGTATCGGCGCCATATCTATTTATGATATCATCAGGGTCTACGACATTGCCCTTGCTTTTACTCATCTTTTTGCCATCTTTTAAGACCATGCCTTGAGTTAGTAAATTTTCAAACGGCTCATCATCTCTTAGATAGCCAAGGTCTCTTAAGACCTTTTGGAAAAATCTAGCGTACAAAAGGTGCAAGATCGCATGCTCGATACCGCCGATATACTGATCTACATTCATCCAATAATTCACGCTCTTTTCATCAAGTGCTTTTTGTTCCCAACTCTTCTCATCGCTTGCAAATCTAGCAAAATACCAGCTACTCTCTACGAATGTATCCATCGTATCAGTCTCTCTGATCGCGTCTTGGCCGCATTTTGGACACTTTGTAAATTTCCAAGTTGGGTGTTTATCAAGTGGATTTCCCTCGCCTGTGATCTTGACATCTTCTGGTAGCGCGATAGGTAAATTTTCCTCTTTTTCAGGCACTACGCCGCAGCATTTGCAGTGCACAACAGGTATTGGCGCACCCCAGTATCTTTGGCGAGAAATTCCCCAATCTCTTAGCTTATAGTTTGTGATCCTTTTGCCAAGACCATCTTTTTCAAATTTCTCTATTATAAAGCTTTTGGCATCCTCTGAGCTAAGGCCGTTTATCAGCTCAGAATTTATGGCAACTCCGTATTCTGAGTACGCTTTCGAGCCGTCATTTTCGCCCTCAAGCGGCTTTACGACTGGTTTTATAGGTAGATTAAATTTACTTGCAAACTCGAAGTCTCTTTGATCATGAGCAGGAACAGCCATGATAGCGCCACTGCCGTAGTCAGCTAGGATGAAATTTGCAACCCAAACTGGGATCTTTTCATTTGTGAGTGGATGAACGACGTAAATTCCTAAAAACTCTCCATCTTTATCGCTTGCTTGGCGCTCTCTTGGGCTTTGATTAAGTATGGCTTTTATCTTTGCCTTTTTATTTTCATCAAATTTATCACTTTCAAGAAGCGCTTTTACGATAGGATGCTCTGGCGCAAGGGCTGTGTAGCTAACGCCATAAATCGTATCAGGTCTTGTTGTAAATACCTCAAAGCCGTCAAATTTACCACCTAAAGTCTCTTTTGAAGCCTCATCAAGGCTAAATTTAAACTCCAAGCCATAGCTTCTGCCGATCCAGTTTTCTTGCATTGTGATGACTTGATTTGGCCATTTGCCATCAAGAAGTTTTAGATCCTCAAGTAGCTCGCTAGCGTATTTTGTGATGTTGAAGTAGTATCCTGGAAGCTCTTTTTGCACAACATCATTACCGCATCTCCAGCATTTTCCGTCTTCAACCTGCTCGTTTGCAAGCACGGTTTGATCGTACTCACACCAGTTTACGATGGCATTTTTTCTATAAACAAGCCCTTTTTCAAACATCTTTATAAAAAAGCTTTGCTCCCACTTTGTGTAAAGTGGGTCAGATGTAGCTAAAATTCTCTTTTTAGAGAATGAAAAGCCAAGGCTTGCAAGCTCCTTTTTCATATAGTCGATGTTTTCGTAAGTCCAAATTTTAGGGTGAATTTTATGTTTTATGGCTGCGTTTTCAGCTGGCATACCAAAGCTATCAAAGCCGATAGGATGAAGCACGTTAAAACCGCTTTTTCTATATGATCTAGCCAGCGCATCACCGATAGAGTAGTTTCTTACATGCCCCATATGTATGCGTCCGCTTGGATATGGAAACATACTTAGGATGTATTTTTTTGGCAAGCTTAAGTCGTCTTTTGGCTCAAATTCTTCATTTTTATCCCAAATTTCTTGCCACTTTTTTTCTATCTTTAAAGGCTCATATTTTCTCTTCTCAGCCATTTTTTCTCCTAAAATTCTTCTTGTGATTTGCTTGATTCTATTAGTACCAAGGCTAGTGAAAATATATTTGCAATGACTGCACCAATAGCTAGTGAATAGCTAAGCGTTGCATTTTCAGAGACTTGCAAAATAACAAAAGCTGGTATAAGGTGCAAATCAGCAACCAGCGAGCTAGCAAAAAGCTCAGCTGATAGTAAATTTTTAACACCGATCTTAAGTAGCGTAGAAACTAAATTTATACTAGCTGCCACAAAAAGGGCGATCTCGTTTTTATCATATAAAAACTCCGCCGTAGTCGTAAGACTCATCAGCGCAAAAAATATGTAGATAACTTTTCCCCAGTTCATTATCCCTCCTTACACAACGCCTTTTTCAAACATAGCACGCTCTTTATCACGCTCTTTTTTGATCCTTTGCTTCTCAGCCTCTCTAGTCCTAAAATGCTCGATGCTAAATTTAAACCAGATAAGAAATGGTGATGAGATGTAGATCGAGCTGATCGTTCCTATAACGATACCAACGATAAGGATAAATGAAAATCCATGTATCATATCTCCACCAAATAAAAATAACACAACAACAGTCATCATCGTAGTGGCTGAAGTTAGGATAGTCCTTGAAAGTGTGGCTGAGACTGACTCATTGATAACGCCCTCGATATCAGTTCTCTTACTCTCTTTTATACCTTCTCTTATCCTGTCAAAAATGATGATCGTATCGTTTAGTGAGTAGCCAAGCACCGTTAATACAGCCGCTAGAGTGTCTAAATTTACATCGATATCAAATAGCGAAATAGCACCAACAGTTATAACGATATCGTGAATTTCAGTTGCGATCGCAGCTAGCGCAAATCGCCATTCAAATCTAAATGTGATATAAAGAAGCACGCCAATTAGTGAAATTCCAAGGGCCATTAGGCCTTTTTCTCTAAGCTCGTCACCAACCTTTGGACCAACGATATCAACACGTCTTACCTCAAAATTTCCAGTATCTTTTAAAATTTGCTTTATCTCAGTGCCGATGTCACCAGTTAAATTTGAGCTTGATCCTGAAAATCTAATAACAGCCTCATCTTCACTTCCAAACTCAGTAACAGAGGCGTTTTTAAGCACTTCATTTGTGCCAAAAGCGTCGCGAATTTTATCAAGTGGCGCTTTGGTGTCGTATTTTAGCTGGATAAGCGTACCACCAGAAAAATCGATGCCGTAGTTTAAACCCTTTGTTGCAAGCAAAAAGATCGAACCAACAAATAAAAATATAGAAAATGCGAGTGACACAAATCTAAACCGCATAAAATCATAAACTTTTGCCTTAGTGAAAATTTGCATCTCTAGCTCCTTTTATAACCAAACCAAAGTCTGGTATTTCCGCTTTTTTCTATCTTATCCATGACTGCATCAAACATGCCATGTGTGCCTAAAATGGCTGTTAGCATCGAAGCCATGATGCCTATCGCCATTGTCACAGCAAAGCCTTTAACTGGACCAGTACCATAAGCATAAAGCACCGCAACTGTGATAATGGTAGTTAAGTTTGAGTCGATGATCGCACTCATAGCGTGCTCATAGCCTTTTTGCACGGCCGTTCTTATCGCCACACCTTCACGCAAGAGCTCACGTATACGCTCATTTATTATGACGTTTGCATCAACCGCCATACCAATCGTTAGCACGATACCAGCCATGCCTGGCAGAGTAAGTGTCGCTCCAAAAAGCGCCATGACAGCTACTAATATAACAACGTCTGCAACTAGCGCGATATTTGCAAAAATTCCAGAAATTCCATAATAAACTAGCATAAATAACACGACTAAAATAGATCCAGCAGCAAGCGCTACCATGCTTTGGTTGATGCTCTCTTGTCCTAAAGATGGACCAACACTTCTTTTTTCTAGCATCTTAACAGGTGCTAAAAGTGCGCCACTTCTAAGCGCGATCGCTACGTCGTGAGCCTCGTCAAGTGTAAAGCCACCGCTGATCTGGCCGCTGCCGCCACCTATTCTTTCATTTATAACTGGAGCTGAATAGACCTTGCCATCAAGCACGATAGCAAGCCTTTTGCCGACATTTGCACCAGTAAAATCACCAAAAATTCTAGCACCTTCTGAATTTAGTGTGAAATTTATGATCGGAAGGTTATTTTGCTGAGAAAATGCGACCTTTGCGTCAGTTAGCATCGAGCCATCAAGCACAGGGATATTTTTAACGACATATTTTACGCGGTCATTTTTAGCATCTTTAAAGATGACGTCACCATAGCTTTCAGCCTCTGCCTCGCTCATGGTATTAGCCTGATCTTGTCTTTTATCATCAACTGCCATAAGCTGCAAGTGAGCGGCCTTTGCGATAAGATCTCTCGCTCTTTGCTCGTCCTCTTCAGTCTTTATGCCAGGAAGCTCGACTAGGATATTGTCTTTGCCTTGTCTAGCGACTGTTGGCTCAGCTAGACCAAACTGATCAAGCCTGTTTCTAATGGTCTCAACAGCTTGTGAGATAGCGTACTCGATCGTATCAAGCCTCTCTTGCTCTGTAAGAGTGATATGATAGTTTAGACCATCTTTTTTGATATCAAGCCCTTTTATCTCAGCCAAAGCCTTATCAACCTTTGGAGCCTCGTCACTATCAAGTAGTGTAAAATCAACACTATCTTCTTTTATCTTAAATTTATCAATGAGCACATCTTCTTTTTTGGCATAATAATTTATGCTTCCAGCGATTGACTTGATCTTAGAGTGGATGGCTTCGTTAGTTTCAACACCAAGAAGCATATGAAGACCGCCTTGAAGGTCAAGTCCTAGCGAAATTTTAGCTCCGCTTTGAGTCTGAAAAAAAGATGGCACCGAAAAGCCAAAACCAAAAACTATGGCTAATATTAATATAATCAGCCTATATGTAACTCTTGCGTTACGCATTATTTATCTTCGATCTTTTTAGCTACAAACTCGCGTGCTATACGAACGATTACATCATCGTTAAGTTTAACTTTGATAAAATCATTTTCGGCTTTAATCACTTCGCATATAAGTCCGCCATTAGTTACTATCTTATCGCCTTTGTCAAGAGCTGCAAGCATTGCTGCGTGGGCTTTTTGTTGTTTTTGTTGAGGTCTGATAACCAAAAAGTAAAATATGGCGAAAAGCACAACAAGAGGTAGTAATGATGTTAAAAAATCAGCGTTTTGCATGGATTTCCTTATTTGTAAGATTTTTAAACGGACATTTTAGCACTAAAATTATAATAAAAGCCTTTGTCGGTGCTTTTTTGCTTTCTAATTTCATTTTTTTAGCTATGGCTGAAAATCAAATTTTAAATTTCATCTCACCTTTTCTTACGCTAGCTGGAATTTACGTCATCATAAATTTAAGCAGAGCTGGCTTTTTTGCGGCTGGCTTTTTCACTGGAATTTTGTGGTTTTACTGGATCGGCTTTAGCTTTATCTACTACGAGCTTGTCTGGCTTATACCATTTGTCATCCTCTTTGTAGCCCTTGTTTATGGACTTTTGTTTTGGATAGCCTCTTTTCCAAGCTTTATATCACTAAGAGCCGTTTTACTATTTTTAATAAGCTATGTGCACCCATTTGGCTTTAACTGGTTTAACCTTGAAGCGACACTTGTTTTAGGGGCTTTTGAGCCAAATACTAGAGGACTTATATTTGTTTTTTTAGCAGCCATTTCTTTGAGTGTAAAAGGTAAAATTTTAAAATTTATCCTAGCTTTTATCTGCCTCATCGCTGCTTTGCAGTTTAAAAGTAGCGAGGCAAAAACTCTGCCATTTGACGTGGAGCTAATAAACACCAATGTCGCTCAAAGGGTGCGCTGGGATAAAAGCTTACGCATGAAATTTACAAATGAAAATTTAGACTTGATAAATAGCGCCATAGCCGAGCAAAAACGTCTCATCGTGCTTCCAGAGAGCGCGTTTCCATTATTTATGACAAATGAGCCACTGCTTGTTGATGAGTTAAAAGAGCTTTCAAAACAGATAACTATCGTAGCTGGCGCGCTTGCTTATGAAAATAAGCAAATTTATAACTCTGCATTTTTGTTTCAAGATGGCACTCTAAGGCGAATGGATAAGAAATTTTTAGTGCCATTTGGAGAAGAAATTCCTTTGCCAAAATTTATGCAAGATGCGGTAAATAAGCTATTTTTTGGTGGAGCTAGCGACTTTAAGAAGGCTGAAAATTTTAGCGACTATGAGATAGACGGAGTTAAAATCAGAAACGCTATCTGCTACGAGGCAACAAGAGAGGAGCTTTATAGGGGCGAATTTGACGTGGTTGTGGCTATCACAAACAACGGCTGGTTTGTGCCAAGTAGCGAGCCTGTGCTTCAAAGACTACTTATAAAACACCTTGCTACAAAGTATGATAAAGCGGTCTATCACAGCGTAAATGGCTCAAAAAGTGAGATAATAAAGCCCAAAAAAGCATTTTGGGATGAGTTTTAAAAGAAATTTAAAGTGGCTTTCAAAATAAAGCCACTTTTTTGATTATTTTTTTAGTAAAGCCTTAAAAGTATCAACCGCATCAAGCTTTTCCCAAGGGTATTTTGCATTTCCCACTTGGCCTTTTGCAGCTACTTTTGCATATAAAAATGTCTCTTTGCTTGGCTTGTCAAGACCAAATTTATTTGTTATCCAGCGAGGTGTTAGAGAAAAATGCTCGCTTACAAAATTTGAAAGCATGTCGTCATTTACGCCGTTTGTGTGAGTTCCCATGGTATCAACGCTAACTGAAGTTGGCTTTGCAACGCCTATTGCGTAGCTTATCTGAACGATACATTTTTTAGCAAGACCAGCTGCGACTATATTTTTAGCTATCCAGCGCGCTGCGTAAAGTCCGCTACGATCAACCTTTGTGTAGTCCTTGCTCGACTGAGCTCCACCGCCTATCGGGCTATATCCGCCAAAGCTATCAACGATTAGTTTTCTGCCTGTTAGACCACTATCGTGAAGTGAGCTGTGATTTACATATCTGCCTGTTGGGTTTATATAAATGATCGTTTTTTCTTTATTATATAGCTCTTTTGGAAGGCCAGTTTCGTCTATTAAATTTTGTATTAGTGCGCGAAGCTCTTCTATCTTCATGCTCTCCACGCAAGGTGCTGAGACGACGATAGTGTGAATGCTTTGAGGTTTGCAGTTTTCAAAGTTGTCTTTACTGCCGTAATCAATCGTAACTTGTGTTTTTATATCAACGCCAAGCTTATCAGGGTTTGCTTTGGCAAATTTATAGACTTTATCGCAAAGCATTCTTGCATAAGTTATAGCTGCTGGCATAAATTCTTTCGCCTCGCAGCTTGCAAAGCCAAACATGATGCCTTGATCGCCTGCTCCGATCTCGCCATCACTTTGATCAACGCCTTGATTTATATCTGGACTTTGTTGATTTAAGCAGACTTTAACCTCGATATCATCTGGGTGCAAGCACTGCTCTTTTGTAAAGTTGCTCTTTCCGTCATATCCAATATGCGCAAGAGCGTCTTTTACGATCTTTTCGTAGTCTTTATAAGAGAGTTTTACCTTTGAGTTTATCTCTCCGCCTATTACTATGTTTTTTCCAGCGACAAAAACTTCGCTTGCAACGCGTCCATTTGGATCTTGCGTTAAGATAGTATCAACAATGCTATCAGCGATAATATCAGCGCATTTATCTGGATGACCTGGACTTACAACTTCAGAAGTAAATAGATACATTTTCGTCCTTTTCCTTGGTTAAATTTTCGTGCAATTGTAACAAATCTATATAAAAAGCTAATTAATCTTTTTAAATTTCTTTATATTTAAAAATCATTTAGCTAAAATCAACAAAAAACTAATTTATTAAGGTGTCAAATGAATATGTTTAAAAACATTGCAAGAAGATACGCCGACGGAAATTTGATCGTTCAAATTTTAGTTGGTATCATTTTAGGTGCCCTAGTTGGCTTTTACACACATTATCAGGCAGCCCCTTACAACCAAATCTCAGCCAAAATTCAAACCATTCAAAAAGAGAGTGGCTTAAGCGTAGATGAAGTTATAAAAACTCGTCTTAGCCAAGATGAAGCAAAACAGCTTGATGAAGCCAAAGAAAAGGCTAGTTCGGCTGATTCTATCGCTGCTTCGGCTTCAGTTTTAGGAGATTTGTTTAAAGGCGCTCTAAAAGCGATCGCACCTATTCTTGTATTTGTTTTAGTTGCAACCTCTATCATTTTAAAAGATTTTGGTCATACAAAAGGTATGCAAAAGATCATCGCACTCTACCTCGTTGGCACCTTTTTAGCAGCTGTTGTGGCAGTCATTGCTAGCTTTTTATTTCCTATGGAGATACCGCTAAAAGGTCTGCAAAGCGCTGATATGTCTGCCCCACAAGGCATCACAAACGTGCTAAAAGATCTTATTTATAAAATGGTTGAAAACCCGATAACCGCCCTAGCAAATGGCAACTACATAGGCATCATCACATGGGCGATAGGTGGTGGCATCGCTATGAGATATGCCACAGCTGAGACCAAAAAAGTATTTAAAGATATAAGCGACGGCGTAACTCATATCGTTAAATTTATCATTAGACTTGCTCCATTTGGCATCTTTGGTATGGTTGCTATCAGCATTCACGACACTGGATTTGAGGCACTTGCAGGATATCTCAAACTGATCTTGGTTCTCGTTGGTGCTATGCTTGTAGTGGCATTTATCGTCTATCCAGCGATGGTTTTTGCACTAACTAAGAAAAATCCTTATCCACTTGTGATGATCTGCCTAAAAGAGAGTGCTATTTCGGCGTTTTTTACAAGAAGCTCGGCTGCAAATATCCCTGTAAATATGGCACTTTGCAAAAAGCTTGGGCTAAAAGAGGAGCTATACTCTATCTCTATCCCACTTGGTGCCACCATAAACATGGGTGGTGCAGCAGTTACCATTAGTATCCTAGCACTTACTGCGGTAAATTCGATCCCATCTATCACGGTTACATTTGGCGATGCACTACTTCTATGCTTCATCTCAGCCCTTGGCGCATGCGGCGCTTCAGGCGTGGCTGGCGGATCACTACTTCTAGTGCCATTAGCGTGCGGACTTTTTGGCATCGGCAATGACATCGCTATGCAGTTTGTCACAGTTGGCTTTACGATAGGCGTCATCCAAGACTCAGTTGAAACTGCGCTAAATAGCTCATCAGACGTGCTTTTTACAGCCGTAGCCTCAGAGACTTCAAACTAATCTTCATAAAATTTCAGCTAAATTTTGGCTGAAATTTTACTTTTATCCATTTTTTTGTAAAATGTCCCAAAAATTTAAAGGATAAATATGCAAATTTGGGATCTAAAAGCACTTTTTGCAAACGAAAAAGAGTGCGAACAAAATGCACTAAATTTACAGACAGAGTGCGAGAAATTTAAAGATAAATATCTTGAAAATTATGAAAATTTAAAAACAGATGAGTTTTTAAAGGCATTTGAAGAATATGAAAATTTGATAGCTAAAATTTCAAAAGTAATGACCTATGCTTTTTTAAATTTTGCCAAAGATACAAGTAAAGGCGCATTTTACGCAAAGATCGATGAGATCGCGACAAAAGCAAATGAAAATTTGATATTTTTTGAGATCAAATTTAATGAATTTGCCCCTAAAAAACAAGAAGAGATCATCAAAACCTCTAAAAAATATGGCTACTATCTAAGCAACCTCGCCAAAGCAAAACCACACCAACTAAGCGTTGCCGAAGAGAGAGTGCTACTTCGCACTGCAAGCACCGGAGCTGAGGGCTTTTCAAGGCTTTTTGATGAGAGTATGAGCAAGATGAAATTTAAATTTAAAGGCGAGCTTTTAAATGAAGAGGAAATTTTAGCCAAGCTTCATGAGAGCGACCAAAGCGTGCGAAAACTAGCCGCCAAAAGCCTCTCAAATGAGCTTAGCAAGCACCAGCACCTTCTTGGCTACATATATAATATGATAAAAACTGATCTAAAAACGAGCTGCGAGCTGCGAAATTTCAAGCTTCCTGAAGAGCCAAGACACCTTGAAAATCAAATCAGTAAAAAAAGCGTTGATTCGCTCATCGCTGTGACGGAGAAAAATTTTGATTTAGTTGCTAAATTTTACGAGCGAAAAAGAGAAATTTTAGGCCTTAAAAAGCTTTATGACTACGATAGATACGCACCTCTTAGCAGCGAAGGCGAGTATAAATTTGATGAGTGCAAAAAGATAGTTTTAAAGGCATTTGGGACATTTTCACCTAAATTTGGAGATATAGCCAAAAGCGCCTTTAATGACGGCTGGATCGACGTTTATCCAGCGCCAAACAAGCGAGGTGGCGCGTTTTCTCACTCAGGATCAAGCGACACGCACCCTTATGTTTTGCTAAATCACACAAACCAGCGAAGAGACCTTTTCACGCTTGCCCACGAGCTTGGTCACGCTGTGCATCAAAAGCTCTCATATAGCGTAAGTTACCTAAACTCAGACACTCCACTAACCACGGCTGAGACGGCTTCAGTCTTTTGCGAGATGTTAGTTTTTGACCACGTAAAAGACGGCCTTAGCAAAAAAGAGAAAATTTCACTGCTCGCTGGCAAGATCGAGGATATATTTGCCACGCTTTACCGCCAGATAAATTTCACCACCTTTGAAAGGGCCGTGCACGCGCATGAGGGCGAGATCAGCCTAGATGAGCTAAATAAAATTTGGCTAAAAGAGAGCAAAAAGATGTTTGGCAAAAGCGTCACGCTAAATGACTACTACAAAATTTGGTGGAGCTACATCCCGCACTTCATTCACACGCCATTTTACTGCTACGCCTACTCTTACGCGCAGCTTCTTGTGCTTGCACTTTTTGGGCTTTATAAAAGTGGCAAATGTAAAAATTTTGTCGAAATTTACACCGAGTTTTTGAGCCTTGGTGGGAGCCTCAGCCCAAGGGAGCTTGTGGGTAAATTTGGCTTTGATATAGATGATAAAAATTTCTGGCAGATCGGCATAAACGAGGTCAAAAAACTAGTAGATGAGTTTTTAGAAATTTCAAAGGATTAAGATGTTAGACGAAATTTTAGACGATGAGAAATTTGCGCTTTTGATGAAGATGCACGTCTATGAGTGCATTGATTTTTTACTTGAAAAGGGGCTAAATTTCTCAGTTATGGCAAATTTACCGCTAGTTAGATTTGAGCCTAGCTTGCCAGATGAGATAAGCAGTGGCTTTAGCATGCCAGTCATTATGTTCTCACTTGGTGGCTACACGCTTGAGAGTGCTAGGCTAACACAAGATGAGCTTAGCTTTGAGGCTGGCTTTGGTAGTGAAAATTTTGCCTCAGTGGTATCATTTCCACTTGGTGCGGTGGTTCAAATTTTGGTTGAAAATAGCCCGATCCTTGTAAATTTCTCCATTTATAAGCCAAAAGAGAAGCAAGTCGATCACGCTAAAAAATCAGCCTCAGTCTTTTTGCAAAACCCAAAAAATAAAGATATATTTAAGAAAAAATAGTAATTTTAAGCATTTTTGGCTAAAATCAAAAGAAAATTTAAAAAGCGAAAAATGGAAAATTTACTATCAAATTTAAACGAAGCCCAGCGCGAAGCAGCCACCCACATAGACGGTGCGATGCTCATACTTGCAGGTGCTGGCAGTGGCAAGACAAAGACGATCACGACTAGGCTTGCCTATCTCATCGGCGAGGTTGGCATAGATGCGGCAAACACGCTAACTCTTACTTTTACAAACAAAGCCGCCAACGAGATGCGTAGCAGAGCCATGGCGATGCTAAGCCAAAGCGGCAAAAACTACTCGCCGCTTCTTTGCACATTTCACAAATTTGGACTTTTGTTTTTAAAGCTCTACATAGAAAAGCTTGGTAGAAAAAACAACTTCGTCATAATCGACACAGACGATAAAAAACGCATCATCAAAAGCTTTGAAAGTCCAGTCGCCACGGCTATTTTGTCAAGTGAAATTTCAAACTATAAAAACTCACTTTTAAGCGTCGAAGAGGTCTATAAAAATGCAAATTTCTCTTCATTTGACAAAAGCAAGGATAACTTTTACAAGCAAGCAGCGCAAATTTATGAAAAGTATGAAGACTATTTAAAGGCAAATAACCTTGTTGATTTTGACGATTTACTAGGGCTTACATATAAAATTTTAGACGAAAATGAAGATCTTGCTAGAGAAATTTCAAACCGCTACAAATATATAATGGTCGATGAGTATCAAGACACAAACGATCTTCAGTATAAACTGCTAAAAAAACTCTGTCTATGCCACGAAAACATCTGCGTAGTAGGCGATGATGACCAGAGTATTTATGGCTGGCGCGGTGCAAAGATAGATAATATCTTAAATTTCAAAGATCAATTTAAAGATGTAAAGATCATCAGACTTGAGAAAAACTACCGCTCGAGCGAGGCTATACTAAAGGCTGCAAACGAGCTAATAGATCATAACCGCAACCGCCTTGGCAAGAAGCTTGTGGGCACAAAGGGCGAAGGCGAGGCTGTAAATTTGATAGAGAGCTTTGATGAGAGTGTCGAGGCTGGCAAGATCGCAAAAAATATAAAAGAGCTTTTAATTAAAGGCGTGCAGGCAAAAGATATCGCTATCTTATACCGCATAAACGCGCTTTCTCGCTCACTTGAAGATGGGCTAAACAAAGAGCAGATCGCATATAAAATGGTCGGTGGCGTTAAATTTTATGAAAGAGCCGAGATCAAAGATATCATAAGCTACCTAAGGCTGATAAACAATCCAAATGACGACTTTTCAATAAGACGCATCATCAACCGCCCAAAGCGCGGCCTTGGTAAAGTAAGCCTTGATAAGCTTGAAAAGATGGCATTTGAGGGCAAAATTTCCATTTTCGAGGCGATCTCAAACATCTCTGATAACGATGAAGCCTTTAGTAAAAAGGTAAAATCAGCCCTTCTTGAGTTTGCAAATAACCTTAAAGAGCTTCAAGAAAGCAGCTCAGTTTTTGACCTCATAGATAAATTTGAAGCTAAATTTGGCGTAAAAAAATACTACGAGAGCTTGCCAGATGGAGCTGAAAGAGCGGCGAACATCGACGAGTTTTACGCTGTTTTAAAAGATCAGATCAAGCAAAATCCAAGCTTTGATCTGGAGGAGTTTTTAAACGAGATCACGCTAACAAGCGAGCAAGACGGCATCAGCGACGAGGCTATTAGTATCATGAGCGTGCATGCGAGCAAGGGACTTGAGTTTGAGCACCTTTTTGTGATCGGCCTTGAAGAGGGATTTTTCCCGCTCATTGGCGACGGCAGCGACATCGAAGAGGAGCGCAGGCTTGCTTATGTAGCGATAACAAGAGCTAAAAAGACACTTAGCCTAAGCTTTGCAAATTCGCGCTTCTACAAAGGTCAGCGCACGAGGCTAAATAAGAGTAGATTTTTAAGCGAGAGCGGTATCACGCATGGCTCGCTAGTTATCGAACAGAGCAATGAATTTAAAAAAGGCGACCTTGTTAAACATAAAATTTTTGGTATCGGCAGGGTGAGCGCGGTTAGCAAGATCAAAAAAGAGTTTAAACTTACTATAAATTTTGGTGGCAATGTAAGAGAGATCATGTCAAGCTTCGTGGAAAAGGCCGTATGAACGCCATTTTCGTGGCAAACAAGCCTGCTGGCATGAGCTCAAACCACTTTTTAGGACGACTAAAGAGAAAGTATGGCGTTAAAAAAGCTGGATTTTCAGGCACGCTTGATCCATTTGCGAGTGGCTGTCTGATAGTTGCTTTTGGCTCGTATACGAAATTTTTTAGATTTTTAGACAAAAGCCCAAAGGTCTATGAGGCGACGATCTGGCTTGGAGCTAGCAGTCCTAGCATGGATAATGAAAATATCACTGAAATTTCAAATGTAAAAGAGCTAAATTTAGAAAAGCTTGAAGCCATAAGAGGCGAGCTAACAGGCAAGATAAGCTATATCCCGCCAAAATTTAGTGCCAAACATATAAATGGCACAAGAGCTTATAAGCTAGCAAGAAGTGGCGAAGAATTTGAGCTAAAGCCAGAGACAATGGAAATTTATGAGAGTGAAATTTTGAATTATTCACACCCTTTTTTGACACTTCGTTTAAGTGTAAGTGAGGGGAGTTACATCCGCTCTTATGCAGAAATTTTTGGGGAAAAAATTGGTTATAATGTAACTTTAAGCTCATTAAAGAGGGTAAGTGAGGGTAAATTTCGCTATGAAAATGAAAAATTTTTAAATATTTGCAATTTTTTAAATATTGAGCAAAACACGTATTTTGGGGACATTAACAACATACTAGACGGCAAGAAATTAAAAATTAACGATTTTGAAACACAAACACAAGGAATTTATTTGCTAAATTATGATAAATTTATGAGCGTAATCCAAATCATGGATGATACTATAAATTACACTTTAAACAAGGTAGAAAAATGTTAATCTTAGCAAGAAAAGAAAACGAAGAAATTTTACTAGGTAACGACATAAAAGTCGTCGTAGTAAGTATCTCAAAAAGCACCGTTAAGCTTGGTATCGAGGCCCCGCGCAACACAATGATACTAAGAAGCGAGCTGGCAAACGATATCAAAAACGAAAATATCCACGCCACCAAAAAAGCAAGCGAAGCCGATATCCACGAGCTTGCGAAAAAAATCGAGAAATGAAAAGCTTTGCAAAGATCAACGTCTTTTTAAAGGTAGTTGGCACTAGAGGCAACTACCACGAAATTTTGTCACGTTTTGTTCTTTGCGAGCAGCTTTTTGATGAAATTTATTTTGAAAAGTCAAATTCTTTTACTATCGAATGCGACAACAAAGAGATAAAAGAGAACATCATCCAAAAAGCGATAGACGAGCTAAAAAAAGCTGGCTTTTCAAACGAGCTAGATGAGTTTTTTAGCTCTCATAAAATCATCATCAACAAACAAATCCCAATAGGTGCTGGTCTAGGAGGAGGTAGTTCAAACGCTGCCACCTTTTTACTAATGGTAAATGACGAGCTAAATTTAAATATAAAATGCGAAAATTTGATGCAAATAGCCTCTAAAATCGGCGCAGACGTAGCCTTTTTTGTAAGTGGATATAGGGCAGCAAATGTAAGCGGCATAGGCGAGATCACAGAAGAATTTGACGATGAAGTGCCAAATTTAAATATTTTCACGCCAAATGTTTTTTGCTCCACACCGATGGTTTATCAAGAATTTAGAAGCAATTTCTTACAATACATAGACGTTAATGTTGCAAAAAAGATGCAAAATTTAAAGAGCAAAGAGCTACTTGAAATTTATAAAAACGAGGAGCTAAACGATCTTTTTGCTCCATGCTTTAAGCTCTATCCACAGATGAACGAGTTTAGGGATAAATTTCTAAGCGGCAGCGGCAGTAGCGTATTTAGCGTAAAATAAAAGGTAAAATTTTGATAAAAGATCTAGCGAAAAACAAAAAAGCTTTGCACGACTTTAGCATACTTGAGACCTTTGAGGCTGGTATCGTTTTAAAAGGCAGCGAGGTCAAGGCTCTAAGGGCTGGCAGAGCAAATTTAAAAGATAGCTTTGTGCGCGTCATAAAGGGTGAGCTTTTCTTACTAAACGCTCATATCAGCTATCTTGAGACTACACACAGCGCATTTCGTCCAAATGAGCGAGCAGCCAGAAAACTTTTGATGCATAGAAAGCAGATCGATAAAATTTTCGGTCAAGTCTCACAAGATGGGCTTACTTTGGTTGTTTTAGCACTTTATCTAAGCGATAAAAACATCGTAAAAGCAAGGCTGGCCCTTGCAAAAGGTAAAAATTTACACGACAAGCGCGAGACTTTAAAAAGACGCGAGGCAGACAAAGAGGCAAGAGCTGCCATAAAAAGATATGTTTAAGGGATAAGATGAAAAATTTACTTGTTTTAATAATCGCTTTATTTGCTTTTTTTGGTTGTGGCGAAGATGAGAGCAGCAGTGGAAATTTTAAAGAATTTAGCCCAAATGAAGAGATTAAACTTGTAGATGTGAGCGGCAAGGAGCTTACTTTAGTTAGAAAAGATCATGGCTTTGCTATCAAAAATGATGAAAATAAGGTTTTAATGATCGACATTTTTGGCACATTTTGCCCACCTTGCCAAAAAGAGGCGGCTGAACTTACAAAATATCAGCTTGAAAACAAAGATAAATTTACACTAATCGGACTAACTCACTTTGAAAATGTCACAAATGAGTATGTTTTGCATGAATTTATGCAAAAATTTAACGCCTACTACTTCATAACAAACGATCAAAAGATAAATGACAGGCTTGCCGAGCAGATCGTAAGAGATATCGAATACAAACACGAGATCGCACTACCTTTTAAAGTGGTGATAAAAAACGGCGAATATCAAATTTTAACAGACGTAGATAGTGGACAATACGGAGTTAAATACTATCTTGGCGGCATAAAAGTCACAAAAATGAAAGAAGATTTGGCAAAAATTTATGAAACAAAATAAATTTGCCTTATATTTGGAACATCATTTGCTTATAAAAGTGTGAAATTTTAGAAGGACTTTAAATGTTTGTTTTAGATAGATCAAAATCTAGCCCGCTCGTCGAATCAGCCCTTGCAGGCAGAGAGCTACGCCAAAAACTTATCTCTGGCAACCTTGCAAATGTTGATACGCCATTTTACAAGGCTAGAGATGTAAGATTTGAAGATGTTTTAAGAGAAAAAGCAAATGAAATTTACAACGTTTCAGAGAGCAAAAAACTAAATTTAGCTAAAACAAACGAAGCGCACATGGCTGCGGTTGATTTTCCAAAAAGCGACACAGCTCAAATTTTCTTGCGCGATGGTCACATGGCTAGAAACGACGCAAACACGGTTGATCTTGATGTTGAGACAACAGAAATGGGCAAAAACACAGTTATGATAAACGCCCTTGATAGCGCCTACAAGGCTCAGGGCAATATCTTTAAAAGCGTAATAGACGCAAGTGCTAAGAACTAGGAGAGATGATGTCATACTTAAATGATTTTGATATTAGCGGATACGGACTAAGCGCGCAACGCTTCAGGATGAACGTCATCAGCTCAAACATAGCAAACGCTCAAACCACAAGAACGGCCGAGGGCGGTCCTTACAGAAGACAAGAGGTCATCTTTAAAGAGATGAACTTTGATAAAATTTTAAACGATCAGCTTAAAAACTCACAAAGTCTGCTTGACTATGAAAATCCACTAGATGATCCAAGCTCACCCAAAAACGCTCACCCTGCCCTAACTAGCGTGATCGTAGATAAAGTAGTGCGCGATGACAAGGACTTTCAGCTAAAATACGACCCAAGCCACCCAGACGCAAATGCAAATGGCTACGTCGCATTTCCAAATATAAACCCAGTCATCGAAATGGCTGACTTGCTTGAGGCGACAAGGGCTTATCAAGCAAATGTAGCGTCATTTCAAAACGCAAAAACAATAGCACAAAGTGCAATATCACTTATTTCAGGACAAGCATAATGATAAATAGCATAAATTTAGATAAGCTAAACAAAAACGAAAATTCAAACAAAATAGCAAAAGCGGGCGAAGAAGGCGGCTTTGAAAACGCACTAAACGACTCTTTAAAAGAGCTAAACAAAGTTCAAATAAACGCCGATAAAGCCATAGCTGATCTTGCAACTGGCGAGGTAAAAGACTTGCACCAAGCAGCTATCGCCATAGGCAAGGCAGAGACCAGCATGAAGCTTATGCTAGAAATTCGCAACAAAGCGCTAAGCGCATACAAAGAAATTTCAAGAACGCAAATTTAAGCCATTGAATGAATTCCAGAAAATCAAAAATAACCATACTTTTTTTATTAATTACTTTTGGAATTTCAATCTTTGTGCTCGTTATATTTTATAGAGCAAGCATCGAGCGAAAGCTTCCTAAGCTTCAAACAAGCGACGTAAATACCGCAATCCGTGGCAATATCGTCACAAAAGACGGCTTTAGCATCTCATCAAGCCAAAAACTCTACAAAGTGATGCTTGACACCAGAAACATCGATCCAAACAAAAAAGAGATGTTCATCAAGCTCTACTCGCTTTACAGCGGCGATGATCCAAACAAAGTAAGAAAGATCATAAACGGCACAAAAGGTCTTGTCACGCTCTCTTATAGCATCGACGCAAAGGGCGCTACCTACCTTCAAGAGCTTTCAAGAAAGCTAAACCGTAAGGGCATTTTGATCTCATATCTTGATCCAAAGACTGGGCTTGCCTCGTTTCAAGGTATGCGCGTGATGGAGAGCGGTCAAAACCGTAAATTTATGTCAAAAGACGCCTTAACGCCAGCTATTGGCTACGTGAGCAAAACAGAGAGCGACGCACTTACCAAAAGCAAAGGTGTAAAAGGGCTTGAGAGATACTACGAGGACTACCTAGCTCCGATACAAAACGCCAAAATCCTTGGCCCGCGTGATATCGGCAACAATATAATCTTAACCAGCGATTCAAATTTAGCAACGAGGGTTGATGGCTACAACGCGGTGCTTTCTGTACCGCTTAAATTTCAAACTAAGTTAGAGCAAATTTTAGATGAAAAACGTGAATTTCTAGACGCAAAAGAGCTAATCATTTGCATAATGAATAGCAAAAATGGAGAAATTCTAGCCCTAGCTTCTAGCTCAAGATATGATCCATCAAATATAAGAAAGCAAGACTACAGCGCGCTAAATTCGAGCGCAAGCGAGTATGCATACGAGGTTGGATCGGTTTTTAAGCCATTTATCTTCTCCATACTGCTTCAAGAAAAAAAGGTAAATCCTTTTGAACTAGTAAATACCTATAATGGTCGCTATCAGCTAGGCAAAAGGATCATCAAAGATACCCACCCAGAGCCATTTATGAGCGCTGAAGACATCATCGTACACAGCTCAAACATCGGTATGATCCAGCTAGTAGAACGCCTAAATGGTCCGCAAATTTATCAAGGGCTTTTAAATTTTGGCTTTTCAAGAAAGACTGGCATCGACCTGCCATACGAGCAAGTAGGTATGATGCCAACGGTTACTAAACTAAACTCATCGACCTATAAAGCGACAGTTAGCTACGGATACGGCCTTCAAGCGACATTTATGCAGCTTTTGAAAGCTTATAACACCTTTAACAACAAAGGCATAGAGGTGACGCCGCACATGGTGGCATATCTGGAGCGAAACGGCAAGCGCTACGATCTGCCAAAAGCAGAGCCAGCACAGGTCATCTCGCAAGAGACCGCAAAGATAATGAAGAGAATTTTGATAAAAACAGTTGAAAAAGGCACTGGTTTAAAGGCATTTACGCCAGGTCTTGAGATAGGCGGAAAAACTGGCACCGCACACATCGCTTCTGGCAAAGGCGGATATAGCAACACCTATAATGGCTCGTTTTTTGGCTTTGTAAATGACACGAGAGGCAACAGCTACACCATAGGCGTTTTAGCAAGAGACCCTAAAAAGCCTTACTACTACTTTGGTGCGCAAAGTGCGTTGCCGACATTTAAAAAGGCCGTTGATCTAATGGTTGAAGATGGTTATTTGTTTCCAGATCCTAATGTCATAGCTGAGTTTGAAGCTAAAAAAGATAAGCTTAAAAACGATAAAGCAAAGCAAAAACCAGCGTTAGATTAAATTTAACTTCTAAGATAAAAATATTAAATTTCAAATTTAGGGTTTAAAGTAGAAATTTGGATCTAGGCAAGTGGCCTAAATCCAGAATTTATGCAAGTCCAAGTTCATTTAAGACAGAGCTTAAATTTACAGAATTATTTGTATTTTTGCCAAGGCTATTTTGCTTCTCAAGCAGTGTTTGGCTAGTAAGTGCCATGTTTAGCTCTTTGCGGTAGTCACTTAAAATTTTATCCATTATTTTAAGTAGCTCATTTTTTTGATCCTGCGTTTTGGTCGGATCATTTATGCTTAAAAGCTCAGTTAGCTCCTCTTTTTTCTGAGCTATTTTCTCTTCTATCTTGTTTGAATTTAGCTCATTTATAAAGCCAGCAGCACCAATCTCTGTAAGCCTTTTCTTAAACTGCTCAAGCCTATCTGAAACCTTTGCCTCGCTCGTGATCTTATCAAGCGTTAGACTTAAAATTTCATCAAAACTATTTTTTTTATCTTTAGCTTTGCCTGAGCCTGACTGCAACAAATAATCGATAATATCGTTATTTTGAACCTTCATACATCTCCTTTTAAATTTGAGATGCTTTTTATAAGCAAGATTTATTCCTAAAGGCTAAATTCTCTAGCGTTTTTTGACTTTTCTAGGATAAAACTAGCAAATTCATCACTAAAATTTGGACACTGAACGACTTTGTAAAAACTAAAATTTAGCTCTTTAGCAAGCTTAGCATACTCGATAACTAGCTCAAAAATAGTCTCAGAGTTGTCTATACAAAAAGAGAGCGGATAGATAAGCGCTTTTTTATTTTCGCACTTTGCCAAAGCCTCGTTTAGTGATGGCTCTAGCCATTTAACTGGGCCAAGACGTGACTGATAAGCAAGGCTCACATCTTTAAAATTTAGCCCCTGCTCTTTTAGCATTTTGCCTAAAATTTGCACATGTTCGTTTATGTGTTTTTCGTAGATATCGCCCTTTTCTATGATCTTGCGGGGTAAAGAGTGAGCTGAAAAGATGAGGCTAATATCGCTTATATCGATATCTTTTACCGCTCCCTGGATATGAGAGACAATGATCTTATTGTAAGCGTCATCATCATAAAATGGCTCGCAAAGTGAAATTTTAGCTTTAAAATTAAGCTCCTCTTTTGCCTTTTTAAAATCAGCTAAGCTCGAAGTTATCGTAGTTTGTGAGTGATGAGGATAGAGTGGCAAAAGCACTATCTCATCAAATTTTTCATACTTTTTAAGCACATCTTTTACAAATGGCGAAGTGTAGTTCATCGCAAAATCAACCGCGTCAAATTCGCTTTTAAGGCTTGAAATTTTCTCACAAAGCTTAGCAGTAAGCTCGCAAAGTGGCGACTTGCCACCTATTTGCTCGTAGTTGTGCTTCGCAGTTTTTAGCCTGCCTTTTGTGATCATGAAAGCTACAAATTTTCTTAAAAATTTATTTTTTATACCCAAAATATATGGGTCATTAAACATATTTGTTAAGAAAATTTCGACATCATCAAGGCTGTTTGCACCGCCCATATTTAAAAGCAAAAGAGCTTTTTTCATCAAAATAGTTCTCTTATTTTTATCGCGTCATCGATGTTTGAAAGTTCGCTGCTCTCGCCACTTTGGCAAAGATCGTAAAAGGCCTCGTATTGCGCTTTTAGCTCGCTATTATTTGTATCTATCTTTAAATTCATCTGTCCATTTTCGCTCACTTGATGAAGCTTGTGATCGATGAGATCGCCAAAATAGACGCCATTTTTCGCATTTACCTCTATCTTAAAGCGCTCTAGTGAGCCACAAAATGAGTTTGTGATATGCACTAGAATTTGATTTTTACTTTTAAAGCTTATCGCCACGTTATCGGCACTTTTGGCATTTGTCTTGTTTGTTTGAGTGTAGTAAAAGTCGCTGACTTCAGAATTTATGATATTTTTTGCTAGGTCGATGTCAGAAACTGAGAGCTCATTTATGATATTTCCGTCGCAAAGTGGCTTAAAATGTGCGATAGAAATGCTATAAATTTCTTCTTCTTTTAAAAGTGCTTTTTTAAGTGACAAGATAGTTGGATTAAAACGCTCAGAAATTCCCGTGCAAACCCTAGTTTTGTTTGTTTTAGCGGCATATTTTATCTCTTTAAGATCTGCGATACTTTTAAAAACTGGGCGTGAGATGAGGATATTTTGACAATATTTTGCACACTGGCAAAATGCCTCCACCATCTCCTCTCTTGGCGAGCAAAGCACGACTGCTTGAGGCTGGGCAACCTCTATAAATTCTTTAAAATCAGTATAAAAATCAGCTCTGCAAAACTCATCAACATTGTCTTTGTCAAAAATGCCACAAATTTCAAACTCGTTTGAGCGTCTAAGCTCTAAATAATGTTTTTTACCTGTGCTGCAATAGCCGATAATGCCGATTTTTAGCTTCACATTCACCCTTTAAAACTTTAGAAATTTTTAATTATTTTATTTACAAATCGCTTTTAAATAGATAAAACAAGAGATAGTTTTCAAAATATCACTATTTTTTCTCTTTTTAGAATTTCGCAAACGAATTTTGGCTAAAATCAAGCAAAATTTTAAAACTAACGAGGATAAAAATGCAAAATTTAGATATAAGAAAGGCATATCTTGATTTTTTTAAATCAAAAGGTCACGAAGTCGTAGCTTCTGCGCCACTCGTGCCAAACGATGCAACACTACTTTTCACAAATGCTGGTATGGTGCCATTTAAGAGCATTTTCACAGGCGAAGTTCCACGCCCAACACCACCTATCCGCACTAGCTGTCAGACCTGCATAAGAGCTGGAGGCAAGCACAACGACCTTGATAACGTCGGCTACACAGCGCGCCACCACACTTTTTTTGAGATGCTTGGCAACTTTAGCTTTGGCGAATACTTCAAAAAAGAGGCGATCTCTTACGCTTGGGAATTTGTCACAGAGGTGCTAAAACTACCAAAAGATAAGCTTTATGTAACCGTTCATGAAAGCGACGATGAGGCGTTTGAAATTTGGAGCACTCACATCGCAAAAGAGAGAATTTACCGCTTTGGCGACCACGATAACTTCTGGCAAATGGGCGATACTGGACCATGCGGCCCTTGCAGTGAAATTTTTTACGATCAAGGCGCTGAACACTTTAACACACCTGAAGATTACATGGGCGGCGATGGCGATAGATTTTTAGAGATCTGGAACCTTGTTTTCATGCAGTATGAAAGAAGCGCGGATGGCAAACTAAGCCCACTGCCAAAGCCAAGCATCGATACTGGCATGGGACTTGAGCGCGTTACTGCTATCTTGCAGGGTAAATTTAGCAACTACGATAGCACACTTTTTATGCCACTAATTAGCGAAGTAGCAAAGCTTTGTGGCAAGCCATACGTCTATGAAAGTGGCGCTAGCTACCGCGTCATAAGTGATCACATCCGCTCAGTCACATTCTTACTAGCTCAAGGCACGACATTTGACAAAGAAGGCCGTGGCTACGTGCTTCGCCGTATCTTACGCCGTGCGATCCGCCATGGATACTTGCTAGGCATAAAAGAGCCATTTATGTATAAGCTTGTCGATAAAGTTTGTGAGCTTATGGGCGGACACTACACCTATCTAAACGATAAAAAAGCGGCTGTAAAAGAGCAGATCAAACTTGAAGAAGAGAGATTTTTAGCGACTATCGCAAGCGGACTTGAACTATTTGAGAGTGAGCTTAAAAATACAAAAGAAATTTTTAGCGGAGAGGCTGCGTTTAAGCTCTATGACACATTTGGCTTCCCACTTGATCTAACGGCTGATATGCTTAGAGAAAAGGGCCTAAAAGTCGATGAAGCAAGGTTTGATGAGCTTATGAGCGAGCAAAAAGCACGTGCAAAAGCTGCTTGGAAAGGCAGTGGCGACAAGAGTGCGAAGGGTGATTTTAAAGAGCTACTTGAGAAATTTGGCGAGAATAAATTTATAGGCTACGAAGAGCTTAAGAGTAAAAGTAAAATTCTAGCCCTACTTGATGAAGAATTTAAAAATGTAGATAGCCTAGATGCTGGCAAAGAGGGCTGGGTGATGTTTGATGTCACTCCATTTTACGCTCAAAGTGGCGGTCAGTGCGGCGATAGCGGTAAGATAGTAGGCAAAGCAAATGTGCTTGATACGCAAAAATTTCATGGGCTAAATTTATCTTTAGTAAAAACTAGCGTGGCACTAAAAGTTGGCGACGAAGTTGAGCTTGAAGTGGGCAGCGACAGAGCGGAGACTGCGCGTCATCACAGCGCTACACACTTGCTTCACGCAGCCCTTAGAAGCGTACTTGGCACACACATTGCTCAAGCTGGCTCAAACGTCGAGGCAGATAGGCTAAGGTTTGATTTCTCTCATCCAAAGGCGCTTACTAGCGAAGAAATTTCAAAGGTTGAGAACCTTGTAAATGAGTGGATCTTAGACGGTGCAAGTGCAAAAACGCAGGTTATGGAGCTTGAAGAGGCTAAAAAAAGTGGAGCGATCGCACTATTTAACGAAAAATATGCCAGCAAAGTAAGAGTTGTGAGCTTTGGAGATGTTAGCAAAGAGCTTTGCGGCGGCACACACGTAAAAAATATAGACGAGATCGGCTCATTTTTCATCACAAAAGAGAGCGGTGTAAGCGCTGGCGTTAGGCGTATAGAGGCTGTTTGCTCAAGGGCTGCGCTAAATTTAGCAAGGTCGTTTAGAGCTGAGCTTGAAGAGCTAAAAGACGAGCTAAAAAGCACAGAGCCACTAAATGCCGTTAAGAAACTAAAAGGCGAGATAAAGGGCTTAAAAGATAAGCTAAAAAACGCTAAAAGCTCTCAGGAGTTAGCCTTTACAAATGTAAATGATACCAAGCTTTGTGTGGCACACATCAATGGTGGCGACATAAAAACTTTGATAGATGAGTTTAAAAATGGGCATGAAAAGGCTGCTATTTTGCTGATCCAAACAGATGAAGATGGTAAAATTTCTCTTGCAGCTGGCGTGAAAAATGCTCCATTAAAAGCTGGTGCTTGGGTTAAATTTGCAGCGCAAATTTTAGGCGGCAATGGCGGTGGCAAAGACGACTTTGCAACAGCTGGCGGCAAAAATGCTCTAGCCATTGAAGATGCCATAAAAAGCTCACTTGAGTATGCAAGGCAAGCTTTAGAAAAATGATTCATCAAGAGATCGCTTTTTTTAAATTTGATCAACTAATCATCTTCTTGCACATTAGTTTCGTAGCTCTTTTTATAGGGCTACAAGCTGGTTTAGTGCTTGCTGGAAGCTATTTTATAAAAAATAAATTTGAAGATAAAGAACGCTATCACATCTTGCTTCACATCATAAGACGCTTTGGACTAGCCATCTTTGCGCTAGTTCTTGGCATCGCGCTAACTAGCCTGATAATGATCTTTTGCTTTGATGATGGCAAAATGCAAAATCCGATGGCAAGCGCCATAGTAGCGACCAAATGGGCGATAGAGCTATTTTTACTCTTAAATTTAAGCTACATCTTTTATAGATACAAAAAGGCTTTAAAAACTCTAAGATCGCACGAGATGATCGAGCTAAACGAAAGCCTAATCGTCATCATCTACTACTTCACGCCTCTAAACTTACTAGCATCGCTTGCGGCTGTCTATCTTGGCGTGAGTTATAGGGGCTTTTGATGATCACTCTTGCTTCTAGCTCGCCAACAAGGGCAAATTTACTAAAAAATGCTGGGATAGAATTTAAACAAATTTCTTGCAGCTTTGATGAGAGCATGATAGCAAAAGAGCTAAAACCTGAAATTTACGTCCAAAACGTCGTAAAAGCTAAAAAAGAGCAGTTTTTAAGGGCAAATGAAGAGCTTTTTAATTTACTCTTTGCAGATAGCTGCGTGGCTTGTGGGGATAAAATTTTAGGCAAGGCAAATGACAAAAACGAGGCACTTGCTATGCTAAATTTACAAAGTGGCAATGAGTGTAGCGTCTATACGGCGATGATATTTTTAGGCGAATTTGAGCTTATAAATGTGAGCAAGACTACATATAAATTTGCTAAATTTAGCGAGCAAGATCTAAAAAGCTACCTAGAAAGTGGCGAGTGGCAGGGCAAAGCCGGAGCCATGACGATAGAAAATTTTAATAAAAAATACATCATCTCCCAGCACGGCGAGACAAGCACGGCAATGGGGCTAAATTTAAAAATATTAAAGGCATTTTTATGAAATATATCTTGGCATTTATCTTTGTAGTTGCCATCGCACTTGGCGGAGCGTTTTTATACTTTTATTCGCAGGTGAGATTTGACGCTTATACCATCATTGACTACAAGCCAAAGCTTGCGACACAAATTTTTGATAGAAACAACGAGCTTATCGCAAATATTTTTGAAGAAAATAGAATTTACGTAAAGTATAACGACATCCCGCCACGTGTCATCGAAGCGCTCGTGGCTATCGAGGATACGAGCTACTTTGAGCACGGCGGTATCAACGTAGAAGCCATGGCAAGAGCAGCGATAAAGGATATCAAGGCTAGAAAGCTAGTAGAAGGCGCATCTACGCTAACTCAGCAACTCATAAAAAACCTAGCCCTAAGCCGCGAGAAGAAATTTACAAGAAAGATAAAAGAAGTCGTGCTTGCTATGAAGCTTGAAAGCGAGCTTAGCAAAGAGGACATCATCGAAAGATACCTAAATCACGTATATTTCGGGCACGGCTACTACGGCATCAAAACGGCTGCGGAGGGATACTTTAGAAAAGAGCTAAATGAGCTAAGCATAAAAGAGATAGCGATGCTAGTTGGCATGCCAAAAGCGCCAAGTACCTATGACCCTACAAAGCACCTTGACCTCTCGCTTAGCCGCGCAAACAGGGTGCTTGAAAGGATGTATAGCATCGGCTGGATAAACGAGGATGAGTACCGCAAGGGCGTACTTGAAGAGCCAGCAGTCTTTGACGATACGCTCACACGCAACAAAGCTCCTTACGTGGTCGATGAGATCATAAAAGAGGCTTCAAAGAAATTTGACGATATAAAAACTGGCGGTTACAAGATACAAAGCACCGTCGATCTAAACGTGCAAAAGATCGCTCAGGACGCTCTAGTCTATGGCTACAATGAAATTTTAAAAAGAGATAAGAAGGCAAATCCAGAGATACTAAATGGCGCTATCGTCGTCACTCATCCACAAAGCGGACAAATTTTAGCTCTAATTGGCGGCATCGACTACGCAAAAAGTAGCTACAACCGCGCCACTCAGAGCAAGCGCCAGCCAGGATCAAGCTTTAAGCCATTTATCTATCAAATAGCCCTTGATAGCGGATACTCAGTCGTCTCTCAGGTAGCTGATATCGCTAGGACATTTGATATGGGCAATGGCAAAGAATGGACGCCAAAGAACTATAGCGGCGGCTTTCAGGGCTACATCACGATAAAATCAGCCTTAACCCAGTCTCGCAACCTAGCAACCATAAATTTATTAAACGATCTTGGTCTTAGCTCAGTTCGCAAACAGCTTACGGATATGGGCTTTAACGATATCCCTGAAAATTTATCAATCGCACTTGGTAGCTTTGGAATTTCACCACTTGACTTTGCGAAATTTTACTCGATGTTTCCAAACGACGGCGAAGTGGTCGAGCCTACACTCATTAAGCACATAGAAAATAGCTTTGGCGCGTCGATGGACTATGAGCCTCAAAAGAAGCAGGTGCTAAAACCTGAGCAGGCATTTTTGATGACAACATTGCTTCAAAACGTCGTAAATAACGGCACCGGACGCAACGCAAAGGTAAATGGCGTGCAGATCGCTGGCAAAACTGGCACGACAAATAACAACATCGACGCTTGGTTTTGCGGCTACTCACCTGATATCGAGGCCATCATCTGGTACGGAAACGACGATAACAGTCCTATGAAAAAGGTCGAGGGCGGCGGCAGGACAGCGGCGCCTGTCTTTAAGAAATTTATGGAGGGCTACGTCAAGCTCTATCCAACCTTAAGGCGCGCATTTGAGCAGCCAGAGGGCGTTTATAAAGGATATTTTAACGGCGCTGACGAGTACTACACAAACGACTCACCGTTGCCACAAAATACGCCAACAAATGACATCATTCAAGATCAAGAAAACGATGGATTATTATTTTAGGAGATAAGATGAAAAAATTAAAAATTTTACTTTGTCTAGCGCTTGCAAGCCTTGCATACAGCGCTGATCTAAACACAGCTAGCAAGAGCGAGCTAATGAGCCTTGGGCTAAATAAAAGCCAAGCACTAAATGTCATAAAGTATAGAAAAGCTCATAAATTTACAAGTATCGAGGAGCTTGAGAAGGTTCAGGGCATCGGCTTTAACGACATGCAAAAAGTCAAAGAAAAACTTAGTGTAAAAGATAGCCAAAAGGCGAAAAAGACTGAGCCTGAAAAGAAGTCAAAAAGTAAGAAGCTAAAAAGCAAGAAAAAGAAAAAATAGTTTTAATTTAAAAATTTAAATTTTTAAAAAATGCTTTAACTGAAAGGAATCTTTAAATGATAAATATCAATAGAGCTAGAGAAGTAGTTTTTTTTAAATTTTTAACTTTATTTATAATATATATGCTTTTTATAAATCATATATTTTTATATAAGGGCGTTTTTCTAGGATTTCTAGAAACAAACTCGCTTTCTTTTTCTGCTCTATTTTTCATAATTATGTGCATATTTCTTGCTTCGCTTTTTGCAAGCGTTTTTTGCATTGTGCTTTTACCTTATTTATTAAAGCCATTTGCTATTTTTATAATTATTGTTAGTTCAATTTGCTCTTATTTTATGTCAAATTACGGCGTTATCATAAACAAAGAGATGCTACTAAACGTTCTTCATACTGATAATAAAGAAGCTTTTAGCTATTTAAGCATAAATTTAGTATTGTGGTTTGTCTTTGCCACTATTTTGCCATGCATTTATGTTATTTTCGTAAAAATCAATTATGGTAGCTTTAAAAATAGTCTAAAAATTAGATTAAAGATTATCACTTTTTCAATCGTTACTATCGCTATTATTTTTTCACTAACTTCAAAAATTTTCATACCATTTTTTAGAGAACACATTTACTTAAAGACAGTCTTACTCCCATCTTATCCAGTATATTCTGCCATAAAGCTAGCTCAAATTTTGCTTCAAAAACCACTCCCTTTTACCTACGTGGCAGATGACGCAACTCTTACTAACGATAAAAAGAAAATTTTAGTTTTGATAGTTGGCGAGACACAAAGAAGTAAAAACTACTCACTAAATGGCTACGCTAAAAACGATACAAACAAATTTACTAAACAAAAAGATGTGGTAAGTTTTACAAATTTTTACTCATGCGGAACTGCGACAGAAACTAGCGTGCCTTGCCTATTTTCAGACTTAAAGCGAGAAAATTTTAGCAACCGCGAAGCCAAAGCTCGTGAAAATTTAGTTGATATCATCAATAAACTTGGCATAAAAACATACTTTTTTGGCAACAATAGTGGCGGATGCAAAGGCGTTTGCGACAATCTTGATCAAAACCACACTTCAGAGCACAGAGCAGCTGGCTTTGATGAAGTGATATTTGATGAGGCAAAAAAAGTCATAAAAGATGCAAATTCCACTACCTTTATCGTGCTACATTTGCAAGGCTCACATGGCCCTATCTACTACAAAGGCTACCCAAGCAAATTTAAAGAATTCACCCCAACATGCGACACCGCCGAGCTAAACAAATGCACGCCAGACGAGATAGCAAACACCTATGACAACACCATTTTATACGAGGACTATCTACAAAGCGAGCTAATAAACGCCCTTGAAGCAAGAAAAGATAAATTTGAAGTTGCCATGTTCTTTTTCTCAGATCACGGAGAGAGCCTAGGCGAAAATGGCATATATTTACACGGACTGCCTTACTCCATCGCTCCAGATGAGCAAAAACATATCCCAGCCATCGTATTTTCAAGCGATAGCGAGCTTTTAAAAAGGCTAAAAGCTAAAAAAGATGAGAGCCTTTCGCATGATTTTGTCTTTAGCTCAGTGCTTGGATATTTTGGGGTAAAAACTAAGGCTTACGAGCCAGAATTTGATATTTTTAAGAAGTAAATTTAAAGCCAGCCTAGGCAAAGCCCGAAGCTGGCGCAAATTTAAAAGCTGATCTCTTTTATATCAGCTACTTTTAGTATCTCGCTATAAATTTGACCGATGATCGCGACGCGGTTATTTCGCACTTTCTCGTTTTCAACATTTATCATAACTTTGTCAAAAAACTCATCTATCTGCGGTTTTAGTGCAAATAGCGCTTTTAGTCTTGGCTCATACGCTAGGCCCTTATCAACCGCCTTAAACGCATCATTTAAGGCCTTTTCAGCATCTATCTCAAAGAGGCTCTCATCGATCTTACTAAATTTATCATCTTTTATGATGTTTGCAAGGCGCTTAAATGTCGAGAAATTCTCCCTAAAATTTGGCTCGCTTGAAATTTTAGCAAGTGCCTCTATCATCTTAGTTAGCTCCAAGATGTCCTTTTCTCCGCTTTTTATGCAAGCTTTTACGATAGAAGCGTTTGCGTCAAAGAAGGTGTAGAGCCTATCAAGGATGAAATTTATAAGCACTTCAACATCAAATTTTTTATAATCTTTTGCGATATCTTCTAAAATTTCTTTTACGTTAAATTTCAAATTATGCGCCAAAACGATCTTTATCACGCCATTTGCTGCGCGTCTTAGAGCGTATGGGTCCTTGGTGCCGCTTGGTATTTTGCCGATGCTAAAGAGCCCCATTAGCGTATCAAGCTTATTTGAAAGCGCAACAACCGAGCTAAAGACCTTGCTTGGGCACTGCGCCTCCTCGCCATCTGGCAGATACTGCTCTTTTATGGCTAAAACGACGTTTTCATCTTCATTTTTAGCCTTTGCATAGTAAGCACCCATGATACCTTGAAGCTCGGTAAATTCATAAACCATCTGCGTTGTAAGATCAGCCTTGCTTAGCATCACAGCTCGCTCTAGCTTAGCCGCGTAGTCGCCAGCTTCTTTTTTAAGTAGCTCACCATAGTTGCTAGCAAGTTTTTTAGCCACTTTTAGCTCTCTAAGCTCTTTTTCGTAGATGCTTCCAAGCTCTTTTAGGTAGGTTATATTTTTTAGTTTTTCTGGGCTAAATTCTGCCTTAAGGTCGCTTTGCCAAAAGAACATCGCATCACTTAGCCTTGCTCTTAGCACCTTTTCGTTGCCTTTAATAATGAGCGAGTAGTCCTTTGTGATGGCGTTACTAACGACAACAAAGCCATTTGCGAGCTTGCCATCTTTAAAGACCGGGAAGTAGCGCTGATTTTCTTTCATAGAAGTGATGATGACCTCGCTTGGCACCTCCAAAAACTCCTCTTCAAACGAGCCAAGAAGCGCTGTTGGATACTCAGTGATCGCCACTACTTCAGCTAGCAGCTCTTTATCTATCTCGATCTTTAGCCCACTTTTTTGGCTAATCTTTTCAAACTCATCAAAGATTATTTTTTCTCTTTCATCCGCTTCAAGCACGACGCCACGGCTCTTTGAGCCATCAAAATACTCTTTTATATTTGAAATTTTTATCTTGTCGTAGCTAACGCTTCTGTGAGGATAGGTAGAGTTGCTACTCTCTACGCCAAATTTGTTAAATTTAATGACTTCATCGCCCAGCAAACACAAAAACGATCTTATCGGGCGGATAAACTCGAACTCGCCGTTGCCCCAGCGCATAGACTTGCCAAAACTAAGGCTCTTTAAAAACTCCTCGACCATATCGCCCATTATCTTAGCAACCGGCTCGCCCTTCACCTCTTTTTCGTAGTAAAGCACCTCTTTGCCGTCTATCTCTTTAAATTTAAGCTCACTCTCGCTTATGCCACATTTATTTGCAAAGCTAAGTGCAGCCTTTGTAAAAGCTCCGTCCTTTAGCGCTACTTGCTTTGGTGCACCGACAAAACTAGCCACGCTATCTGGCTGAGCTTGCGGGAATTTCTCATGGAAAAAGACCAAACGGCGCGGCGTGTAGTAAAATTTAAACTCGCTTTTGATGTTATATTTTTCAAGCACAGCCTGCCATTTAGCGTTGATGTTTGGCAGCTCCCTTAAAAATGGTATCGCTGGGAGCTCCTCGACTCCGATCTCTAGTAACAACTCTTTCATATCTCACTCTTTTTATTAAAATTTTCTCTTTTTTCTCTTATCATCTCTCTTGCTCTCTCCTTCTCTTGCGCCTGCAAAATGACGCCTCTTATCATAAATATAACAAACAAAACAAACGCTGCGATCATAAAAATATCTAAAATTTGCACCATCTACTCCACAACAATCTCTTTTTCGTTTTTATAAATTTTCACCCTCGCCCGCTCAAAGCTATACTCGCCATCTTTTAGCCTTTTTTTGCTATAAATTCTGATCTTACCATATGGCGTATGCAAGTATCCACTCTCCAGCTTGCCTGAAATTTTAGCGATCACATCGCCGCTTCTTGCAATGCTTAGCTTTGAGCTATCAAGTAAATTTTCGCTCACATCTTTTGTGCCATGCTCATTTATGATCTCATAAGAACTTACTTCAAGCGCCTCTTTGTAAAATTTCACTCGCCTGATCAAAATGTCAAGCTCATCGCCCACACCGACACTATTTTTAGGATCAAAAACGTAAATTCCACGGCGATTTTTTGAAACAATAAAGCCATGCTTATCTTTTAAGATGACAACAGCTCTTTCAACTAGCACTGGCACATCCTCAGGATGCTCAAAAAGCGTCTCTATATCAGCTTTTTTGTAGTTTTGATCCTCTACTTTTTTAGCTTCTTTTTTTAAATTTTCATTTGCAAGCATGCCACTTTTAGCAGGACTTGGTTTGGTTGAGATTTTAAATTTAAGCGCAAAATGATCTGAATAAAGATCACTCTTTGCAAAGCCATGCTCATCAAGCACAAAGCTTGGCTTAAAGACCTCAAAACTGCCATCAATGTAGCTTAGATCGCCATTTGCCATAAAGCTAGGCGAGAGCAAAACGTGATCAATGGCACGCTTTTTGCCATGGACTGCGTGAGAGTATCTATCTTTTGGGGCTAAAAAGCTATAAAGATCGTAAAATCCACGAGTTGCGATGATATCGTTTAAGATAGATTTTTGCCCATAAGGTGAGTTAAAATCGCCCAAAACTATGGCATTTTGCTCATTGCCAAGAGCCGCTCTTAGCGTTCTTTCGGCCTTTTTTTGCATATTTATGCCGTTTTTATAAGCTGGGAAGTGATTAACAAAAACGCTAAATTTCTTACCCTCCACCTCAAAAACGACCTTTAAAATGTTTCTAGTTTTTACATTTGGCACTTCAAAAATTTCACTGCCACTTGGCTTTATTTTTGACACAAGAGCTAGTCCGACTGGAGAGTTTTTTGCCTTGCTGAAGGCTATAAATTTATACTCGCTGCCATCAACCAAAGCCTTTAAAACCTGCTCGTTTTCGACCTCTTCAAGTGCGATGATATCGGTATTTATAGCGTCTATGACCTGCCTTGTTCTTTTTAGTTTTGAGCTAGCCGCCTCGCAGTCCCACTTTGAAGTGCTAGATTTAAAGTCAGGATATTCGCTGCCATCATCCTTGCAGTCAAATAAATTTTGCACATTGTAAGTTGCGATACTTATCTCACTTGCAAACGCCATCAAAACGGCAAAAACCAATGCAAAGAGCGCTCTCAAACCTCGCTCCTAAAGTCAAATTTAGAGATGTTTTGCCTGATCGCCTCATACGCGATAATGCCAGCACTCATGGCTAAATTTAAGCTCCTGCCCTCTTTTCCCATCGGGATCGTTATGGCATTTTTAAAATTTATATCCATAAATTCTCTTGGCAAACCCGTGCTCTCTCCGCCAAAAAATATAAAATCCCCTGGTTCAAATTTAGCGTCGTAGTAAAGCCTATTTGTCTTAGTCGTAGCAAAGAAAAATCGCTCTTTGTAGCTTAAATTTGCCTGTAAAAACTCATCTAGGCTCTCCCAAATTTTTGGATCTAAAATTTTCCAATAATCAAGCCCAGCACGTCTAACCGCCTTTTCGCTCAGATCAAAGACCGTTGGCTTAATAATGTGCAGCTTTAAATTTGCATTTACACACATTCTGCCGATAGCTCCGGTGTTTTGCGGTATCTGAGGATGGACTAGGACTATGTTAAACATAAATTTATTTTTGCCTTAAAAAGTGTTATAAACTGCTTTATTTTAGCCAAAATGGGCTTTTAAGAGTTTTAAAGATTAAGATTTTCTAAATTTGCGCTCGATAAGATAGTTTGAAATTTTAAGCTCTTGTCTGCGTTTTATCTCAGCAGCGATCATCTCATTTTTAAAGCCAGCCGCCAAGATATCGCTCACATCTATCTTTGGCTCAAATTTACTCTCATAGACCTCAAGCTCTTTTGAACGCTCTATGCGCTCTTTATTATAAGCTCCAAGCCATGATTTTAGTGGCATATTTAGAGCAATTTCTAGTAGCTCATTGTCGCTTGGCATAGCTTTAAAAAATGGCTCTTTTAAGATAGAAAAGTAGCTCTTTGGCAGGCGCATTTTCTCTAAAATTTCCTTTGCATCAAGCTCAAATTTACCAAAAAGCATATACAAAAACAGCCTCTCGTCATCTACAAATTTCCTAGCGCTCTTTAGCTCAGCCAAAAACTCATCATTTTCACAAATTTGCACGCCAAAAATTTGCTCAAAAAGAGAGAGCTTAAAAAGGTAAAACGCCCCTTTTTCAAGATGCTCTGAGCGAAAAAATTTAATGAGCTCGGTATTTATCCTATCATAGCTTAGATGCGCTAGATCAAGCGTTTTCATAAGCTCTAGCGTCTCATCAGCTATGCTAAAACCAAGCCTAGCGCTAAACTGCACGCCCCTAAGCACCCTTAGCGGATCTTCTTTAAATTTCTCACTATCGATGTGCCTTAGCGTCTTGCTCGCAAGGTCCTTTTTACCGCCATGAAAGTCTAAAATTTCGCCGTCAAAGATATTCATCATCATGGCATTTACCGTAAAATCACGCCTAAGACTTGCAAGGCTTGGATCATTTATATAGCTTACGGCAAAATCTTTGTGAGAATTTCCAGTCTTACTCTCGCTTCGTGGCAAGCCAAGATCGTAGTTTTTGTATTTATAGATGAAGTAGCTTTTGCCAACGCCACTAGCCTTTATGCTAGCCATCAGCTCGTCAAATTTGAGAGGGTCTATATCATAAACCTCGATGTCATAATCATAAATTTCTCGCCCCAAAAGCGCGTCTCTTACGCAGCCGCCGACTAGATATACACGCTTGCTAAATGGGGCAAATAGCGATCTAAAAAAGTCTAGTTCGCTATTTTTGTAAATTTCTGTCCCAGTTTTTACCTCAAATTTATTATTTTGAGAGATTTTGGAGTCTATTTTCGATGTTTGCAAGGGTAAATTCTAAAAATTTAGTCGTTAGCTCGAGCCTTTGACTAAGGTCTTGCTCGCTAGTTTGCTTAAGCCCTTCAAAAAGCACCTCTATGCGCTCAGCAAGGTTTGCTAAGAAAATTTCCTCCTCGCTTATCTCCCTGCTCTTTGGCGAAATTTGCGCCACTTTTGGCTCTGGCTCGCTTTGCGCGCTTGGCACGCTTGCCTCTACTTTTGGCTCTTCAAGTACATGCTCTTCTTCAGATTCTATTGCTAAAAGCTCTTTTTTTAGATTCTCCCTTTCAAGCTCTTCTTGCTTTTTGCTTTGCAGTGCCTCTATCTTCTCAAGCTCGGCGCTAACCTCACTAATAGCCATCCTAGCGATATCATCAAGCTTCATAATCTTATCAACCACCTTTTAAATTCATTTATCTCTTCGTCACTTTTCATCCTGATAAAAAACTCTTTCATCTGCTCATTTTTTATCGCGCGTTCCTTGCGAAGTCCGCTCAGGCGGTTTATCGCGCTAAGGGCGTCCTTGTTTGATGGGTCTTGTTTTAAGATGTTCTTGTAAATTTCAAGCGCATCGTCTTTTAGCCCTTGAGCCTCGTAGATCAGTGCTTCAGTGATTGTGTTTTTCATTTTTTGATAAATCCTGCTATCACGTCGCCTATCTCGCTTGTTGAGCAAACCTCAACTGCGTTAAAAGCGGCGATATCTTTTGTTCTATATCCCTTTGCAAGTGCTGTTTTTACGGCACTTTCTATCGCGTCTGCCGCCTCACTCTCGCCAAATGCGTATCTTAGCATCATCGCTGCACTTAAAATGGTCGCGATCGGATTTGCTATGCCCTGCCCTGCGATGTCTGGAGCTGAGCCGTGGATAGGCTCATAAATTCCCACTTTACCGCCCATACTAGCACTTGGTAGTAAGCCTATCGAGCCACAAACCATACTTGCCTCGTCGCTTAAGATGTCGCCAAATAAATTTTCAGTAAGTATGACGTCAAAATTTGCAGGCGCTCTTACTAGCTGCATCGCTGCGTTATCGACATACATAAAACTAAGCTCTACTTCAGGATAGCCCTTTGCCACTTCGCTAGTCACCTCGCGCCAAAGCTGGCTAGTCTCTAGCACATTTGCCTTATCGACCATGCAGACCTTTTTCTTGCGAAGCATAGCCGTCTCAAAAGCGATCTTTGCGATGCGCTCGATCTCAAATTTAGTATAAACCATCGTATTAAACGCTCTATCTTCGCCTTTTTCACGTGGCTGGCCAAAGTAAAGCCCACCAGTTAGCTCGCGAACCACGACAAAATCAACACCCTTTAAAACCTCTGGCTTTAGCGTGCTAGCATCCACTAGCTCGTCAAAGATGATGGCTGGGCGTAAATTTGCATAAGCTTCTAGCTCTTTTCTGATCTTTAAAAGCCCGCTCTCTGGTCTTAGGTGTCTTGGCAGGCTGTCCCATTTCTCGCCGCCGATCGCTCCAAAAAGCACAGCGTCGCTACTAAGTGCTGAGCTTAGCGTCTCATCTGGCAGTGGCTCGCCAAAAACGTCGTAGGCTGCGCCACCCATGAGCTTGTAATCATACTCAAATTTGATACCAAACTCAGCACTTACGACGTCTAAAACCTTTATCGCCTCGTCGATGATCTCAGGGCCGATGCCATCGCCTTTTATAACGCAAATTTTATAGTTTTTCATCGCCGCCCCTTAGTTCATCTTCGCTTTTGCGTACTCAATAAGGCCGCCAGCGTTTAAAAGCTCTTGCATAAATGGCGGGATAGCGTTAAATTTATACTCTTTTTTTGTGCTTTCATTTATGATGACGCCGTTATCTACGTCGATCTTTAACGTGTCGCCCTCGTTTATTTCATCAGTCTCTTTTATCTCAAGTATCAAAAGCCCTGTGTTAAAGCTATTTCTGTAAAAAATCCTCGCAAAGCTCTTAGCCACAACAGCTGCTATGCCAGCCTCTTTTAGCGCTAACGGGGCGTGCTCTCTTGAGCTACCGCAGCCAAAATTTTCGCCAGCTACGATGATGTCGCCTTTTGCTATTTTTGAGCTAAATTTAGGGTCAGCGTCTTCCATGATGTGTTTTGCTAGCTCTTTTTCGTCTGAAGTGTTTAAATATCTTGCGGCGATGATGATGTCAGTGTCGATATTATCGCCAAATTTCCAAACTTTGCCTTGTTTCATTTTTAACCTTTAGTTTTGTAAATTTGGGCTGATTTTAACCAAAAGAAGCTAAATAAATAATCAAAACTCGGCAGCTATCGGTTAGAGTGGGTAAATTTAAGGTCTTTTAAGCGATGCGTATGAGCTAAGAATTTAAGTCTTACTAAATTTAGCGGCAAAATGGCTAAAAAGTAAAAATAAAAACATGCACCGCCTAGTTTAGCAGTTAATGTCGATGCTCAGTTTTATCAAGCCAGCTAGCCTCCGCCAGCAGGATTGTAAATTTAAGAGCGGTTATTTTATTCGTAGTATTCGTAGCTGATTTGTAGCTTTTTATATAGACCGATCTCTGTTATGTCGCCGTTTTCGTAGTATTTGTCAGCGGGCTTAAATTTGACCGAGGTTTTATGCGTCAAATTTCCCCGCTCGTCCCTGCTTATATCCTTAAACTGCAAGATTTGCCAGATTTTTGCCTCGGAGCCGAAGTAATTTATCGACGTATACTCCATCTCGTCGCCGTTTGCGGCGTAGTAATAAACCCATTTTGAGTTCGGAGTTTGCGTGATTTTTTCGTATTCGCCGTTTGGCTTGCGCTCGAAGCTTATCTCTATGCCGTGCCGCGGCTCCATATTATCTTCTATCCGCGTTAAAACGCCCTTTTCGTCGTAGACGTAGCTATCGTCTATCACTAGTTCCCTGCCCGAATACACAGCCCGAGCGATCATTTTGCCGTCCTTGCCGTAAGTAGTTTTCTCCGTGCGCGGGTAAAATCTATCCTCCACGTGCTGCTCTTTGGCCGTCGCGACTAAATTTTCGCCGTCAAATTCGTATTCGTAGAGATAAACGGCGCTATCTTGATATTTTTTGCGCACTAGCCCGTCTTTGCCGTATTCAAACAAAACCGAGCTATTTGGCACGCCATTTATTTGCTCACTCTCTTGCACTATATAGCCATTTTTGTTAAACTCCGTCTGCTTCACGCGCGTATTTTCTAGCGTGCCGGAGCCGTCTATAGAGTATTCGTACTCCGTAGCTGTCATGCTTTTGACCTTGCCTTTTAGATCCTTTTTGCTCCAGTCGCTTTCTGGCAAAATGGCCGAATTTAGAAAGCAAACCGCCGATGCCACCGCTAAAATAGCCTTTAAAATTTTCATTTTTATCCTTTTTAAACCATACGTATCATACTCAAAAAGCGGCATAGTCAGTAAAATTCTGGCTTTTATGAGCTTAAAAATGCACTTAAATCGGCTTAAATTTTAAGCAAGTCTGAGGTGAATTTACATTTTTTGGGGTTTAATAAATTTAAGCCTTTGCCCTTTGCAAAATTTCTTTCATCTCATCTTCACTAAGTGGCTCAACAAGCACGTTTGCAGCGTCAATGAAGCGGTATTTTTCTTTTGGTAAATTTGCCATGAAAGCTCCATATTCGCACTCATCAAGCACTTGAGCGTTACTATCATCCACGCCCACAACTAGCGTAAGTACCCAGCGCGAGACCTTGCGATCCCCGAGCGCCTCTTGTGCCTGCCACGACGGAGATGGAGCATAAGGCAAGATGGTCGGCAAATTTTCGCTAAGCGTATATGTGCCAAAAATTTCTTTGCCGTCTTTGTCTTGATAGAGGTGCTCTCTTGCGCTGTATGCGTCAAGATACTGCACCTGCCTCATCATCTCATCAAATTTAGCCGCAGGGCTGGCACTTGCAAAGATTTCATCTACCATAACCGCGTCAAACGCCACGTCTCGCTCCACGCCAGAGATATAAAGCGTTTGATTTTTCTCTTTTATATCTTTTAACGCTTCAAGCCCCCACATAATGTCAGTTTCGTAGTCAAATTTTAAAATTTGCTCACTATCATAAATTTTTTCGTTGTCGCACTCTATTTTTGAGCCAGTTTGGGCTGAGAGCTTTGAGAGTAGCTCAAGTGCGATCTGCCAGTCGCCAACGCCACTTGGAGTATAAACGCGCACGATATACTCGCCATCTTCGTAGTTTAGCTCAAAGCCACGAACGCTCTTTTGCCACACACCTGCTATCATCACGTCAGCACCCAGCTCATTTGCGCTTGGCTCCTCTTGCTCGCTGTTAAAAAAGAAAAGCCCATCAACAAGAGCTGAAATTTCACGCTCGCTTAGCGCCTTTGCATATCCACCAAGCAGCTTCTTTTTATTTTTTACACTAAATGTCAAACTCATAAATTCTCCTTTTTGCTCTAAAATGTCATCACCTGATCGCACTCTCTCACCCACTCGGACAAGATATCCATGCTGCCTTTCACCTCAGCCTCAAAATAAGGCTCTCCCACATGCAAACCACACCTTGTTTGGCAGCTACCACAAACCTTAAGCATCGCGCCACCAGCGTGTAACTCCTTTAGCATCGCTACTAGATCGACGTCGTAGTTTTCTGGCTTTTTGGTGCTATTTCGCGCAAGATCGACTGCGTCGTTCATAAGAAAGATCCTAATCTCTTCGCCCTTTTCTTTTAGCGCTCTAGCTAGCCTTAGTGCGTTGTAAGCGTTGTCCGTGCCATTATATGGCTGATTTGTAAATATAAATAGAAATTTTTTCATCTCTTATCCTTTTGCTAAAAATGTAGTGCAAACTGGGCAAATTTTAGCCAAGCTAGGTAAAAAGGGGATAAATTTATCTAAAAAGCAAGAGCACGCCGATCGTGCAGACGATGATGGCAGTGCAAATTTCAAGTAGCCTTAGGTGAGTTTGTAAAAATTTCTTTAGCATAGCTCCGCCAAGTGCGTAGATATTTAGCGCACAAAACTCGATGAAAACGAGCGTTACGGTGATCACGCACATGCGAGCAAGGCTAAAAGGATCATCTTTATCCAAAAATGTAGGCAGCAAGGCTGAGAAAAATATCCACGCTTTTGGGTTTGAGACGCTAACGATGAAGCCATTTATAAACATCTGCTTTTTGCTTGGCAAATTTGAGACATTTGTGATGCTAAGCTCGCCCTTGCCAAAAAAGAGCATCACACCAAGATAGAGCATATAAAGGCCTGCGATGATGTTTAGCGCCTTAAATGCGTAATCAAAATGATGTAGCACCGCGCCCACGCCAAGCATGCAGCTAAACGAGACAAAAGCGATCGCTAAAAGCTGCCCAGCCATCACGAAAAACGAGTGCTTGTAACCAAAGCTCATGCCAACGCTCATCGCATAAGTCATGTTGATGCCTGGCATCATCGAGATGGGCGCAAGGGTGATAAAAAATAGCAAGAAATTCATGAGATGCCTTGAAATTTTAATGAAATGCTAAATCAAAATCTATAAATTTATGATAAAGAGCGCTTTATTAGTAAATTTAGCCTGCTTTTAGTTGTGAGAAATTTGGCTTTTGGCGCTAGGAATATAAATTTAATAAATTTAGCGCAAAAACAAGGGCGATTTTGTGTGTGTTTCGCAACCTAGAGCTTGAAAAGTGGTAAATTTGTTTAGCCTGCTTTTGCTGGCACAAAATTTAGCTTTTGCGCTAGTGGCATTTTTGGTCTAATGAATTTAATGGTTGCTTCGTATATGCCACGCAGCCTAGATGGTAAATTTGCCAAGTATGTTTTTACATAAATTTTGCTTTTGATATAAAGGCGCTTTATAAATTTAATAGCCCTCAAAGCTAGCTAAATTTAAACCACAAAATAGCCCACTAAAAATTTAGAAATTTAGAAATTTAGGCTATTACTGTTATCACGCCAAGCCCTTTGCTAGCGGCATTTTGATAAAAATTTAAAAGCCCAGCAAAGTGCTCTTTTAAACTCGCCTTTATATCTTCAAATTCGCTCTCACTCCCAAAAATATCAGGATATGTCTTTGAGCTTGCAAATTCTTTTAAATTTATCTTTGCTAAGAGTGCGCTAATATCAACATTTTTCAACTTCTCAGCCACCTCTTTTACATCTGTGGCGCTACTAAAAGAGATCATCTCGCTTAGCTCTTCGTTTAGCGCACTACGCCCAAAAATAGCCCAGCTAAAAGGCTCATTTGAGCTAAAAATATCGCCAGCCTTAAGCCTCTGCTTGAAATTTTTGCCAGTTAGCATCTTACACATCGCGTCCCACAAATTATTCAAGTCGTATTCGTCCAAAAGCTCTCCGCCGCCGCCATTTTTGATCTTTTCTATATCATCTTGCAAATAGGCGTAGTAATGCGCGCTGATACCCATTTTAGAGCCTTAAATTTAATGTGAATTTGAAAAAAGAGAGGGCGGAACTATAAATTTAACAGATCCGCCACGAGAATTTAAGCTTAGTGAGTTAAGAAAAACTCTTGAATTTTAGCTTTGTCGCTTGTTTTTGTAAGTGCAAGCATCAAAAGTACTCTAGCTTTTTGAGCGTTTAGGTTGTCGCTTGTTAAAAAGCCGTATTTTGCATCATCAACTTCGCCGTTCATAGTTGTCTCGCCGCTTCCCACACGTGAGTCACGAACTACCACTACGCCAGCTTTTGAAGCCTCGCCAAGAGCCTCTAGCACGCTAAAGTAAGGGTTGCCGTTGCCAAGGCCAGCGCTAATTATGCCTTTTGCGCCATTTTTAACAGCCACATTTACAAAGTCAGGGTTGTCGTTTGCGTGAGAGTAGATGATATCAACTCTTGGAAGCTCTTTTACGCCAGTTAGGTCAAAAGCTGAGCTTGCTGTGTGTTTTCTGAGCGGATTCATATAGTATTTTACGTTGCCATAAAAGACTGTGCCGATTTTGCCGCTGTTTGGTGATTTAAATGTATCAACGCCTGTAGTGTTGGTCTTTGTCACCTCACGAGCCGCGTGAATTTCATCATTCATAACAACTACAACGCCCTTGCCTACGCTATCTTTGCTGATAGCTACATTTACAGCGTTAAATAAATTTAGTGGGCCGTCTGCACTTAGTGAGCCGCTATTTCTCATCGCACCTACAAGCACAACTGGCTTGTCGCTTTTAACGACTAAATTTAGAAAGTAAGCTGTCTCCTCCATAGTGTCTGTGCCGTGAGTAACAACGATACCATCAGCTTTGCCACTATTTAGAAGTTCATTTATTCTATTTGCAAGCTTAAGCCAAACTTCGTTGTTCATATCTTGAGAACCGATATTTGAAATTTGCTCGCCTTTTATGGTAGCGATCTTGTTGATATCTGGCACGGCTGCGATAAGTTTATCGACCGTAACAGTTCCAGAAGTATAGCTTGAATCAAGCGAACCTGAGCCGCTTCCTGCTATCGTTCCACCAGTGGCTAGGATGTAGATGGTTGGCTTAGCAACCGCTAAAGTAGCACCTAAAATCATGAGTAACACCGCCTTAAAGATTAAACGCATTTTAACTCCTTTGCATTAAAATTTGATAGAGCATTATAACGTCATATATTTAAAAAATTTATTAATTTTCAAAATTTATATTTATTTAAAAAATTCTTATCAAAAGCATATAAACTCCAGTTGAAACGACTATGCTAAGAAGGGCGTTTTTGAATTTCAAATGCATCAAAACAGCCGTAAAAACCGCCGCTATCTCGCTTAAGCCGTATGGATACTCGCTAAATTTCGTATCTTTTAGCCCGTAGCAGACCAAAACGACCATTATCATCATACCCATGTGCTTCTCAATGGCGTCCAAATAAGGGTTTGACTTATAGTTTCTTAACGCATAAAACGGCGTCGCCCTCGTTATAAAAGTAGCCAAGGCGCTTAAAAGCACCGCCACAAAAAGCACCATCTCACTTGAGCTTACACTTATCAAATTTTATCCTTAAACAAAAGCAAAAATACAAAACAAAGCGCCATCGAGCCAACCAGCACAAATTTAGCTGGAAACAGGCTCACTCCAAGCACGCCAAAAAAGACCGCCGCAAAGAGCACGCGGTAGTTTTTATCATTTTTAAACATCTCGATGACGACTACTGTAAAAAGCGCTGTTAAGCTAAACTCAAGTCCCCTTGTATCAGCTTTGATGAAGTCACCAAGTATCGCTCCAAGAAGCGTCCCGGCCGCCCAGTATGACCAAGATAAAAGATTTAGCCAGGTAAAGACAAAACTGCGCTCACTGGCCTCTTTTAGCCCCAAATTTTTAAATATCGCAAAGGTCTCATCTGTTAGCAAAGCGATGTTTAAGAGCTTAAATTTGATCCCGCTATACTCTTTTAAAAGTGAAATCCCATAAAAAGTGTGGCGCAAATTTACAAGGTAGCTCACGATAAAGACTTCAACGTAGCTCGTGCCCACACTAAAGAGCGAGAGCATCATAAACTGCGCTGCTCCGCCGTATGCTAGCGTGCTAAGTGCCACAGCGATAAATGCGCTCACTCCCATGCTCTTTGCCAGCACGCCAAAGGCGACACCAAGCGGAAAATAGCCCATAAAGATAGGAATGGATAGTTTAAAAACGTAGCTAAATGTCAAATTTTACCTTCATAAAAAGCCAAAATATTAGCAAAAATTTAAAAAATTAAATTTAAAGAGGCGTTTTTGCTTTTATAAATTTAACTGCTTGCTCGCATTTTAAAACTAAATTTTATAAAATAACAACAAAATTTATAAAGAAAATTTCTATGAAAAAGATAGTTTTACTAATATTTTTAACACTAAATTTAATAGCTCTAACAACAAATCCAAAGATCAAAATCCCTCAAGCAAATAGCTGCAATATCGAGGATAACTGCATTGATTTTAGCCGCAGATACAGCGATGATGAGTATAAAAGGCTATTTGAAATTTACAAAAGTGAGTGCGAGGTTAAAAATTTAGACGCATGCATCTATCTGGCTGAGTTTTACAAAAGCGGACTTGGCGTAAAAAAAGACGCGACAAAATCACTAGAAATTCTTAACAAAACCTGCAATGAGAGCAATAAATTTGCCTGCCACAACCTTGGTGTTGAGTATCAAGAGTTAAAAGATCACAAAAAGGCTTTAGCTGCTTTTAAAAAGGGTTGCGATCTAGCTTTTATACAAAGCTGTTTTAACGTCGCAGTTTTATACAATAACGGCGGCGGCGTAAAAAGAGACTACAAAAAGGCTGCTAAAATTTACAAAGAAGTTTGCGAGCAAAATTTCTATGAAGGATGCTACAACCTAGCCGTTTTATACCACAACGCCCCTGGCGTAAAGCGCAACTACAAAGAAGCGATAAAGCTTTACAAAAAAGCTTGTGATAGCGACTTTAGCATCTCTTGCTACAACCTAGCGAGCTTATATCAAGAGCAAAAAGAGTATGAAAAGGCCAGTAAGCTCTATTTTAAAGCTTGCAAGCTTGACTTTGCCGATGCTTGCAATAACCTAGCCAGCCTTTACGACGACGCACTTGGCGTAGAAAAAGATGATGAAGTGGCATTTAGATACTACAACAAAGCGTGCAGGCTAGATAGCGCAAGTGGGTGCAAACATCTTGCATACTTTTACTATCATGGCATAGGCACAAAAAAGGATAAAAAGCTGGCAGAAAAAGAGCTTAAAAAAGCTTGCAAGTTAGGCCTTAAAGAGGCTTGTGAGATAGTTAGAGATTTTCACTAAAGAGCGTTTATGAAAAATTTGATTTTGTTTTTATCCATCATTATGCTTTTAAATGCAGAAATTTTAGACGAGATGTGCCAAAGCGAGGGCGATATAAGAGCAAATTTAACAAGCTGTTACAAGGCTGCTGTAAAAATTTATAACTCATCAAGCGATGATAAAGAGTTTAAAAAGCTAAAAGAGATATTTTTACTAGCTTGCGAAAATGATATGAAAGAGGGTTGTTACAGCGCTGCGCTCATCTATATAAATGGCTACAATGACGTTAGTAGCGAGCTTAATCAAACTATCATATTAAATAGATATGCTAGATTTTTAAACTACGCGCTTTTGGGTGGCGGCAAAAAAGAGGATAAAACGACTGCCAAAAGCTACTTTCAAAGATCATGCGAGCTAGGCTTTAAAAAGGGCTGCGATATGAGAAATTTGCTAAATTCTCTTGGGTATTAAATTTCACATCCTAAACGATAATGAGAAATATGTTTACTATAAATTTAGACCTTTTTATCTAAACTTATTTAAATTTTTAAAAAGGTAGGCAATGAAAAAGACTTTCTTATTTTTAACCTCTACGGTGCTTTTGTGGGGCGCAAATTTAGACCAAAAAGCGCTTGAGACAAAGTGCGAAAAGGCTGATACCGCAAGCTGCTACGAGCTTGGAGCTATCTATCAAGAGAGCAAAAACTACCAAAAAGCGGGAGAGTTTTACAAAAAAGCTTGCGAGCTAAAACACGCAAGTGCTTGCAGTAGCGTGGGCGTGCTTTATGACATGGACTACATAAAAGATGTAAATAACAAAAATGCAGCCAAATTTTACCAAAAGGGCTGCGAGCTAAACGACGGCTTTGGCTGCGCAAGGCTCGGCTTTGTCTATACGCTAGATAAAAACTATCAAAAGTCAAAAGAGCTGTTTTTAAGAGCTTGCGAGCTAAAAGATGGCGACGGATACTACGGCCTTGCACTTTTATACTATGACGGAAATGGCGTAAAACAAGACGCCAAAAAGGCAAAAGAGCTCTTTGAAAAAAGCTGCGATCTAGACGCACCAGCAGGCTGCAATAGCCTTGGCATGATGCTTCAAAGTGGAAAATATGTAGAAAAAGATCAAAAAAGAGCTAGCAAACTCTTCATAAAAGCTTGCGAAATGGGCTTTGGAGATGGTTGTCACAACCTTGGGGTTATCTATTTTGAAGCAAAAGGCGTTAAGAGCGATAAAAATTTAGCCAAAAAATACTTTGGCAAGTCCTGCGAGCTAGGCAACGACGAAGACTGCCAAATTTACAATGCTCTATAAATTTAATGCACCTGACTTTTTGGACCCTTGCCCTTTGGGGTCCTGTCCGAAAAGTAAAAAACATCAAGCGTAAAAGCAACAAGTATAAGTCCAACAATAGCCAAAGTCGCGTCCATATCACCTACCTTTTAAGTCCATTTACTATCTCTAACATCGAGTCACTCGTAGTTATCGCCTTTGAGTTCGCCTCGTATGCGCGCTGGCCTGTGATAAGATCAGTCATCTCTTCAACAAGCTGAACGTTACTCATCTCGACAAAGCCCTGTCTGATCGTGCCAAGTCCGTCAAGGCCAGCCACACCTACTACCACGTCGCCGCTAGCGCTTGTTTGGAGGTAATTATTATCGCCCATCGAGTGAAGACCGGCTGGGTTTATGAAATTTGCTAGCTCGATCTGACCTATCTGAGCCATGTCAGTTTCGCCAGCTTGAAGCACTGAGACAGTGCCGTCTGTGCCTATTGAAATTTGCGTCGCATTTGCAGGGACTGTGATCTGCGGGATGAGCTGGTAGCCGTCGCTATTTACGATCGTGCCGTTTGCGTCAAGCTTAAATGCGCCGTTTCTAGTGTAAGCCGTCGTGCCATCAGGGAGTTGAATTTGAAAAAAGCCGTTGCCAGCTATGACCATATCTAGGTTGTTGCTAGTCTCTTTAAAATAGCCCTGAGAGAAAATTTTATTTATCGCTGTTGGGCGCACGCCAAGACCTACTTCGATGCCTGTCGGGCTTGTAGTAGTTTGGCTCGTAGCCGTGCCTGCGTACTCCATAACTTGATACATAAGATCGGCAAATTCAGCCCTATTTTTCTTATATCCATAGGTATTTACGTTTGCGATGTTGTGTGAGGTTACGTCTATCTGCGTCTGTTCGGCGATCATGCCAGTGGCCGCAGTGTAAAGTGATCTCATCATAGTTTTATCCTTTTATTAAGCTTTTAGGGCTAGTTTTTGAACAGCATCTTGGTTAAGGTCAGTCATGTGGCTTGTCATAACCTTTTGATACATATCAACTAAGCGCTGGGTTTCTATTAGACCCACCATTTCTAAGACTGGATTTACATTTGACATCTGAGCGTAGCCTTGCATAACGCTGTCAGCCTCGTCAAGCTCGGTTATATCGTCAAAATTTCTACTCTCAAAGAGATTGTCGCCGACCTTTTTTAGATCCCTTATCTCTCTTGGCTGAGCGATGTAAAATTTAGAAAATTGATTGTTATTTGAGTATAAATTTCCATTTTTATCAACGGTTAGCACCTCGCCTTGCGGCATTTGGATGCCTCTTTGACCTGGATTTTGCGCTTCATAGCCACTTGGTAACACCCTATAACCCTCTTTTGTGACGATGTAGCCGTCTGCATCAAGGCTAAAAGAGCCATTTTTGCTTAGTTTTACGCCATTTGGAGTATCGACTAAGAAAAAAGCATCGTCTCTTTTTATCGCAAAGTCAAGCGTGTTTGAGCTGTATTTAAAGCCACCAGCGCTAAAGTCGGTGTATTCTTCGCTCACTTGTGGCACACGATCAAGCGTTCTATTTAGAAATTTAGCTCCGTCTTTTGTGTGATTTTTAAGCGGAAGCTCATCTTGCGTCTCTTTAAAAATTCTCGCAAAGTCGCCGATGACTACGTCGTTTCGCTTGTAGCCGATCGTGTTTACATTTGCAAGATTGTTTGAGATGACATTTAGTCTGTTAAACTGCGTTACCATGCCAGCAGTGGCTTGATAATAACCATTTTGCATAAATTTTCCTAATCAAAATTTGATTTTTTAGAATTACTAAGCAATCATCGTTCCAACTTTCTTTTTATAGACATTTAAAAAATTTTGGGTATAATCCACTTTCTTTTAACCAATACTTAAATCACAATGATACGATTTGAAAGGAAATTTATGAGCGCCGCAAAAGACTCTTTTTCTCAGATAGAAGAGCTTTTTGTTGAAAATGCAAAAGGCTTTTTGACATACGAAAAATTAGTAAAATTATTAGACAAAGCTCCGACGGCTACGATAGTAAAAAAGATAGAACAACTAGCAAAAACAAACAAAGTCCAGCTCATCACATCTGCTGAGGCTGCAAAGCTTAGAAATTTAGCTGACGCCAAAAAACGTCAAGAAAATGCTCAAAAAAGTGATCAAGATATCGACGAGGATCTCGATCTTTCGAGCGAAACAGACCTTTTAGAGTGGTCAAGATCAGATAGTCCAGTAAGGATGTATCTAAGAGAGATGGGTCAGATCGCACTTCTTACAAAAGAAGAGGAGGTCGAGATCAGCAAGAGGATCGAGCTTGGCGAGGATATCATCATCGATGCATTTTGCTCGGTGCCGTTTTTGATCGATTTCATACTTGATTACAAAGAGCCACTTATCAATAGAGAACGCCGCGTAAAAGAGCTTTTTAAAAGCTTTGAAGACGAGAGCGAAAATGAAAATGAAGAGAGCGAAGAGGATATAGACGAAGAAGATGAGGAGAACGAAGAGAACGAAACTCCTAAAAAATCAGCCAAAAACGACAAACGCGCAGAAAAAGTTATAGAGAGCTTTAAAGCCCTTGAAAAGGCTAAAAAAGAGTGGCTAAAGACCGCGAACAAGCAAGATAAAGTAGAAAGCGATGACACAGCTTCAAAAATGACGCTTGCATTTAAAAAGAAAATTTTAAAAGAGAAGCTAATGGATCTTGGCCCAACAAGCAAACTTATCAGCGAGATCGTAAAATCAATGGAGACAGCACTAAAAAGTGATGATGAATTTGATAGAGAGCTAAAACGCTTGGAGTATCGCTTGCCGATGTTTAGCGACGAGCTTAAGAAAAATCACAAAAGCATCTTAAAAGACATCATCAAGCTTAGCAAAGAAGAGATCGCAGCTCGTGTACCAGAGGCTACGATGGTCTCAACCTACGTCGAGATCAAAAAGCTTTTTACGACAAAAGAGGCGAGCAAACAAGGCTTTGACCTTGAGCCAGCAAGGCTAAAAGAAATTTTGGAGCAGATCAAACGTGGAAAGAAAATTTCAGACGAAGCAAAAGCTAGAATGGCTAAGTCAAACCTCCGTCTAGTCGTAAGTATCGCAAAACGCTATACAAACAGGGGCTTGCCATTTCTTGACCTCATCCAAGAGGGCAACATCGGCCTTATGAAGGCGGTTGATAAATTTGAATATAGAAAAGGCTATAAATTTTCAACCTACGCCACATGGTGGATCCGCCAGGCTATCTCGCGCGCGATCGCTGATCAGGCAAGGACGATTAGGATACCTATTCACATGATAGAGACGATCAATCGTATCAACAAAATCAACCGCAAATACCTCCAAGAAGAAGGCAAAGAGCCTGACGTAAGCGTCATCGCAAAAGAGGTCGGACTAAGCGTTGATAAGGTAAAACAGGTGATAAAGATCACAAAAGAGCCTATCAGCCTTGAAGCTCCAATCGCAAACGAAGAGGACGGTAAATTTGGAGATTTTGTCGAGGACAAAACTTCTCTATCACCGATAGATCAAATTTTAAAAAGTGACCTTAGAGAGCAGATCGACGATGTGCTTTCACAGCTAAATGAGCGCGAAAAGGCAGTTATTTCGATGAGGTTTGGTCTGCTTGAAGATGAGAGCGACCGCACGCTTGAAGAGATCGGCAAGGCGCTAAACGTCACTCGTGAGCGCGTCCGCCAGATAGAAAGCTCGGCTATCAAGAAACTAAAACACCCAAAAGTTGGTAGAAAACTCAAAAACTACATCGAGGGCTAGCAAGCCCTGCCCTTTTGGGCATCTGCACCTAACTCTTTAAATTTATATCCTAGTCTATAATTAAGTTATTTTGTGACCGAAGTGTGAAAAAGGCTGGTAAGGAATTTAATGTTTTTGCATGTGTCTATACCCTATTTTGGCATATATATGCTCTTTGTTTGGATGGCTTTTTATCTTTGAGAAATTTGTTAGCTTCTATACCCTTTAAAGGACTTTCTCTTTGAAAAATTTATAGCATCTACGCCCAAAAATTGTTTTAAATATTACATATGCCTCTTATCGTAAAAAAATTAATCTAACCTTCGTTTTTAGGGCACACCTGCTATAAAAATTATTTCTTTAAGGACACATTAGCTACAAAATTTAAACTAAATTCCAAAAACAATAACTAAAAAGCATAAAAATTTAATTTACAAATATGTTGTATAAGTTAAAAAAGTAGAAATAAAAAAAGAGAGTTTTACCGGCACAAGACCGGTAAAAATTTATTCGCCTAGAAGTTTATCTAGTTTTGCAGCCAAGCTCGTAGTGTCGTGAGCTTTAGCCAAAGAGGCAGCATGTAGCTTTAAATTTGCTTGTAAATTTTCTTCCAAGCTCTTTGCGATGTCACTGCTGTCAAGATTTTCTACGCTATTAGTGTTTGCTACGCTTCTAGCAGCTAGAGCGTTCATACCCTTAAATACAGCATTTTGTGTCGAGCCGATCTCTGAGCGAAGTGAATTTATATTTTTCAAAATATCGCCAGAATTTGAGCCATCCTCTTTAACATTTAAAAGAGCATTTGTGCTTAAATTTATATTTTTTGTGCCCTCACCTGTAAAAAAGCCAAGCTCGGCGTCAAAAACGTTTTTGCCGTTAAATTTAGCCTCTTTTACGCTGTCGCTCATCGCATTTTTAAGCGCATTTATCTCGCCTTTTATGCCCTTTTGCTCGTTCGCTGAAAGAGCTGGGTTTGAAAGCTTGCTTGATAGCTCGCCGATCTTATCCGCACTCTCGCTTAAATTTAAAAGCGTTGAGTCGGCGATCTGAAGCATACCGATCATATTGTTTGCATTTGCCATGCCCTCATTTAGGACATTTGTTTGCGAAAGTAAGCTCTCTGCGATTTGCAAATTTGCACCTGATGCTTTGATCTCGCTATTTGCAGAGATGGCGTTTAGCGCCTTTTTCTCGCTATTTTTAGCTTGATCTAAATAATAGTTTCCTGAAGCCTGGTTTGCAGTATAAGTTCCTAACTTCATATCAACTCCTTTTTTAGTAGTTTCGTGATGGATTTTACTATAAATTTCATAAAAAGTTGCAAAAATATTTCTTAAAGCAAAAAATATTTTTAAAAAGATTTTAGAAAATTTTAAATTTTCTAAAATCAAATTTCGTTTTTAATCCTCTAACCTCACGGCGATTGATCTTTTATGAGCCGTTAATCCTTCGGCTTCGGCTAGCTGCATGCATGGTTTGCCAAGGTGTATGATGCCTTTTCTGCTAACTGAGATGATAGAGCTTCGCTTCATGAAATTTTCAACTCCAAGCGGTGAGTAAAATCTCGCACTTCCGCCAGTTGGCAGGGTGTGGTTTGGTCCAGCGATGTAGTCACCCATCGCTTCAGGCGTGAAGTGTCCAAAAAATATCGCTCCAGCGTGTTTTACCTCGTCCATATAGCTCAAAGCGTCGTTTGTAGCGACCTCTAGGTGCTCCACTGCAAGCTCATTCATCAGTTTAAAGCACTCTTGTAAGTCTTTTGCGACGATGATAGCGGCTTTATTTCTCATGCTAGCACTAGCGATTGGTTCGCGTTTTAGAGTTTTTAGCTCGTCCTCTATGTGTCTTTGCACTGCCCTTGCGAAAGCCTCCACTGGCGTTATCAAAAAGGCACTTGCGATCTCGTCGTGCTCGGCTTGTGAGAGTAGATCGATCGCTATATGGCGAGGGTCCGCGCTATCATCAGCTATCACGCCTATCTCGCTTGGACCTGCGATCATATCGATATTTACGTCGCCATAAACTAGCTTTTTAGCAGTCGCTACGTAGATGTTGCCAGGTCCTGTGATGACATCGACCTTTGGCACGGTCGCTGTGCCGTACGCCATCGCCGCGATCGCGCTCGCACCGCCTATTTTAAAGGCTGTTTTGATGCCACATAGATGCATCGCTGCAAGAAGCAGAGGATTTACCTTGCCGTTTGGTGCTGGGGTGCAGACAACGATCTCTTTTACTCCGGCCACGATCGCTGGGATAGCATTCATGAGAAGTGAGCTAGGATATGCCGCCTTACCGCCTGGGATATAAAGGCCAGCGCGATCAACTGGAGTGTATTTAGCACCAAGCAAGATGTCGTGCTCGTCCTTATAGGTCCAGTCGCTTGGTTTTGTGCGCTCATGATAGCTTTTTATCCTGTCGTGGGCTAAATTTAGAGCCACTCTTAGGGCGTTATCTAGCGAATTGTAGGCCGCTTCCATCTCTTTTACGTCGATTATTATGTCGTTTTTGCCTGTGACATTAAATTTATCAAATTTACTTATCTGTGCGAAAAGCGCGCTATCGCCATCTTTTCTTATCTCGTCTATGATGCCTGTAACCACTGGCATCACGGCACTCATGTCATTGTCACTTCGTCTAACAAGCTGTGAAAATTTACTCTCAAAGTCAGCGTCGCTGCTGTGTAAAAACTTCATTTATGATCCTTTATTTTTAGTTTTCTCTCATATCTTTGCTTTTGTGTAATGTTACCCAAAATTCCACCCTGGTGGATATATAAAATTTCGCTCCCAAGCTTATCTAAATTTGCAAAAAGCGTCATAAAGCCCACCGGGTCGTAAATAAGCTCAAATTCAACACCACTTTTGCAAACCTCAAGCCAAATTTCATAAAGCTCTTTGTATAAATTTCCAAAATGATACTTCTTTGGCGGATTTAAAATTTGCACTTTGCTATCTTTATCTAGCTCGTAAATTTGCTTTTTTAGATAGCCGCTATCTCCTACGCAAGGGGCTGTAAAAACCCTAAGATCGGTGTGCTTTGCTAGATAGCATGCGCTTGTGCCTGTGCCTGATGGCAAAAAGATATCAGGCCTTATGCCACTTTTTTTGCTCCACTCATTTATCTCACGTGCCTGCGTGATAAAGCCAAGCTCAGCCTCACTCTGCGCCACGCCCTCGTTTATAAATAGCGCATTTTGGCTCTTTGCTAGCTCTTTAGCAAATTTCTCACGCTCCTCTTTTACAAAAATTTCCATACCATTTTCAAGTGCAAATTTGAAATTTCCAACTGGATCTTGCTCTAAATTTGAGCTAAGATGAGAGACTACGTAGTAAAATTTAAGCCCTTTTAGCTTGGCAAAAAGGCTTAGGCTATACATCGCGTTTGACTGGCTTGAGCCGTGAGATACGATGGCTTTGATGCCGCTAAGATCGGCCTTTAGAAAATACTCTAGCTTTCTTGCTTTGTTGCCGTTAAACTCGCCTAGCAAATCATCTCTTAAAAGCCAAAATTCTCGCTCTCTTAAGCGAATTTTATCAATCACCCTTAAACTCCAAAAATTTCTCTATCTCATTGATAGCCTCTTTGTTTGAGAGTGAAAATTTGATCTCTATGCGCCTTGAAGCGTCCTTATCCTCGGCTCCGTCTTTAAAAACTAGCTCGTTGTAGCTTCGGCCACTTGCGACAAGCAGCTTTCTAAGGCGTGCATCGCCATCAAATGAGTTTATAAACTCCATCACGGCGTAGGCTCTTTTTTGCGAAAGCTCTAGGTTATAAATGTAACTTCCGTCGCTATCCGTAAATCCCTCTATGACGATTTGATCGATGTTTGAGGCGATCTCTTTATCATTTAAAAGCACGTCAAAATACTTACTAAGCGTGACCTTTAGCTCCTCTTTGACCTCTTCTTTTAAGACCGCGCTGCCCTTGTCAAAAAGCACTGATGAGCTAAGCTTTAGCGCGCCTGAGTTTGGGTCGATCTCGATGCTAGACCCTAGCCTATCTTTTAGAGCTGAGATCACTTTTACTCTTATGCCAGTTAGGTTTTTGACCCTATCACGAGTGACGTTTAGATCCCTTAAGAGCTCGTCATATCTAGCCTCTTTTTTGCTCACTTGCTCGAGCAAAAAGGCGATCTTGGCTAAATTTTTCTCGCTGCTCGCATTTGCGTCGCTAAGCGCTCTATCTTTTGATGAAATTTCATCATTTAGCACGATCATCTTTTGATTTAGATCAAATATGCTAGCATTTAGCTCTTTTATGCTCGCATTTGCGTCCTTGTTTTCCTCTATAAGCTGGGCTAGTTTTTCTTTTAGAGCGTCTATTTGTATGACAAAAATTTCATTTGATTTTTTTAAATTTATGTTTTCGTCGCTTATCTTTGAAAGCTCGCTTTTTAGGGCGTCATTTAGCTCTTCAAGTGTGAAATTCTTACCCTGAGCGTCTTTTAAATTTGCTAGTGCTGCGATGATGGCTTGCTCTTTATTTTCAAGAGTGTTTTGAGTTAGGACGTATTTTACGACGACAGCGCCTATTAGCAGCATAAAAACAAAGAGCAGACCCGCCATCAAGTCTGCGTACGAAACCCAAAAGCTCGATTGATCCTCGTTATTTTTGTTTATTTTCATTGCACTAGATTTTCGATTTTTTCTATTACAGAATTTGCTTCTTTGTCGATCTCGTCTATGTTCTTCTTAAGCTCAGCAATGAGGCTCTCGCGCTCTTTTTCACGCTCCAAGCTCCTGCCCTCTTGCTCATACGCCGCCTTAAATATCGTCGCACTCTCCACGAGTGAGGCTCTAAATGCCTTTAATGCGTCATTTTGCTCTTTCATCAAAGAGAGAGAAAATTCTTTTAAAATGGCGTCAAAGCTCTTTATAGTCTGCTCAAATTTTAGCTGGCTCTCTTTTGTGGCATTTAAATTTCTGCTAAAAATCTCGCCAAGCTTTGCATGCTCGGTTAAAAGCTTAACCTCCATATCTTTAAAGGCGTTAGAAAACGCGCCAACTGCCTTTAGTATATCGGAGTGGATTTTTACAAATTCATCTTGTTTTAGCCCAGATTCATTTAACATTTTTAAACTTGCACTAAGCTCTGCCTTGCTTTGATTGATGATATTTTTTTCAACCTCGCAAAGTTCTTTTAGAGTGTTAAATTTCTCATTTGCCTGCTCGCTTAGCTCTTTTACAAATTTATCATCAAGCACCATTTTAAAGGCATCGTGACTATCTTTAAAGTAGCCTACACTTGCCTTCATGAAATTTGCATTTAGCTCATTGTCCTGCCAGAAAAACTCTCGGCTTAGCTCTTTTTGCTCGCTATAAAATTTCTCAAATTTACTAATGCCGATCTTTTCAAAAAACATCCACCAAAGCGCTAAAAATATGCCATATATCGATACATAAAACGCCGTAGCTACGCCGTTTAGCAGTATAGCGATCTCTTTTTCAAGTCCGTTTGCAGTGCTTGAGCTAAAGCTTGGCATCGAGATAGCGATACTGATAAATGTGCCCAAAATTCCAAGCATAGGAAAGACTGCTTGTCCGATGTTTGCTAGGTTGTCATTTCTAAAATTTCTTGTATAGCTCTCGAAAAAGTCTTCAAATTTAGCGTTTGCCTTTTTGACGCTTGAAATTTCAAAAAGGTGAGCGATGATAAATTCTTTTAGCCTTATCTTGTAGTCTTTGGCATTTGCTAAGAAATTTGAGTAAGCTACCAAAGCACTGTGACGAGAAAATATAAAAGCGACAAAAAGTATAACGCCCATCATCACGATGGTGTGAAGCTTCATCTGAAAATTTATAACACCAAGATACGCTAGTATCGCCAAGATGTAGATAGCTAAAGGGATAAAGATAACTTTAAAAAAGACAAAGAAAGAGTGAGCTTGGTGCTCTTTTGGCACGCTTAGCTCACTAAAATCATTTTGATTTTGCATAGGATTAGTTCCTATTTAGGCAGTTTAAGTCGCTAAAAGCAGTCTGAAGACGCTTAACCATGCTCTCCTCACCACTTCTTAGCCATTTCCTTGGATCGTAGTATTTTTTATTTGGCTTATCCTCACCCTCTGGATTGCCGATCTGCCCTTGCAAGTACGCTCTATTTTTAGCCTCATACTCGCGCACGCCGTCCCAAAATGCCCACTGCGTATCGGTATCGATGTTCATCTTGATAACGCCATAGCTTACAGCATTTTTGATATCTTTTAGCTCACTGCCGCTACCGCCGTGAAATACAAAATTTACTGGCTTGTCGCTTTCTGTGTTAAATTTCTTAGCGACATGGGCTTGTGAGTTTTTAAGAATTTCTGGTCTTAGCACGACATTGCCTGGTTTATAGACGCCGTGAACATTGCCAAAACTAGCTGCGATGCTAAATTTATCGCTTATCTTACTTAGTCTTTCATAAGCAAGCGCGACGTCCTCTGGCTGGGTGTAGAGAAGTGCGTTATCAACGCTTGTGTTATCTACGCCATCTTCTTCGCCACCAGTGACGCCAAGCTCGATTTCTAGGCTGATACCAAGCTCGCTAAGCTCTTTTAGATATTTCTCGCATGTGCTTAAATTTTCGTTGATATTCTCTTCGCTAAGATCAAGCATATGAGAGCTAAAAAGTGGCACGCCGTGAGTTTTTTTATACTCATGGCTTGCTTTTACTAGCTCATCTATCCAAGGCAAAAGCTTTCTAGCGGCATGGTCAGTGTGTAAAATGACTGGCACGCCGTAAGCACGAGCAAGCAAATGAACGTGCTTTGCTCCAGCGATCGCACCAAGAACGGCTGCATTTTCGCAGGCTTTACCAGCGTAAAAACCTGCACCGCCATTACTAAACTGAACGATAACAGGCGAGTTAGCAACCTTTGCCGCTTCTAAAACAGCATTTACTGAGTCGCTGCCTACGACATTTACAGCAGGTATTGCAAAACCTTGCTCTTTGGCATAAGCATAAAGTTTTGTTACATCATCTCCGCTTAAAACACCAGGTTTTACGATATCTAAAACGCCCATTTTATCCTCCAAATTTTATTTGTATTCTATCTTTGCTTTTTGGCGTAGAGCTTCACTTTTTTGTCTAACAGCAGCTTGAAATTTCTCCATTTTTACAGCTTGCTCGATCTCTGGTTTTGCTTGCTCAAAGCTTACAGTACCAGCAGCTTTGCCATCTTCTTTTAAGATAACATGGTAGCCAAACTGAGTTTTGACTGGCTTAGTTGAAACTGTGCCATTAGCCATTGAAAATGCTGCGTCTGCAAAAGGTTTTACCATTTGGCTTTGACCAAACCAGCCAAGCTCGCCACCGTGTGCTGCTGAGCCTTTGTCGATTGATTTTTGGCTTGCTAGCTCTGCAAATTTCTTAGTTAGTGCCTCGCCTTTTAAATTTTTAAGTTGAGCGATGATGTCATTTGCTGTTTTTTCATCTTCAACTAAGATATGTCTTGCTCTTGCTTGAGCTGGTTGGTTCATGCTAGCTTTGTTTTTGTTGTAAAAATCTCTTAAATCGCTATCGCTTACTTTTATACCGTCAAATAGTTTTCTCATATAAAGCTCAACTGCGATGCCCTCTTGTGCAGCTTTTACAGCCTTGATGTAATCAACATCTTTTTCAATGCCTGTCGCTTTTGCGTCTTTTAAAAGAAGTTTTCTGTTGATTAGATCGTCGATTATACGTTTTTTCTCATTTGGTTGAAGCTTGCTAGCGTCAAAACCTGGCATAGCTGCTGATAAAAGTGCTGAGATATCGCTATCATTTATAGCATCGCCATCAACTGTTGCAACTACTGCTGCGTTTAGAGTGACAGCTGCAGCTAAACTTAAAACTGCTGGAAACAAAAATTTTTTCATATAAATCCTTTAAAAAATTGATTTTATGGGCAGGATTATATCAAATAATGCGGTAACTTTTCGTTTAACTTGCAATTTTAGGTAAAATAGCCAAATGAGAACAAAAAAAAATATTTTAGAGATAAAAAAGAGGCTTTTAGAAGAGTTTAAAGACGCCAAAAGCGAGCTTAAATTTAGAAATTTATATGAACTTCTTGTCTGCGTCATGCTCTCAGCTCAGTGCACAGACAAAAGGGTAAATTTGATCACACCTGCCCTATTTGAGGCGTATAAAGATGTTTTTGAACTAGCTAGCGCAAATTTAGCCAGCCTAAAACTCATAATAAACTCATGCAGCTTTTTTAACAACAAGGCCGTAAATTTGATCAAGATGGCAAACAGCGTGGTTGAGCTTTATAACGGAGAAATTCCGCTTGATGAAGAGAAGCTAAAAGCCCTTGCTGGAGTTGGGCAAAAGACCGCTCACGTCGTGCTTTTAGAGGCGACAAATGCAAACGTAATGGCTGTTGATACGCATGTTTTTAGAGTATCACATAGACTTGGCTTAAGCAGCGCAAAGACGCCAGAAGCGACAGAAGAGGATCTAACTCTTGCTTTTAAAACTGACCTTGGCAAGCTTCATCAAGCGATGGTTCTTTTTGGGCGCTACACCTGCAAGGCTAAAAAGCCACTTTGTTTTGAGTGCATTTTAAACGATCTTTGCAAGAGCAAGGATAAGGTGATATAGATAAAATTTGCTAGAAATTTCTAGCAAATTTTACTTTTTTATGAGTTATATTTTTTAACGATACCGCGAACGACTTTTTCTATAAAAAGTGCAGAAGCTACTTCGCAGTGCTCTCTTGTAGAGTGAGGTGAGTAGATGTTTGGTCCTATTGAACATGCACTAAGACCTGCTTTTTTCTCCAAAAGCACTCCACACTCAAGACCCGCGTGCACAGCTGTTATCCTTGCATTTGGATTATAAATTTTAAGTTCATCCAAGATATCGTTTGCAAATTTATCATTTATAGGTTTCCAAGCTGGGTTTCTATCTTTTGAAATGACGCTAAAACCAACCGCTTTTGCAAGCTCTGAAATTTCAAATTCCATCCTATTTAGCCCATCTTTACTCATTGATCTTGCGAAAAACTCCACTTCAAGCGTGCCATCGTCTTTGATCTTTGCAAGTGAGAGATTGACGCTATCTTGTGGTATGCCTAGTTCACAGTTGTAGGCTCTTACGCCTTGTGAAAATGAGTTGATAAGAGCTAAAATTTTCTCGCCATTTTCTAAAATTTTATCTCCCGTGCCAAGCTTTTTCACGCTTAAATTCTCACACTCGCTCTTTAGCTCTTTATCGCTTAAAACTAGCGCAGTTGCACCGCTTGGGATAGAGTTGCTTCGCTCGCCACCTTCAAATTTAACAAGCTTGCAGCCATTTTTAGTAACAAATGCCGCTAAAACCTTGATCGCATTTGGGATATTTTTATGTATCTCGTTGCCAGAGTGCCCGCCAGGTAGGCCACTCACTTTTACTTCATAAAGCGTGCTCTCTTTTGTCTTTTTGCTATTAAGCGCAATAGTAGCAAATAAATTTACACCGCCAGCGCAGCCGATAGTTACGCGGTCGTCCTCTTCGCTGTCTAAATTTAAAAGCTTATCGGCTTTTAGATCGCCGCTAAAACCAGCAGCTCCGACCATGCCGACCTCTTCGTTGTTTGTAAAGAGGCACTCAATGTCGTCAAATTCGCTTATCATCTGCATCATGATAGCCACGCCTATGCCGTTATCGGCACCTAAAGATGAGTTTTTAGCCCTCATGTAGCCATCATCGCCATAAACTATCTCTATCTTTGGCGCATCGCCCATACAGACCATATCATAGTGGCTTTGCAAGCAAATTTTTGGCTTGCCTTTAAAGGCATGAACGTTGCCAAAACTATCGACCACGACCTCACAGCCCTTATCTTTTGCATAGCTAGCCAGAAAATCACGCATCTTATCAGTCTCGTAACTGCAGTGCGGTATCGACGCAAGTGTCTCAAATTTCGCTAAAACTTCACTCTTTGACATATTTGCCTCCTTTAAATTTATTTTATCTCGCCCTTATAGCCAGTCGCATCGACCGCCTTTAAAAGCTCTTTTTCATCGACCTTGTCATCTGCTATAACGACAGCTTTTCGCTCTTTTAGCGATACATCTGCCTTTTTTACACCCTCAACGCTAAGTGCGGCCTTTCGAACTATCGCTGTGCAAAGCGGACAGTGCATGCTAGGCACCAAAATCTCTATCGTTTTCTCAGCGTAGCAACTAAGTGCAACAAGGGCTAAAACTAAAATTTTACGCATAAATTTCTCCTAAAAGCTCCGGATATGTAAGGAGTAAAAGCAAAATCACTCCAAAAAGTATATATATAAGTATCCATTTTTTCTTTTTATAGCTTAGGTTGCAGCTTTTTGGCTTGTAAAACAGAGCTACACCAGAGATCACAAAGCAAATGACTGCCACGACGCTTAAAGGGACGCGGTACTCGTATAAATTTTGTGTCCAAGATAGAAATGAAAAAGATGTGCCAAAAAGCAGAAAAAGAAGTGCCGGCAAGCAGCACAAGGTAGCGCCGATAGCACTACCTATGGATGTTAGTATCAGCCAAAAGGCTCTCATTTTAGCTCTGTTGAGACGTAGTCGTAGCTAAATTCTTTTGGCGAATAATAATTTTGTGTGTTGCCATCAACCTCAGCGTATGGATAGCCAAAGTTATTTAGCGGTGTTTGCTCTGGAGTTGGCTTTAAGATAAAGTCGCGTCCGTAGTTAAAGCCTATCCAGCACATCTCCCAGTTGCCAAAGCAATAGTCCCTAACAGCTACGATCTTAGCGTCGTCGTTTGTTAATTTCTCGCCCAGTCTTACCTTCGTGACATCCGCTGGATCAACCGGTATCCAACCATAGCCTTTTAGATAAAACTCAGCCCTGCAGTGCTGTCCGCCTGAAATTTTAGCCACGCCGTCTTTTGCGCTACCCATCTGATCTGAAAATCTAGACTGACCAACCCTGATACCAAAAATTTCTCTTGCAGGGATGCCAACTGATCTGCAAAGTCCCACAAAAACTGAGTTTATGTCGGTGCATTTGCCAACAAGTTTGCCACTTTCAAGTATCGCTTTAACGTCGCCTGTGCCACATCCAAGGATGCTGTTATCGCGCTGCATAGTGTTTGCAACCCACGTATATATCGCTTTTGCGCGCTCCAAGTCGCCTTTAGTATTGCCGATAATCTCTAACGCTTTTGCTCTTACGACGCCGTCAGTTGGGATGTGTGAAGTTGGTTTTAAAAACTCCAAAATCGCAGGATCGACCTTCTCATTTGGATCGTAATTTACCTTGCTAAAGTCGGTATTGCGCTCTGTTGTTTGAATTTTAAACTGGATATTTAAAATAGGTCTTTGCTCATTTTCTTCAAATTCGCCATACATTGTTGGTATTAGCGTGTCTGAGATATAGACGTTTTTAGCGGTTGTGTTTATGACGTAGTCTTGAGTTAGTTGCTGATAAGTGGTGCTTAGTGGGAGCGGTAGCCAAATTCTCGAGCTTTTGCCCTTTTCAAGAAGCAGATGTTTGAAATTTACGTCAAAATTTCTAACTACTGGGTTTGCTGGCTCGTCGCTAGCTAGAGTGACACTTGGAAGCAGACTTGCTGCACCTAAAAAACTACTGAATTTAAAAAAATCTCTTCTTTGCATAAAATGCCTTTTGCTTAATCTTAGCCAAACTTGGCTCTAAAACTGCCTGCTATTCTAGCATAAAATTTTTATTTATGATAAAATCCGCCACATGAAAAAGATTATATTTTTAGCCTTTATAGCGCTATTTTGCAACGGTTGTCTTTATATGAACGAGCGTGGAGTTTCGACGCAATATTATAATGATTGTAAAGAGTATTATGACGCGACTGGCACCTACCAAAAAGAGTGTCCGCACAACATCGTCGACTGGAAATAGCGTGGATCTTAGCAAATTTAACGAGCAGCAAAAGCAAATTTTTAATAAGATAGAAAATTTAGCAAATTTTGATTGCGAATTTAGCCTCTCTGATAGCGTAAATGTCAAATTTAAAAATTTAAACCAAGCTAAAAAAGATGAAATTTACAACCTCGCCCTTAGCCTAAAGCCTTGGCGAAAAGGGCCATTTTTACTTGATGATATATATATAGATAGCGAGTGGCAAAGTTTTATTAAATTTAATATCCTTGCCCCACACCTAAATTTAGCTGGCAAGTGCGTAGCTGACGTGGGTTGTAACAATGGATATTATATGTTTAAGATGCTTGAGTACGGCCCAAAAAGTATAACTGGCTTTGACCCTAGCGTGCATACATATTTGCAGTTTGCTTTTTTAAATAAATTTATCCGCTCAAATATCGCTTACGAGCTTCTTGGAGTAGAGAGCTTGCCAGAATACGCAGCGAAATTTGACACCATTTTTTGCCTTGGCGTGATATATCACAGAAGCGATCCTATAAAGATGCTAAAAGAGCTAAAAACCGCGCTAAATCCTGGTGGCGAGCTATTTTTAGACACGATGTATATAGATATGGATGGCGACTTTGTGCTAAGCCCAAAAGATAGATACTCAAAAATTTCAAATATCTACTTTGTGCCAACGCTTAGCGCGCTTTGTAACTGGTGCGAAAGGGCTAAATTTAAGGACTTTACCCTGCTTGAGACAAAGGCGACTGATCTAAACGAACAGCGAAAAACACATTGGATAGACGGAGAGAGTCTTGGAAATTTCCTAGACCCAGATGACAACACAAAGACCATCGAGGGCTATCCAGCACCAAAAAGAGCCTATGTAAGAGTTAAAATTTAAGGATAAATATGGCAGATGAAAATATTTTTGAAACAAAAGACGAGTCGCAAATAATCCTCCCAGAGGATGAAAACCCGCTAAGAAACGAGATAAAAACAGCTCCTTTAACAAAGCTAAATTTTAGTGGAACGGCATTTTTGCTTGAGAAAAATCACGCAAAAACTAGATTTTTTACCACGGCTGATATGGTAAGCGACGCAGAAGGGCTCATACATAGCGGTTTTGTCTTCATGGGGGCAAACTACGCAGCACTTTTAGCTATAAATGAAGAATTTTGCGTTAGCATCGGTGCTAGGATAAATTTCTTTGGACCGCTCAAACTTGGCGATGTGGTCGAATTTGACGCACAAGCGAGGTTTGAAGAGAGTAGAAAAAGAGAGGTAAAAGTGATAGGCTACGTAAAAGAGATCAAGATATTTGAGGGCATCTTTCAGCTAGTCACGCTTGAAGAGCATATCTTTGTCACTCAGCAAAAAAATATCCAAAAAGAAGCTGCCATAAGACAAAAGAAAGAGCGCGAAGAGGCGCAGGCTAAAAACAACGGCTAAATTTAACTGATGAGATATAATTTTCTCATCTTTTAACTTCAAATAAACTCAAATTTTTAAAGACAAATTTTATCTCATTATCTTATTTTGGTAAACGATCGGTAATAATTTTTGAAATTTTTAACGAAATTTAAGCTATAAAATTAATCTTCTATAATAATATCCTTTCAAAACATTTTTATCAAAAGAAGATTTAGATGAAACTTACAAAAGTTAGCTTAGCTGCTTTGGTTGCTTTAGGTGCATTTTCAAGCGTTGCAAGTGCAACTCCACTTGAAGAAGCTATAAAAAATGTAGATCTTTCAGGATATGCTAGATATCGTTATACAAACGATTACACTAAAAAATCAACGGCGAACGCAGGAACAGAAAAAGGTAGCAATGCTGGACACGTATTTAGAATGCAAACAGCATTTAAAGCTGCGATTGACGACAATTTCTTTGGTGTTTTAAATTTAAGATATGAAGCAAAAGACAACTCAGGTGATGCAACTACTGGCACAGATAAAACAAATGCAACTGATTCATTTGGTGTATATGAGATGTATCTAGGTTATAAGGTAGGTAATACTGCTATTACGGCTGGTAAACAACTACTTGGTACTTTCTATGATGCTAAAGATATAGCTGGCACAGGTATTAAAGTAGTAAATACTGATGTTCCAGGTCTTACTTTAGCAGCAGCTGCATTTGATGCCATAGAGTCAGAAAGCATGGATACAAGTGGTCCGCTAGTCCGCTAGTAAGCACTTTAGTAAATACTAATCTATTTAGCGATTCATCTGCAAATATCTATTATTTAACAGCTCTTGGAAGTTATGACCCACTTTCTTTTAAAATAGCTATTGCAAATGTTCAAGAAGTAGCTACACTTTACGGTGCTGATGCTGGTGTAAGCTTTAATGTAACTGATGATGTTAACCTAAACTTAAAAGGTCAATTTGTTCATAATGACTCAGATCACAAAGATGTAGCTGATGCAAATTTCTGGGCAGTTCAAGCTGGCACAAAACTATTTGGTGCTAAACTTAATGCTGGTTATTTAGACTTTGACGCTAAAAACAAAGACAATAATAAAATTTCATTTGTAACGCTTGATGCAAATGGTGAACTTATCAACCCAGCAAAAATTCTAAATGGTGTAATAGGTTCTGCAACTAGCGGACAACAATATTACAACAATATCAAAGGCAATAATGATTACTGGTTTGTTAATGCAGGATATGATATCGATAAGTTTGGCTTTGGTGCTGGATATATTCAAGGTAAAGGCTATAGCTGGGCTCTTGCCAAAGAGAGAGCAAAAAGAAGCGAGTGGTCTCTTGATGCTAGCTACAAATACAGCAAAAAACTTACATTCTTAACATGGTATGCAGCTGCTAAAGATAGAAAAGACGGTGTAAAATTCCAACAAGATCGTATCAGATTTGAAGCAAAATATAGCTTCTAAAAACATTTATCCGAGCGAACTTTCGCTCGGATCTTCTAAGCTTCTCAATACTTAATCAAAATCAGCAAATATAACTAATAAAATTTATATAATGCCAAACAAAAAAGGCAAAAAATGTATCTTTTCTCTCTAATTACGCATTTAGTTTGTGCCATTATTTTTATTGGTTATGTATTTTTCGATGTTTGCATATATCCATTTGCCAAAAAAACGATAAGTCCTCAAACTCTTGAAGCTGTCAAAAAAGCCTATACAAAAGGCAGTGCAAAGGTTTTTGGCACGGCATTTTTACTACTTTTGATAAGTGGGGCATACATGGCAAAGGACTATCTTGGAGGCGAACATGGTTGGTGGCAGAGCAACTTTCAAAAGCTCTTGCTAGCAAAGATCGCAGTTTTGCTTCTCATGTGCCTTGTCACTTTCATCTCTGTTTTTAATGTCACTATCTTAAAAAAGCCAGATCCATTTGGTAAATTTTCGCACCTCATAGCTCTTATTCTTTGTCTGATAATGGTCATTTTGGCAAAACTTATGTGGTGAGTTTAGCAGTAAAATTTGGCTGTAAATTTAAACCCAAATTTGCAGCCAAGTCTAATTTTCAGTCGATACTTTTTAGCTTATCTTTATTAAGCCCCTCTTCTATGCGCTTGATCTCCTCGCTTCCATCTCTTACGACGCTTTTGTCGTATTTTAGATACTCATCTATCTTTTTTGGATATTCTACGTGAGTTAGGATAAATTTAAAGACATTTAGCCTCGCCTCTTTTTTATTGTCACTTGAGACGATGACCCACGGTGAGATGCTATTGTGAGAGGCTAGCAGCATCGAGTATTTGGCGATGGAGTACTGATCCCAAAGCTCTTGCGCTTTTTGATCTACTGGAGAGATCTTAAACTGCTTTAGCGGGTCGTTTAGACGCTCTTTAAAGCGCTTTTTTTGCTCCTCTTTTGTGATCGAGAGGTAAATTTTAAAAAAAATGATGCCTGAGTTTATGATCATCTCTTCAAATTTTGGCACTTCACGCAAGAACTCTTTATGCTCAGCCTGCGTGCAAAAGCCCATCACTGGCTCAACTCCAGCCCTGTTGTACCAGCTTCTATCAAAGATCACGATCTCGCCAGCACTTGGCAGGTGCGTCACATATCTTTGAAAGTACCACTGCGTCTTCTCGACATCACTTGGCTTTGTAAGCGCCACGATACGGCAACCACGTGGATTTAAATGCTCTGTTAGGCGCTTTATCGTGCCGCCCTTGCCGGCTGCGTCTCGCCCCTCCATTAGCATAAGCACCCTAAGGCCCTTGTCTTTGACATGATTTTGGAATTTTAAAAGTTCTATCTGAAGTAGCCTTAGCTCTTCTTCGTAGCCAAGTTTATCGCTCTTTTGGTGCTTTTTATCTTTTGACATCATCGCTCCTTTTAAAAATTTCACGCTTTTTCACGATTTTACTATAAAATAGAATAAATTTAAGAATTTAGACTAAAATCATCTCTTTTAATTTAGCAAGGATTAGCATGTTTTTTAAATTCATTTTTTCTCTCATTTTGTTTGCAAGCTCGCTTTTTGCCGAGGTTTTAGACGTTAGTAAGGCGTTTATTTTAAGCCCAAGTATTGATGAACAAGGTATTGAGATCAAGTTTAAATTTGGCGAAAATATCTACCTTTACAAAGATAGCTTTGAGGTTAAGCTTGGCGAAGAGAAGATCAACAGTCTCCTAAATATGCCAAAGAGCGAAAATACCGGCGAATATGAAATTTACCCAAAAGATTTTTCACTGTTTATCCCGCTAAATTTAGTAAAAGAGCATCTTAAAAACGGCAGTGCTAGGCTAAATTTAAGCTATCAAGGTTGTGCTAAAAATGGCATCTGTTACCGCCCACAAACTAAAATTTATGACATATTTGAGAAATTTGGCAAATTTAGCATCATAACCTTTGAAAAAGAGCAAAAAGACGAAACAAATCCTGAATTTACCGAGCTTTCAGAAGATCAAAGCATCGCAAACGAGCTAAGCAGCAAAAACTTTTTTATCTCGCTTGCGACATTTTTTGGCTACGGTCTCTTGCTCTCGCTCACACCTTGCGTCTTCCCGATGATACCGATCTTATCAAGCATCATCGTCTCAAAGGGCGGCAGCCTAAATGCCAAAAAAGGCTTCTTGCTCTCGCTAGTCTATGTAGTTGCGATGAGCCTTGCTTACGCGCTTGCTGGCGTTGGGGCAAGCCTGCTTGGCTTTGGCATCGCAGGGGCTCTGCAAAACATCTACGTACTTGGCGCATTTGCGGCCATTTTTGTCATCTTAAGTTTTAGTATGTTTGGCTTTTACGACATCAAACTGCCCTCTAAATTTGAAAACCTAATCAGCAAAAAGTCACAAAACAGCTCAGGCCTAATCGGCGTTTTCATCATGGGTTTTGCCTCAGCGCTCATCGTCTCGCCTTGCGTGGCAGCACCGCTAGCAGGCGCACTTCTTTACATCGCGCAAAGCGGAGACGCCATTTACGGAGGCATCATGCTCTTTGTCATGGGGCTAGGCATGGGCGCGCCGCTTCTTGTGATAGGGCTAAGCTCAGGCAAGCTCCTGCCAAGACCTGGCGGCTGGATGGATGAAGTTAAAAAACTCTTTGGCTTTTTGATGCTCATCATGGCTGTTTGGATCCTCGCACGCGTGCTTGGAGCGTTTTTTGAGCTACTTGGTTACGGCGTCATAGGCGTCTTTGCGGCCATTTATCTTGGGGCGTTTGAGGCAGCAAATAGCGGCTGGGCTAAATTTAAAAAAGCACTTTGCGTGCTAGTTTTTATCTACTCGCTCATGCTGATAATCGGCGCATTTTTGGGCTCAAAAGATGCCTTTTCGCCGCTTTCTGGACTAAATTTAGCCAAAAATGAGAGCGAGCTAAATTTCAAACAAGCCAGAAATTTAAACGAGCTAAACGAGATGATAAAAAGCTCAAGCAAGCCAGTGCTTGTGGATTTTTATGCCGACTGGTGCGCGAGCTGCAAAGAGATAGAGCACATCACTTTTAAAGACGCCGGCGTGAAAAATGCTTTGGCAAAATTTACGCTTATTCGTATCGACGTGACAAGTGGCGGGGCGCAAAATGATGAGATGTTAAGAAATTTTGGACTCATCGATCCGCCTGCACTTCTACTTTTTAAAGACGGCGAGGAGCAAAAAGCACTTAGAACGATCGGCTTTATAAATGCTAAAAATTTCATAGCAAAGCTTGAAAAAATTTAGATTACAAAGGCAAAATTAACTGGAATTTTAAATTTATCAGCCAAATTTCTCTAGGTTTTTCAGACCTTGCGACTAACTAGGAATGTAGTAAAGAAGTAAATTTAGGCTATCAAATTTATATCATGCAGTGACGCGAGTAAAATCGCAAAAGCAAAAAACTATCAAAATTTTTAAAATATCTTAGTGATTTTGGTTTGGTTCTAGGATTGTAAAACAACCAAAATTTAATCAAATTTTGCACCAAATCGCGTGCTACAAGACCGTAATCAAAAACAAAACCAAGTAAAGCCTACGATTATCTTAAATTTATTAAATTTTAAAACATGCCAACAAATAAAAAATATAAACTAAATTTAGTTTAACACCAAGGTAGTAACGCAACTAAAATTTAATCAAATTTTGCGCCAAATCACGCACAGACAAGACCGTAATGCAAGTGAAATTTGCAATTGTCTTAAATTTAAAACATCTCAGCAAAAAGACAAAATTATTCAAATAAATTAAAAACATGAAACTCGCAGTAAATTTAACCAACAACACAGCCAAATTGAGCTAGACCGCAAAATCAAAGACAAAAAATCAGCCAACCATTACCCAAATTTATAAAAATTTAGAATTTGCTCTGCCGCAGCAAAGACGCCAAAGCAGAGCAAATTTAGGCTCATTTGCCAAATTTAGCTAGCGCTCTTTGGTAGTCCTCTTCGCTATCGATGCCGATACTTTGACTTTCAACCTCTAGCATCGCTATCTTTTTGCCATTTTCTAGGGCGCGTAGTTGCTCGAGTTTCTCGGTGTTTTCAAGGCTTGAAGGTAAGAGGCCGCAAAACTCTTTTAGGCTCTTTACGCTGTATCCGTAGATGCCAAGGTGCGCCTTGTAGCTTTTGCACTCGCTTCTGTTAAATGGTATCCTCGATCTTGAAAAATAAAGCGCATATCCCTCAAAATCAGTCACCACTTTGACTAAATTTTTATCATCTGCAAACTCATCGTCCATCTTTTTATAGCAAGAAAACATAAAGGCATTTTGCCTGTTTTGCTCGCAAAATGCCCTAAATTTAGCGATATTTTCAGGCTCGATAAATGGCTCATCAGCCTGAACATTTATGATGATCTCACTCTCGCTTAAGCCCAAAATTTGCGCCGCTTCGTTTATCCTGTCAGTGCCACTTTGATGATCTTTGCTAGTTAGCACAGCTTTTATGCCGTGAGCCTTGGCGATATCAAGCACGCTTGGCTCATCCACCGCAACCGCCACATCATCCACGCCGCTTACTCTAAGAGCCGTCGCCACAAACATCGGCACACCGTTTATCTCTTTTAAAATTTTATTACTAAACCTTGTTGAGGCAAGGCGAGCTGGGATGATTATCATCGCTCGATCCATTCTAGGACGCACTTTTCGATCTCGTCCTCTTTTATGATATTTTTATGCAAAATTTTCGCGCTAAATAGCGAGTTTATCGAGCTTGGCACGATGTCATTTAAGATTTTAGCAGTCTTTGCCAGCGCATCTTTTTCATCTTTTGTATCTTTGATCTGGCACGCTTTGATCATGCTTGGCGTAAATTTCACCCAGTGTGCGGTCGATGTGATGACGTTTATGCGGCTAGCCTCCACCATTTTAAAGCAAGTAGCCGTATGCGGATCGATCGCGTAGCCGTCCTTTGCGAGCTTTGCGATGTATGCCTCGCACTCTTTATCGTCGCACCAGCTGGCCTCAAAGTCCTCTTGTAGCGCTTCAAGCTCCTGCTTGCTAAGCTTATAAAATTTATTTTTGGCTAAGCTTTGCATGAGTTCATTTGTTCGCTCGCTTCCAAATTTATCAAACAGCAAGCGCTCGACGTTTGAGCTTATTAAAATGTCCATAGCTGGGCTTATCGTCTTAACTAGCTTTTTGTCCCTGAGATCGTAAACTCCGGTGGTGAAAAACTGCGTCAAGATGTTGTTTGCGTTTGAGGCGATCTTGATCTTGCCGATCTTTGCGCCCATTTTTTTAGCGTAATACGCCCCAAGTGCGTTGCCGAAATTTCCGCTTGGCACGATGATGTCAAAGCTCTCGTTTGCCTTAAGTGCCTTTTGTTTTAGCAAATTTGCGTAGGCGTAGGCATGGTAGATGATCTGAAAGAGAATTCTGCCAAAATTTACCGAGTTTGCCGCGCTTAGTTTAAGGCGCTTTTTCTTAAGCTCAGCCTTAAATTTATCATTTGCAAGCAGCGTTTTTAGCGCTCTTTGAGCGTCGTCAAAGTCGCCTTTTATGCCAAAAACCTTTAAATTTTCACCCTGCATGGTCTGCATCTGAAGCTTTTGAACCTCGCTCGTACCGCCGTCTGGATAGAGGCAGACAACCCTTATGTTTTCGTCATTTGCAAAGGTCTGAAGCGTCGCAGGGCCCGTGTCACCGCTAGTTGCGCACATGATAAGGTATCTTTCGCCTCGCTCTTTTGCTAGCTGGCTAAGAAGCGAGCCAAAAGGCTGAAGCGCCATATCCTTAAATGCCCTAGTTGGGCCGTGGTATAGCTCATTTACGTATAAATTTTTATCTATTTTTTTAAAAATAACAGGGTGCTTTGGATCATCAAAGCTTGCATATCTTTTGACCGCTTTTTTGAAAAACGCCTCTGGCACGTCAAATTTAAAAAGTGAAATGATGTGAAGTGCGAGCTTTTCGTAGCTTAGGCTTGAGAGCTCTTGCCACTTTGCCCTTGCTATCTTTGGTAGCTTCTTTGGCGCGTAAAGTCCGCCGTGAGCGGAGCTTGGGGCAAGCATGGCTGTGCTTAAATTTACATTTTTTACCTTTTCATCTTTTACGCTTCTAGTTGGTGTTAGTCTCATTTTTTGCCTTTTTTGGTTGATTTTTTTATCCAATTTTCATATTTTTTAAAAACCTCTTTTGGCTTAAGCGCCAAAATTTCTGGGGTTTCGTAGCTGTGGTGCTTTCTTATAAATTTAGCTACTTTTTTAAATTTCGCATCCGTTTTTATGAGTAAAATTTGCTCTTTTTCATCACAAAGCTTCTCTTGCCAAAGATAAATGCTCTTTGCGCTAAAGCTACTCACGCAAGCCGCAAGTCCCTTTTTCACGAGCTTTTTGCTTAGTTTTTTTGCCTCTTTTTTCTTTGCGACTGAGGTGATTAAAATTCTCATTTTGATCTAAATTTTCCTTTTAAAAAGTGGCTCATTATAACAAAATGGGCTTAAATTTGCTGCGCTAAAACCTTTTTAAACTCCTCACTTAGAGTAACTTCAAGCGTGATAAGCGAAACTCTCAGCCCAAAATCCTTTACCTTTACATAGTCCTTTTGCGTCATCAAAAGCGAGGTCGCGCCGTAGGTTTGCAAAATTTCACTTAGCTCTTCTTTTGAGAAGTCGTAGTGATCAGGGAAGAATACCTGCCCTACACACTCGCTAAAAAATGCTTCAAGGCGGGCTGGGTTTGCTATGGCGGTTACTAGCACCATTTTTTCGCTTTTATTTAAAATTTCGCTCTTTCTAAAGTGAGTTTGCCCCTCACGTGCGATGAAATCACCAAATTTATAAAAGCTAAATGGATATCTATAAGCCCCGCTTGGCAGGCAAAGCTTTAGCTTTGGCTCTGGGTTTGGACGCACCAAGATGTCAAATTTAGCTATATCAAATTTAGAAAATCCATCATCCAGCAAAATATACTTTGCGCCGTGAGTTTTGGCGTAGTTTATAGCTACTTTTCTATCTTCACTAACGATCACATTTGCGTTTTTGATGCTTGTGGCATATATCATCGCCTCATCGCCACTTGCCGCCACGTCAAGTAAAATTTCGCCGTTACGAGCGACAACTTGCATACCTTTGCTCTTTCTTTTATAGCCTCTAAGGATGATAAAGGCGCCCCCATAATTTTTAGCGATAGCGACACAAAGTGGGGTCTTGCCGCTTCCTCCAAGGGTTAAATTTCCAACGCTTATTATCTTTATACTAAAGTCTTTTTTTTGCGCGCTAAATTTCTTGCAAACAACGACTAGAGCATAGATAAGACTTAGTGGCAGAAGTAAAAATGCTAGTAAAATTTGAAAGAAATTTGGGCGAAAGAAGTAGTCATTCGCCCATGCGTGTAAAAGGATGTTAAATTTCTTAAACACGAGATTTAGAAATTTCTTTTACCGTGTTGCAGATGTATTGCACCTCTTCGTCGCTCAAACTATGATAGATAGGTAGCGACAAGACTTGTTGATATGTCTTTAGAGCATTTGGGAAGTCATTTACTTTAAGCGAATATTTATTTTTATAATAGCTTAGCAAATGTATCGGTATGTAGTGCAACGAAGTGTGAATTCCGCGCTCCAAAAGCTCTCTAGCAAAGCTGTCACGGTTTTTATTTATCTTGATGATGTACTGAGTGTAGATGTGCTCGCGTTTTTTGACTGGAGTTGTGATGTTGTGACACTCTTTAAGCTCTTTATCGTAAATTTCAGCGATCTTTTTTCTACGTTTTATAAGCTCGTCTGTCTTTTCAAGCTGAGCGATAGAAAATGCCGCATTTATCGAGTTTATGTCATATTTTAAACCGATATCAACAACATCGTAGATGTAGCTTAAACTACCAAATTTATCTATACCATTTACAAGGGCATAGTTACGAAGTAGTTTTGCTTTTTTATAGACCTCTTCGTCATTTGTCGTGAAAAATCCAACTGTTGAGATAGGATTTTGCACGCGTGAGTTTGTCTGAAAGCATGACAAAAACGAGTCTGAACCGACTTTTTTGCCATTATAAGTTAGTCCTATGCCTCGATTTGCATCATCTAAAACGACGATGCCATATTTTTCGCAGATAGCCTTTATCTCATCAAGCCTAGCGCTTTGTCCAGCGATGTGTGAGATAAAAGCACATTTTAGTTTCTTGTGATTTTGCTCTTTTAGCACCTTTTCAAGGGCTTCTGGGCTGATATTAAAGTCCTCTTCATCTATATCAACAAAGATAGGCTCGGCATCAAAATGTCTAACAGCCTGAGCCACGCTAGGGAAGGCATTTACTGAGCAGATGACTTTGTCACCGCGCTTTGTATCCATAGCGCTTAGAGCCAGATGATGCGCTGCTGCTATGTTATTTGTAGTGACAACAAATTTAGCACCAAAGTACTCTTTTAGCTTTTCTTCAAATTTAGCAACTGTATCAGTGGCATTTTCAGAATGCAAAGCCTCTTCGATAAGCTCACTCTCACGCTCAGTGATAGTTGGTTTGTAAAACGGAATTTCTCTCATCTTTAATCCTTTAAATTTTCACTATCAACGGCATTTGTCGTTTAAACCTGTTTGAAACAACTCTATTTTCTATATCCAAGACCGCTTTTAATCCAAACTTTTTGATGGCTTGCTCCTTGTTATTTTCTAAATTTTGTAAAATCTCGTCGATAACAGCATAGCTGTAACCTATGTCGCCCTCGTCACTTTGCCCATCCCAAAGATCGGCTGAAGGTGCTTTTTTGATAAAATTTTCATCAACACCAAGATGTTTTGCAAATTCAAAAATTTCACTCTTATAAAGCTCTCCGATAGGATTTATCGCGCACGCCAAATCCCCAAATATCGTGCCATAACCAAGCATAAGCTCACTTTTGTTGCTTGTGCCGATGACTAGAGCGTTTATACTAGATGAATAATCATAAAGCAAGCTCATTCTAACTCTAGCTGCTAAATTCCCTTTTCTTAAATTGCTTAAATTTACATCTATCGTTTCGCAAAAGGCATTTAAAATGCCCTCTATAGACAAAACCTTATATTTTATGTTTAGTTTTTCACATAAATTTAGGGCATCGTCCATATTTTCTTTGTTTGATGATGCTGTTGGCATGATGAGTGCATGAGTTTCATCTGGCTTTGCTCTCGCACAAAGCGTCGCAACCACAGCAGAATCAATACCGCCGCTTACACCTAATAGTAGTTTTTTACCTTTAGTTTTATCTTTTAAGCTAAAAACTAAAGTTTCTTCTATTTTTTGATACCCCTTCATTGTCCCTTTGCCTAAATTTGCTTCCTTTTGCAAAAATTATACTAATTAAATTTAAAATTTTTCTTTAAGTTTAAGTAAAAAGATGTAAATATTTAAGAAATGATAAATTTAAGGTAAAAAATGAGAGTAATGCATAAAAGTTTTGGTGATTTTGGGACAAATTGCTACATCGTCACCAAAAATGGCTCAAGTTTAGTGATAGATCCAGGCGATGGGGCAAAAAAATGGGTTTTGCAAAATGCACAAAATTTAAAGGCGATACTTTGCACTCATGGGCATTTTGACCATATTTACGATGTGAGCGAGCTAAAAAATGAGCTAAAAATCCCAGTTTATATCAATAAATTTGACGCTTTTATGTGCGAGAGTGACATTTTTGGCTATATGAAAAACACCTTTGTGCCAGATGTTTTGGCTCAAGGCGATGAGAGCTTTGTAGTGGATGAATTTTCTTTTAAATTTCACCATTTTCCAGGGCACACACCGGGCTGCTCGATGATAGAGATAGATGACGCGATGTTTAGCGGAGATTTTTTATTTAAAGGTAGCATCGGACGCTGGGACTTTCCATATTCGGATAAAAATGAGATGCTAAAAAGCTTAGAAAAATGTAAAAATCTAAAGGGTGACTTCGCACTTTACCCAGGACACGGCGAAAGCAGCACGCTAAAAGCCGAGCAACAAGAGCTTGATAGATGGGTAGAGATCGTTAAAAGGTCTTGATTTTTGGGGTGCGGCTAAATTTTTGCATTTTAGAAATTTATACTTTTTATCTTATAAGATGATGTTGCGAGTGTGTATTAAGAAGTGTTTAGAAGTTTAAATTTATAGATTAAATTTAAAAGAGCAAGGCAAGTACCCTGCTCTATTTGTCTTACTCGACTTCAGCGTCGATTACGTCGTCGTCTTTTTTGTTATTTCCGCCGTTTGCGCCAGCGTTTTCATCTTTTTTATACATAGCTTCTGCAAGTTTGTGGCTAGCTTTGCTTAGAGCTTCTACTTTTGCATCGATTTGCTCTTTTGAAGAGTTTTCATCTTTTAGAACCTCTTTTAGGTCATTTAGCGCAGCTTCGATGTTGCTTCTATCTTCAGCTGGCACTTTTTCGCCTAGCTCGCTCATGCTCTTTTCAGTTTGATGAACTAGTGCGTCTGCTTGGTTTCTAGCTTCTACTGCGTCTTTGCGTTTTTTATCCTCTTCTTTGTGAAGCTCAGCATCTTTTACCATGCTATTTATCTCATCTTCGCTAAGACCGCTTGATCCTGAGATAGTGATGTTTTGGGCTTTGCCAGTCGCTTTATCTTTTGCTGAAACGGTTAAAATTCCGTTTGCGTCGATATCAAATTCAACTTCGATTTGAGGCACACCTCTTGGAGCTGCTGGGATGCCTTCGAGATTGAAGTTACCAAGTGATTTATTATCCCTTGCAAACTCACGCTCACCTTGTAAAACCATGATAGTAACGGCACTTTGGTTATCTTCAGCAGTTGAGAAAACTTGACTTTTCTTAGTTGGTATAGTTGTGCCTTTTTCGATGATCTTAGTCATCACACCACCAAGTGTCTCGATACCAAGGCTAAGTGGAGTAACGTCAAGAAGTAGAACATCTTTAACATCGCCTTTTATAACCGCACCTTGGATCGCAGCACCGATAGCTACGACTTCATCTGGATTTACGCTCTTATTTAGCTCTTTGCCAAATGCCTTTTTAACCTCTTCTTGAACAAGTGGCACACGAGTTGAACCACCGACCATTACGACCTCTTTTATGTCACTCTTGCTTAGACCTGCATCTTTGATGACTTCATTTATCTTAGTGATAGTCTCGCCCACAAGTGAGTCGATCATGCCTTCAAATTTAGCGCGAGTTAGCTTTTTGACAAGGTGTTTTGGGCCAGTCGCATCAGCTGTGATAAATGGTAAATTTATCTCAGTCTCTTGAGCTGAGCTTAGCTCTTTTTTAGCATTTTCAGCTGCTTCTTTTAAGCGTTGAAGTGCCATGATATCGCCTTTTAGATCGATACCAGTTTCATTTTTAAACTCACTTACTAGCCAGTCGATGATCTTGTTATCAAAGTCATCGCCACCTAAGAATGCGTTACCGCCAGTTGCCAAAACTTCAACGATGTTATCGCCAGTTTCTAGCACTGTAACGTCAAATGTACCGCCACCTAGGTCATAAACTAAAATTTTCTCAGCCTCTTTTTTGTCAAGACCATACGCAAGTGCCGCAGCTGTCGGCTCGTTGATGATACGAAGTACGTTTAGACCAGCGATTGTTCCAGCCTCTTTTGTAGCCTTTCTTTGGCTATCGTTGAAATATGCAGGCACAGTGATAACCGCGTCTGTTACCTTTTCACCAAGGTATGCTTCAGCGTCTTCTTTTAGCTTGATAAGAATTTTTGCTGAAATTTCTTGCGGAGTATAGACCTTACCAGCGATCTCAACCGCGCAAGCGCCATTTCTATCTACGACGTGATATGGCAAGCGAGCCTTTGCCTCTTCAGCATTTTTTTCATTGCTCATCAAACCCATGATACGTTTGATAGAATATATCGTTTTTTCAGGGTTTGTAACTGCTTGACGTTTTGCGACGTCACCTACTAGAATTTCACCTTTGTCTGTAAAAGCAACAACAGATGGAGTTGTGTTTTTACCCTCTTTGTTTGGGATAACCTTGCTCTCGCCGCGCTCAAAAACGCTCACACAAGAGTTTGTTGTACCTAAGTCTATACCTATAACTTTTGACATATTTTTCCTTTATTAGATTTATTTTTTAAATTTAGTTTGCCACACTGACCATAGCTGGGCGCAAAACCCTGCCATTTATCATATAGCCTTTTTGTAAAGCTTGCACGATCTGACCGCTTTGCTTCTCCTCGCTATCGACCCTTAAAACGGCATTATGCACATTTGGATCAAACTCGGCATCAGTTGCGATCTCGCTCACGCCATGCTTTTCAAAACATTTCTTAAACTGATTTATCGTTATCAAAATGCCCTCTTTGATCTTTTTAGCAAATTCATCATCCTCTGGGTCAAAATTTGCAGCGATCTCGAGCGCATCGATGACTGGTAGCAAGTCCCTTGCAAATTTCTCATTTGCATAGCTTGCAACGTCTGCTTTCTCTTTTTCATAACGCTTTTTGATATTTTCAAACTCAGCATTTGCTCTGTAATATTTATCAGTGATCTCGCCAAGCTCTTTTTCGAGCTTCTCTACTTTTGAGATATCGCCAAGTGCGTCTAAATTTACGCTATCGCTAGCTGCCTCTTGCACTGGCTTGACCTCAGGTAGATTTTGCTCTTTTACCTCTTCGCTCACGCGGCCTCCTTTATTAGATTTATAAATTTCACATAATCAGTATAAACACTGCCAGCGCAGATCATCTGCGCCTCGCTACCAAGGTAGTTTGCTTTAAATTTAAGCCCCATGTAATTTTCATCAAACATAGGAGAAAATGTAAGTTCTTCATCCATCTGCAAGCTAAAACTTGGGTCAAAAACCATCTTAAAGCGTCTATCCTTAAACATATCAAAGGCTAAAATTTCATTTTCTTGGAAGTAAATTTTAGTCCTTTTAAGCTCTCTTATCTTGTTTTTTAGTTCGCTTAAGCCAACTTGAGAACAGATAAGCTCAAGCTTGTCTAAACTAACTCCGATAAGGTTGTTTAAAAATTTATACATCCTAGTGTCAAATTTAATGACGATCTCATCGCCACTAAAATTTAAAACCAAATATCTATCATTTAAATTTAAAATTTCTAGCAACTCCTTATCAATCGTGCCAAAAATCATACAATAAAGCTCAAACTCATCACAGAGCATCTTTAAGCTTCTTGGGTCATTTATCTTTAAATTTATGTCGCTCTCAGTAAAAATTTCACTCCAATATCTCCTCATCGCAGCGATAGTTGGGATCCTGCCGCCACTGATGTGAAGCTTTGTGATCTCGCCCTCATCTGAAAGCTTTTTGAAATAAACACGTATCGTAGATGCCGGTATCGCCACGCTCATGCGAGAGCCAAGCTCGTTTGAGCCAATAGGCGCATTGTTCTGCAAATAGGCTTCAATGATAGAATTTAGTATCAAATCGCGTTTATTTGTTTTACTCACTTTTAGCACTCTTTCTTTTTAATTGCTAAGCGGATTATACAACTTTAGTTTATCAATGTCAAGTATATAAGTTAAAAAAATTTATTTATATATATTTAGCCTATATAACTAAACTTTTCTAATGCCTATAATATAAGCTTTGCGCAAAAAGAAATAAAATTTAAAGCAAAATAAAAAATTTAACTTCAATATAAAACACAAAATTTCTAATTTTATTCAAGAATTTAAAAGATTTTTATACGTTATAACGTATATTATAAATAATTTTTAGTATGTTTAATACTTTATTTTGATATTTATATACTATTTTACATTATTTATATAATATTTTAGGTATATTTAATGAAATAAAACGTATAATTCTCCAATGATTGAAACAAGTGATATATTTAATTTGCTTCACAATGCAGTTGAGGCAAAAAATATCGGTAAGAAAATTTCACAAGCAAAAATGGCAGAGGATCTTGGCGTGCCGATGAGGACATATCAGGACTGGAGGCTTGGTAACTCAAAGCCGCAAGCTGCTGCTGCTGTTTGCAAACTGCTATGTGAGCTTGACGATGATGAAATATTATTTGTTGTCAATAAGATGAGAAAATTGCTAGGAAAATAGATGGAAAATTTAACACAAAAAGAGAGAATCGACCTTGAGAGCGTTTTTGCAGTCATTTGCACTAAAAAAGAGTCAAAAATTTTGGTTACTTATAAGGATATATGCTCGGCTGCAGCTTCAAAATTTCATGTAGTTAAAAATAAGATCAAAAAAGTAAGAGAAAAGAGAGTTAAAATTTAGCCATTTTGGCTTTAAATTTAAGCGTTTTGATAAGAGCTATAAATTTAGGCTTTTATCAAAACAAATTTCATCCTACCTATTTATATAGGGTTTTGCTCCGCTTATCTTAATAAGCATCTATCTTAGCTATCAAAATATCTATAAATGATGGCTCCAGTAGCCAAACGCAAATTTATCAATTTAGTGTCGCTATCCTATCCTCTCCACTTCTTTATTGCGTATCCTTTTTACATTTCTTATCTATAAATTTTGTGAGTTTTCGCAAGGTCAATGAGCAAAGATGGGCTAAATAGAATGGAATTTGAAATTTCAGAGCTTGCAAAAGCGGTTGGTTTTAGCGTCATTTCAAAAGACAGAAACCCAGCTTGGAAACCTATAAATGATAAATTTGCAAACGATATCTTAGAAGAGCTTAAAATTTATAAGCCAAATGCAAGGATAACAGCTGTGCATGCTGGACTTGAGTGTGGAGTGCTTTTAGAGAAAAAAGCAGGTCTTAGTGCATGTTCTATTGGACCAAATATCTACTCACCTCACTCTACAAGAGAGCACTGCGAAGTTGCTTCTGCACTTTTTATAGAAAAAGTAGTTCGCGGTATCGTTAAAAAATATAACTCATAAAAAAGTAAAATTTGCTAGAAATTTCTAGCAAATTTTATATCTCAAAGCATCTAAAGCAAATTTGCCCGCAAGTGCGAGCAAATTTATTATTTTTCAAACTCATAAACGATCTTGCCACTTTTTATCGTGGTAGTTGCTGCGCCTTTTAGTTTTTTGCCAAAGAGTGGAGAATTTACCGATTTTGAGCGGTTTATCTTTTCATCATAAATGTACTCGATCTCAGGGTCTATCACCGTGATGTCAGCTAGCATGCCCTCTGCGAGCCTGCCCTTATCTTTTAAATTTAGCATCTTAGCCGCATTTGTAGAAGTTAGCTCTACCATGCGCTCTAAGCTTATAACGCCCTCATCTACGAGCTTTAGAGTGAGTGGCACAAGGGTTTGAAGTCCGATGATGCCAAATGGCGCCTTGTCAAATTCCACTATCTTTTCATCTGTGTGGTGTGGGGCATGATCGGTGGCGATAACGTCTATAAGACCACTTTTTAGTGCCTCTCTTACCGCTTTTACGTCGCTTATCTCACGAAGTGGCGGCGACATTTTGAAATTTGTATCGTAGGCATTTTTCAAAATTTCATCGTCGCTAAAGCTAAAGTGGTGAGGTGTCGCCTCGCAAGTGATGTTTATGCCCTCTTTTTTGCCCATTTCGATGATCTTTAGCGAGTACTCCGAGCTTACGTGAGCGATGTGGATGTGCGCTTTAGTGAGTTTTGCAAGCAGCATATCACGGCTCACTGCGATCTCCTCTTTCTCTCTCGCCATGCCGCGAAGTCCAAGTATGGCTGAGACCTTGCCCTCGTGCATGACGCCCTGCCTGCAAAGCGAGCAGTCCTCTGAGTGGCTTATACAAAAGCTATTAAACATGCTTGAGTACTCAAGCGCCGCTCTCATCACGCTTGAGCTAGTCACTGGTAGGCCGTCGTCGCTAAATGCAACTGCGCCAGCTTCTATAAGATCGCCCATTTCAACGATCTCATTGCCGCCAAGTCCTTTGCTAATGGCTGCGATTGGTAAAAGATCGATCAGTCCGCAGTTTTTAGCCTTTTCTATCATTGCCCTTGTGATTGAGGCGTTGTCATTTACTGGGTTTGTGTTTGCCATGCAAAGGCAGGTGGTCACTCCTCCAGCTACGGCCGCTTGCGAGCCCGAGATGATGTCGTCTTTATACTCTTGACCAGGATCGCGAAAATGCACATGCATGTCGATAAGTCCTGGCATGACTAGCTTATTTGTAGCGTCTATGACCTTATCAGCCTCAAATTTCTCACTTCCGATTTTGGCTATTTTGCCGTTTTCTATTAGGATATTTGCCTTAAATTTCTCGTCGCTATTTACGATAGTGCCGTTAATTATTGATATTTTCATCGTTAGCCCCTATTTTTTGCAAGCGTATTTAGTATCGCCATTCTTATAGCAACGCCGTTTTCAACTTGATTTAGTATGACTGAGTGCGTGCCGTCAGCCACGTCTGAATTTAACTCCACGCCCCTATTTATAGGTCCTGGGTGTAGCACGATCGCGTCAGGCTTTGCTAGCTTTATCCTATTTTTATTTAGTCCAAAGAATTTCGAGTACTCTCTCGAGCTTGGAAACGCCACGTCCGCACCGCCACGCTCTAGCTGGATGCGAAGCATGATGATGACGTCGCTACCCTCGCAAGCCTCCTCCATATTTTTGCAAATTTGAGATTCAAATACCTCAGCGTCTTTTGGCATCATCATCCTTGGCGCAAAGAGCTTTAAATTTATGCCAAATTTCTTCATCGCCCAGATGTCAGACCTTGCCACGCGGCTTCTAGCGATGTCACCGATGATCGCCACGTTTAAATTTTTATCCAAAATTTTGCCATGCTCTCTTAGCGTGAAAAGATCAAGCAGAGCTTGACTTGGGTGCTCATTTGTGCCGTCCCCTGCATTTACGACGCTAGCCTCTGTTCTATCAGCTGCAAATTTCGCCGCTCCAGAGCTTGGGTGACGAAGCACAATGATGTCAGTTCTCATAGCAGCCATGTTATTCATCGTGTCATTTAGGCTCTCGCCCTTTGTCACGCTCGAGCTTGATGAACTAAAATTTATCGTATCAGCCCCAAGCCTCTTTGCTGCGATCTCAAAAGAAGTTCTCGTTCTAGTCGAGTTTTCATAAAATGCGTTGATCGTGGTTTTCCCACGAAGGTAGTCATTTTTTTTAACTTGGCTTAAATTTAGCTCCTTAAACTCTTTCGCCGCCTCTAGAAAATATAAAATTTCTTCCTTGCTAAGCTCTCTAGTTCCTATCAAATCTTTATGTTTGTAGCCCATTTTAAGCCCTTTTTGATCTATTTTGTTACAAAGTCGCAAGCTGGTTTGTAGCCGTTGTCGCAAGCTTTTTTAAACAAAGCTTTTGCCTTCTCTTCGCTTTTTGCTTCATTGTCGTCTTTGTCTTTTATAAGGCCATAAGCTGTCATTTCGCCTAGTTTTTCGCAGGCCATGCCCTCATTTTCGTCACACATTTTTGTAAAAATTTTCTCAGCCTGAGCTCTATCTTTTGCCACGCCATCGCCGTTAAATAACATGATCGCATTCATCGTGCAAGCTTTTTTCTCGCCCTCACCGCAAGCTTTGTTAAAGTAAAGGTAGGCTTCTTCAAAATTTCTCTTTGCATAAAGCTCATTTGCCTTGTCTAAATTTTCATTTGCCATAGCATTTAACGCAAAAAGTGCTGCTGCTAAAACTAAAATTTTCTTCATATTTTCTCCTTATTTAAATAACTTTGGATGGTGTTTTTTCATATATTCAACTATCTCTATGACCTCGTCGCTACCGCTAGCATCAGAGTTTTCTAACGCATCGTCGATGCACTCAACATAGAGATTTGCCGCCTCTTCAAGCTTATCTTTTTTCACGCCAGCATAGTAAAACATCGCCTCAAGCACCATGCTAAGCTCGTAGCTAAGCTCCTCTACGCTTATATCTTCTTCTTTCATATCTCCTCCTGTGTTTTTTTAGTTATTAGATCAACTATCTGCGCTTTGATCGGCTCATAGCTAAAGCCGTCTTTGAAATTTGCAAATAGCCCACCGCTAGCGTTCACGTGTCCGCCGCCGCCAACTAGGTGTTTTGCCATGGCGCTAACATCAAGCTTGCCATTTGCACGAAAGCTTAGTGTTTTTTTATTTGTCACGTCGATAAAGAAGTCAAATTCAGGATTTTCCACTAAAAAGTCGTTGCCGATAACAGAAACATTGCCGACATTGTAGGTTAAAATTCCTTTATGGTCTTTATACTTTATGCTAAATTTCTCTTTATTTTCACTAAGTTTTTTTACGACGTAGTTTGATATTAGATTGCTTAGCGTGTCGTCCTTGTCCTCTTTGAAAAATGACTTTTTAATAGCATGCACCTGCATGTCAAGGCCGATATAGTCGTTTTTCTCGTTAAAAAATTTGCTCGCTTCTTTTAAGATATGATCCATATAGAGGTTGTTTTCAGCTTCAAACATCACCTTATTTATCTCTTTGGCGTTTGCCACAAGCCCCAAGCAGACCTTGCCCATCTCGAAATTTTTATCATCTTTTAGCCAGATATCCACGGCATTTACGACGTCACTAAAAATTTCAAGCTCTTTGTTTTTACTAAAAATGCCTGCAAAAAAGTCATAAGTGATCTTTGTAGCGCACCTTGAACTATCTAAAAAATACCATGAGTAAGCGCTCGCGCACTCAGCACCACTTTGATGATGATCTAGCAAAAATAGCTTTATATTTTTACCATCTATCATCTCCTCAAAGCTCTCGCACTGAGCTAGGCTTAAATTTAGATCAGTGATCAAGATGACGTTTTTATCATCGTTTGAGGCATCTATCTCAGATAGAATTTGAGCAAACTTATCATCTATCTCTCTGCCGTAGTTTGAGTTTAGAAATTTCACATCTTTGAAGTAAAAATTTGTTATGTATTGTGCGCCGTATCCGTCAAGATCGGTGTGTGAGAGGTGATAAATTTTCATCGTTTTCCTTTATAAATTTTCTATTTCTATGACGCCAACCGTTTCAAATGGCGTATTTGCCGAGATCTCAGCAAAGCTTAGTACTACTATGTCGATGGCAAAATTTGCGCAGATATTTGCTATAAATTTGCGCAAGCTTGGCTCCACGCAAAGCACCATTTCTCCGTGCTGACTCATAGGTAGCTTCTCTTTTTCACGCCTAAGTGCTTGCACGATAGATGATGTCTGCGCCACGTTTATCATCAAGTGATATGCGCCGTCTTTATACTGCACTGCGTCCATGAGCTTTTGCTGTGCGGCAGTGTCTAGGATATAAAAATTTAGCTGACCCTTTTCATCTACATAAAGCGAAGTTATGACACGCGAAAGCGCTGCACGCACATGCTCGATGATCATGTCTAAATTTTTACTAACCTCGGCGATGTCGCTGATGGCTTCAAGTATGCTAAGTAGGTCTTTGATCGGGATATTGTCTTTAAGCAGCGTTTTTAAGACCTTTTGGATCAAATTTATAGGTGCGATCCTTAGCGTATCCTCGACCACGACTGGGTAGTCGATCTTTAGTTTGTCTAGTAAATTTTGCGTCTCTTGGCGAGTTAGAAGCTCGGCTGCATTTTGCTTGATAAGCTCGCTCATATGCGTTGAGATGACGCTTGCAGGATCAACTATCGTGTAGCCACTAAGTATGGCGTCCTCTTTGACGCTAGCATCGATCCAAAGAGCGTCTAGCCCAAAAGCTGGCTCTTTTGTCGGAATACCCTCGATATCCTCGCTAACTAGGCCACTATCCATCGCTAGAAATTTATCCGCATAAATTTCACCCTGACCGATGATGATACCTTTTAGCTTGAAGCGGTACTCGTTTGGTGGTAGCTGAAGGTTGTCACGGATCCTTATTTTTGGCATCAAAAAGCCAAGACTTGAAGCGATATTTCGCCTCATAGCGCGAATTCTCTCTATAAGATCCACGTCAGCTAGCTTTAGCAGGCCGTATCCTAGGTCAAGCTCTAAAATTTCAAGCTTTAAAATGTCATTTATCTTTGTCTCTTCTTCTCTTGCGATCTCTTCATCGCTCTTCTTTGGTGCCTTAGCAGCCCCGCCACTAGCAGCTGCTGCCCCTGCCCCACTTGGCGCAGTGGCTCCAGCCTTTTTAGAAGCAGTTTTCTCTTTTGGCGCGAGGCTTAAATTTAGCCCGCCATCTTTTGTCTGCTTTATAATGTAGCCAAGCCCTAAAAATAGCAGCGCGATAAAACCAAGAGATAGGGTTGGCAGACCTGGCACAAGGGCAAACATAAATAGTATGAATCCTACTATCAGTAAGGTTTTATAATCGCCTAAGAGTTGATTTAGCGTGCCTTCTGCAAAGTCCTCGTCGTCCTTGCTAGCCCTTGTGATGATAATAGCAGTCGCTGTTGAAGTGATAAGTCCAGGTATCTGGCTAACTAGGCCATCACCGATAGTTAGGATCGTATAGTACTGAGCCGATGTCGCCATATCAAGTCCGTGCTGAAATGAGCCGATAGCAAAGCCGCCGATGATGTTAATTATAGTGATGATGATGCCAGCTACGGCGTCACCTTTTATAAATTTAGACGAACCATCCATCGCGCCATAAAAATTTGCCTCGCCGATGATGGCTTGACGTCTTTCACGCGCTGTTTTTTCGTCTATTAGACCTGCGTTTAGGTCCGCATCTATCGCCATTTGCTTACCAGGCATCGCATCAAGTGTAAAACGAGCTTGTACCTCGCTCACACGGGTCGAGCCCTTTGTTACGACCATGAAATTTATGAGCACCAAGATACAAAATACGATGGTGCCGATGACGAAGTTGCCACCAACGACGAAATTTCCAAAGCTTGAGATGATCTCACTGACCGCTTCTGGGCCGTTGTGACCCTCGCTTAAGATCATACGCGTAGTTGCTATGTTTAGCGAGAGGCGAAAAAGCGTGATGATGAGAATGAGCGTCGGAAACGTGCTAAGATCAGTTGGTTTTGGCACGTAGATCGAGATCAAAATAATAAGCACCGAAATCGAGATCGAAAGTGCCAAGAAAAAGTCAAGCACCGCGCTTGGGAGCGGCACGATAATGATAGCAAGGATGGCAACGATGATGCCAACGATGCTAAGACTTTTAAATTTGACAATCGGCGCAAGAAACGGTGCGACAAGTGTCAAGATATTATTTTTTTGCTTTGCCAACTTTACTTCTTAACGATGTCACTTAGTTTTATCGCGTCAAGCATCTCGTCGATCTTGCCTTGAAGGCCGCTAAACATCGACCAAATTTGACAGCTTGAAGCTTTGTTTGACGGACAACCAAGGGCTGAAGATGAGCACTCAAAGACGCTTAGCTCGCGCTTTTCGGCGCATTCTATTATCTTTTTTATACTTAAGTTTTCAGGTTCGTCATTTAGTGCAAAACCGCCATTTGCTCCTTTAAATGACTTTAAAACTCCATCTTTTGCTAAATTTTGTAAAATTTTTGCCAGAAAGCTTTTTGAAATTTTAAGCTCATTTGAGATCGTATCGACATCAACTGGCGATGATTTTTGAGATATTAAAATAAGCGAAAGTAGAGCGTATTCGCTTGCCTTTGTAAAAAGCATTTATCTTCCTTAACTCTTTAAATAGCCCTAATTTTATTAAATTTTTACTGCATTTTTCATTAATTTTTAAAAAGCGCCGTTTTATCTAATTTTATGTTTTAAATGCTATAATCGCTCTTCCAAAAATCACCAATCAGGAGGTCATCATGGCTTTGGATTCGGCTAAAAAAGCTCAAATAGTTGCGAAATTCGCTAGAAAAGAGGGAGATACAGGCTCTCCAGAAGTTCAAATAGCTCTTTTAACAGCTAGAATAACTGAACTTACAGAACACCTTAAAATTTTCAAAAAAGACTTTTCATCGCGTTTAGGTCTTTTGAAACTAGTTGGTCAAAGAAAAAGACTTTTAAAGTATCTTAAAAACAAAGACTACACTACATATTCAAAACTAATCTCTGAGCTTGGCTTAAGAGATAAATAATCTCACGGAGAGCGACCTGCTCTCCTTTTAAATTTCACTCTTACTTTCAAAATTTCTCTTTATTTTCATAGTCGAAACAGATTGTCTCAAACTAAATTTTAATTTAATTTTTCATCTTTCAGCTTCTGTGTCAAATTTACACAATTTATTTCTTATTTGATAAATTTTAGAAATTCCTGCAAATTTAGCATATTTTTTAAATTCCTATATATTCGGCTTTTTAAATTTTATATAAAATATAACTTAAAATTAAAATTTATTTTTTAAATAAAGAATTTTTCATAAAAGATTAAGTTTCGCACTAGTAATATTACTCAAAATAAATATGCAGAAAATGCATAATTAGAAGGAGAAAGTGATGAAAGAAGGCAAAGTCATCTGTCCTTATTGCGGGACAGGCTGTCAAGTAACCTTGCACGTGGAAAACAACGTCGTTCGTGCTGCTACTGGCGTCGAAGACAATCCAGTCAATCAAGGAAATTTATGTTTAAAAGGCTTTTATGGCTGGGACTACGTTGCAAGTCCAGACAGACTTACAAAGCCGCTTATTAGAAAGAAAAATGGAGTCTTTTCAAAAGATGGTGAATTTGAAGAGGCCAGCTGGGACGAGGCGCTTGATCTTGTCGTAGAAAAGATGAAAGAGGCAAAAGAGAAATACGGCCCTGACTCACTAGCAGGAAACTTCTCAGCACGCTGTACTTTAGAGGACAACTACGTCGCTCAAAAGCTAATGCGCGCTGTAATTGGTACAAATAACGTCGATCACTGCGCTAGAATTTGACACGCTCCGACAGTAGCAGGACTTGCTAAAACAATCGGAAACGGAGCTGCCACAAATAGCTTTACAGAGATTGGCACTTATAGTAACTGTATATTAATGATAGGCTCAAACCCAGAAAATGGTCACCCAATCGCAGCTATGCACATCCAAAGAGCGCTAAACCGCGGTGCAAAACTGATCGTTATCGACCCTATTAAGACTGAGTTTGCAAGTAGAGCCGACATCCACTTGCAGCTAGAGCCAGAGCACAACATCCCAGTTATCAACGCACTTCTTTACACTATCATCGAAGAAGGCCTTGTAAATGAGGAATTTGTAAGAGATCACACAATAGGCATCGAGTATGTCAAAGAAGCTGTAAAAGACTATGCCCCAGAGGTAGTAGCTAAATACACAAGGCTAAATCCAGAGGATATCAGAGCAGCTGCCAGGATGTATGCCACTACAAAACCAGCCGTCATCACTCACGGCATGGGTGTAACTCACTTCAACCACGGCGTTGGCGGAGTTTGTGATGTATCAAATTTATTCTTGATCACTGGCAATATCTGCGAGCTTGGCACAGGCGACTTGCCACTTAGAGGTCAAGAGAACGTTCAAGGCTGCTGCGACATGGGCGTTTTACCAAATATTTTCCCAAATCTTGGCTCAGTCACCGACCCAGAGCAAAGAGCTTGGTTTGAGAAAATGTGGCACCTTGAGCCTGGATTTTTAAACTCAAAGATAGGCATCCACAAGACAGAAGTGCCTGATGCGATCCTTGATGGTAGAGTGCATTTCTTCTGGACTATCGGCGAAAATCCAGTCATCTCTGAGCCAAATACAAACCACTTCTTAAAAGGCATCGCAAATGTCGATTTCTACGTGGTTCAAGACCTATTTTTAACTGAAACATCGCTAAAAGCTGACGTCGTTCTCCCTGGCGTTGCAAGTAGTGAAAAAGAGGGTCTTTACACAAATGCAGAGCGCCGTGTCCAGCACAACGAAGCAGTCATCACACCTCCAGGTGATGCTAGACAAGACTGGTGGATCGTTTGCGAGATCGCACGTCGTTTGGGCGCAACTGAGGGCTTTAACTTTAGCTCACCAGAAGAAATTTGGGAAGAAGTTAGAAAATGCGACCCTAGACGCTACGGCGGTATGAGCTACTATAGACTTAAAAAATATCACGGACTTCACTGGCCATGCCCAACTGAAGATGATATGGGTGGTCAAAGCCTCTATCTTGATAAGAAATTCTTTACACCTGATGGTAAAGGCCGCTTCGTGCCATGCCTATTTGTGGATAAGGCTGATGAGATCGAGAGCGCAAAACTTGAGTTTGCTAAGAAGATGAATATGTCACCAGAGTATCCTATCATGGCTGGTTCAGTCGATGAGAAGACTGACGCTGAGTATCCGATACAGCTTTTAACTACAAGAAAAGTTTATCAATACACCGTTGGCACCATGACAAGACGCTCACGTGCCATCGAAGAAGGCGGAGATAGCATCGGACCTATCGCTGAGATGAGCCCAGCGCTAGCAGAGAGATACGGACTAAAACAAGGCGACTTCATCAAAGCTTGGAGTAGATACGGCTACATCGTCGTAAAAGCTGAAGTGACTGACATCGTGCCTGATGGCATCATACAGATGACTTTCCACTACTGGGAGAGCTCTTGCAACGAGCTAACAAGCAGCGGTTGGGACTACATCAGCAAGACTCCGACATTTAAAGCAGCTATCCAGATCAAAAAGATCGATGAAGAGGAATTTTTACGAGTTCGCGAGCTAAAACGCGAGAAATTCCAAACTTCAAAGATCATCTACGATGACTTCCACCACCACGGAAATGCAGCGATAAATGAGTAAATTTAGCGGGTAACTCCCGCTAAATTTCTTTATTATTAAATTTAAATTTCTAGTTTTATAAACCCAAAGATATCACTTATTTTTATATTTGTTTTGATTGATTTGATAAGTTTCAGGAGATTACTTAGTAGATAAAAAGCTGCTTTTTTAGTCTTTAATTTTAAATTTTCATTATGTAAGCCATATTTATATTAGAATTTGGGGCTTTAGTTTTATAAAACACGCACTATAAAAATAGCTTTTTTAAAAGAGAATTTTACTTAAACGCCAAAAAGCTCATGAAATTTCCCCATTTAAATGTGCTCGCAACATGCTTAAAGCCAGCATTTAGGGCTAAGTTTCTATTTTCCTCTTCAGTGTATGGCACCAACACATTTTCAAGCGCCTCTCTTTTTTGAGCTATCTCGTAGCGCGAGTAGCCTTGCGCTTGCTTGTAATCCTCGTAAATTTCTATGACGCTTTTAGTGAGCTTTTTATCTTCAAAGATGATCTTTTCGCTAAACAAAAAAACTCCATTTTCATTTAGTCCGTTATAAATTTTTTGCACCAGATCAGCCCTTTTTGGCGGTCTGATAAACTGCAAGGTATAGTTTGCCAAAACCGCGTCAAAGCCCTCTAACTCGCACTCCGTGATGTCACCCAAAATAAACTCTATATCAGCCCCATAAGCCTTTGCCTTGTTTTTTGCATTTGCAAGCATCGCCTCAGAGTTATCCACGCCACTTAGCACGAGGTCGTTTCTAAGGTTATTTAGCAAAAGCAGGCTATTTGCCGTAGAGCAGCCAAGGTCGCACACACTTGCCTCTTTTGGCAAAATTTTAGCTAGCAACTTTGCATTTAAATTTGAGCTCACATCGTAAAATGGCACCGAGCGCGAGATCATATCGTCAAAAACGCTCGCCACAAAGTCATCAAATTCAAACTGCTTGCTTATAGGCTCTTTAAAAATTTCATCTCTCATATACCAGCTCCGTATCCGTCAAAGTATCTCATCGTCTCCCCAAAAAAGAGATCGCACACGCCCACGCACTGCCTAGCCTCGTTTATATCGCGTTTTATCTGCTCTTTTAGCTCGCCAAGATTATTAAATTTTTTATTATCTCTTAGGCGTTTTATGAAGCAAACAGCAACGTGCGTCGTCACCTTTGGCGCGACCTCGTCCATGATGTGCGTCTCGACGCTAAAATTTCCATCCGTGCTAAGTCTGTTGCCTATAAAAGTGACCGAGCCATAGGTGTATGAGCCCATCCTCGTTCTTGTCGCATAGACGCCCTCGCGCGGCAAAAGATAGCTTTTTATATCTAAATTTAGCGTAGCAACCAGCTCCTTTGCGCCGATGCCCTGCCCTTTTATCACGTTGCCCTCGATCGAGTACTCCCTGCCTATTAGCCTGTTTGCCTCATCGATGTTGCCTTGGCGTATCAGCTCTCTGATGGATGAGCTATGCACGCCCATGCCGTCATAACAAACCTCATCAACGACGACTACCTCGCCATCAAAAATTCTTTTCAGATCGTGCTTGTCCCACGCTCTATTTCTGCCAAATCTAAAATCAAACCCAACAACGATCTTTTTTAAATTTTTAAAATCCCGCTTTAAAAGTGCTATAAATTCCTCACCGCTAAGCCCTTTTATGCTCTCAAAATCATACAAGAAGCAAGGATAGTTTGAGTACTCGGCTCGCTTTAGTTTTGGCGTGATGTTGGCCTTATTTTTATCGATGACAACAAGTCCGCCAAACTCACCAAGCTGCTTTAAGAGCTGCTTGTGCCCCCTATGCACGCCGTCAAAGTGCCCTATCGCAACGGCAGTGATGTTATCTTTTGTTAAAAGCGTAGAAAAACTCGGCATTTCCTTCCTTTCCCTTGACCTCGCACTCTTTGCAAGCTATCAGTTCAAATTTCAAGCTACTTGCTAGCACTTCAAAGCACTTCATCGCTAAATTTACAGCCTTAGCGTCGGTAACAACGCCTTTTTTGTTGCGTTTAACGCCAACACCCACCTCAAACTGCGGTTTAAAAAGCGTGATGATGAGCGAATTCTCGCTTGCTAGCTCGCAAATAGCAGGCAAAATTTCAGCCAAAGAGATAAAGCTCACGTCGCAGGTTATCAGATCAAATTCATTTTTGTGCATTTTAGCAAACTCCCTGACGTCAGTTTTTTCATAAATTTTCACTCGCTCATCGCTTCTTAGGCTGGCATCTAGCTGATCAGTGCCCACATCGACGCCAGTCACGCTCTTTACGCCACGCTCAAGCAAAATTTGCATAAAGCCGCCAGTTGAGCTGCCGATATCAAGTGCGTTTTTGCCAGCCAGGTCAAATTTCATCGCCTCCAAAAAGCTCTTTAGCTTAAGTGCGCCTCGTCCAACGTAAATTTCATCAAGCAGTGAAATTTTAGCCTCGCTAACCTCGCTTGAAACCTTGGTGCAAATTTCGCCGTTTGTTAGCACCTTGCCAGATTTTATAAGCTCACTAGCCTTGTTTCTGCTTATGTTTAAAACGCTTGCGACGTAGTTATCAAACCTCAAGTTTTAGCCTCTCATATTCGCTCTCATCGATCACCAGCACGCCTAGCTCATTTGCTTTATCAAGCTTACTGCCAGCCTCCTCGCCAGCTAAGACGAAGTCCGTTTTTTTAGAAACTGAGCCAGAAACCTTTGCGCCAAAGCTCTCAAGCTCCGCCTTTATCTCATCTCTTGGGCGACTTAGCGTGCCAGTTATTACGACCGTTTTACCACTTAGCGCATTTGAGATGCTCTGCACCTGCGTCACGCTTGGCTGCACGATCTGACTAAGAGCTAAAATTTCATCTCTATTTACCTCGGCAAAATCAATTAAACTATTTGCCATCTCCGCGCCAAAGCCCTCAAGTGAGGTTAGCTCTTCAAAACTAGCATCAAGCCAGCCTAGTCCAAAGCTACTTGCTAGCTTTTTAGCCGCCACTTCGCCGATGTGCTCGCAGCCAAGACCCGTGATAAAGCGCGATAGATCCGCACCTTTGCTAGCCTCAATGGCATTTAAAAGGTTATTTACCTTTTTCTCTTTAAAGCCCTCAAGCGCCATGAGATCATCAAATTTAAGGCTGTAGATGTCTTTTATGCAAGCAATCAGCCCCTTATCAAATAGCAAATTTACGATCGCATCGCCAAGGCCGTCTATATTTAGGCACTTTTTCGATGCGTAGTGGATTATTGAGCCCACCACTCTTGCCCTGCAGCTTAAATTTTGACACTTTACAAAGACCCCTTCATCAAGCAGGTGCGAGCCGCAAACTGGGCAAAATTTAGGCCTATCAATCGCTTGCTCGCTGCCATCTCGCCTATCTTTAAAAACCTTTGTGATCTTTGGTATAACATCTCCTGAGCGGATGATGCCGATGTAGTCGTTTTTCATAACGCCAAGACGCTCGATCTCGTCAAAGTTGTGAAGGGTGGCGGATTTTACATTGGCTCCGTCTATATTTACCTCATCAAGCACGCCAACAGGCGTTACTACGCCGCTTCTGCCAACTTGAAGTGCGACATCTCTTAGCCTAGTCACCTTTTCAATGGCTGGAAATTTAAACGCCACCATAAATTTTGGAAATTTGACCGTGTAGCCTAGCTGCTCACAGCGCGCAAGGTCATTTACTCGTATCACCATGCCATCCATCATCACGCTTTTTGCGTCGCGGCTGGCTAATAGCTCGTTATATGCAGCCTCAAGCTCATCTTTTTTTAAAATTTTGAAAAAATCATCCCTCTCAAAGCCAAGATCACGCACAAATTTCATCACCTCGCTGTGATCTTTTAGCCCAAGGCTCTGCTCGCCCACGCCCCAGGGTATAAAAAGTAGCTTTCTTTTTGCAGTGACTGCGCTATCAAGCTGCCTAAGGCTTCCTGCGGCTGCGTTTCTAGGATTTGAAAGCGGCGCCTCGCCCTCTTTTGCGCGCTCTGCGTTTAATAGCTCAAAGTCATCTTTTCTTATGACGACCTCGCCCCTGATTTCAATGAGCCCTTTGTAGCTAATGCTCTTTGGCACCGAGCTAATGGTCCTTGCATTTTGCGTCACGTCCTCGCCTGTAACGCCGTCGCCTCTGGTTATCGCCCTAACTAAAACGCCATTTTCGTAAAGTAAATTTAGGCTCGCTCCGTCAAATTTTGGCTCAGCAACAAAGGTTAAATTCTCTTTATTGCCGCGCTTTAGCCACGCATCAAGCTCGCCAAGACTAAAGATATCCTCCATGCTCCACATGCGCTTTATGTGGCTTGCCTTGCTAAAGCCCTCTTTTACGCCTCCGCCCACTCGCTTAGTCGGCGAAAATAGCGAAATTTCACTTGGATTTGCCTGCTCGAAGGCTAAAACCGCATGATATAGCGCGTCATACTCCTCGTCGCTTGCAAGTGGCTCGTCCTCGTCGTAGTAGGCCTTTGCCCACGCATTTAGCGTATCTATTGCTCTTTCATACTCTTGTTTTGTCATTTTTTCTCCAAATTTACACCGCATTTTATCTTAAACATACTTTATAAATGATCCAAATTTAGCTCACCTTTATCGCATAAATGGACGTTTTTATAGACATTAGCTATCTCGTCTCTTGCCCTCATCAGCGCAAAACCAAGCAAATTTTGCCCTCGCCACTTTATAGGATTTTGCGCATTTTCATCGCCTGCGCCCAAACCTATGCCCCAAATTTTATCAACTGGGCTTGCCTCGACTAAAATTTTACTCTCAGTTTGAAGTAAAAATTCACGCAAAGGGGCATTTTGGCTAAATTTTAGATAGCTCGCATTTAGCACGACGCCAAATTTGACCTCGTCCCAGACCTTAGCGTCAAAGCCTCGCACCTGCCTGCCAAGCGCCTTCATCTGCATTGGATCTTTGGCGGATAAAATTTTCTCCAAAGCCTCGTCATCGCCAAAACACTGAGCCTTTTTAGCCATCATATATTGCTCGGCGCAAATGTATTTAGTTTCATATTCACAAAAACCAGAAGCGTACCACTGACTAAGGCAGCTTTCGCTTAAATTTGCACTTTTTTGATGACCCCAAAATAATAAAAATTTATCCGACTTGCCAGCGTTATAGCGCTTTTTAAGCCATTTTAGATCATATCTAGGCTCACGCTCCCAAAGGTCAGTGACAAAGTCACCCTTGATAAAAAGCGTGCTCTTATCCTTGCCTAGCCTCTCGTCCCAGTATCCACGCCACGTCGCAGGCTCAGCAAAGAGCTGCTGATACTCGCTACGCTCATCTTGGCTTAGCGTTTTTAGCCAGCCATTAAATTTAAACTTATAATCCTCGCCGCAGCCCATCCTCCAGCCGATAGAAAAGGGGCTAATATCTGGAAATTTGATCCAAGGTGGCGGCAATAAATTTTTCATCTAGCCTCTTTTTAGCCAAGCGCCCTACCAAAGCGTGGCTTGGCTCATCGCCTCATGCATATTAAAAAGCTGCTTGTGCTCGGCGACATCGTGCGTCCTAATGATTTGCGCGCCGTTTTCAAAGGCTTTTAAGTGCAGATAAAGTGAGCCTGGCAAGCGCTCCTTGACTTCGCTTTTATAGTAGTGATTTATGACTGATTTGCGGCTAGCGCCGACTAGCAGCGGGCAGCCAAATTTCAAAAAATGCTCCAAATGCTTAATAAGCAGCAAATTTTGCTCAGCCGTCTTACCAAAGCCGATGCCGACATCAAGCACTATCTTTTTAGCGCCAAGCTCCCTTGCAAGGGCGATCTTTTGCTCAAAAAAGTCTGAAATTTCGCCGATTAAGTCGTTATACTTTGGCGCAATCTGCATGGTAGCTGGGTCTCCTTGCATGTGCATCATGCAAAACTGGGCATCGTATCTTGCAGCAAGCGAGGCTAAATTTGCGTTTGCCGTGATGTCATTTATCATCTTAAAGCCGTGATTTAGCGCAAATTCTAAGCAATACTCATCAAAGCTATCAAGGCTAAATTTCGCCTTTTCGTGTAAATTTAGCCTATAAATTTCTTCAATGATATCTTTTATGCGTCTAAACTCCTCCTCGCGGCCACAATACTCGCTACCTGGCCTTGAGCTAACACCGCCAAGATCGATGTAGTCAGCACCTGCTTCTATCATCGCTTCTATTTTTGCTATACCATTTTGCGTATTTATGCGGCTTTGCTCGTTAAAACTATCTCTATTTATATTTGCAACGCCCATTATAAGTAGCTTTGCGGGCTTTATAAATTTAGTCTCTAAAAAACCTGCAAGCTTTTTAAGCCCAAAGTCTTGTAGCTTCTCTTTTTTAGCTAACTGCCTTAGCTGCGCGTTTGTCGCCATTAGCAAGGCTTTATTTAGGCTCTCTTTGCCTAAGATTGTATCATTATGCGTCACTAGCTCGGCGCCGACACTTAGGGCGTCTTGCTTTAGGATATTTGCCGCTGGGGTCTTTATCTCGTCGATAAAAATAAAATTTATCTCACTCTTTTCGTGCATGAGCTTCGCACCAGCCGGACTTGGCGAGATGGCCTTACAAATTTCATCAAAGTCGCTTTTGTTATTTATCTTATAAAATTTCAACGTCGTCCTTTCTCAAAGATAGTAAGCAAAAGTGGCGTTAAAATGGCGTGAGACTTCGCGTTTAGATCAGCTAGCTTTATAAGCGAGAAAAAATACTCCATCTCCTCGCCGCTAAATTTATACCCGCTATCAACCGCCTTTGTCACGATGGCTCCGACAAGCTCTTTTAGCTCGTTTTTGCCAAATTTTTGCGCCTGCTCCTCTGCTATCTTTTGATCGATAAAGCTTGTTAGCTCTTTTAGGCTGAGCGATTTTAAATTTATCTCCACACTCATTTTTGGCTTTTTAGTGAGCTTATTTTCTATGAGCATCCTCGATCTTATCGTTGGTAGAAGCAAATTTTTGCTCTGCGTTACTATTATAAATTTGATGTTTCTTGGGGGCTCTTCGATGATCTTTAAAAGTGCGTTTTGAGCCTCGGTACGAAAAGACTTCGCCTCTATGACTAAAATTTTCTCATCTTTTTCGGCGATGTAGGCTTCGGCGATGACCTCTTTTGCATTTTCTAGCAAAAAATCATCGCTTATAAAAAATCTTAAGTTATTTACGCCAAACTCGGCTTCAAGCTTGGTTTTTAAATTTTCAAAATCGCTTGTTATGACGATTTTATTAAGCATTTAGAGCATCACCTTTGCAAAAAGCACGGCGTCTATGCTCTTGTCAAAAAGTTTATATAAATTTAGAAGTTTGATGTCTAAGTTTTCATCGCTAGAGCTTAGCGTGAAGCTGTTTTGCGCCTGCTCGTCAAAGAGCCACATATAGCTGTTTTCGTCAGTCTTGGCTAAATTTGCACGCTTATCTATGCTCTTGCCGATGTAAAAAAAGATGTAGCCATTTGGAAAGGCAAGGCTTAGCATATCTTTTAAAAGCTGCTTTTGCTCGTTTGTCTCGATACTGTCAAAGGCTGGATAGAGCGATCTTAGGCTAAAAAATGGCAAAAACGGACGCTCGCTTTTTGTGCGGTTGATGTTTCTTAAAAGATAGTTTTCAAACCACTCTCTCTCATCGTCGCAGATGACTATAAAAGCCTTGCTATCAAGTAAAAATTTAAGCCTAGATGCGAGCAAAGGCGTCCATTCTACGCGCTTTTCCTCCATCCAGCTCATATATCTTTCGCTTCTTATAGTCTCAAGCGTCCATTGGATAAAATCTTGCATTATTTATCTAACTTATACGCATCGTGAAGTACGCGAACCGCGAGCTCGCCATATTTTTGATCGACGATCATTGAAATTTTTATCTCGCTTGTTGAGATCATCTGGATATTTATCCCCTCTTTTGCAAGCGTCTCAAATGCTAGACATGCTACGCCGCTGTGGCTCTTCATGCCTACGCCGATAACTGAGACTTTTACGATCGCATCGTCATACTCGACATGTTTTGCAGCTGAGAGCTTTTGCATAGTCTCTTTTGCTAGGTCAAGCTCGTTTTGTGGCACTGTAAAGCCTAAATTTGTCGTGCCGTCGTGTCCTACGTTTTGGATGATCATATCTACATTTATATTTTGATGAGCTAGAGCTGTGAAAATTTCAGCTGCGATGCCAGGCTTATCGACTACGCCTCTTAAAGTTACTCTTGCTTGATTTTTATCTAGTGCTATACCGCTTACTAAAACCGCTTCCATATTATCTTCCTTTGCTATTAATGTACCTTCGTTGTGGTTAAAACTGCTTCTTGTGATTAGTTTGACATTTAGTTTTTTTGCTAGCTCGACTGAGCGATTTTGAAGCACTTTCGCCCCAGCAGAGGCGAGCTCAAGCATCTCGTCATAGCTTATCTTTTCTAGCTTTTTTGCCTTTTTTTCTATCCTTGGATCAGTCGTATAAACGCCATCAACGTCGGTAAAAATTTCACACAGATCAGCTTCAAGCGCCCCAGCTAATGCAACCGCGCTAAGGTCGCTTCCGCCTCTACCAAGAGTAGTGATATCGCCTTTGTCGTCTATGCCTTGAAAGCCTGCTACGACGACGATCCTGCCGGCTTTTAGCTCAGCTTTTAGCCTAGTGGTATCTATCTTTTCTATCCTAGCTTTTGTATGCACATCATCAGTCATTATCCCAGCCATTGCGCCAGTTAGTCCTACGCACGCATAGCCTTTTGCATTAAGTGCAATCGTCAAAAGTGCGGTGGTTACTTGCTCTCCAGAGCTTAAAAGCATATCAGTAGCAACGCCGTCTGGGTGCTTTGAGAAATACTCACTATATTCAACCAATTGATTTGTAACTCCACTCATCGCAGAAACTACCACAACCACGTCAGCGCCGCTGTTTTTAGTCTCTATGACCCTATTTGCCACAGCTTCGATGCGCTCAAGCGTGCCTACGCTAGTTCCGCCAAATTTTTGAACGATTAACATCAAAAATATCCTTTCTCTTTAAAATAACTCAAAACTTTGTCATAAATAGGCTTTTTGAAGTGATTTATCCCCTCTAAAGCCTTGTTGATATCTACAAATTTATACTCGCTAAACTCTGGATGCTCGGTCTTTAAATTTATGCTCGCACCATTTTTAAGCCTAACTAAAAAGTACTTTTGCGTCTGCCCATCAAATGGGTAAAATTTCTTTGACGCATTTGCTGGAAAGTCGTAGCTAAGCCACTCTGGATACTCTTCTAAGAAGTCAAATTTATCAGTTCCGATCTCCTCTTTAAGCTCCCTTTTTAGCGCTTGTTTTGGACTTTCGCCTTCATCTATGCCACCTTGAGGAAACTGCCAGATATCGTCCATATCAACCCTTTTTGCGACTAAAATTTCGCATTTAAAAGGGTAAGAGCTAGACAAAATGACAGCTGCTACATTTGGTCTATATTTTTTTTGCATGTTTTTTCCAAAAAAATTTTATTTGAGATGATAACGAAAAAGAGTTAAGAGATAGATAAATAAGAGTTAGTTTTTACGCCGTTTGTAATAAATCGCACCTCCACTAAAAAGTAGTAAAACCACACCGCACGATGCTAGGCAAAATATAAATTTACCAAGCTCACCAAAGATATATCCAGCGTGCAGATCAAGCATAAATTTATAAATTTCAAATGACTTTGGCATGGCATTTTTTGAAATTTGCTCGCTTTTAGTATCTACTAAAAGCCTAATGCCATCTCTCTCGCTAGCCCCCTTTGGCAGGTAAAAGAGCATAAATTTGATGCCACCGCTATTTGCTATAAAATTTAAAGCATCAAACTCGTCTCCAAATTTAGAAACGAAAATTTCATAAGCCTTTTTAAGGTTTGCCACCTTTTGCTCATCGCTTAAGCTAAAGCCATTTTTGTTTGTAAAATTTGGCTTTTTAAAGACCTTCTCCTCGCCACAAATTTGATTTATAACCTTAGCAAAGCTCTCATAAGAAAAGTAAAGCCCACTAATGCAAATCACGCTTAAAAAAGCGCCAAGATAGATACCTAAAAAGCCGTGTAGCGAATACAAAAACGCAAATTTCTTTGCTTTTAAATTTAGCTTAAATGCCTCCCCTACCCTGCTTCTAAATCTCCAAAAATATATCGCCGCCCCACTTATCAAGATAAAAAGCAGCGCAAGTGTAGAGAGTGCCACTAGCTCGCTTGCAAATTTACTCAAATTTTCATTTTTAAAAAGAGAGAGGGCTAAGTTTTTATGCAAATTTAAAACCAGCCCTATAAATTTCTCTACGCTGTTAATGCCTGAAATTTCTCCAGTATAAGGATCGACAAAAAACGACTCAAACTCGCCGTTTTCACTAGTTCCGCTTATGACGTAAGCCTTGTTTGCCTCTGCTCTTATCTTTAGGTAGCTAAGATTAAAATTTGGCTCGCTTTTGCTAAAAATTTTTAAAATTTCATCTATCTCTAAAGGCTTTTTGCCAGCTACAACCTCATCTTTGCTAAAGATATCAATTATCTCATCGTGATACGAGATGATCGCTCCACTAATGCTAAGCACAAGAAGCGGCAAGGCAAAGATAAAAGCCAAGATAAGATGAAATTTCTTCAAAATTTTTATCATTTTAAAACTTTAGATTAAACCCAAGCTCGATCTTTTGTCCGTCAGCTATCAAGATGTCGTATCTGCCAGATCTTGTCGTAAAGTACTCATTAAAGAGGTTATAAACGCTTAGATTTAGGCTGAAATTTTTAGTTACGTTGTAGTTTATACCAAGATCAGCGATCACGTAAGGTCTAATGTCATCAGCATAGCTAAATGAGTTTTTGCTCCTGCCATAATAATTTATCTGAGACCAGAAATTTAGCCATCTGTTTAGCTCGTAGTTCGCTCCAAATTTAAATGTATGAAGCGGATAGTTGTTTAAGCTTTTGCCGATCTCCGCTCCATCTTTTTGTTTTGATTTTGTATAAACATAGCTTTGATTTAGCCTAAGAGCGTTTGTGACTTGCCACTCATTTGTTAGTTCAACTCCGTAAATTTCAGCTTTGCCGATATTTACACTCTCCCAAATACCATTTGGATAAATTTTGCCTTTATGTCTGCAAACACTGCCTCTTGAGCAGATAGGGCTATAGCTTAACATATCTTTAAAGCTTGTGTAAAAGCCAGTTAGCGATGCTTCAAAGCCTTCATTGTCATTATAAACGCCGCCAAATTCATAGCTCACGCTTGTCTCTGGCTTAAGGCTGCTTCTACCAAGCTGTGCTCCACGTCCTCCAGCAAATGGCAATGCAAGATCTTGTGTGCGTTGTTTGATGTCAGGCGTCGCGTATCCTGTGCTAACTCCGCCTTTTAGGGCAAAAAAGTCATTTAAGTTATAGATACCATAAATTCTTGGTGAAACGTGCGAACCGTAGTTCTCGTCGTAGTTGTAACGAACTCCAGCGCTTAAAATGAAGTCTTTTGTAATGTGATAATCATCCTCGCCGTAAAGCGAAATGTCATATCTTTTTACATTTGCAGCGTCTGCTGTGGTAGCCTTTTCGTCAAGTTTTTCTTTTTTGGCGTTTAGCCCTAAAGTAAAGGCGTTGTTATCAGTAAAATATGAACCTTTTGTATCAAAATTTAGTGTTTTTAGCGTCAAATTTTGTTGCGCGATCTCTTTTATCTTGCCATAAGACAGGTAGCTTTGAAGCAAGATATTATCAAGCCTTGCTTCATGGCTTAAATTTATCATATCGCCTTTTATTCTCTCGCTAGCAACCGAGTTAGTACCAGTTGATAGTGTTTTGCCTTTGCTTCTTTTATATTTCACATCACTTCTTGCAAGCTCAAGCGTGATGTCGTTGTTTTCATTTGGTCTAAAAAAGAGCTTCGTGCCAAAATTTCTATCTTTTTGCTCTCTGTTTGCGTATGAGATTTTATCCTCTGACTTGTTTAAATTTTTGCCATAAACTGAGATGCTTAAAACATCGTCTATTAGCCCAGAGTGTAGATAGAGGCTGTTGTAAAACTCGCCGCTTATATTTTTATTTCTAGCAAATTTATAGCTTGAGCCAAGATTTGCATGAAAGTCGTTACTAAACTCATCTGTTATGATGTTTATCACACCGCCCAGTGCGTCACTGCCATAAAGCGAGCTCATAGGACCGCGTATCACTTCGATACGGCTTATTGCACTTGCTGGTGGGATGAAGCTATATGAGCCTCCAACACTTCTTAGCCCCTTATAAGCGTTATCTCCTGGCACTGGCATGCCATTTACTAAAATTTTAGTAAATCTTGGAGAGAATCCGCGTATAGAAATTCCTCGTCTATTTGCCGCTTCGGGAGTCGTTCCAAAAAGGCTTGGCACGTCTTTTACCATGCTCTCAACGTCCTTATGATTTCTCTTTTCTAACGCATCTTGAGTGATGACGCTAAGCGTTGCAGGGGCGTCTTTTATATTTTGCTCAAAGCCAGTTGCACTCACTACTTTGACCTCTGGCAAGAGCTTATCTTCATTTGCAAAAAGCGGTAAATTTATAAAAACTGCCGCACAAACAGAAATTTTTAATAGACTTCTCACAAAAAAACTCCTTATTAAAATTTAAATCATATTTTACTAAAATTAAATAATCGTTATCAATATCATACATAACGCTAGAGGGATTAAATTTAACGCTCAAGGGATAAAATGATAAATTTAGATAAAAGATATGGCATAAGTAAAATCTCGCAAAGTAACAAGCGGATAAATGTAGAATTCTTAAAACAAGCTAATGGCATCAGCTACCTAAAAAGCGAGATTTTATGCAACAAAATCATAAAAAGAGAGAGCGAGGGAGATAGAAAGTATCTATTTTTGATGTTTAATAAAGCAAAAGATAATCTTTGCTTCAAGCTTGATAAAAAAGAGTATCTTTTAAGCAGGGATGAGTTTTGCATAGGGCTAGTAAATGATAGCTTAAAAGGCGTTTTTGAATATCAAAATAAATTTTATAAAACCAAAACCTTGCTTTTTGAAGAGCACTACGCAAATAAGCTTGAAATTTTTAGCGAGCTTAGGTTTGAAGAGAAATTTGATCTTATAAAATACAAAAAAGATAAGGCTCAAATTTGCGTTTTAAACGAGCTTGAGACGACAAATTTATATGATGGTATGATGAGGGAGATCTTTATAGAGTCAAAAATTTTAGAGCTTATCTACAAGAGCAAAGCTTTAAAAGATGAGAAAATTTGCTTTAGTATCGACGAAGAAAAAGTGCTTTTAAAAGCCAAAAAAATCTTACTTACACACATGCAAAATCCCCCAAGCATCAAAGAGCTAGCACATCTTTGTGGCACTAATGACTTTTGGCTTAAGAAAAATTTTAAACTCTTTTTTAAAGAGACGATCTATCAGCTTTTAGCAAAAGAGCGACTAAAGCTGGCATTTGCCCTTTTAAAACAAAATGATATCAGCATAAAAGAGGCTGCCAGCATCGTTGGTTACACAAATGCAGCGCATTTTGCAAAAATTTTTAAAGGCACTTTTGGCTTTTTACCAAGCGAGCTAATAAGGCAAAAAAGCTACTTTTAAACTGCGCTAAATGCCAAATTTCTTATAATCGCCAAAATTTTAAAAAGAGAGAAATTTGCAAGTTTATATCCACGTGCCATTTTGCGAGAGCAAGTGTCCTTACTGCGCCTTTGGCTCAAGCGATGACGAATTTAGCAAGGTTAGCGCCTACTTTAAAGCGCTTTGCCTTGATCTAAATTTCCAGCTAAAAAGCCAAAATGTAAAAGAAATTTCAACCATATTTTTTGGTGGCGGCACACCAAGTGCGGTAAATGCTAAGCTTTATGATGAGATTTTTAGCATTTTAGCTCCACTTTGCACGCCTAAAACTGAGATCACACTTGAAGCAAATCCAAATTCAGCAAATTTAGCCTGGCTAAAGCATATAAAAAAATTAGGCGCAAACCGCATCAGCTTTGGCGCTCAAAGCTTTTTTGAAGATAAGCTTAAATTTCTAGGGCGCATCCACAGCAGGGAGCAAATTTTTAAAGCAGTTGAAAATGCCCATGCAGCTGGCTTTAAGAGCATAAATTTAGATCTCATCTATGACACTAAATTTGATACTAAAAAGCGCATTTTGGCTGAGGCTGAAAATTTAAAAAGCCTTGCTATCACGCATCTAAGCGCCTACTCGCTCACACTTGAAGAAAACACCCCATTTTCTGGCAAAAAAAGCTATAAAAAGGATAGCGAAACTTTGGCTAAATTTATGATAGAGCAGATCCAGAGGGCTGGCTTTAAACAGTATGAAATTTCAAATTTCGGAGAAATTTGCAAGCACAATCTTGGCTACTGGCAGGGCAAAAACTACCTTGGCGTTGGGGCTTTTAGCGTGGGCTTTAAGGATGCCACCAGATACTACGCCAAAAGTAGCATAGACGCCTATATCACGCAGCCAACACATAGAGAAAGAGAAATTTTAAGCCCAAGCGAGCTAGCAAGAGAGCATATATTTTTAGGGCTTAGAAGCGTCGTTGGTGTGGAGGCTGGGCGCTTAAATGAAGCTCAGAAAAAAAGAGCAAATTTACTTGTAGAAAATGAAAAACTGCTCTTTAAAAATGGCAAATTTTACAACCCAAATTTCTTACTAAGCGACGAGATCGCACTCTTTATCGAGGGCTAAATTTATAAAAATTTGAGCAAAGTCAAGATAAAATACAAAGCTTAAATAAAATTTAACAGAGGCAAAAATGTTTGGAATGAGTTTTTCTGAGATCTTGGTCATCGCCGTGATCGCTGTGCTAGTTTTGGGCCCTGACAAGCTGCCAAGCGCTATGGTGCAGATCGCTAAATTTCTAAAGATGTTTAAAAAAGGTATAAACGACGCAAAATCAACTTTTGATCAAGAGATGAAGATAGCCGAGCTCAAAGAAGACGCTCAAAAATACAAAGAGAGCATAACTCAAAGTGCGCAAAGCGTGCGTAAAAAGCTCACATTTGAAGAGCTTGACGAGATCAAAAAAAGCGCAAGCGACGTCACTGAGAGCATACAAAACGTCGTAAGCGACACCAAAAAAACGGTAGAAAATATACAAAATCCAACAAATTTAGTTAAAGATGCGATCTTAAACGATAAAAAAGAGGCGTAATGTTTGAAGAGTTAAGACCCCATTTGATCGAACTTAGAAAGAGGCTTTTTATAAGCATAGTAAGCGTTTTTGTCTGTTTTGGCATCTGTTTTACATTTTGGAATCCACTGCTTGCATGGATGAGCGAGCCGCTAAAGCAGGTCTTGCCAGCTGGCTCAAACATCATCTTTACTCAAATTCAAGAGCCATTTTTCACTGCGATGAAGGTCGCATTTTTTGCTGGCTTAGTGCTTGCTTTGCCTATCATTTTTTGGCAGTTTTGGCTATTTGTCGCACCTGGACTTTATGATAATGAAAAAAAATATGTGATCCCATTTGTGCTCTCTGCTTCATTTATGTTTGCGTGCGGGGCGGCGTTTTGCTACTACGTGGTCATCCCGCTTGGCTTTACATTTTTGGTAAATTTTGGCGGTCAGCTCTTTACGGCACTGCCAAGCATCGGCGAATACGTTGGCTTTTTTACAAAACTACTGATCGGCTTTGGAATTTCATTTGAGCTGCCAGTCATTACATTTTTCTTAGCAAAGATAGGACTTGTCGATGACAAGATGCTAAAAGATTATTTCAGATACGCAGTAGTCGTCATCTTCATCTTTGCAGCCATCGTCACACCGCCAGATGTTATAAGTCAAATTTTAATGGCACTGCCACTCATCGGACTTTATGGAATTTCAATAATAGTCGCCAAAAGAGCCGGCAAAAGCGACGACGATGAACAAGATAGCGACATAAATAGCGACGCAGACGATGAGTGATATAAACGACATCTCAAGTTATGATTATTTTTTACCTAGTGAGCTCATAGCAAAAGAGCCAGTTTTGCCCAAAGAAGAGGCGAGACTGCTTGTTTATCTTAAAAAAACAAAAGAGATAAAACACTATAAATTTAAAGATCTAGCCAGCCTCATCCCAGAGGACGCGGCAGTCATTTTTAACAATACAAAGGTTATAAAAGCTCGCATTTTAGGGCACAAGCAAAGCGGCGGAGCCTGCGAAGTGATGCTAAATCAACCACTTGGCGATAATAAATTTAGCGTCTATATAAGGGGCAAAGTAAGTGTCGGTAGCGTTTTAAATTTCGCTGATGATATAAAGGTAAATATACTGGAGCTAAATGATGATGGCTCAAGGGTGGTAAATTTCACCAAAAATGGCGTTATTTTAGATACGGCGCGACTTTTTAGCGAACTAGAAAAGATCGGTCATGTCCCGCTTCCGCCATACATAAAAAGAGCCGATACAAAGGACGATGAGAGCTGGTATCAAAGCATATTTGCCAAAAATAGCGGCGCAGTTGCGGCTCCGACAGCTAGTCTGCACTTTAGCGAGCAGATGTTAGAGAAAATAAAGGCAAAATACGAGGTCGCCTACATCACGCTTCACGTGGGCGCTGGGACATTTAAGGGCGTGGAGTGTCAAAACATAAATGACCACAAGATGCACTCTGAGTTTTACGAGCTAAGCGAAAAAGCTCAAGAGATCATAAGCTCAAATAAGCCCATCCTTGGCGTTGGCACGACAGTTACTAGGTGCGTTGAAGAATTTGCTAGAAGCAAGCAGCCAAGCGGCTTTTGCAAGCTATTTTTAAATCTAAACAATAAACCTATCAGACAAAACTACCTTTTAACAAATTTTCACCTACCAAAATCAACGCTGATAATGCTAGTTACTAGCTTCATAGGGCTTGAGGAGACGATGAGGATTTACGAAACGGCGGTTAGTGAAAAGTATAGATTTTACTCTTATGGCGATGGGATGCTTGTGATATGAAAAATGTCGATTTTATCGCGCAAATGGAGCTTTTTTTAGAGGCACTTTTTAAGGACGCAACCACTAGAGATAACGCCATCGTCTTTAACTACAATCCAAACTACCCACGCTATCTAAGCTTTGAAGCACACAAGCTAATAGGCGCGATCAAAAATTTAAGCAAATTTTACCTAAATAGCGTTAGCAACTCAAAACTGCTAATCTCCTTTACTCTAGTAAGCTATAGCCTAAGTTTGGTGCATTTTGACATACATATAAGATGTACTTCATGCCCGCAAAAGCCAAATGAGAAGCTAGTAAAAGAAGCTGGCGAGCTACTAAAAGAGCTAAATGCCAAGATGAACAAAGCAGAGGACGGCTTTAATATAAGCATAAGCGTGCCACTACCAAAAAGCGGGACATTTAAAAGGCAAAGCGTCGAGATAGCCAGCCTTATAGGCAAAAATGCGATAATAGCTTGCGATGATGAAAATTTATTTTTAACGCTAAGTCATGAGCTAAGCTTTACTGGGCTGAAGCTTAGCAAACAAAAGAGCTTTGAGAGTTTAAATTTACACATAAAAGATGCTATTTTTAAGCCAGACATCATCTTTGTGCAAAAGGAGTATCTAAGCGACAAAACAAGGCTTGATGAGATGCTAACTTATCAAAAGCTTAAGAATTTCTACATCGTCATCATCAGCAAGGATGAAGCCAAAAGCATCAAAAGCGAGAAGATGACTACGCTTAGACAGCCATTTACTAGCGATAGCTTGCACGAGACTTTGGGGATAGTGGCTAGGAATTTATAAAATTTTTAGGTATCTCTTTAAGATGATGGTGGCTGAGACGCTATCAAGCCTGCCATCTCGCTTTGTGTTTGTGTAAATTTCACTTGCCTCGCTGCTGCTAAAGGCCTCGTCTTGATAGACGATATTAGCCTGCACGTCAAGAAGCGAGACAAAGTGCTCTATGCGCCTTCTCATCTCATCCTCGCTACTACCACCGATTGGCACGCCCACCACTAGCGTGTTTGGAGCGTATTCATTTACTTTTTGGCTCACATCTCTTGCGGCTTGGTTTCTGTTTTTTCTGAGAACTGGCTCAAGGGGCGTCACGACCTCGCCAAAGCCAAAAGCAAGCCCTATGCGCTTTAGTCCAACATCGATCGCCATAAATTTCTCTCTCATAGCGCGCTTTTTACTCTTAAATTTGATATCTCAACTAGCCCGTCAAGCTCGTACTCATAGATGATCTCGCCAAATTTAGCCAATGCTTCATCAAGGCTAACTCCGTTTTTGCAAAATTTCAAGATATCATCGCTTGTTTTTTCTTGCTCTTTTACCTCACCAAAAAGTGAGGCAAATTTAACGTAATCATCGATAAGCTCGGCCTTTTTGCTGGCTAGCAAGGCATTTGTCCCATTGCTCTCATTTATGCGCTGCGGCAGGACAAAGAGAGGGATTTTAAGCTCATTTGCAAGCCTTGCACTTTGCATCGAGCCGCTTCTTAGATCAGCCTGAGCGACAACCAGGGCTTGTGCAAGCCCCACAACTATGCGGTTTCGCTCTAAAAACCTATAAGCGATCGGCGGCTCACCCTCGTCATACTCGCTTATAGCCAAGCCTTTTTCATAAATTTCTTTTATCGACGCCCTATTTTGAGCTGGATAGATGATGTCAAGTCCATTTGCAAAAACACCGATAGTTCGTGGCATGGCGGCTTTATGAGCTGTGATATCCACACCGATAGCCCCACCACTCACCACGCAGACATTTGCACTTTTTAGCGCTGCGCAAAGTGCTGTGACACACTCTTTTGTATAGACACTTGCCTTTCTTGAACCAACGACTGCTACTTTTGGCATGCTAAGAAGCGAAGTGTCGCCTATGAAATTTAGCTCTTTTGGGGGATTTTTTAGCCTATTTAGCACCTCTGGGATGATTTCAAGCTTCATAAAATATCTTTTAGATAAACAACTTCTACATCTTTTAAGATGTTGTTTTTGCTAGCTTTTATCACTGCGATCGTATTTTTCTTTGGATGTCCGATGGCGATCGCATAGCCTCTTTTTTTGGCTAAATTTACAGCAGCTACAAGCTCACGCCTAACCGCACTAGCCGATGGATCATCATCTAAAAATATATCTCTTGAAATGTAAGGCTGATTATACTTTTTCGCAGCCCTTGCCACCGCAGTTTGAGCGATAGTTTTGCTATCAACGAAGATAAAACCCTGCTCTATCAGCGCTCTATAAGCCTTGTCCATCGCGTCATAATCACTCGTGAAACGCGATCCTGTGTGATTGTTTGTATATTTTGCACGCGGGAAGTCTTTGCGTATCTTTTTTATCTTTTCATGCATACTCTCAAAGCTCTCGTTGATCGTGAGAGTGCCTATCTCTGGACTATCAAAGTGCTTTGCCTGCATCGGCAGATGTATCATATAAAACTCAAACGTTCTAGCGATATTTGGCGTATCTGGATGAGTTTTTGTCGCTGGAAAAATGGACGGCGTTATCTTTAGACCAAGCGACTTTATCATGCCTGCGTGCTCAAATGTCGCCACATCATCTATTATTAGCACTAGCTTAGCACGCCCTTTTACGCTGCTATTTGGAGTAAATGGCACAACCGCAAAGTCATCTTTTTTAGCACTCTCTTTTTGCGGTTTTTCACTGTAAATTTGCTTCTTATCTTTTTTGCCAGGCTCGACCTCGCTTTTTTTAGCAGGTTCTGGTTTTAAAATTTCACTATGCTTTAAATTTTCTTTTATGCTTAAATTTGCTTCAGCGCTTTTGTTTTGCTCTGTTTTTGTATCTGCTTTTACTTCATTTTTGCCTGCGTAAAATGGCTCGATTACTTGCTCGACCTTTAATTCTGGCTTTTCTTCATTCTTTGCTTCAGAGCTTGTATCTACACTACTTTGCATATTTTTATATAAATTTGCAAGCAAATTTTTAGTATCGTTTTGCTCTTTTTTTGGCTCTTCTTTTTTAGCTTCTACTTTTACTTCAGGTTTTATCTCAGGAGTTATCTTTTTTTGCTCTTTTGGCTCAGTTTTTGGCTTTAGAGCAAGTTCGCTTTTGTGTTTAGGATCGGTAAAAATTTTACTTAAATTTTCATCTTCATCAAATTTTAGAGGGTATTTTCTCTTCTCATACTCTTGTTTTTTATCTTTGCTAGCAACTTTTTGCTCAGCTTTTTTTAAAATTTGCTTCTCGATCTTTGGCTCATTTACTTTACTTATCTGCTCAACATCTTTGTTTTTGATACTAAGAGCTGCGATGAGTGCTACTATCAAAATAGCAGCGATAACACCGATACCAAGGAAAATTTTATTATGAGAGCGACCTGCACTCTTTTTCGCAGGACGCTTCTTTGTAGTCTTTTTTTCGCTCAAGGCTTAGTTTTTGCTTTGATCTATAAGTTTGCCATTAGTTATCCAAGGCATCATTGCACGAAGTTTTTTGCCAGTTTTATTTAGCAAGCTTCTCTCGGCTATACCGCGCTCAGCATTCATTCTAACATATCCTGCTTTTCTCTCTAGGATGAAGTCTTTTGCAAATTTACCATTTTGAATTTCTCTTAAAACTTCTTTCATAGCTTTTCTGCTCTCTTCGCCAACTACTCTTACGCCGCTTACGTAGTCGCCGTATTCAGCTGTGTTTGAGATAGAGTAGCGCATATCAGCCATGCCACCTTGATACATTAGATCAACGATCAGTTTTAGCTCGTGCAAGCACTCAAAATACGCCATCTCAGGCTCATACCCAGCCTCTACAAGTGTATCAAAGCCAGCATTTACAAGTGCGCAAAGACCACCGCAAAGCACGGCTTGCTCGCCAAATAAATCTGTTTCAGTTTCATCTTTAAATGTTGTTTCGATGATGCCAGTTCTACCGCCACCTATGCCGCAAGCATAGCTTAGAGCGATCTCTTTAGCCTTTCCACTTGCATTTTGCTCAACAGCGATAAGATCAGGTATGCCACCACCTCTTACAAATTCACTTCTAACTGTGTGTCCTGGAGCTTTTGGAGCGATCATGATGACGTCTATGTTTGCTGGAGCTTTGATCTGTCCAAAATGAACGTTAAAACCATGTCCAAATGCGATAGCAGCGTGATCTTTTAAATTTGGCTCGATCTCATTTTTATAAATTTCAGCTTGAAGCTCATCTGGTGTTAGGATCATAACTACATCAGCGCCTTTTGTAGCTTCACTTACAGTTTTTACTTCAAAGCCTTTAGCCTCAGCTTTTGCCCAGCTTTTACCGCCTTTTGCAAGACCGATTACGACACTTACACCATTATCTCTTAAATTTTCAGCGTGTGCGTGACCTTGTGAGCCAAAGCCGATAATTGCTACTTTTCTACCCTGAATAAGGCTTAAATCACAGTCTTTATCATAATAAACATTTATAGCCATTGTTTCTCCTATTGTTAAAATTTGGCGAAATTATACATTTCAGCAACAAAAACGTTGCTGAAAAAGAGCAAAAAAGTATCTTTAAGTTTTATGCTGCAGCTTTTTGCTATAATGTGACAAAATTTTTAACCAAAAGAGTCACTTTACATGAATGAATCAATTTTTAAAAAAATCAAAGCGCTTCCGCCACTAGACGACACTGTCATACAGATCCAGCGCCTACATGCTGACGAAAATAGCTCGATAAATGACCTCACAAAAGTGGTCGAGAAAGACCCTATGCTAACAGCAAATATCTTGCGTTCAGCAAACTCACCACTTTACGGTTTTTCTCAAGAGATCACAACTATCGCAAGAGCCATTTCACTTTTTGGTATGGCTACTATCCGCGGTTTTGCGCTATCAAGTGCTATTAAAAAGACCTTTTCTATAAATTTAGAGCCGTATGACATTACCGCACAAGATTTTTTAAATATCTCAATCATGCAAAATGCTTTGATGTATCACTGGTACTCTAAGATAAAACCTAAAAATCTAGAAATTCTCTCTCCTGCTTCATTTATGCTTGAAGTTGGCAAGATAGTTTTAGCACATGAGCTCACAGAAAATAATCAAGTCGCTGAGTTTAAAACAAAGTTAAAACAAATTTCATCTACCTATGATCTTGCGCTTTTAGAGTCTGAAATTTTAGACATCACAAACGAAGAGGTCACAGCTAAAATTTTTGAGCAGTGGAATTTAGAGATCGAGCTTGGAAATTCTATCCTCTACTCAAACACTCCTGAAGAGGCACCTGATCATATAAAAGAGTACGCAAGAGCGTTAAAAGTAGTAAAAACAGCGGTTAATATCTTTAACCAGCTTGATGATGTGAGCGTAAATAACGCAACACTTCTTATAAACGAATATGGCTTTGAGAGAGATACATTTTTAATGGCTGTTAGCAAAGTCAAAGACAATTTGTGAAAGAATTTTTAACATCACTACTCGTTGGCATCAAAGAAAAAGAGATATCAAACGAAGATAAAGAGGTCTTACGTAATCTCCTAAACCTTGGTGCCGTAAGCTCTCATAAAGATAAATTTTACCTAAACAACGGCTATGTCTGCGGCAAGCTAGACATCAGCCAAAATGCAACTGGCTTTATCATGCCATTTGACAAGCGCTTCAAGCAAGATATCATCGTCGAAAATAAAAATTTAAACAACTCTCACCTTGGCGATATCGTGCTAGCAAAGCTTTTGCCACTTAAGAAAAAACGCCAAAGTGCTAAAATAGTGATGAGCCTAAAGCTTGCAAATGAGACAAGCGTAGTCTATACAAAACGCTTTGGGGCAGCCATTTTAGGGGTAAATTTAAAAACTGGGCTAAGCACAACCCTAAAAGCAACTCAAAAAAGTCTAAAGATGCTCCCGCTTGGGACGCTACTAAAGATAAATAACCTAAACAACGAAATAGTCGAGGTTTTGGGAAATTTAGAAGATCCGCTAAGCGATGAGAAAATTTCGCTTGCTATTTATAATAAAAATGATAAATTTAGCGAGGCTTGTGAGCTTGAAGCAAAAGCATTTGGCGACGAAGTCGATGCTAGCATGTATCCAAGCAGGGTTGATCTAAGAAATTTAGAGTTTTGCACGATCGATCCAGTCGATGCCAAAGACTTTGACGATGCCATATATTTTGATGAGAAAAAGCGCGAAATTTACGTTGCAATTGCCGATGTAAGCGAGTATGTGACCGCGTATAGTGCCATTGATAGCGAGGCTAAAAAAAGAGGCTTTTCTATCTACTTTCCGCACATCTCAGTGCCGATGTTGCCGCGCGCGCTTAGTGAAAATATCTGCTCGCTAAAGCCAAATGTGCCGCGCCTTGCATTTTGTTTTAAAATTTCACTTGATGCAAACAACGAAGTAAAAAAAGAGGAGCTTTTTGAAGCAATCATCCTTTCAAAAAGGAGATTTAACTACGATGAGATCGATGAAATTTTAGAAGGCAAAAGAGAGTGTGAAATTTCATGGATCAAGCCACTTTTTAAACTCACCACAAAGCTTCGCAAAAAAAGGCTTTTGCACGCGTTTGACTTCAGGACAAAAGAGCTTAGAATGAGCCTTGATGAAGAGGGTCAAATTTCGCAAACTAGGTTTGAAAGCGACTCCGACTCGCACAGACTTGTTGAGGACTGCATGCTTTTAGCAAACAAAGCCGCTGCAAAACTCATCACAAAAGGCGTTTTTAGAAACCACGCATCGCCTGATTTTAAAAAGATAGATGCCTTGCTTGAGGACTTGCAGCTTTTGGGACTTGACTTTACCTACGAGAGCGACCTTGCAAATTTGATAAGAAAGATCCAAGCAAAGGCTGATGAGCTGGGTAACCGCGAAGAGATAGACAAGCTCATAATCAAGTCTCAAAAAAAGGCTGAGTACTCAAGTGAAAATTTAGGCCACTTTGGGCTTGGATTTGATAGATACACTCACTTTACAAGCCCTATTAGACGCTATTCTGATCTTATTTTACACAGACTTTTAAAGGCTAAAATTTCAAAAGATGAGAAGCTTTACAACTTCTTACTTTTAAACATCCAAAGTACATGTGCAACATTAAGCGAGCTTGAAAGAGAGGCCGACAAGGTAGCCTACGACTTTATGGATAGGAAATTTGCGCGCTGGGCAGCCGCAAATATCGGCAAAGAGGTGCGCTGCCACGTGAGCGAAAACCAAAATGTCTTGGTTACTAAGCTCGATGATTATTTCGTTGGAGCTAGGATTTTCATCACTGGATACAGCGCAAATTTACTTCAAAAGCTTGTCGTAAAGATCACAGAAGCCGACATCGCAAGCGCTAAAATTTTTGCAAAAGTAGTAAGAAAGATCGATGTATAGAAAAGATTTGGAGCTAAATTTAGCAAATGCAAATTTAAGCAACTACTTCTTGCTTTTTGGCGCAGATGAGTTTCAGATCGAGCTTTTTGGCAAGGAAATTTTGAGCTTTTACTCAAGCGAAGATGCAAATTTATTAAGCCTTTATTTTGACGAGTACAACTACGCTCAGGCAAGCTCTCACCTAAGCGAGCAGTCGCTTTTTGGCGGCAAAAATATCCTCTATGTAAAAAGTGACAAAAAGATCCCAGCAAAAGAGCTAAAAGAGCTCATCTCGCTTTGCTCAAAAAGCCATGACAACTACTTTTTGTTTGAGCTTTATGAGGCTGATATGAAGCTAGTTTTTGATACGCAAAAGGCATTTGGGACAAATTTTGCTAGATTTTTTAAGCCCTCAAACCCAGATGAAGCGATAAATTTACTAGCCAAAAGCTCGGCTAAGATAGGCCTAAACATAACCAAAAACGCACTTTATGAGCTTTATTTTACTCATAATGAAAATTTATACCTTGCAGCAAGCGAGCTAACAAAACTAAAGAGCCTAAACACCCACATCGAACAAGATGATGTAAAAAGGCTGGTTTTTGGACTTGGTGGGATAAATTTTGATGATTTTTTCAATAAATTTATGGCTCTAAAAGATATAAAAAACGACTTTTTTACCTACTTAGAAGATCCAAATTTTAATGAAATTTTACTTCTAAACTCACTTTACAAAGCATTTTTTAGGCTATTTAAAATTTACTCTTACATCAAGATAAATGGCCGCTTAAATTTAGACGAAGCGATAGGCTATCAGCCACCTGTAAATGTAGCAAATTTACTAAAAGCAAATAGCTTAAAGCTAAGTTTAAATGCCTATTTAGAGATATTTAAAACGCTAAATTTAGCCGAGCTAGAGCTAAAAACAAATACGAAAATGGATAAAGAAATTTTCGTTTTATCAACCATTTTAAACCTCCAGCACCTCATATCAACAGCAAATATTAAGTAAATTTAAGCTAAAATCCACCCTTGCTTAATGCAAAATCCTTGCTCACAAAGTGAGCTAAATATCCATAAGGAGAAAAAATGAAACATTACGAGCTTTTATTTATTCTTAAGCCGACATTGACGGAAGAGGAAGTTAAAGCTAAGGTTGATTTCGTAAAAGAAGTCATAACAAAAAACGGCGGCGAGATCGCTACTGTCGTTGAGATGGGCACTAGAAAACTAGCTTATACCATCAAAAAATATGAGCGTGGAACATACTTTGTTATCTACTATAAAGCTCCACCAGCACTTCTTGCAGAGCTTACAAGAAACGTAAGAATCACAGAAGATATCATAAGATTTTTAAGCGTTAAATATGAAAACAAACGCGAAATCGCAGCTTGGGAAAGACTTTGCAAAGGTATCAAGCAAACTATAAAAAAAGAACCTCGCGAGCCAAGAGCACCGCGCGAACCAAGAGCTGAAAAAGTAGACGAGCAAACATTTACAGAAGAATAATCAAGGATAAAAAATGTTCAATAAAGTAGTATTAGTTGGAAATTTAACCAGAGATATAGAGCTTAGATATACTACTAGCGGCGTTGCCATAGGAAATTCTAGTATAGCTGTGACACGCAAAATCACCTCAAATGGGGAAAGAAGAGATGAGACTTGCTTTATTGATATATCATTTTTTGGCAAGAGTGCAGAGATAGCAAACCAATATCTTAACAAGGGATCAAAGCTGCTTATCGAAGGAAGGCTTAAATTTGATCAGTGGACCGACAATAACGGACAAAATCGCTCAAAACACTCTATCGCCGTTGAGAGTATGGAGATGCTTGGCTCAAATAACCAAACGCAACAAGGCGGATACTCTATGAATAGCCAAAATAGCGGTGGCTACGGACAGCAAGGCGGATATCAAAATAACCAATATAACCGCCAACAAGAAGCTAGACCACAAGCCACGCCGCAAAGAAAGCAAGAGAGTTATTCAGAAGTTCCTGATATAGACGTTGATGCTGATAGCTTCAACAATGAAGAAATACCGTTTTAATTTTAAAGGATAAAAAATGGCAGAAAAAAGAAAATATTCACGCAAGTATTGCAAATTTACAGAAGCAAAGATTGATTTTATAGACTACAAAGATACTTCACTTTTGAAGTATTGTTTGTCAGAAAGATTTAAAATCATGCCAAGACGCCTAACTGGCACATCAAAAAGATACCAAGAGATGGTAGAAAAAGCGATCAAGAGAGCTCGCCACGCAGCTATCATACCTTACATAGTTGATCGCAAAGACGTAGTTACAAACCCTTTTGAAGGTCTATAATCCATAAATTTTAGCCCTGTTTTGGGCTAAAATTCTAAAACTATTTTTAATCACTTTATTACAAATTTAAATATTCATTTTAGTTAATATCAAAATTAAGAATACATGTCACCCATAAGGCAGCTAATCATTAATTATATTTTTTTATCTTTCAAGAACTATTTCACGTTTCGCGAGCAAACAAATATACACAGACATATTTAGTATTTTTTTAGAGATAGAATTTATTGTTTCTTCTCTTTCTCATCCTGAACTTTATCTAGTTTTATATATCCCATTTCAACTAGCTTGTTATAAATTTGAGAGATTTTTGGTCCAGCAGCGCTACCACCGTGACCGCCGTGCTCGACAACCATCGTGATGACGAATTGTGGATCCTCAAAAGGCGCATAGGTCGTCATCCACGCGTGAGATCTTTGCAGATATGCCATATCTTCTTCTTTCATACGCTTCTTTTCAGTTTGTGAGATGCCAACGACCTGAGCCGTTCCAGTCTTTGCCGCAACCTTTACAAGACTTCCCACAAAGTGCCTATTTGCCGTGCCTCTTGGGTGATTTGCCACCTCATACATCGCATGCCTAATGGCAGGTAGCTGTGACTTCTCAAACGGCGTAAAAGCATCATCTGTTGGCGTAAAATCAACATCCTTACCATCGATGCTCTTTAAAAAATGTGGCGTCACATTTAGCCCAGTTGCAAGGCCTGCTGTGTATTTAGCCACCTGCATAGGCGTGACTAGAAAATTTCCCTGTCCGATAGAGGTGATGAGCGTCTCGCCTTGAAACCACGCCTTGCCATACTTCCTCATCTTCCACTCCCTACTTGGCAAGGTCCCCACAAATTCATTTGGCAAATCAACCTCCGTTTTTCTACCAAAGCCCATGCGCTCAAGTATTGGCACAATGGCGTCTATGCCTATCTTTTGACTACCCTTGTAAAAATAGTCATCGCAGCTCTCTCTAATGGCCGTGTTCATATTAACTGTGCCATGACCATGTGAGTTCCAGCAGCGAAATTTACGCCCTCCAAGCTCATACGAGCCACTGCAAAAAAAGCTATCATATTTGCTCATGCCATTGTCTAAAAAGGCAAGAGCCATACCCATTTTTACGACAGATCCTGGCGGATAGAGGCCGTTTATCAGCTTATTTGTAAATGGGTGATCGACGTTTTTTACAAGTTCTTCCCACTCAGCCTGAGAAATTCCAAGCACAAAAGGATTTAAATCATACTCAGGAAAGCTTCCTGCTGCGATGATGGCGCCATCTTTTAAGCTCATAACTATGACGCTTCCTGCATCCTTACCAAAGACGTCAGCGACGAACTGCTGCAGCTCAAGATCGACGGCGAGCTTTATATTTTGGCTTTGTGGCGCTTGATAGCTCACCTGCTCGATCTCCTCATTTAGCGCATTTACCTTGATCTTTTTAAAACCCTGAATTCCTTGTAAGATCGGGTTGTAAAAGCGCTCTACGCCGCTTCTACCGATATAGTTTGTAAGCTTTGTCAAAGGATCGTTTTCCATATCTTTTTGATTTGCCCTGCCGACATAGCCGATGATGTGAGAAGCCAGGTCATTGTATGGATAGTGGCGCTTTGATGCGGGTCTTATCTCTAAATTTTCACGCAGAGAAAGGGGTGCAAAAAATGGCAGAAATTTATCATAATCAACAAATTCGACCACATTTATGAAGTCTTGGTTGTAGGCTGAGTCGTTTTTGATATATTCATTTTTAAGCTTAGTGACATTTAGATCGCCAAATAGCGAGCCGATGTAGGCTAACTCATCGTCTAAAATTTTTACCTTTTTATTTGCGCTAAGGTGCGGCCTTATATAGATAGAAAAGCCGAGGCGATTGACCGCCATAGGCTTGTCGTGCGCATCAAAGATGATGCCTCTAACTGGCGGGATGTAGATAGTTTTTATCGCATTTTGCTCAGCGATCTCGTTGTAGTAGGTGTTTGAATTGACACTTAGGTGATAAATCCGCCCCAAAAGCATGATCCAAAAAAGAGCGATCACGCCAAAAACGATACGCATCCTCATAGCACTTTGTCCCTAAAAAGCACGATAGCAAACACACTTTCAAGCGCTATAAAAAAGAGATACTCCGCGCTAAAAGTCAAATTTGGCTCGTTTAAGACGTAGGCAAAAAGGTTATTTACAAGAAAAGTTAGCACATAGCCAGAGGCGACAAAGATGATGAGCAGGCAGTTTCGCCACTTCATCGTCGTATAGAGCCAATCTAGCACGAAGTTGTAAAATAGCAAAAACGCAATGATCGTTGAGAAGAGATAAAAGCCATGAATTTGCTCAGCAAAGACCAAGAAAACGAGCGAAAAATACCATGAGGGCTTAAACTCATCATACTGCTTTTGCTTTCTTGAATACTCTAAAATCATATATGTAAAAAAGATGCCAATAAGTGGCGGCAAGAAGCCAAACTGCGTAGTTGCGATCTCATAAGAGAGCAAAAAAATGACCCACCAAAAGCCTTTGAAAATTTTAATATCTAAGCTGCTTATGGTTTGCATTTTACCTACCAAGAGCGTGGTTTATGATAGCTTCCCGTGCCTTGTCGATGCCGCTTTTGCTGAGTGTCGAGACCAAAATGCCACTTGGGTCAAATTTCATTATCGCACTCTTTTGGCTTTGATTTAGCTTGTCGCTTTTTGTGTATAAATTTAAGATTTTCTGATCAGCTCTTAAAAAGCTTTTTAGGTAAGAATCCACGTTTACGTCGATGTCTAGGTCAAAGTGTCTAGCGTCGATTAGATGTATAAAAAGTCTGATGTCGCTTCTAAATTTCAAAAACTCATCTAAATTTTTGCGCCACTCGTCGTGTTTTGACTTTGCCACTTTTGCATAGCCAAAGCCAGGTAGATCGACCAAGATGAGCTTAAATTTCTCTTTTTCACTCTCTTCCTTTTCCTCACAAAACTCAGCCTCAAAGAAATTTATAAGCTGCGTTTTGCCAGGAGTTGATGAGCTTTTGGCTAAATTTTTTTGATTTACAAGTGCGTTTATGAGGCTACTTTTACCTACATTTGACCTGCCTAAAAAGACCACCTCGCTTGTCACAAAGCTTGGAGCCTCTTTTATGCTTGGGCTTGATGTGATAAATTTAGCGCTCAAAGCTCTTATCACTTGGTTTTATCCTCGATCTGAAAGATAAATTTAACCGGCTTTTTCTCATCGCTATTTACGCTATATGTGCCATCTTTTTGATTGACCACGATCTTATCGCCATAGACATTTTTATCAGTCTCTACCTCGTGCAAGTAGCCGTTGCCAGTTACTGTGTATGTCTGCTTTGCAGGCTCGTATGTAAGCGTATCGCCCTTGCCTTCATAGTGCTTATCTTTCATGAAAATTTTAGCTCTAGCGTTGCCTGTGGCTACATATTTTACTGGCTGGCGCTTTTTATCAAAATGCACAACGACTTTGTTTGCCTTTAGCTCGTCGTATGAGCCTTTTTTGATATTTACATTGCCCACAAATTCACTGATTTGCTTATTTTCATCTGCAAAAAAATCATTTGAAGTGATCTCAACTTGCTCTGCATTTAAAAATGTAAAGCCCAAAATCATCGCTAAAATCGCTGCTTTTCTTCTACCCATGCCCTTAACCCTTTTATCTGCGTTTGTTTTTTACCAAGATCGTAGCTTCCACTATCGCCTAGTGCTTTGTCGCCATTTCTAGTGATGGTGAAATTTGCCTCTGATCTTACTATTTTTGTCTTTGTGTTATATATAACTTCATCGCTTTTAAATTTCAAACTATCATTGTTTTCATAGTTTGCATTTTTTTGAAAGATTATCTCATCATTTTGCGAGATAGCCTTGTCTGAGCTTAGAAAGTGCTTCAAATTTCCTCTTAAAATTTTTGCCTTAAAGTCTAAGAATTCATCCCTGTCGCTATATCTGTTTAGCTCGTCGCTCTCATAAACTCCGCTTATCTTGGTCGAGTTTATCTCATAATCAACCACGTCATTTACCTGCATATTTGATATCTTGGTATCTACTTTTAGAACGTTTGCTAGGTATGGGTCTTGAGCCGCTAAAAATATCATCACAGCACTAAAAATAGCCACGACGAAGTAGAAAATTTTTACAACCAACGCTTAGACCACTCGTCATATAAATTTTCTGATTTTATGATCATCTCGATCATCTCTCTAACAGCGCCATTGCCACCTTTGTGCTTTAGCTTTGTCTTTACACCAAGCTCTTTAATGGCATCTTTTGGCTTAAAGCTCCATGCAACTGCGTCTAAAATTTTATAGTCGTTGTAGTCATCGCCGATAGCCGCTGCGTTTTTAAAGCTAAGCCCTTCAAATTTTAATATCTCGCTTGCTACTTCAAATTTATCGCCAACGCCTTGATAGACGTGGTTTATCTTTAGATCCTCAGCCCTTCGCTCAACGATAGCCGACTTTCTGCCAGTGATGATAGCCACTTTCTTGCCAAGTTTTAGCCAGCTCTCTATCGCGTAGCCATCTTTTACATCAAAAAATTTAAGCTCTTCGCCGTTTGCATTGTAGATAATTTTGCCATCAGTGAGGCACCCATCAACATCTAAAAATATAATTTCTATCATAAAACGCCCTTAGTGCTTGGAGTGCCGATCCTTGCGTTTTTGGCAAGTGCTCTGCGGAGTGCTACGGCAAATGATTTAAACGTTGCTTCAATGATGTGGTGAGTGTTTTTGCCACGAATTTGATTTAGATGAAGGGTGATGGCTGAATTTATAGCAACTGCTCTAAAAAACTCCTCCACAAGCTCAGTGTCAAACTCGCCAACCTTAGCATTTTCATTAAAATTTTCATATACAAGGTAAGCTCTGTTACTAAGATCTAGTGCGCAAAAAACAGCCGCCTCGTCCATAACAACGCTCGCCTCGCCAAACCTCTCAACACCACTTAATGGATATAAAGCCTCTTTTAAAAGCTGCCCCAAAACTATGCCAACATCCTCGACGCTGTGATGAAAATCCACATGCGTGTCGCCCTTACATGAAATTTCAAGATCAAGCAAAGAGTGCTTGGTAAAAGCTTCAAGCATATGGTCAAAAAAGCCAATGCCTGTGCTTATCTTTGCAACCCCAGAGCCGTAAATTTTGAGCTTCATCGAAATTTGCGTCTCTTTTGTGTTTCTAGTTAGTTCTAAAATTTCCTCTCTCACGCCCTAACCTCTTACTATAAATGCGCCTTGGAATTTGCCGCTTCTTGCGTAATCCCTAGCCTCGTCCTCGCTTCTAAAGCCATTTAAAAATACCCTATAAATAGTTGAGCCATCTATCGTAAATGTCTTAACGACTGATCTATAGCCATCTATACTTTTATGCTCTCTTTGGTATCTGTTTGCGCCTTCAAGGTTCTTAAACGAGCCAATTTGCACCATAAAATCTCCACCCACAACGCGTTGCTCTGATGAGATCACGATGCCGCCAACTGGGGCCGTTGGAGAGACTGGATTTGGCACTTTTATGCCAGTACTTGTTGGTTTTGTTGGTTGCGCGCTAGCGGTTGTAACAGCGTTAATGTCTTCATTAAAGCCGATAACCTCCATACTAACTGGAGCTGTGCCAGTGCCGATGACATCAAGCTTCATCGCAGCTGCTTTTGAAAGGTCAAGCACCCTGTCAGCCACAAAAGGTCCTCTGTCATTTACACGCACGATGACGCTTTTTTGATTTCTTAAATTTGTTACTTTAAGTATTGTATTCATCGGCAAAGTCTTATGCGCCGCAGTCATATTATACATATTATAAACTTCGCCATTTGAGGTTGTTTTACCGTGAAAATTTGGACCATACCAGCTTGCCGTTCCGCTAGCTTTATCGCCGACACTTACGACGGTTGGATAGTATGTTTTGCCGTTTATCGTGTATGGTCTCATTGTTGCTTTTTGAACTGAGGCGGAGTTGTTGCCTCTTACATTAGTTGGGCCACTTGGAGTAAATGGAGCCCCGCTCCAAGAACAACCAGTGATTAGAAGTGTAAAACTTAGTCCTAAGTAGAAATTTAGGCTCTTACGGTATGACAATATTTGCTCCGACATTTAAATTTGAACTAGCCAAAGAATTTGCATCTTTTATATCTTTTTCACTTACATTAAATTTCTTTGATAAAGATGCGATAGTATCGCCTGTTTGAACTACGTAGTTGTGAGATTTATTTTGAGTAGAAAAAGGGATTATTAGTTTTTGATTGTAGCTTACTGCGTTTGTGCTAAGCTCGTTGTAGTCCTTGATCGCTCTGTGGCTAACACCTGTTTTTTTAGAGATAGAGAGCAAGGTCTCGCCTTTTTTTACAGTGTATGCGTAGAAGTTATTTTTACCATTAAATGGTTTGAAATTATCTGAGAAAAGTTGCTTTTTATTTTCAGGGATATAAACGTAATAATCTTTTAAAGTTGGAGGTGTAAATACAAATTTTAAATGTGGGTTATTACTTTTCATCTTTTTTGTGCTAAGACCGATGCTGTCGCCTATCTGAGCCAAATTTGTACCGCCTGGCACTTTTACTTTCGTAAGTCTTAATCCGCCATTTATGTTTAGTAAAGACGACTCTTTAGATATCAAAAAGTCCGCATCTTTTGCTATATATGCCGCTCTTAAAATTTTAATGATAAAATTTCTAGTCTCAGCTGGGAGGTATTTTTTCTCAGCATCAAGAAGCGTTACAAGATCGTCTGTACCAGCTTTTTGTATAGCTTTTTTTAATGCACCATCGCCGCAGTTATATGCCATTGCTGCCAAGTACCATTTGCCAAATTGATTTTTAAGTGATCTTAGATAGTTTGTAGCTGCGACAGTTGATTCGACTGGATCTTTTCTCTCGTCGGTGTATTGCCCTACTTTTAGGCCATGAATTTTTGCTGTTTGCTCCATAAACTGCCACATACCAGTAGCTTTAGCATTTGAGACAGTGTGATTTGAAAAGCCTGACTCTATCATAGCTAGATAGAAAAATGACTCAGGCACGCCTGATTTTTTGATCTGCTCTTTTATCATTGGTATATACATATAGCCATTTTTCAAGGCATCTGTAAATGTTCTTACCTGTGAGTTTTGTATGCCTTGTCTCATCTTTGCATAGTGAGAAGTTTTCATAAAGCTAGCATCGATGTCTAGCTCTTTTAAAATTTTAACCTGAGTGTCATAAGAGCTCTTCTCAGGGGCATTTGCTAGTAGCAAGGTGCTACATGCAAATAATAAAAATATCTTAAGCATTGCTTTCATTTCTATCCTTTTTCGTGTCAAAGCTTAATGATGCTAGCATCTTAAGCAAGCACAATGCCCAAAATTTAGGCAAAGCACTTAAATAACCTTTTGGCATTATCTGAAGTCGTTTTACAAACTACTTCAAATTCAAGGTTTAAAATTTCAGCTATCTTTTTAGCAACAAATGTCGTAAACGCCGGCTCATTTCTCTTGCCACGATTTGGTTCTGGCGTGAGATAAGGGGCGTCAGTCTCTATCAATACCCTATCAAAAGGAATTTTTGGCAGAATTTCAACTAAATTCTTAGCGTTTTTAAATGTCAAAACGCCACCTATGCCAAAGTAAAAATTCCCAAATTTGCAAAGCTCCAAAAGAAGTGGCGAGGCATTATAACAATGCAAAACTGCCCCAGCTTCAAGCTTTGGCGCATACTCTTTTAAAATGTTAAAAGAGTCCTCATTAGCCTCTCTGATGTGGAGGATAACGGGTTTTTTTAACTCAACTGCCAAATCAAGTTGAGCTAGAAAAACACGTTTTTGATCTTCTTTTTCTCTTATCTTTTCTTCTTCATCTTTTGGCAAGCGGTAGTAGTCAAGCCCACATTCACCGATAGCCACGCACTTTTTGTCTTTGGCAAATTCTCTTAAAGTCGCCATATCAAAATTTTCTTTATCATAGGGATGAACCCCAACGGCAAAGAAAATATCATTTTTTTCGTGCGCTATTTTAGCCGCTTTTGGTAAATCATTAATATCAGCTCCAGGGATAACAAAGCCTTTTAGCCCTAAATTTCTGGCTTCAGATAAAATTCGCTCTAGGTCAAAATCATAAACTTTACTATCCAAATGGCAATGCGTATCTATAATCATAAAGCTATTTCTACCCTATTTCTACCATTTTCTTTTGCGACATAAAGCGCCGAGTCGCAAGCTTCAAGCATATCATCTATCTCACAGTGACCTTTTCCAAAAGATATGCCGATAGAGACGGTCACTCTTACGATCTTATCTTTTATGATTACCTCATTTTCAGCCACTTTTGCTCTTAAATTTACAAAAAATTTAATCGCCTCTTCTCTTTCTATCTTTTTAAGAACGACACAAAACTCCTCGCCACCAAACCTAGCGACCACATCTCTTCCTTTTGTGTTGTCAGTTAGTATCTTTGCGAGTGATTTTAGTATCTTGTCGCCACCATCATGTCCGTATGTGTCATTTATCTTTTTAAAGTGATCTATATCAAGCATAGCAAATGCATAAGGCTCATCAAGCTCTTCAGCTGCTTGGACATACTCTTCTATATCTTGGTAAAAAAATCTTCTATTGTAAGCGCCAGTTAAAAAGTCGCGGTTGGCAAAATTTGCTATCTTATTTATATTCTCCATCGCCTCAATGGTGTTATTTACACGGCAAATGAGCTCTTCTTTTGAAAATGGCTTTGCTATAAAGTCGCTAGCTCCATTTTTTAAAAATATCGAAGCATCAGTCTTTTCGCTAGGCGAGGTCATCACGATCACGCCAAGGTGGTTTTTGTCTTTCTCTTTTCTAACCTCTTTTAAGACCTCTAAACCATCTTTAACAGGCATTCTATAGTCAGTTATGATTAAATTTATATCAGGATTATCAGCAAAATAGTTCATCGCCTCTTCGCCGTGAGCTGCTGCTAAAACCTTAAACTGAAGGCTAGTTAAGATTTTTTTTATCATATTTCTAAAAGGTAGTGAGTCCTCAACGACTAGAACTTTGTATTGTCTATTTTTGCTTAGTCTGTTTATCATTTGAAAGATGTAGTTGATATCATCCATATTGCCCTTATAGACGTAATCAACTATGTCTTTGTTTATAAAAAATTCTTTCGTCTTATCATCGATGCTACCAGTTAAAACGATAGCACAGAGCCCTTGAGCAAGGACATAATCAACGATCTCACCATTTGGTGCGTCAGGTAAATTTAGATCCAAGATAGTCATAAAATAATCTTTGCCGTGCTCGCTAATTAGCATCTGGGCTTCGGCAAAATCGTACGCAACGTCGATCGCCATATCCTCAATGCTCTTTTCCATCTGCATGACGATTAGCTTCGCAAGTGCCTTATTATCATCAACTACTAGAATTCTTTCCATATTATTCCTGTGATTTTTTATTAAACTAGCTCGGATTTTAACAAATAAACCTAATCACAAAGCTTAAATTTAAAACTTAAATTTCAAGCTATTTTAAAAGTCCTTTTGCAAAATTTATCGCCTCTTCGCTGATATGCTCGCCACTTATCATACGCGCAAGCTCATTTACACGCTCCTCTTTGTCAAGCTCTCTTACGACTGAGCTCTCGTCGTGACGCTCTACTAAAAAGTGCGAATTTGCCTTTGAGCTAAGCTGCGGCTGGTGCGAAATGGCAAAAATTTGATAAAAATTTGCAAGCTTAAGCAAGACATTTGCGATACTCATCGCCTCTTTTCCACTTAAATTTGCATCTATTTCGTCTAAAATTATGACATCACCGCCAGTTTTTGTGATCTCACTAGAGGCAGCTATGAAGGCCAGCCTTAAGCGGTTTAGCTCGCCTGAGCTTAAATTTTTAAGCGAGGTCTCGTTTAAATTTAAACAAATTTCATCAGCGCCTAAAATATCAAGCTTTTTAGCCTCAATACTCAGCGTAATATCTGGCATATAAAGCTCTTTTAAGTATAAATTTATCATAGCCTCAAGCTCTTTTAAATTTACGCTCCTTGCCTTGCTTAAAATGCTGGCTAGCTCATTTGCCTTTTTGCTTAAAATTTCAAATTTCTTCTCAAGCTCGCTCTTTTCAAAGCTTAAATTTTCATATCTAGCAAGCTCTTTTTCTTTTTTAGCAAGCGCTTCTAACGCCTCCTCCTCGCTGCCATAGCGCCTAATAATGGCGTTTAGCGCCTCTATCCTATCAAGCACGCTCTCTACGTCGATATCGTCAAGCTCCTCCATATTTAGGCTATCTCTTGCGACCCTCAGCTCGTTCATCGCATCTTCAAAAAAGCCGTTGTCAAGGTCGCTGATGCTTAGCGCCTCATTTACGCTGTGCTCTAGCTCAAATATCCGCTCAGCCCTAGCCCACGCCTCATTTATCTTATCTTTTTTACTAAGCCTCTTTTTAGTCTCCATAAGCTCTTCAAACTCGCCTTTTTTAGGCCCGACACTTCTTATCTTCTCGATCTCAAAGCTAGCAAGCTCCTTTAGCTCCTCGACCTTTTTCTCTTCCTCTTTTATAGTGGCTAGCTCTTTTGAAATTTTAGAAAATTCTAAAAACGCCGCTTCAAATTCTTGCTTTATCTCTTTAAATTTCTCATTTTTTGAAATTTCAAGCCTGTCAAGCAAATTTAGAAATTTCTCATTTTCAAATTCATTTGCCTCTTTTGCCGAGAGATATTTGATGTGCTCGCGCGCCACTTGGGCTAAATTTTTCTTTGAGATGGCTTGTTGGTTTATAAAATATCTCGTGCTCTTATCTTTTAAAAGCTTGAAAATATTGACCTCTTCGTTTTCTATGCCAAACTCATCAAGCTCAAATTTATGCTCCACGTCAGCCTCAATTAGCCTTGCCTCGCTATCTTTTAGCCCAAAAACGGCCATTATCGCGCTCATCAGCACCGACTTACCAGCACCGCTAACGCCTGTAAATACGCTGAGACCCTCTTTGAAATTTAGCTCAACATTTTTAAAATTTAGATAATCCTTAATCAAAATTCGATCAATCATTATAACCCCAGTGAAGTTTCTCTTTTAAAATTTGAAAATAATCCCTGCCAATATGGCGTATCAGCCTCGCTTTTTTCTCGCTCAGACTCATGCTGACGGCTGAAATTTTACTCATATCAAAGCGGTCTTGTCCGTCTATGACTAAAATGGCGTCGCTATTTGTTCTAAATTTAACCGTGTGATTTTTCGTAAGCACGACTGGACGCTGCGTGAGCGAGTGCGAGCAGATGGGAGTTAGCGCAAAGACCTCGCTTAACGGATATATAATCGGGCCATTTGCGCTCATGTTATAAGCCGTGGTGCCAGCAGGTGTCGCCACTATGACGCCGTCTCCAAAATATGAGTTAAAATACTTTTCATTTAAAAGTGCCTCGATATGCGTCATCGAGCCGCCATTTTTACTAACGATGACCGCGTCGTTAAATGCTATCTTTTTCTCAGTTTTGCCATCATTTTTATGAAGCGTCACATCAAGCATAAAAGGCGTTTCTACCTCAAATTTATCATCAAAAAAGTCTTTAAAAAACTTCTCACTCTCATTTATCGTTATATCTGTCAAAAAGCCTAGCCTGCCAGCGTGTATGCCTAGGATTAGTGGCGAGATGTGAGCTAGCTTTCTGCAAGTTGAGATGATCGTGCCATCGCCGCCAAGCGTGATAAGAAATTCGCACTCTTTGGCTAGTTTTATCAGCTCAAAGCCACTTTTTTCTACCTGTTTTGCACAGCTTTTTTCAAGCAAAATTTCTGCGTTATACTTTTTTAAAATTTTTTCTAGCTTTGCTAAATCCTGCTTAAATAATGGATAATCTTTCGCGATAAGTCCCACTTTTTTGGCGTTTGTGGTATTAAATTTTTGTTCATTTTTCATAGAAATGATTGTAACATATTTTATTTTAACAAAGCTTTTCAAAAGAAAAAAGCGACTATAATTGCCTAAAAAACATTGCAAAGGAGCATTTTATGCGAAGTCATTATTGCACCGATCTTAGCAAAGCTGATATCGGCAAAGAAGTAATACTTTGTGGCTGGGCAAACACATATAGAGACCACGGTGGCGTTGTTTTCATCGACTTAAGAGACGTTAGCGGGCTTATACAATTAGTTTGTGACCCTGCTGACAGCAAAGAAGCACACGACGTGGCTGCAAAAGTAAGAGATGAATATGTCTTAAAAGCAAAAGGAAAAGTAAGAGCTAGGGGCGAAGGACTAACCAATCCAAAGCTAAAAACTGGCGAGATAGAGGTGATAGTAAGCGAGCTGATCATCGAAAATCCAAGCGAGCCACTACCATTTATGATAGGCGATGAGAGCGTAAATGAGGACATCAGGCTAAAATACCGCTTTTTAGACCTTAGAAGCGAGCGCTTGCAAAATATCTTTAAAATGCGCTCTCGCGCAGCTATCGCAGCTAGAAACAGCCTCGATAAAATGGGCTTTATCGAGTTTGAAACTCCAGTTTTAACACGCGCAACTCCAGAAGGTGCGAGAGACTACCTAGTGCCAAGCCGCGTGTATCCGGGCCAGTTTTATGCGCTACCACAAAGCCCACAGCTATTTAAACAGCTTTTGATGTGTTCTGGCTTTGATAAATATTTTCAGATAGCAAAATGCTTCCGCGACGAGGACTTAAGGGCTGATCGCCAACCAGAATTTACTCAAATAGATATCGAAATGAGCTTTGTCGAGCAAGAAGATATCATAAATATGGCTGAGACAATGCTAAAAGATATCTTTAAAGCCTGCGGATACGACATCAAAACACCATTTAGGCGCATGAGCTACAAAGAGGCGACTGAGACTTATGGCTCGGACAAGCCTGATCTTAGATATGATCTAAAAATGATCGATGTGATCGATATTTTTGAGCGCTCAAGTAATGAAATTTTTAGCTCTATCGCAAAAGATAAGAAGAAAAACCGCATAAAAGCGCTAAAAGTGCCAAATGGCGACAATATCTTTAGTAAGCGCGAGATGAATAGATTTGAGGAGTTTGTACGTAAATTTGGCGCACAAGGCCTTGGCTACTTCCAAATGAAAGAAGATGGCTTAAAAGGTCCGCTTTGCAAATTTTTCGAGCAAAGCGATCTTGACGAGATCGTCTCAAGATGTGAGCTAAAGGTTGGCGACGTCGTATTCTTTGGTGCTGGCAAGAAAAAAATCGTGCTTGATTATATGGGACGATTTAGAATTTTCTTGGCTGAGCAAATGGGTATAATCGATCAAGACAAGCTTGAGTTTTTATGGGTGCTTGACTTCCCAATGTTTGAGCAAAATGACGACGGCAGCTACTCTGCGATGCACCATCCATTTACAATGCCAAAAAATATAGACGAGCCTGATCTTGAAGATATCCTCTCTATCGCTCACGACGTCGTGCTAAATGGCTTTGAGCTTGGTGGCGGAAGTATAAGAATCCACAAAAACGACATCCAACAAAAAGTCTTTAAGCTTCTTGGTATAGATGAAGCCGAGCAGCGTGAGAAATTTGGCTTCTTACTTGATGCCTTGACATTTGGTGCGCCTCCACACGGTGGTATCGCGATCGGCTTTGACAGACTAAATATGCTTGTAAATAAAGCAAGCTCGATCCGCGACGTCATAGCATTCCCTAAAACACAACGCGCTCAGTGCCCACTCACAAAGGCACCAAGCTACGCTAGCAACGAACAGCTTAGGGAGTTAGGACTAAGGATAAGAGAAAAAGAGCAAAAGGCTTAAAATTTGCCTTTAAAAAGAGATGGAATTTTGTCTTTAAATATTTTTCTTAGACAAATTCCATCCTAATAATTTAAATTTATAAAAAGATGCCTCCAACTTGGCGGCTAATTAAATCAAAACTTGCCTAAGTAGTTTGAGATGATTTTTGTGGTTGCGACGTAAAATTTTGCGCAGATAGAACACTTAGTTCATCAAGCTAAATTTTACTAGCTCCGCAAAAAGCGCTCAAAAGACAAAGGCAATAAAAGGGAAAAAATGAAGAATTTATTTTTAATCATCGGCGCTCCAGGCAGCGGCAAAACAACAGATGCATCGATCATCGCACAGCATGATGAGAAATTTGCACACTTTTCAACTGGCGATCTTTTAAGAGCTGAAGTCGCAAGTGGTAGCGAGCTTGGCAAGCTGATAGACGGCTTTATCTCAAAAGGAAATTTGGTCCCACTTGACGTTGTCGTAAATGCGATCGTCTCAGCTATCAAAAGTTCAAGCAAATTAAACATCATAATCGACGGCTACCCAAGAAGCGTTGAGCAAATGACTGAGCTTGACAAGGTCTTAAGCGAGCAAGATGAAATTTCTCTAAAAGGTGTCATCGAAGTAGATGTCAGCGAAGATGTGGCAAGAGCTAGAGTGCTAGGCCGTGCAAGAGGCGCTGACGATAATAACGAAGTCTTTAACAACCGTATGAAAGTCTATCTTGATCCGATCAAACCTATCCGTAAATTTTACAGCGAAAAAGAGCTACTTCACGTGGTAAATGGTGAGCGTGGCATCGACGAGATCGTAGCTGACATCAAAAATTTACTAGCTAAACTTCTATAATTCACAAACCTTGCATCAAAAGGTGCAAGGTTTTAAAACTTACCATTTATTAACACCAAAAATATAATATCCTTTAATTTTAACAACCAACCAAAAAGGATAAAAATGAAAAAATCTTTATCGCTTCACTGGCTGCTAGCATCGCAATGGCTGGAGGCTTTGCCTCAAATCACAAAAGCGAAAATGTTATAAGCGTAAAAGAAGCTTTAAAACTAAATGACGACGCAAAAGTCGTACTTGAGGGCAAGATAAAGTCACACATCAAATCAGACAAATATGAATTTGCCGATAAAAATGGCGATACTATCGTTGTTGAGATTGACAATAATAAGTGGGGCAATGTAACAGCTAACGAAGATACGCCTTTAAGGATAAGAGGCGAGGTGGATAAAGAGCTTACAAAAACGAAGATCGATGTCGATAGCGTAGAGGTTGTAAAGTAGTTAAATTTACGAGTATTTAATGCAAAAAATACTAAAATCACGAAAATTTCTAACACAAAGGACGAATATATGGACGTTTCAAAGATCAAATTTGGCTCAAACCCAGACAAAATCAATGCCGTAATCGAAATACCTTATGGCTCAAATATCAAATACGAGATCGACAAAGATAGCGGTGCAGTCGTAGTTGATCGCGTGCTTTACTCAGCGATGTTCTACCCAGCAAACTACGGCTTTGTGCCAAACACACTTGCAGCTGACGGCGATCCGGCTGATATTTTGGTGCTAAACGAGTACCCACTCCAAGCTGGTAGCGTTATCCCTTGCCGTTTGATAGGCGTTTTAGTGATGGAGGATGAAGCAGGCATGGATGAGAAGCTTTTGGCTGTGCCAGTTACAAAGATCGATCCAAGATATGAGGCGATAAAAAGCTACGAAGACCTGCCAGCTGCGACACTAAATAAGATCAAAAATTTCTTTGAAACTTATAAAATTCTTGAGCCAAACAAATGGGTTAAGGTGAAAGAATTTAAAGATGCAAATGCTGCAAAAGAGATTTTAGACGCTGCGATAAAAAATTATAAATAATTTATAAGCCCTATTTTAGGGCTTTTTCTTTTTAAATTTATTCGTTTTACACTCCACATAAAAAAGACTATTTTTTATATTTAGATAAGCTTTTTCTTGTATAATACGATTTTCTTTCAACTGCGGGTTCATAGCTCAGTTGGTTAGAGCATCCGGCTCATAACCGGATGGTCCCAGGTTCGAGTCCTGGTGAACCCACCAGCTACTTTATCAACATTAAAAAATCAAAACTTTTTCATAACTTTTTCTTAGGTTTTAAAATACAAAAAATGTTTAATAGCCCAAAATTTAAGCCAAAATTTCTAAGCTCTTTCTAAAATTTCCTTTCGTTTTTGCCAATCAGGCATATAAAGCACTAGATAGTCATAAAATTTCTTTGAGTGATTTGGATACAGCAGGTGAGCAAGCTCATGAAATACGACATACTCGATGCACGATTTTGGTTTTTTGATAAGCTCTATGTTTAAATTTATATATGATTTATATGGGTTGCAACTCCCCCATCTTGTTTTCATCTGCCTTATTTTTACGCTTTTGATATCTTGTTTTACCATCTTGTTAGACTCTTGCAAGATATTAAAAAAATATAGCATCGCCTTTTCGTGGTACCATTTATAGACCAAATTTCTTTTTCGCTCTAGGTCGCTTTTATCTTTCACAAAGAGCTCCAGATAACCTCTTTGCAGCCTTACACGCTCCTCTTTAGACTGCACGACTTTAAGCCGGTAGCTTCGCCCAAGATATTTAAAGTCCTCGCCGCTTACGTATTCTTTTTTGGGCGTCTTAAATGAGGCAAAAAACGCACGCTTTTGTGCTATCCATTTAGCTCTTTTTTTTATGATAAATTTTATATGCTCATCGCTTGCGGCTTTTGGCGCAGTTAGGATCGCTTCGCCATTTGGTCTAACTTTTAAGGTGATATTTTTCACCTCTTTTTTGATGATTTTCACCTCATTTAACATAAAAGCTTATCCCTATGCCTCGGATAGTTTGGTAAATTTTCTCCTTCTCATCGATAGAAACGCTGTATTCGTCCTCGACATCCCAAAGAGCATCCTCCATCTGGCTTGTTATCTCGTTTTCTACGTCTTTATTTTTGTGCCATTCTGGTTTTTTTGAGGCTTTTTCATAAATTTCATAAAATTTCACGCTCAAATTTTTAGCTACTACCTCGACATCCATAAGCCCCACATCGCCTAAAATGTCAAGCAAATTATCATAAATGGCAAACAAAATTTTCTTACCATTAAATTCTTTTGGATACCTGTCTTCATTTGGTTTTAAAGCACCAGTTATTAGGTCTTTTAGCAGTTTTGCTTTGGTAAGCTTTTCCTCTTCGCTTAGCCTTTTTGCCTTGTACTCGTCGATGATATCTTGTATCTGTTGCGCTATTGATTTATAAAACGCTGGATTTGAGTCCATTTTCTCTTTTACCACCGCGCTTACGGCGCTGATGATCGTATCAGCCTTTGCGTTTTTACCCTCGACCCTTTGCACCTCATCGTCAAATTCTGTCTCAAAGATATTTACGAGCTTCGTAAGCTCATTGACCCCTTGTGCATTTACGTAAGTATCGAGCAGCTTTTGCATCTGCGCTTCGTATTTGCCAAAGTCGCAAGCCTCGTGATACCTTAGTTGCACAGTCTTTCTTAGCTCGTTATAAAATTTAACCCTTTGCTTATAAACTTTGATCTCCTCTTCGCTTAAGATATCGGAAATTTTCTCGCTAGAAAGCGCTAGCTTAAACGCCCTAGCAAACTGTGATAGCCACTCTTTAAAGTCGTCTCGTTTTTGCACATCTTCTAAAACCGCCACGTAGCTTTCCAGATCGTCTTTAAATTTCACACTACTAAAAAGATCGTCCAGATGAGTATAGTAGGTCTTTGCCTTTACGATCTCGCTTCTTACGTCTATCACAGCTCCAGTTATATCTTCTGGGTCAAAGCCACTTAGCGACGCATAGCTAGTAAGCGCCTGATCAAGCTCGCCTAAAAGCCCTCTATAATCAATAATATATCCATAATCTTTTCCGTCATAAAGTCTATTTACTCTAGCTATGGCTTGGAGCAAATTATGCTCTTTTAGCTGTTTATCTATATAAAGCGTGCTTGCTCTCGGCGCGTCAAATCCAGTTAAAAGCTTATCCACGACGATAAGCAGGTCTATCTCGTCGCCATAAATAAATTCGTCTTTTACGTACTTTAGATACGCCTCCTCGCTGCCATAGTCTTTTATAGTCTCTTGCCACGCTTTTGCGACATACTCTTTATGACCACCCTCAAGTTCCTCGTGCTCGTTGCTTGATATCACATAAGCACTTTTTATCTCTCCAAATTCTTCAAATATCTTATGATATTTTATAGCGTCATATTTTCTTTGCGTTGCCAGCATCGCCTTAAAGCCACTTTTTTTCAAAGTCTTTTTAATGTGCTCATTTATATCCACAGCTATTAGCTCCAGCCTTTGTTCGCTTGATGCCACACGCTCAAACCTCGCCCACTTTTGCTGCAAGTCCCTCTTAGCTTCATCGCCAAGCTCTCTTGATATGAGATCAAATTTCCTAGTTAGCCCCTCAGGGTCTAGCACCTCTTGACCCACATATCGCCCTTCATAAAGTAGCGGCAAGACGGCTCCGTCTTTTACCGCGTCATCTATCGTATATCTATGAATTTCTCCACCAAATTTCGCAAAGCTATTTTTCTCACGTTTTAAAAGCGGCGTGCCAGTAAATCCTATATAACAAGCAAGAGGCAATGCCTTTTTCATAGCCTTATGCAGATTGCCGCCTTGCGTGCGGTGGCTCTCATCTACTAGCACAAATATATCGCCATCTCTTATCACTACCTTTTGGTTTTGCACCTTTTCAAATTTATGCACAAGCGTAGTTATCACGCTAACGCCACTTTGTAGCTTTTCTATCAGATCGCTTCCGCTACTTGCTCGTCCTGCTTTTACGTCCGTGTTTTCAAAGGTCTTGTGTATCTGCCCGTCTAGATCTATCCTATCAGTTACTACGATGATCTTTGAGTTTATATAAATTTGCTTTAAAAGCTTTGTTAGCATCACCATCGTGAGCGACTTGCCGCTTCCTTGTGTATGCCAGATGAGTCCGCCCGCTCTTACGCCGTCCTTTATCATTGATACTCTCTTTAGCGTCTCTTCGATAGCGAAAAACTGCTGATATCTGCAAACTTTTTTCATCTTTTGATCAAACACTATATAGTGCCTAACTAGCCTTAGCAGCCTATCTTTAGATAGTAGCGCAAAGAGCGTCATATCAAGCGCGCTCACCTCTCTACCATTTATCAAGCTCTTTAAGCTCTCTTTTGCTTCGTCTTGCTCTTTCCACACACTATAAAATTTAAACGCCGTGCCAGTTGTGCCATATCTTGCTCCACTGCCGTTTGCCGCGATAGTTAGCTGGATGTATTTAAAAAGGTGCGCTATCTCATCTTTGCCCTGCTCTTTTTCAAGCTGCTTTATGCCATTTTCAAGGCTCACGCTTGATTTTTTAAGCTCGATCACGACTATTGGTATGCCGTTTATAAAAAGCACAAGATCGGGTCTTCTGTGTTTTTGTGCGTCGCTCTGGCTTACTCTGCTTACTTCAAATTCTTCCGTTACGTAAAAGTCGTTATTTTGTAAATTTTCAAAGTCTATAAATTTAAAAGAGAAGCTCCTCCTCGTCCCATCTTCTAAATTTTCCTCCAAACTGGTGCCAAGTAAGAGTAAATTTGTGATCCTTTCGTTTGCGACCATTAGCCCTTCGTTTAAAGATACCCCAGCTAGCTCATCGACCGCTTTTAAGACATTACTTTGGCTAAATTTATACCTCTTGCCCTTATACTCATAGCCGTTTATCTCACCAAGCTTTTTGGTTAAAATTTCCCTAAACAAAACCTCGCTTGATTTACCGCCGCGAAGTTTTAAATTTTCCTCTCTGCTTATAAATTTATAGCCCAAGCTTTGAAGTAAATTTATGCTGTTTTGCTGGATCTTATTTTCTGAAGTATCTGGGATCATTTGGTATCCTTATTTGGCTAACTTCTCTTTAAAGATTTTTTTACAATTTCATTATTATCGTATTTATTAGTATTACTAATATCATTCAATAAAAACCTCAATGCCTCTTTAGTCTCTTCATCTATCTCATCTTTTTTAAAGCGTATAACAGAGAAAAAATCATCATCTAACTTATCAAAATTCTTCTCCAGTAAATCTGCAGTATGCTCTTTTTTATTTTGACTTAGTTTCGCTATCTTAGCTGTCCCAATATAATTTCCATTATTCCATATATAAAACGAGGTTTGATATCCGTGGTCATCCCATGAATATTTTTTTAAATATATTTTATTCGCCTTGTTAGTATCTTCTAATTTAAATCCTTCCGTTTTAAGAACACCTAAATAATATTGTTTATCTCTTACTTGATTATTGGATTTTTGTATGTTTATTTCTGCAGTATTTTGCTTATTATATATTTGCAATTTTCCATTTGTTAAATTTAAACTAATTCTATCTATCGTAGATTTTATAATAGCATCTATCTCCGATCCGTCAGTATAGTCAGCTTTAGCAATATAATTAACTCTATTTTGCTCCAAAAGAGTTTTGGCAGTCTCTTTATTTTCATCATAAACAGCAATTGAAGTTCCACCATTAGTTTTTAGTAACTTCATAGCTGGAACATCGGTTTCTCCATCACCTATGTATATCATATTCTCAAATAAAATACGTCTTTCATTCTCTGGTATATATTTATTAATTAGTTTATTGTCCCAAGCGTTAAGAATTCCTTTGCTTATCCTGTATAAATATTGAGTTTTTGTCGTATAGTTAATTGCCAAAGCTGGCCAAGTCGGTTTGCCGTATTCATCATACATAAATGATGACGCATAAATATTTTTAAATTTATTCGCTATAGTCGTTCCATCGATCATTTCTTTGGTGCCTGATGATACTATATAATGCTCAATCGATATCCCCTTTCGTGCAGCATAATCATTAATCCTTTCAAAAAACTCTTCCACACCGTTAAAGTATTTAACAGTTTTACCGTGTTTGCTAAGCTCCTCTCTTGTAATTTTTGCACCAGCACCATCTGCTTTCTTCACAATCAAATACATGTATGACAATATCTCATCCATATTGTTTTCTTCAGATAGTTCCTTTACGTTGTTCCAAAAATCTTCTTTTTTTATACATAGTGTTGTTGGTATAAAAGAATTTTCTTGTATATTGCCTCTTGCTAGTGTTCCGTCAAAATCATATGCGATTGCCATTATTACATTGCTTTTTTCACATAACATGTTCTCATTTCTCCTTTTAGTAGTTTTTGCATCAAGCCTTGTTTTTGTTTTTTCAAATTTTCAAGCTTTAAATTTAGTAAATTTATCTCATCATCGCAAGCCGTTAAAACCTCTGCGATTTTTTGTTGCTCTTTTAAATTTGGAAGCTTTACAATAAAACCAAATATCGTTGATAAGACTATATATGGCGTATTTCCATCCTTTTTCTCTATTTCTATTTTTCTTTTAAGGGCAAATTCTAAGAAATATTTTATAAATAAAATATTCTCTGTAAATTTATCCAACACATACGTTCTTTGATACGCATTAAATTTACCATTAAAATAATGTATATACCCTACATTTTCTCCATTGCCTGAAACAAGAATAGCCTCTGTATCAAATACGTAATCATCTATTTCAAAAACCTCTTTTGCGCAAGTAAAAAATTTATACCTTCCGCCTTGTATCATAGCATTTGCATTTAACTTTCCAGTTTGTATTTCGCAAATTTCACCAAGCTTTATTTCTTTCCACTTTTCTTTGAACTGGGGAAAGCGGATCTTGGCTGTGAGTAAATTTTGCATAAGAGCTTTTTTAAACTGTTTTTTGCTTTCTATCAAATTTATAGTCAAATTTATAGCCTCATCCCAAGTAGATAAAATTTCTGCTATCTTTTCTTGCTCGTCTAGTGGCGGAAGCGGAATTTTTATACTTAAAAAATCACTATGATTTAAGTCTGGTATTGTTGAGCTCCCGGCTCTTTTTAAAATTTCACTTTGTATTTTTGATCCAGTAAGACAAAAAACAAAATACTCTTTTTTAATAAGTTGTCTATCATATGCAATTTTAAAAAAATTATTATGAAAAACACCGAAAACATTCGTGACAACCATGCCCGTATTACCAGTTCTCGTCATTAATATATCATCACAAAAACAAATAGTACTCTCTGGAGGATTTTCAATATAATACTTGACTTCCGATTTTTCTTTTAAAAACTCATTTGTTATATAAAAATATCTATTTTGTGCATTTTCACAAAATCTTTCCGATATAGGGATTTGCAATCCTTGTTTAACATTGCAAATTTCTCCAAGCCTCACGACCTTCCATCCGCTCGGTAAATTTTTAAATTCGCTCATAGCCCAAGCTCCGCAAGATACTCGCTCATCTTGCTTTGAACGCTTTTTAGCTCGGCTTCTAGGCGTGAAATCTCAGCCTTTGTAGCCTCGATATCCACAAGCTCTTCTTCTTCAAATGTATCGACGTAGCGAGGGATGTTTAGGTTGTAGTCGTTCTCTTTTATCTCACTAAGGTTTGCTAAGTGGGAGTATTTTTCTATCTCGCTTCTATTTTTATAGGTAGTGACTATTTTTTTTATATTTTGCTCGGTTAGCGAGTTTTGGTTTTTGCCTTTTTCAAATTCTTTGCTAGCGTCGATAAATAGCACATCTTCGTTTGCGCGGTTTTTCTTAAAAACGAGTATGCAAGCAGGGATGCTCGTGCCGTAAAATAAATTTGCCGGTAGTCCGATGACGGCATCTAGTAAATTTTCTTCGATCAGCTTTTGGCGGATCTTGCCCTCATTTGCCCCGCGAAATAGCACTCCATGCGGAAGTACGACGCCCATTTTGCCGTTACTGCCCAAGCTTTTTATCATATGCACGACAAATGCGTAGTCGCCCTTGCTCTTTGGCGGTAAAGCATAGCTAGCAAATCTCATAAAAGGATCGTTCCCAGCAAAATCAGCACCCCATTTATCAAGGCTAAAGGGTGGATTTGCCACGACTATGTCAAATGTCTTTATAAGGTTGTCTTGTAGATGAAGCGGGTTTCTGATCGTGTCACCCCACTCAATGACAGCGTCGTTTATCTCATGCAAAAACATATTCATCTTGCAAAGTGCGTGAGTTTGTCCATTTTTCTCTTGTCCGTAAAGGCGGAAATTTTTGCTACCGACCTCTTTTGAAGCCTTGATAAGAAGCGAGCCAGAACCGCAGGTAGGATCGTAGATCATATCGCCCTCTTTTGGTTCAACCAGTTTTGCAAGAAGCGCCGAAACCTCGCTTGGCGTGTAAAACTCTCCGCCCTTTTTGCCAGCGTCGCTCGCAAAATGAGCTATAAGATACTCGTATGCGTCGCCTATTATGTCGTTGCCCTCAAGCATAGATGGGCGAAGATCTAGCCTAGCGTCGCTAAAATCCTCGAGCAAATTTTTCAAGATAGCGTTTCTCTCTTTTGTGTCGCCAAGCTTGTTTTTGTTATTAAAGTCGATGCTTCTAAAGATACCTTCAAGCTTATCTTTGTTGTCCTCTTCGATCTTTTCTAACGTTTTGTTCATTATCTCGCCTAAATTTACCGCCTCTTTGTGTGCCAAAAGATACTCAAAGGTGCAACTCTCATCAAGCTTAAATTTCTCTTTCTTTAGCTTTGCTTCGATCCTCTCGTTCTTGTCACCGTATTCGGCTCTTAGCAATTCAAGCTTTTCTTTATAAAAATCAGATAGATACTTAACAAAAAGCATCGTTAAGACATAGTCTTTATAGTCGCTTCCATCCATTGTGCCGCGAAACGTGTCGCAAGCCTTCCAAACTACGTTATTTATGGTATCTTGAGTGGTCTTTTGCATCTTAGTTCTCCTCTTTTATTAAATTTTCAAATATGCTTTTGTGGTATCTTTGCTTTTGAGCTACTAAATTTCGTAAAATTTCGCTCTCCTGGCGAGCTAAATTTAGGTATTTTACTATCTTGTTTTGAGTTTGCAAATTTATGGCTGGTATTTTTATGTTATTTAAGCTTGCAACGCCAATCATCGCTATTGTAGTGCCTGAAACATCTGGTGCAAGGGCTCTTTTAACGGCGCTGCTGTTTAGATAATGCGCCACAAAACGCGGATCAAATATGTCGCTTTTAACCCTTATGCGAACCATTAAAGATGAGTAGATAAGATCGTCATAATCTTTGTCTATATAAACGGCGAAATTTGGCTCTCTAAGGCGCAACAAAACATCGCCATGGCTCACTTTATACTCCTCGCTTATTTTTTCACTTGATATGAACTCATCGGCAAATGTGTCATCAAAAAGTGCATTTTCATTAAAGGACTTTAGCGAGACTACTTTATAGCTAAATTTCTTATCTACATTTTTATCCGCCTTTTTGCGGATTAAAACTAGACCAGTTTTTATCTCAGATATGTCGCTTATTTTTATCATTTCAAGATGCCCCTTTCTGTATTATTTTAAAAATAATACTAATGATTTTATGAACGAAGTATATCAAAAAATGTAAAAACTGACAATACATTTTTATATTATTTATAAAATAATACATCAAATCGACGACTAAATTCTTAATTATTTTTTAAACAATAAATTTACTTTAGCAAATTTATCCCTGCGCTTTAAAATTTATCTCGATTTTTAAGCTAGCATTTGGCTATAATCACTCAAATCTAGATTGCGGTCGCAATTTACATTTGCATAAATTTACCTTCAACTACCATTTTTGCAAATTTCAAAAGTCAAATTTCACAAGTTTCGCGTGCCGAAAATATCAAATTTACATTTCTTAAATCCCAAAAGGAGATTTCGTGGAATTAAAACAAACCGGTATATCACGCCGTGGCTTTTTAAAAGGCGCTTTAGCCACAGCCGCTGTTGCCACTCCGCAAACGATGCTGGCTGGCTTTACGCCATTTAAGTTTGGTCGTGTGGAGGCTTGTCTGAAGCTTTTAATGAGCTAAATGCCATTTACGAGTCAAGAACAGGGCACAACATCCAATACACCGGCGCCTTTGCTGGTGCTCTTGGCAAGTCGCTTTTAGCACTTCAAAGCACGACCGAGCTCTTTGGAGCAAGGGTTTTAGAGCTTTCTAAAAAACTTCGCAAAGCTGGTCTTAGCCTTCACTTTAGACCGCTATGCTTTACCGACTACGTCCTAGTCGTGCCAAAAGGCAATCCAGCAGGCATTCGCGACTTAAAGGACCTTGCAGAGCCAGGAGTTAGAGTGATGTTGCCTCTTAGATCATCGCCCCCTGGCAGTGGCCCAGTCAAAGGGATCTTAAAAAACTCAAACCTCACTGATGCGGTGATGAAAAACATGGTCGCAAACGGATCATGCGTCATAAATATGATGTGCGATCTAGTTGATGGCAAGGGCGATGCTTCGATCATCGAAAAGCGCCTAACAACACATGATAGGTTTAAAGATAAGATCGAGTATATGCCCATCGATGAAAAGCTCATCCCGCCTGGACCGCTCACTTTTACGCTAAATATAATGAAATATGTAAAAGATGAAAGGCTCGCAAATGACTTTGCAGACTTTGTTTGCGACACCGAGGGGCAAGAAATTTTTGAAAAACATGGCTTTACCTCCATTTATTCAGCGCGTGGGCTAGAGCTTATAGAAAGGTTTGTGTAAAAGATGTGTAGTAGCTGTAATAGCGCATACTCTAATAGCGGTGCATGCGGCAATGTAAATTTAAAAAAGAAAAGCAAAAACTCCCCCACAACAAAGACAAGACGCCTAGTGCAGCTTATCTTTATAGCAGGCATCGGTCAGTGGGCATATTACGGCATTTTTAGATGCCCTTTTGTAGTGCCATTTGTAAATTGCCAAAACTGCCCTATCATCACCTGTTGGGGGCGGATCACGTCGCTGTTTTTTGGATTTTGGCTATTTATCCCAGCGCTTGTCATCCTTTTTGGTAGGGCATTTTGTGGATGGGTCTGTCCAGCTGGCTTTGTCAATCAAATGCTTGGTAAATTTGCATTTTTCAAGCTAAAAATCCGCAGCAAAAAGCTGATAATCGCTCAAATAGGCATGCTAGCTACCATAGCAATCAGCCTTTGGGTCTATTTCGTCTGGGGCAATCCACGCATGATGATACCTATAAGAACGAGCGACGAGTATCTAACTGCCGTTACTTTGTCACTTCGCTTTGGCGAATGGGAGTGGGTCACACGCACGGCGATCATCATCTCGGTCATGCTAGCCTCTCTAATCATAGCCAACCTTTGGTGCCGCTTCGTCTGTCCATCAGGTGGCGTGCTTGAAATTTTGCGTAAATTTTCGATCTTTCGCGTCTATAAAACAAGCGCCTGTGACGACTGCGACGCATGCTTGCGCAAGTGCGAGATGGAGACAAGACCTGATGAGATAAACTGCACAAACTGCGGAGACTGCCTCAATGTCTGCCATGCAAATGCCATTAAATTTGGAAGGAAAAAGAGCTAATGATCTTTCGCACTAAAGCTGATCTTGATAGTCACCCATGCTTTAACAAAAAGGCCTCCGCTAGCTACGGACGCGTGCATCTACCAGTTGCCCCACGCTGCAACATCCAGTGCAACTTCTGCAACCGCATATATGACTGCGCTAATGAAAATCGCCCTGGCGTAACAGCAAAGGTGCAAACGCCAGATGAATCGGTGAAATTTTTAGAAAAGCTCTTTAAATTTAGACAAGATATATCCGTCATCGGCATCGCTGGACCTGGCGATCCGATGTGCGACGCTGACAAGACACTAGCGACCTTTGAAAAGTGCAAGTCCCACTTCCCAAACGCCCTGCTCTGCCTCTCGACTAATGGCTTAGCGCTGCCTGAGCACGTTGATGAGATCGTACGTCTTGGCGTGAGCCACGTGACAGTGACTGTTAATGCCGTGACGCCAGATGTTGGCTCGAAGGTCTATTCGTGGGTGAGGTATGAGGGTAAAAACTACTACGGCGAAGAGGCTGCTAGGATACTGCTAGCACGCCAGGACGAGGGCATCCGCAAGCTAAAAGAGGCTGGCATGCTAGTAAAGATAAACACCGTAGTCATCCCTGGGGTCAATATAAATCACGTTCAAAGCATCTCGGCAAAGGCAAAGCAGTGGGGAGCTGACATAATGAACTGCATGGCGATGATACCGGTGCATGACACCCCTTTTGAAAATTTAAAGTCCCCCTCAACTGATGAGATCCACCGCATCCGCAGATCGATAGGCGGCGATATAGACCAGATGTCACACTGCAGTAGGTGCCGCGCTGATGCGTGCGGGAAGCTTGGCAAAAGATAACGATAAAAGGCACTAGATTTAGTGTCTTTTTGGTTTTTGGTTTTTGGTTTTTGCTCGCGTGGCTTTTGACTTTTTCTTGTTTGGCTCGTGGCTCTTGGCTAAATTTTGTAAAGCTTGCTAAATATCAAAGTTATAAAAAGGCATAGAAAAGTGCAGTTAATTCGTAGTCAGAGTGAGTTTTGCTCAAAGACAAGGTGGCAAAAATTTCTTTACAAAACTTTACAAACTCTTTTAAAAGCCCTTTAAATCGGCTTTTAATCACACATCTTAATATACTTTGCTCAACTTTCATCTATCTCATAGCCTTGATAGTTTTGTGTGAAATTTAAATTCGCTCTTATATTTGTTTTTCTCTTGCGTAAATTTTGTCTAGCAAACTGCTTAAATTTATACTTGTTTTAAATTTACAAGATCAAATTCAGCCCAAAATTCGCTTCCAGCTCCTGCTTCGCTTTTTACACCAAGCTTTGCGCCATGAATTTTAGCTATATTTGCAGCGATGGCAAGGCCAAGACCACTGCCTCTGTTTTGGCTCTTGTTTCTTGAGCTTTCAACTTGATAAAATTTATTCCAGATTAGCTCGATGTCTTTTTTAGAGATACCGACGCCATCATCTTTTACAGACAAAAGTGCATGCGTTTTTGTGAGGCTTAAATTTAGCTCGATCTTAGCTTCTGCAAATTTTAGTGCGTTGCTTAAAAAGTTATCCACCAGCCTTGAGATCATCAGCTCATTGCCAAGGATTTGGACATCTGACGCTACAACGCAGCTAAATTTTAACCCTTTTGCATTTGCTAGCTTTTCATAGTCGGTAGCTAAATTTTGCAAGATAGAGCTTAAATTTATATATTTTAGCTCCAAATTTCTGCCAGATTCCAGTCTTGAAAGCTCCAAAATTTGATCTATCAGCGAGGTTATCTTTCTTGACTGCTTAGAGATGACCTCCAGCGACTCCTTGGCCTCGTCCAAATTTTGCGAGTAATTTTTAGCGTAGTCGCTCTCAGCCATGATGACAGAAAGTGGTGTTCGTAGCTCATGCGAGACGTCTGAGGTGAGCTGTTTTTCGTTTTGATAGACCTTTTCTAGGGAGTCGAGCATCTGGTTAAAAACGCTTGCAAGCGCGTGCAGCTCGTCTTTGCTAGCAGGCAGGTCTATGCGCTTTGAAAAGTCCTGGCTGCTGCCTATCTCAAGCGCAGTTTTAGACATCGTGGCGACTGGTTTCATCGCGTTTTTTATCGTTTTATAGCCGCCGTAAAGCACAAAGAGAAACAAAACCGGCACAAAAACGCCAAGAGCCAGTAAAAATAGCCCCTCTTTTTTAAAAAATTTCTCCGCATTTATCACGCCTCTGACCCAGACACCTTTGCCTTTAGCTGCGATATCGTAGTAGTAAAAGCGGTTTTCGCCGTTTTCAAAAAGGCGCACTGCACCGCTATTCATTTTAAGTGAAATTTGAAAGTGTTTTGGCGCTAGACCACCGATCACATCGCCTTTTGCATTATATTTTATAAAAAATATCCCATCATCATATGGCTCAAATTCATCCATATCATTGGCTATTTTGGTGACTGATTTGGCTAGCTTTTTTTGGCTAACGTCCTCAAAAACCTCATCCGCCACGACTGCCGAGATAGCAACTAAAGCCGCCACAATAACGATGATAAAAAACGAGTACCAAAGCGTTACGCGCGCGGTTATCGGGATGTTTGCAAGCGCTTGTTTAATCCTTAACAACATAGCCAAGCCCTCTTTTAGTCTGGATCACATCGCACTCGCCAAGCTTTTTTCTTATGTTTTTTATAAGCACGTCGATGACGTTTGAGCCGCCCGTGTAGTCAAAGTCCCAGACGTGCTCTTTGATCTGGTCGCGAGTTAAAATTCTGCCCTTGTTTAGCATTAAAAACTCTAAAATTTCATACTCTTTGCCAGTTAGCTCGATCTGCTCGCCGCTAAATTCGACTGACTTTTTAGAAAGGTCGATCTTTAGCTCGCCTGCGTGAATTTCATTAGCCACGTTACCGCTGTTTCGGCGAATGAGCGTGCGCACCCTAGCTAGCAGCTCCTTAAAGTCAAATGGCTTGACCAAGTAGTCATCCGCACCCGCGTCAAGCCCCTTTACAACGTCATCCACATCGTCCTTTGCCGTTAGTATCAGCACGGGGGTCGCTAGCTTTGCGGTGCGCGATCTTTGCAAAAATGTAAGTCCGTCCATCACTGGCATCATAAGATCAAGCACGATGAGATCATAGTGCGCCACAGCGGTAAAGTCCATCGCCTCCTCGCCGTTAAACGCGCTATCGACGCTATATCCGTTTTTCTTTAAGTGCCTTGTAATGACGCTATTTAGGTCCATTTCGTCCTCGACGACTAAAATTTTCATCCCTGCCTTACCTGCCTCACTTGGTTTTGCCAGCTATTTTATCAAATTTGGCTTTTTATTTTTAGATTTAAAATTTCGCCATTTGCTGCGCCTATCTTAAAATCATATAAAAAGCCATTAAATTTAGCCCTTGCCTCATAAAAATACTCCGCTCCAAGCGAGCCAAAACTTTGTTTTTTAGCTAGATAGATCGGCGCGAATTCCACCTCTTCTGGCTTTGTTTTTAGGCGCTCTAAAATGAGCTCTTTAACTCTTTCTGGCAAGATGCAAGCCACTCTTTCAAATTTTGCCTGCTCTTCATTTTTCTTTGATAGCTCAGCCCTTTGCGCCTCGTCTTTTAGGCAGTTTGAAGCGTTTGATAGCCAAACTCCAGCCTTGCCAGTGTAGATAAGCAAATCCGCTGCACCTTGAAGCGAAAGCTCAAGCGCATTTTTAAAGAAATTTTGAGCTTTGCATTTTGAGGTAGCTTGACTTAAAATTTCTGCGCTACTACTTTCTTCACTAGGATTTTTATCCAAATTTTCAGGGCTTTGCTCGCTATTGCCTAAATTTTCGCAACTATTTTTATAAACGCTAGGCTTGGTATTTTTACTTAAATTTTCTCTCGCGTTTTGGCTAAAATTTTCGTTCAAATTTTTCTCTAAACCCTGCTTGCTAACTTTATCGTTTAAATTTTGCTCTAAATTTTCGCTCATCTTTTTCACCTTTATAAATTTAACGCCCAAAAAGGGCGCTAGATCACTTTGTATAGTTGCCGATTATCTCGCCATTTTGAGCGTTTATGATCACTTTTTTCTCGCTCCTGTCGCGCTTAAGCTCTACTTTGTATATCCAAGCACCATTTTTATTATCAAGCTCTGCCTCATCAAGGCTCCAGCCAGCCTCGAGTGCTTGAGCTTTAGCCACAGCCTCATCAATGCTAAGAGCAAATTTTGAAAAATCTACCGCTTCGATCGGCAAGATATGTTTTTTATTTTTATTCTCTACTTTAACGATCTGACCGCTGTTAGCATCGATCTTGATCTCTTGTTTGACACCATCTTTAAATGACTCTATCTTATAAAAAGTAACGCCCTTTTTGACGTTCATCTCGATATCTTTGACGCTTGAGCCTGGGAAGTTTTTCTCAGCTATGTTTAAAGCCTCTTTTGACGTGATGGCTGCTTGCAAACTTGTTGCTCCTAAAACTACTGCTAAAACTGCTGCACCTAATACCTTTTTCATTTTTAATCCTTTTATTTTTGATTTCCAACTTTCGTTTGGATGAGCGCATTATAAAAGCCTAAAATGAAGCTAGGATGAATAAAAAAATTATTTTAACTTCACCAAAAGCCGAACATATAATCATATTTTGACAGCAAAACAGAATAATATACTTTGAAATAGCAATAAAACTGAGAGGAAATAAAGGGGAAAAATACAAAAAATAAGAAAACTTAAAGTTCTTGAAATATAGTTAAAATCGGGATTTTAAAAGGATTTTTGAATATAAATGGCTCCGGATGCTGGGTTCGAACCAGCGACCAAGTGATTAACAGTCACCTACTCTACCGCTGAGCTAATCCGGAACACTTAAAAGAAGTCGTATTATAGTTAGCAATCATTTAAAAATAGCTTAAATAACTAAAGAATAGAGAATTTATATTAAAAATAATTTAGGGGCAAAGCGCCCCCTAGTTTTAATATAGACCAAAAGTTCCGTCTGTTCTTTTGTAGATGACGCGCATTTTGGCATCGACATCGTTAAATACGTAAAATTGTTTATCGCTTGATTTTAGTTTATCAAGTGCTTCTTCTACCTCAAGAGGTTTGTAAATTTCAAGCTCCATAGGCACAATCTCCTCGACACCTTCGATCTTTTCTTCGCCTATTCTAGAGCGAAATTCTTTATCATCAGCCTTGCCTTTTACTGTAAATTTCTTATCGTGCTCTCTTCTTAAAACTTTTGAAGCCTTTTCGATAGCAAGATCGATCGCTGCATAGAGATCTTTATCTTTTTGGCGAACGACTATCGTGTCTTTATGTGCCATATTTAGAGAAAATTCTGCATTAAAGCCCTTTTTACCTTGCTTTTCGTCTGCTCCTACTACGCATCTTGCTGAGATGATGTCAAGGTTGTACTTGCCAAGGGTGTCAAAAGCGTCTTGGATGTAGTTTTTGATGGGCTCTGTTAGCTCAAATTGTTTTCCTACAATGCTTATGTTCATCGCAATCTCCTTTATAGAAAGTAAGATGATTATAACACGGCTAAACTAAAAGCAAATTAAAGTAAAATCTTTATAAAATTTTAAAGTTTCTGAAGAGTTCGTTTGTGAAAATTTATAGGATTTGAGGCTTTTCCTGGTTTTGAGCTGACAAAGACATCGAGCATTATTGTGCCTTGATTTGCTCCAGTAGCAGCCACTGCGTCACCAGAGCAAATGCCCATATCGCCAAAGTATTTTACAAATACTCTAAAGGTAAAAAGATCACCAAATTCGCCAGTTATCGGATTATGCTCGTCGCCAAGGCAAACTGCTCCAGTTTTATAAAAGTCATTGCTTATGATAGCTAGCATGGCGTATTCTGTCGCTGCGCGGGCTACCAGCTCGCTTTGCTCTCTTAGATAAATTTCACTATTTTGTTTAACTGAAGTGCTAGCGATCGAAAGAGCTAGCATACAAATAGAGCTTGCGATTACCACAAAAAATATCGCTGCAATGAGTGTAAATCCTCGTCTCATCAATAAACCGCCTTTGACTTACAGATGGTTATCTCTGAGTTTTTTGCCCTCATGCAAAGTTTTAGCACGATGACGCCATTTTTTTCAGTAAAGACAAACCTCGTAACGTTTTTGGCAAGGGTTGCCTTTTCGCCGTTTTTATAGCCCTGCCCCATCCATGGACGATAGTCATAGTATAAATTTAGATCAAAAACGCCGTTATTTTTGTCTGCTTGGCTCTGGCTCTGCTCTGGTACTATGGCATTTGCTGTGTAGGCTAGATGATATTGCTCTGAAATTTGTTTGTTTGCAAAACCAGAAATTTCTAGCGTGTTGCCGTTTATACCTCTTTGACCATCCTTTACACCAACTTTTGCTATGTCTAGCTTTGTAATATCACCCTTATATCCAAAAGAATCTTGTACATTGTAATAAACATCAGAAAATATCGCTACAACGCCGCCATCTTTATTTTCAAAATCCACACAAGTGGCATCTCTTGTCTCATTTCTACAAGTAATATCTTTTATAGTCTCTACAACTCCAGTAGTAAAATTACTTCCCGGACTTATCAGACCAGTTGCTGGTGAGCTCTTAGTAAGATCCACGTAACCACTATATCTGCCTGCTTTTTCGTCCTGTTCTATGACATTGTCATTAGCATCAAGAGATATAACGTCATTAAAAATTTCATACGCATAGGGGATAAATTCTAAAATTTCATACTCGGCATTTAAATTTACCCCGCTATCATTTAGCGCCAAAAAAGCTCCATCAGTTTTTCTAGCGATCACGCTTGGCTTTATGCGGTGCTCTAGCCTCTTTGAAATTTGCTCCAGCGCGATCTCAGTTTGCGTCTCGAGCTCATTTACTGTCCTTGTTTGAAAGTAGTTTGAGTAGATGTTCATTATCGCGTTAAAGCTCATCATAGCGATAATACCAAGTACGACGATGACGACTACAAGCTCAAGAAGCGTAAAGGCTCTTTTCATTTCCACGCTTTCGTATTTAGCGAGCCGCCCTCACCTAGGTTAAAAGCGTAAGATCTTAACACCGATGTCGTCTTTTGTTTTGTATCATTTTTGTATGAAGTTGCAGTTACTACTATCTCTTTTACGTCGCTGCTTTTTATTTTTAATGGTAATTTTGGCTTAAACCAGCCATTGCTCTCATTCACAATTACATTATAGTCTGAGCCAACTATATAGTCTCTATTTTGATTTGTTGTGTTTAAATTTTTATTTTTTGTTTTGTAATAATCCACAGACCTAACTGCCGTATCAGGTGCTAAATCTGATGAGTTTGTATAGGCAAAAACTCTATGTCCGTCGCCTGTTATTTTGTTTATCTTATAAAATTCGTTTCTATGATCACCTGGCTTTAGGATGATAGGAAAAAAGTAAGCCGCCTCAGCGCTACTGCCGCCAATGTTTGTCGAGACCTTGATGACCTTGTCGCTAAAAGGAGCTTTTAAGATAAGCCCCATGTAGGTCTTAGCATTCATCAAGCTCTCTTGCGTAACCGCCTTTTGATTTAGCTCAGATGTGGTCTTTAGTACAAGCGGTATCGACGTGCTGATGATCGCCACAACGACTATCGAGAGAATAAGCTCTATAAGAGAAAAGCCTCTTTTTACCAAGAAATTCTCCTATTTGTCTTATCGCTTAGATCGTTAAAGTTATTTTCGCCGCCTATAACATTTCCCACGTCACCTTTACTAGAGCCACTTTTTAGGGTCTTGCCAGCCCAGTCACCATTTGGCACGAGAAATCTCAGCGTAAAATCATTTGTCGCCGCATCTTTATCAAATTCATTATATATGAGCCAGTTTTTTGTATGCATCTTGGCTATATCTGTAACTGCTCGGTTATTTTTTACATAAATGTAGCTTATGCCATCACTAAGAGCTGTCTCTTTGGTTGTATCTCGCATAGTGTGATTTGAAAATTCGTATCTATCTACATTGCCGTAACTAGCATCGTGAAGAGGATTTACATACCATGAGTGCGTACCTACAAACTCCTCCCAGCGAGCGCTCGATCCTGGCTTTTGCAACATAAATTTACTCTCGTCGCAGCCATTACAATACACTCCGTAGTAAATTTTTGCCTTAAAGCCAGTGTTTGGCCCCTCATAGTAAGGTGCATATGTCCTAGCGTAGTAAAATTTCGCCGATGTTTTTGTGGTTGGCTTTTTGTAGTTGTCTCCCTTTGTTTTATTTCTACTACTTTGATCCTCAGCCAAGCTTTCAAAAGTAAATATATCGCTTGTCACCTCAAAAGGATTTTTGGCTACATTTTTTTCGCGAGCGAAGTTAAATTTTAGACTTACATCAGCATAGCCGTCACTTCCAAATGCCTCTTTCTTAACACTATAAGCTCCATCATGCGGAGATAAATTTACCTTTTTTACAAGTGCGGCAGGATTGCTATCATCAAAAAATATTATTTCACTATTTAGCCTATCTACCCCAGCAGCATCACTACTTAACTTTGATCCACTATTATCAGTATATTCAGCTATGATCTCTCCAGCTTTTATTTTAAATGTTGTATTGTTTGCATAGCAACCATTTTGGTAAAGAAGTGCTGGATTGTCGTTAAAAAGCCTTGCTCTTACTTTAAAACTTAAAGTTGGAGATGGGGCTTCTTTTTCGTTTGCAATATAACTAACACCACCTCCTAATATCTTAAAGTCGCTTACCTCAAGATCCTTTGGCGCAAAATTAAATTTATGCTGATTAAAATTTATATCACAACCAAATTTACCATCCCCATCCTCTTCATTATAACTCTTGCCAAGTGCGCAGTCACTGTCTTGCTGTGTTGCTTTTTGATCTACTTTTGTATAGCTAGCATCCCTTACATCAAAGTACGCTTCACCTATATCAGAAAAAGAAAATCCACTATCATCATCGCTTGTAGATCCAAGCTTGCTTATAATCCCTATGGCTTTATCAGGATCATTAAAACTTACTTGAAGCTGATCGCTACTTCCATCACTTATAGCTGTTGGCAAGATGCAATCACTTGTGCCTTTTTTCACTGAAGCAAGTAGTACTTTATCGGTTGTGCTATCAGCTTTTAAGGTGTTTGTATAGCCGTTTGCCAAACCACCATTTGCGTCATAAGCTCCAAGAGTGATCTCACTGTAGCTTTTGCCACCTATTAAAGTTTTGTCCGTATAGGCTGAATTTGTAATCGCATCATAAAGACCAAATGTTGCTGGCCTTACTGCAAAACTATCAAAAGCAGCACATTTTTCATCGGTTAAATTTGTGATTTTATTTTGATAGCTAAGCTTTACATGTAAGTCAGGATATGGTCTTGGCACGGTCACTCTTCTTGTGATAGTGTGAGTTGAAGTAGTAAAGTGCAAAGTCTCAGCTGGTATGACTGATTTATCAGAACTACAATCAGTCACTAGCTTTAATGTCACATCAGTATTTGAGTCAGGTGCTTTTAGAGTACCATCAGTCTTTTTATAGTTTGATATAGTTATGTCAAAAGGCTTATTTGCTATCTTTGTATAAAGCTTGTTTTTAAAATTCCCACTTGGGTCATTTTTTTGGCTTCTAGGATAAAAGTCATTTTCTTCTTCATTTAAAACTTTTAGATCATATGCAATAGGATCGCACTCTTTTATCTTACCGTTGTAATTTAAGCCTATTGAGCTATTTTTAAACCTTACACTATATTCTGTCTTTTTATATTCAGAATTTAATACACCTATAAATCTCAGCCTAGCATAGTTTTCATGGTTTGCTTTAAGCCTACCACCTTTCTTTACATCTGCACCATCACCTATTACGTACTCGAGGCTATGTTCTTTTTGATTTATTTCCACTCTCTTATCTTTATCATTAAAAGGATTGCAGTCAACTGCTTTTGGGTTAGTAGTGTTTACAAGTAAACAACTTGAATTTTGTTCATAGCTTATAAATTTAGGATCAAATTTTATCTTTAAAAAAGTTTCTTCTGCATCTTCGTTGCCATTATTTTGTATGGTTACTATGGTTTTTAACTTATCTCCAGTTTTTGCTGTTTTTGCCTTACCTTCATTCTCTTTGGCACTGGCTCCTTTTATGGCAACATCTTTCCAAACATTTGTCTTAGCATCAAGTACTTGCAATATCTCACTATAGCAAACCTTAGGATCATAAAGCTCAGTTGAAAAGGCAACCATGCCAAGATTTAGTCTATCACCCTGAGTATCTCCACCAGTATTTAAAGCAACCGTCTCAAACTGCATGTTTATTTTTTTTAGTTTATTACCCACAAAATTTGATACATCAAAGATATCTAGATCCATCATCGCATTAAATTTCTTCTTATCATTAGCAAGCTTACCAAATCTTGTTATAGATGAATCAAATTGATTGTGTTCTAAATTTCCATAGTTTGGTAAAACATCTTCTGATGAAGATGGTGTTCTAAAAACACTCTGAAAATTATCACCTTTTTTTATTCTTATATCTTCCCCTTTAAGCTCTTTACGTCCGCCAAAGCCCATAAAAGCCAGAGTTGATTTTACAGTTCCTGTAGTCGGTGTAAAAAGGTCATCAAAGGTTAAACCCAATAAAGTATTTTGAGTAGTTTGTGTTGAAGTTGATTTTTTTCTTTTTACAAGAGGCGAGATATTTGACATACCCCTATAGATATTTACCGTTTTTGGCGGCAATTTCAACTCCCCTTCTTCTTTAAAATCATAAACTATAACTAGACTCCAGCCGCCATACTGGGATGCAACATAGCTAATACTCCAGTCACCATCAGCGTACAAAGCTGTACCATGAGCCACCTTTGCGTCTTGCTCTTGTGCATCTATCATTACTTTATAGCTTCTTGGAGTAGTTTTTTTGATAGTTGATGCTATACCGCCAACTGCAAATGTCCTACCTTCTTTAGTTTTACCAAGACTAGCCCTTACTAGATCGGTAACGTCAGCGCTCGCCTGATAAGTAAAGTACATACCACTTCTTACACCAACGGTTGATTTTAGAGGCTTGGTTTTATCATTAGGGTCAGGGTGAAGTGGTAAAGTATATTTTGTGTCACAACCACCAGTATCATCAGGGTTTTTTGGATCTTTGCAGTATTTATAATATGTATCACGTGTTACAGTATTTGGATTATACGGAGTAAATGATGCATCCCATTTAATGTCATCCTCTCTAGCTTTTATAACATGCACTAAGCCATCAGGAGTTTTAAATCTAACACTTGAATAACCAAAAATATTCTCATACATGACATTCAGTAAACCGCTACTTTTTTCCCAGTCGTCATAAACTGCACCGCCCCAGAAAAGCCTGGCATATATGATCTTAGTTTTATCTATATTTGTTCTTTCAAATTCGCTTTTATCTTCAAAATTAAAAGTCGCGCGAGATGAATTTGGAAATTTACTTGTGCCAAGACCAGGTTCTTCATTTATATATATTTTCTCTATTACTGGTGAAGTATTTGCACTAGGATCGTCCTTTGTACCATTTAGTGATGGTTCAAAACCAAAGCCACTCACTCTTGGCATAACAACACTAGCACCAACAACATCCATATCTCCGATAATTCTTACAAATTTATCTTTTCCGTTCATTTGGTTGCTATTGTTTAGGTCTTTATAATAGCTTACATCCCTGTATCCACTTAGGCTTATTGAACCACCATTAACCACTTCTGGCTTTTTCGGATAGACTGGTCCTACTCCCTGAGATCCACCTATACAGTGTCTAATGTTGTCATAGTCGATCCTACAAACAATGCCTGCACCACAAGCCGCTTCCTCAGCAGAAGTACACTTTCTAACAGTAGCAGGCAACTCAAGCTCATCAGGATCAGCATCACCAAAAACATAGATAAAAGATAAAAGAATAAAAAAAAGAATTTTCAAATTACAATCTCCGTAATGTAACTAACATAGTGGCATCTTGCCATAGTGGGCAAGTATATCTTCTTGGTTCTAAATGTATGCTTATTTTTTGAAATTTAAAATCTACAAAAAAATGGCTAGAATCTACCAAGAAATTCTCCTATTTGTCTTCTTGCTTAGGTCTTTGAAATTTCCCTCTGCACCCACTACATTTCCTACATCGCCCTTTTCTGAACCTTCTTTTAGTGTCTTACCAGCCCAGTTACCATCTGGCACTAGAAATTTTAATGTAAAGTCATTCGTTACAGCATCTTTATTAAATTCATTATATATTAGCCACATATTAGCATGCATCTTTGCTATGTCTTTAACTGGCTTTTGATTGCTTACAAAAATGAGTTGTTCGCCATTATTTACAGCACTTACATTATTTCCTAAAACTGTATTATTAGAAAAGCTAAAATCATCAAATTTAAGCACCCCTACCTTATGTGAAGGATTTACATACCATGAAGTAGCCGCTGGAAAAGCTTGCCATGTGCCAGTACCGCTTGTTAAATATGTAGCTTTGTCGCAATCATCACAATATATACCATAATAAATTTTGGCAAAAAATCCATCTGCTGGACCCTCGTAATAAGGCGCATAGACCCTGCCATAGTAGAAATTTGCCGATGTTTTTTTGGCTGGAGATTCATATTTATAAGACTTAGAATTTATAATCGTATCTAAATTATCAAGACTAAAATCATCGCTAGATACCGTAAAAGGGTTTTTAGCGTGATCTACTTTTCTAGCGAAGTTAAAAAATACCTCAGCGCTAGCCTTGCCTTCTTCAAAAGCACTTTTTTTAATACAAAACATACCTTTTTTAGCGTTAGAATCAGTTAATTTTTTAGTATTTGATCCAAGAACTTCAAAAAACAAAATTTCTTCATTTGCCTTTTCAAGCGTGCCAACATTGCCGTTGTTATCTGTGAAATTTAAAGGAACTTTATGCAGTTTTAGCTCAAAATTAGCCTCATTTGCATAGCAAGCATCGACATAAAACTTTGCAGGTAGATATTTCTCATCTAAATATCTATAGTCACCATAAAGCTCTGGATGCAGATTTTTTAATGTATCAGATAGTTTTGCAGTCACATCAAAACAAAGTTTTACTTTTTGCATACCGTCATTGTCAAGATAGGTCACGGCATCGTCTTTTATGATTTTTAAATTACTTATTTGCATATCTTCTGGGATAAACTGAAATGTGACATTGCCTTCTTTTTTGAGCTCGATATCACAGCTAACCCTGCCGATACCATCTGGATCATCTGCTGGGTTGTTTGGATCAAACACTGGTTTTTTGTATTTTTTCACACAGTCATCACCTCTTGGAGAAATGTGCTGATCTACTGAAGTATAACTGCTATCTACTACATAAAAAGTTGTATCGCCTATATCTGAGTATGAAAAGCCATCGTTGCTATTTGCACTACGTGTGATCTTGCCAAGCCCTCCGCTTGCCTCTGTAAAATTTACATTTAGTCTGTTTTTGCTATCTAAAATGGCATTACAGACGTTACCATTTTTAGCTACAAGGCTTGCAAGTAGGCTATTTGCATAGCCTCTTGCTAGATCACTATCGTTTGGCTTCATAGCAGCAAGCGAAATGGCGTCATTATATGTCTCGCCGCCCGTAAAAGACTTTGTTGAAGTACTCATAATAGCACCTGCCTCATTGTCCCAGAGTCTAAAGTGGTTTGGTCTAACGGCAAAGTCATCTAAATTTTCACATGCTGTGATTTTATCTGGTGCTGTAGGATCTGTTTTTTTCTTAGGGTTAGGATGAGAAATTCTAAATTTAAGAGTGCTATAAGCCTTATCTACTTTGATATCTTTTAGTAAGATCTCGCTTTTTTTATTTGTAATCATATCTTCACTAAAATTTATATTTTTTTCATATAAATTTGATGTAGCGTTGCATGATGTAACCAACTCCAACTTTACATCTACTGGATAGTGTGGCGCTCTTTTTTTACCGTCCTCTCCGTAGTTTGTGATATAAATATCAAATGGCTTTGAGACTATCTGTGTTAAAAGTCTATTTTTAAAAGCCCCTGTGCCATCATCTGCTTTGCTACTTGGGACAAAACTATTTGGCTCTTCTTGCTTTTCTAATGTTATATTAAAATCATAAGGTTGGCATTTTTTAATATATGTATCATAAGGATCTAAATTTATAGCAGGATTTGTACTTGTAATGGTTGTTTTGTAGCTATTTTCTTTAAATTCTTGCTTAAGTTCAGTGTTGTATACAACATAGGCAAAGTCGCCTTCATTTCTCTTTATTGTTCCACCTTTATTTGATATAGCACCTTTCCCTAAAAAAAAGGTCAGATTATTACCACTACTTCGTTGCAAGCCAGTGTTGTCGTTGTAGTGCTCAAGCCCTGACATACTATCAGAATAGTCAGGTATTGTCGTTGTCTTAACTATATTCGTTGAATTTGGCTCATATTTTTGGCTTGGATTAATAATGGTTTTTAGCACAAAATTTTCAGCATCTTCATTTGTTGAACTATTCATTATCTTTACAATAAATTTTAATATAGTCCCTTTTTTTATGCCTTTTGCTTCTATTATCTCTTTTTTTAACACTCCTTTGTCCATTATCTTTTTTTTATTTGCTTTTACGAACCCGCTTTTGCCAGGCTCCTGATAGTACAAATCCTCTACATAACAAACTTCTGGTCTATACATACGACTAGAAAAACCAACTAAGGCCAAATATGGACGATCTGCATTTACCGACCTAAAGTTATCATCTCCTAGCAAAGTCGTTGCAACTGTAAAACGCATATTGACATATGTGTCATTATTTTTTATAAATTTTGAGATATCAAATATATCTAGATCGATTTGGTTAGTAAAATTCTGGTCATGATTTATGAGTTTTCCAAATTTTGTCATAGTTGAGTTAAACTGATTACCTTTTTTGTTATTTTCGCTGGTTACACTCTTAAAGAGACTATTATGCTTTGTTTTTATCTCTATATCATCACCCTCAACCTCCCTTTTGGCACCAAAAGAGAGCATCGTAAGCGTAGCGTTTATATCTCCATGTTTTGGATTATTAAGATTAGTAAAATCAATATCTATATTGGAAGTTTTTGGTTTAGAAGGCCCAGGCGGCTTAAGCTCATCATTTGTAAGCCACTCTGGAGCAAGTTTTTCAAGACCGTCAAATATACTAATCATCTTTGGTTCTATATTATTTTCTCTGGCAGTTTCATCATCAAAATCATAGATGATAACCAGACTCCAACCAGCATATTGCGCTGGATGTGTCTGCATCCAATATCCGCCATATTTATTTTTATTAACTGGCGAAAACAATAATGAGCCCCATACACCTCCTAAATCACCTGATTTTCCTTTTCTACTAGTAAAATACCTATCACTATCTTCTAGCAAATCGTATTTAAAAGGAGTATTCGTAGCTCTGATATTTCCAGCAGAAAAAGTTCTCTCCTCTTCTGTTGTTCCAAGACTCTTTTGAACAATCTTTGTTACATCAGCACTTGCAACATATACGTAGCTTATACCAGCTTTTACAGCCGTTTTATGGTGTTCTTTGTGTTCTTCTCCATAGTATTCGTATGCCTCCATAGTCATTGACTTTGGTCGATACTCGCTGAACGAACCTGTCCAAAAGATATCTTCTGGTTTGGCGTCTATCGTTATGGCTTGTTCTTCACCAGGAACTTTAAAGTCTATCCTGCTATATCCTTTTATAAAGTTCAATGCATTTGATATAAAATCTGACGCTACTTCATTTTTAAATTTCCAATTTTGATAGATAGAACCACCCCAGTAGAGCCTGGCGTAGACCACGTTTTTGCCAGTTAGATATTTTTGTACATGATCGTTTTTTTCACTAAAGTCGAATGTTGATGATGCCGAGTTTTGACAATAACCAAGTTTATTTGGATCATAAATAAAATCACTTCGACACTGTGTAAAGTTACTAACACTAAAGCTACCATCATTTTTAAAAATCTTTTCAGAATAAACCGATGATTTATTATTAGTTGGGCTAGGATCAAAGTTATATTCGCCGTCGCGTTGGATCATAATAGTAGCACCAATGGTTGCCATATCACCATTTACTCTTGTATTTAGGTTACCATTTATAACTCTTTGTTTTAACCCTGCTGAAGAATGGTCATCTACAGCGGTTTTTAATGACTTAAACCCGCCGTTATAAACATAGATATGAAAGTGATCTTGCGCTAGCGAAGAAAAAAGTGGAAAAGGTTTTGTATCTACCGTCCAAGTTCTAGGATAAGTTGTTATACAGTGAGGGATATTTTTAGAAGAACCATCAACATACTCTTCGGCATCTACAAAGCACAAATACTGCACCTTCGTGCCATTTTCAATATAAGGTTTAGTAACTTTACAACCGATAGACTTTGCTTCGTCTGATGTGCATTCCCCAGGCGCACACCAGCTAAATGTAATAACAAATAGGAGAAGATATATAGTTTTCATTGTAATCTCCTTGATACAAAAGAAAACCAAGGATTGTTTTTAAAAAGCTTCCCTGCGACTTACTTTTGTATGAAATTTTCTATCATTTCAGCTTGTCCGTATTGTGGATATTTTGTAACGTCAAGCACTACTTGAGATAAAGTCATATTGTCCATATTGCAAACGATAGGAGCCACGAAATTTACGGTTGATTTCTCAAGAGGGAGGGCAACTACGATGATGTTGTAAATTCTAAGTTGCGAACTCTCTTTGATATCCATAAGCTCTTCGTAGTAGCTTGGGATGTCAAATTCATAACTTCTTAACGCAAAAGGATTTATCATTGTAAAAGATGTTTCGTCATCTTTGCTCGCTAGCTTAACAAAAAATTTATCGAGCTCAATAAGTTCCATCGTCTTGATATGCTCGAAGCCTAAAATAGGGCTTTTAACACTAAAAATCATACTAACTCCTGTTTTGTAAAATTGCCTTATTTTAGCATAGTTTTAAAAAATTTATACAAAAATAATGCCAAAAAATGTAAAATAAGCGAATTTAAAATTTTTAAGGAAAAGCATGAAAAAATTTTCTAAATTTCTAGCAGTCGTAGCTCTTTTAGGGCTTTTTAGTGGTTGTGCTGAAAAATACACCGAACTTTACAATCTAACTCCAGACGAGTGGTACGCTCAAGTTATCGCTGATATCAAAGATGGCGACTTGGAGTCAGCTGATAAACACTACGTTTCAATGGCTAGCGAGCACGTTGCAAGCCCGCTTTTGGAGCAAATTTTACTCATCCTTGCCCAAGCTCACGCAAATGATGAAGAGTATCTCATGGCAAATCACTATCTTGATGAATACATCAAAAGATACGGCGATAACGGCCCAAAAACAGAATTTGCTCAATATCTAAAGATAAAAGCAAATTTTGACTCATTTACCCAGCCAAACCGCAATCAAAAGCTAATGGAGGATAGCGTAACTGAGATCGAAAAATTTCTTTATATGTATCCAAATACCGAGTATAAGCCGCTTATCGAGACCATGCTTATCAAATTTAAGCTCGCTCTTTACTTCTTAGATATGCAAATAGCAGATCTTTACAAGAGAACTGGCCGTGACGTTTCGGCTAAAATTTACGAGCAAAAGCTTGAAGAGTCACCGTTTAAAAACTCAGACCTTATCAAACCTGACGTGGCATGGTATAGAAAACTGTTTGAATAGGAGAAATTTTGCAAATAAACGAAAACAAAGGCTTCCCAACTGAGATCCCTATCATAGTTGAGGACGAGCTATTTTTATATCCATTTATGATAACGCCGCTTTTTTTAAGCGACGAAGAAAATTTAAAAGCGCTTGAGCTTGCCATACAAGGAGAGACACCGATCCTTGTCGTGCCTACAAAGCCCCAGCAAGACGGCGCTAGAGACTTTGACGGCATCTATGACGCAGGCGTTATCGGCACGATAATGCGCCGTGTGCCTCTACCTGACGGACGCGTAAAAGTGCTATTTCAGGGCATCGACAAAGGTAAAATTTTAAAACAATCAGGCATAAACCCACTCCGTGGTATCGTCGATATGCTCCACGTAAAGCGCCCATCGCAGGTCAAAACTGACGCTCTCATCGTAGTTTTAAGAGAAAAAGTAAGAGAGCTTTCGCAGTTTAGCCACTTTTTCCCGCCTGATCTTTTAAAAACGATCGAAGAGAGTGCTGAGGCGATCAGGGTTTGCGATCTAGTCTCAAGCGCGCTTCGCCTAAAAAAACAGATCGCTTATAGCTTTTTTGTCGAAGAAAATTTAGAGCAGCGCCTACTAAAGCTCATCGACTACGTCATCGAAGAGATCGAGGCAAACAAGCTTCAAAAAGAGATCAAAAATAAAGTCCATTCAAAGATCGACAAGACAAATAAAGAGTACTTTCTAAAAGAGCAGCTAAAGCAAATTCAAGCTGAGCTTGGAGCGGACACGAGCCGTGAAGAGGAGCTTGAAGAGTATAATAAAAAGCTTGACGCGAAGAAGAAATTTATGGCAGATGACGCCTATAAAGAGATCAAAAAACAAATAGATAAGCTTAGCCGCATGCACCCAGACTCAGCCGACGCAAATACTTTGCAAAGTTACCTTGACTGGGTACTTGAAATTCCATTTGAAAACATATATAAGAAAAAGTCATCTATCACCGAAGTGAGCAAGCACCTAAATGCCGACCACTACAGCTTAGAGAAGCCAAAAGAGCGCATAGAGGAGTATTTTGCATTGCGTGAGCTTTTAGAGCTTAGAGGCGTTGGCGAAAAGGTAAATAATGGCGCCATTTTATGCTTTGCAGGCCCTCCGGGTGTGGGTAAAACTAGCCTTGCAAACTCGATCGCAAAGGCGCTAAAGCGTGAGCTAGTTAGGATCGCACTTGGCGGACTTGAGGATGTAAATGAGCTAAGAGGCCACCGCCGCACTTACATAGGCGCTATGCCAGGCCGCATCGTGCAAGGGCTCATAGAAGCCAAGCAGATGAACCCAGTGGTTGTACTAGATGAGATCGACAAGGTCGGCAGAAGCTACAGGGGCGATCCGACCGCTGTTTTACTTGAAATTTTAGACCCAGAGCAAAATAATAAATTTAGAGACTACTATCTAAATTTCAACATTGATCTTAGCAAGATCATCTTCATCGCCACAGCAAATGACGTGAGTATGATACCAGCCGCACTTCGCGACAGGATGGAGTTTATCGAGCTTAGCTCATACACTCCACAAGAAAAATTTGAGATCGCTAAAAAATATCTCTTGCCCCAAGAGCTTAAAAAGCACGGCCTAAAACCAAGCGACGTTAGTATCAGCAAAGAGGCACTTGAGCTAATCATAAGCGACTACACAAGAGAGAGTGGCGTGCGAAATTTACGCCGCAGGATCGCTGACATACTAAGAAAAGTCGCCAAAAATATCCTCACTAAAAAGAATGAGGGCAAGATCAGCGTCACGGCTAAAAATTTAAAAGAGTTTTTAGAGAAAAAGGTCTATGAGATAGAGCCAGCTGATAAAAAAGATCAGATCGGCTTGGTAAATGGCCTCGCGTGGACGAGTGTCGGTGGCGACGTGCTAAGGATCGAGGCTATCAGGATCCAAGGCAAAGGCAATATGCAGATCACCGGTCAGCTTGGCGACGTGATGAAAGAGAGCGCTCATATCGCATTTAGCGTGGTAAAAGTATTAATAGACAACAAAAAGCTAAAAGTGCCGATGGCTATCGTGCCAAAATTTGACGACGACAAGCACAAGCTAGAAGCCAGCGACGTTTATAGACGCTACGATCTACACTTGCACGTGCCAGAGGGCGCCGTGCCAAAAGATGGCCCAAGTGCTGGTATTACGATGGCAACTGCGATCGCATCGATACTAACTGACACAAAGGTCAAACACGACATCGCAATGACTGGCGAGATCACGCTAAGTGGCAGGGTGCTGCCTATCGGCGGGCTAAAAGAGAAGCTTATCGCCGCTCATAAAGCTGGCATCAAAACAGCTCTCATACCTCGTAAAAACTATGACCGCGACCTTGTCGATATCCCAGCTGAAGTAAAAGGCGACATGAAGATCATCGCAGTTGATACGATCGATGATGTACTAAAAAACGCTCTTGTAGCTAAAAAATAATCCTTATTCTAGCCCCATTTTCTCTCACTCGGGGCTAGAAAAATTTATAATCCCAAAAGCACAAAAAGCCATATAGCACATATAAGTAGTTAATAATTTAAATAACATAACACATGTGACACACTAAAAAAACAAATTTTAAAATTTATGAGTGTGTATATCATATCACCAAATTTTAAACTTGCTAGAGCTTTTAAAATGCATGCAGTGCGAAGCACCATTGCATGCCACCTTTAACGTGCGAGGGGGTTAGGGGATTTAAAAAGGGGGATAAGGGGACGGCTT
>NZ_PIRX01000002.1:0-237082 GCF_003048605.1 Campylobacter concisus | reverse complement strand
GGTTTGGGGGCGGAAGGGGCGACGCTTCGTAAGTAGAAACCCCTTCTGCCACCAAAAGCCAAATTTTCACTATCACAGCTCAAACAATAAATTTAATCACCTCAAACACGGTGGGTGACACCCGCTTCTTCTTAAACTAAAGTAAAATTTATAAAAAACCCTGCTAAAAAGGTCCTTGCCAAATTTCAGGCACTGCTTAGCTTTGCTATTAAAAATGCAGTTACAATGCAGCGGACCTGCTAGCAAAAATGGATTTATCTCAATGTGAAAAAATGTAAAATCATTTAAAAATTTGCGTGTTTTTTGAAAATCGCTGATATGTTTTTTGCCGAGATTAATGAGCTTTACGCATGGGACAAGGCATCAGCGTTTTTCCTTTGTAGTGAATTTTTGTCGCATTATAAACGCTCTTTGCCAAATTTTTGTTTAAAGTTTGGGCGCTACTAAATTTCACGCCCAGAATATTTAGTCTTTTTTGCCTTTATTTAGGGATTTTAGCTTAGCATCCATATCGGCTGTAAGCATAGTAAAGACCTTATTTGTAAGCTCCTGTGTTAGATCTTTAGCCTCTTGCATAGTCTTTTGGCTAAATTCATTTAAGAGTTTGTCCGCTTTTTTCTTATCTTTTTTATAAAGCTTTACGTACTCATCTTCAAATTTAGCCTGTTTTACCGCCAACTCTTTTTCAAATTTAGCGTAAGCCTCTTTTACCACTGGCGAATACTTCTCATAATCAGTCATCACAAGGGTTTGAAGCTTTCTATAAACCCAGTAAATCGAAGTGTCATCAGCATCGTATGAGCCATCAGAGTAGCCTTTTATAAAGCCATCAAGCCCCTCGTAATACGGCAAATAAACGCTAAGATCAGCCATACCAAGAGCGACGTAGGTCACACGGCCGATCTCTTTTGGTAGCCATGGGCGCACCTGCATGACGTGAGACTCGTATGTTCTAAAGACGCTTATAGCGCGGTAGATGTTTTTCTTATCTTCATCTTTGCTAGCGTAGTTATCAAACGCAGTGCCGTCGTAATGGGCTCTCATCGCAGCTTTTAGATCCTCAACACTTAGTTTTTTCTCTGGTTTTAAAAATACTGGAAATTTTTGACCGTCAGCGAAGTCTTGTTTTAGGCTTGGATTAAACATACTTTGCACCCAACAAACACGTGGGTAGTTGTAAGTCACATCTCTCTCATCATCCCTTGTATAGGCCTTTGTAAAGTTAAATTCTCCGTCTTTTGCAGGGTCATAAGTCTTGTTATCGATCGCAAATTTGATGACATCTTTTGCGCCCATGAAATTTGGATCATTCTCTTTATAAGCGTGAAGTCTGCCTTGGTTTGCGGTGACGAAGTATTCATCTTGCGGAATCTTTGAAGCGATCCACTTATGACCTGTGCCAGTTTCAAAGTACCAAAGCTCGTTTGCATCGACAAATACCACGCCAAAGCCCTCGCCAGCGCCTTTTGTCTCAACTATCTCGCCAAGAAGCTTAACGCCCTCTTTTGCACTTTTGATGCGTGGCAAAAGTACGTCTGGGATGTCATCTTCTGTGATGCCAGTCTCTTCGTTGTATGGATCAACTTTTAAAAGCTCATCTTTTGCGTAGATGGTCTCAGTGCCACTTAGTCCAACGCCAGCCTCGTTGTAGCCGACTGCTCCGTGAAGTTTTGTGTGTGAATTTGCGATAGTTGTGTATCTCATGCCATCTTTTGGGAGTGGATATGTAAAGTCATTTGCGCCGTCATGCGCCTTTGAGCTGTGCATGCCAGTTTGGTTTTTCGTAGCTGGGTGTATCAAAAAGACTTGAGCCTTTATAGCCTTGCTATCAGCGCTTCTAGCCACTAACATAGAGCCGTCGTTTGAGGCTTTATCTCCTACTAAAATGGTAGTGCATGCCAAGCTACTTGTGCCTAAAATCGCACTCATAGCGACGATTGATGCGAGAATTTTGCCTTTCATTTTTACTCCTTTAGTAAAATAAAATTTCTTATATGTGATTATATGCCAAATTTAATAATTTAATTATAAATTTTAAAATTTTTTTAAGTTTAATGTAAATTTATTGCAAATTTTGTCTAAGTGAAATTTAAATTTTCTAAAGGATTTTTCGCTATAATCCAAATCTTACGCACTTGCGTATAAAATTTCAAAAAGGATTAGCATGCCAAAGATGAAAACCGTTCGCGGTGCTGCTAAGCGCTTTAAAGTAGGTAAAAATAAGATAAAAAGAGGCTCTGCTTTTAGAAGCCATATCTTAACAAAAAAACCTACTAAGCGTATGAGAGATTTGCGTGGCCCAAAATACGTGGACAGCACAAATGTCCCAGCCGTTCGCAAAATGCTCGGCGTATAAAGCAGCGTAGATTTAAGTTTTTGACAAAAAAGTCATTCAAACTCCCCCAAATTTAGGGGCAAGACTCACTTCGTGAGCGCCAATTTGTAAAAGGATAAATATGGCAAGAGTAAAAACAGGCGTAGTTAGAAGAAGACGCCATAAGAAAGTTTTAAAGCTAGCACGTGGCTTTTTCAGTGCTAGACATAAACACTTTAGAAAAGCTAAAGAGCAACTAGAGAGAAGTTTAGTTTATGCATATCGCGACAGACGCCAGAAAAAACGTGATTTCAGACGTTTATGGATCGTTCGTATCAACGCAGCTTGCAGACTAAACGACATTAGCTATTCAAGATTTATCAACGGCTTAAATAAAGCTAAGATCGAACTTGATAGAAAAATTTTAGCTGATCTAGCTATGAATGACGCGAAGGCATTTGCGGCACTTGCAAAACAAGCAAAAGATGCTTTGAAATAACACCTTTTCTCCGCTTCGGCGGAGATCTTCCTTTTTATACACTTTAAATTTTAATAACAAAATTTCTATAAAACTCTTTGTTTTAATTTACTACCCGCGACTTTTACAAACTACTAGCCAAATTTAACTACTAGCAGCCAAAATAGCTAAATTTTGATACTCGTATAAAAGCAGTGTTTAAAAGTTTCAGTAAATAAAATTTCGGCGGAGATTTTTACACCCCAACAAATTTCATATAAATTTATTTTCGAGATATTTAAGTAGCTAAACTCTTAAATGGTTTTTATTTAAATTTTAATCAGTACCACTATAAATTTAGCTTAGCTGTTGAGCGCAAATTTAGCGATATAAATTTGAAAATTTGCTTGCTCTGACTAACCAAAAGCAAGCACAAAAACTCGCTCTAAAAGCTAAATTTCGATACTCGTATCAAAGCAGTGTTTCACCGCTCCGCTAAATAAGATTTTGCCATTTTCTAGCCTAAGTCCAAGCTCCTCGCCGCTTTTTGGATAGACTTTTAGGCATTGCGCTGCGTTTAAATTTAAAGTAGCACCGTAAAAGCAAGCCGCCATGCCAGTGCCACAAGCTAGCGTCTCGTCCTCCACGCCCCTTTCGTAGGTTCTTACTTTTAAAACTCTGCCATCAAATTTGGCTAAATTTACATTTGCATTGTATTTTTGACGAAGCACCCTGCACTCTTTGACGTCAAATTCATCTAAATTTTGCGTGAAATTTACAAGGTGTGGCACGCCAGTATCGTAAAAATACCAAGTTTTGCCGTTTTCATTTAGTGGCTCGCTTAAAATTTTTGGATTTGTTAGCACGACCTCGACGCACTCATCTTTCACGCTTGCCATCACCTCGCCGCTACCAGTTAGCAGAGCAAATTCGCTTGAACTCACAAGGCCGTTTAGATAGGCATATCTAGCAGCCGCACGCGAGCCGTTGCCACACATCGCAGCGTAGCTTCCGTCGCTGTTGTAAAACTCCCATTTCACGCCCTTTTCGTAAGGCAAAAGCACGATGAGCCCGTCAGCTCCCACGCCGTTTGTTCGGCTGCAAATTTGTCTTGCAAGCTCGCTTCTATCTTTGCTCAAAAATGTATGAAATATGACAAAATCGTTGCCGCTGGCGTTATATTTTGAGACTTGCATGAGCCATCCTTCTATTTTTTGCGTGATTTTACTAAAATTTAGATAAGAGTTATTAGTGATTTTAAAGGAGCCACTTTGAAGAGCTACATCTTAAATTTAGAAAAAGAGTTTTCTTTAATAGAAAATGGCTTTAAAGAGCAAGAAAGAAGGGCCTTAGCTGACTATAAAGCAAAGGGAGCTGAGTACTGCAAAGGGCTTGCATACCTAGCATACGGCTCGAAGCTCTATCAAGTGCGGATGTATGCGGTTTTTCTCTTTGGACACCTATCAGATCGTGAAGAAATTTTGGCGTTTATGAGAGATGAAGTCTCAAAAGACGAAAACTGGAGGGTTCAAGAGGTGCTAGCAAAGGCGTTTGACGAGTTTTGTAAAAAAGTTGGCTACGAGCAGGCACTTTTAACCATCGATGAGTGGCTAAAAAATGGCAACGCAAATGCAAAAAGAGCCGTAACAGAGGGGCTTAGGATATGGACAAACAGGCCCTATTTTAAAGATAACCCAGATGAGGCGATTAGACGGCTTTCTAGCCTAAAAGAAGACGAGAGCGAATATCTTAGAAAGTCGGTCGGTAATGCTCTAAAGGATATAAGCAAGAAATTTCCAAATTTAGTAAAAGCTGAGCTTGATAGCTGGGATTTGGGTAGTAAAGAGAGCTTGCAAACATATAAATTTGCTAGTAAATTTATCAAGAAATAGCACAAATTTGCTTTAGAAATTTCTCTATCTCTAGCTTTAAATTCTCCATGTCGCTGCTATTATCGATAACAAATTTTGCCATTTTTCGCTTTTGCTCGATGTCCATCTGAAGCCCTACTCTAGCTTTTGCATCCTCTAAGCTTAGCCCATTTCGGCTTATTAGTCGGCTTAGCAAAAGCTCTTTTGGCGCGTAGATCACGGCTACATTTTTAAACTCAGCGTAACACTCCTTTTTTTCAAAAAACAAAGGGATATCGACAAAATAAACTTGCCCCAAGCACTCAAGCTGCGAAGCTTTGAAAAAAATTTCAGCTTTTATCTTTGGATGTAAAATCTGTTCTAAATTTTTAAGCTTTTTTGGCTCGTTAAAGACGATAGCACCCAGTTTTTTGCGATCTATCCTGCCAGTCTCATCTAAAATTTGCTCGCCAAAAACTTCTACTATCTCGCATTTACAAATTTCAAGCTGTTCGTGCGCGATGAGGTCCGCATCTATCACGCTAAAACCTCGCTCTTTTAGTAAATTTACAACCGTGCTTTTGCCACTAGCTATCGAGCCTGTGATGACGTAGGCGTTTGGAAAATTCTGCAAACTCGCTCCATTTTTGAAAATTGATAACAATTTTAGCAACTTTTGGCTAAAGTTTTAAAAAATAATCAAAAGGGTGAAAATGATAAGTTATAAAGATGCCGGAGTTGATATAGATGCTGGAAACAGCTTTGTTGAGGCGATCAAGCCTTTCGTAAAATCTACGCAAACACCAAACGTCATAGGCGGCATCGGATCATTTTCAGGTGCGGTCAGACTGCCAAGCGGATATAAAAATCCAGCCATTTTAGGCGCAACCGACGGCGTTGGCACGAAGCTTCGCCTAGCTATCGACGCTAAGAAATTTGATGGCGTTGGCGAGGATCTAGTCGCTATGTGCGTAAATGACCTCATCTGCAACTTCGCCATACCACTCTTTTTCCTCGATTACTACGCGACTGCAAAGCTTGAGATAGAGAGCGCCAAAGAGGTGGTAAAAAGTATCGCAAACGGCTGCAAAAAGGCGCAATGCGCGCTGATCGGCGGTGAGACAGCCGAGATGCCGTCGATGTATGAAAAGGGCGACTTTGACCTTGCTGGATTTGCCGTGGGTATCGCTGAGGCTGACGAGATCGATAGGAGCAAATTTGTAAAATCTGGTGACGTTTTAGTCGCACTTCCAAGTAGCGGCCTGCACTCAAATGGCTTTTCGCTTGCAAGAAAAGTGGTAAGCGAACTCGGGCTAAAATTTGATGAAAAAGTGAGTGAGCGCAAGCTCATCGACGTGCTTCTTGAGCCAACTAGAATTTACGTGAGCGACTTTTTAAGATTAAAAGATAAGATCACAGCGATGGCGCATATAACGGGTGGTGGCATAGTTGAAAACTTGCCTCGCGTCTTCCCTGCTGGACTTGGCGCGAAGGTACAAAAAAGCGCTATAAAAACGCCTGAAATTTTTAAAATCTTAGCTCAAAAAGTAGAAGATAGCGAGATGATGAGGACATTTAACATGGGCGTTGGTATGATCCTTGTTGTACCTAAAGAAAACGTTGATCCTGTGCTAGCAAATAGCGATGGCTACGTGATCGGCGAAGTGGTAAGTGGCAAAGGCGTTGAGCTAGTTTGATGCAAGAATTTAGCAAAAAACGCCTGCTAAGATCAAAAATCTTAGCGTTTTTATAGGTTGTTTTGGCGTGCTAAAAAGCGAGATAAAAAAGCTTGATATTTATACGAAGTCTCGCGCACCTCTACTATGCTTTGCGTCACGCATGATAACGGCTAGAAATTTAGCCAAATTTTTATAAATACAGGAAAGTAACTTGGCAAAACAAAAGGCAAAAATCGCACCTATTTGGGCTAGAGTGAAGGCCTTTATCATCGATCTTTTTATCATCGGTATGCCAATATTTTATGCGACAACATATCTTGTACTTGATGGCAAAGAGGCATTTTTGCATAACCAGCTTGCGATCTTTGGCGTAAATAGCCTCATCTCATTTATAATGTGTCTATTTTTTAGCATAAAGGCACAAACTCCAGGCTACAAAGCGCAAGAAATTTATCTCATAAATTTACAAACCGGCAAAAAGATAAGCCTTCTTCACGCGATCTTGCGTCAAATTTGCTTTGCATTTGCTGGCTTTAGTGTCATCGGACTTTGCCTTTGCTTCTTTAGAAAAGACAAACTAAATTTACACGACATCATAACCCACTCAGCTGCCGTGCAAAAAGCAGCTTAAATTTACTTCACTCCGTGCCAAAACAGGCGGTTTTTGCCTAGCTTTGTGTCGATACTCTCTTTTACAATGGAGCAAATATGCTCTTTTAAAGCCCTATGGTTTGCTTTAGTCTCTTACCCTTTGCAGGGTAGCAAGCAAGCGACGCCAAGAAAGTGCAACCAGTCCCACTCATCACAAGCTGGCTAATCTACGCGTTTAATTATTTTTATTTTGTAGCATCCTGCTTTTAAATTTTATGGTTAGCAAAGTCTATAAGCACAGAATTTCAGTCGCTTTATCACAAAAATAATTTAAATTTAGCTTATGAAGTATTGTTTTAAATTTTAGTTATAAATCACCTAAGCTAACGAGACAAATAGAGAAAAATCAAGGCTGAAAATTAAGAAATTTAGCTATAAGCTACGAAAAATTTTTGATTAAATTTGAGTGAAATTTAAGCACTTTGCGAGTAGAGTTTGACCTCGTTTATCAAAAACTCATATACTCTTTGCTGCACTAAAATTTCCTCCTCGCAGCCACTCATCAAACGGCGAAGGTGCGAAAAGTCTATCTTTTTAGCATATCTTTTGTGATCTTTCATATCTTTATCTATGCTTAAAAGAAGTGTGTCAAGCGTGATCCTGTCGCTTCTTTTGACCCTTGCCACGTACTCTCTAACGGTTTGGATTAAGAAGTCTTTTCTAGTCTGATCATTTTCATAAATTTCATTTACGATGTCATTTAAAATGAAAAAATCATCCTCATCTGGGTCAAATTTAGCCGAGATAATCGCAGCAAAAATTTTGGCACGAAACTCTAAAGACTTGTGATGATAGACAAAAAAATCTCTAAAGGCCGATAAAAAACGAAGTTTGATCTTTCCTGACATTGCCCTACTTTTGGTGAAATTTATGTGAGATTATATACTCTTAAAGCTAAATTTTTAAAAATGTAACTATAAAACTAAATTTAAGTATAGTTTTTGTATGATTGCGAAGCTCCTTCTTAGACCTGTGCAATGCTTTTTATGAGCACCGCTTCAGGGTGGGAACACAGCAGAGCACTTGTATTAAGTGTGTGCCGCAGTCATCTGAGAGGGGGTCTTTCTAAACCAAAATGCTCATTAAAATCATCGCAAATTTCTAAAAAATCCACTCCATCGATCTTAGGTTTTTCGCTAAAAAATTTATACATATTATTAAAGCCATCAGTTAGCTCTTTTGACTTGACACCGTAGCTTATAGAAATTCCAGCTTCGATGTAGGCTGAGAGCTTATCGCAGTATTTTAGCGCTTTGCCATCGATCGGGTTAAATTTATCCTCATTTACGTTCTCCATAGTCCCTTCGTGGCAGATGATCTTGCGCTCATAAGTCCTATTTTCAAACTCATCTTTTATAAATTTCTCGCCATCTTTTCTGATACCAAGGATGTAGCTAAACTCATCTTTGATCTTTTCAGGCACAAATGGCAAAATCCTCTCATCAATAAGTCTCATCTCATACTCGCTGATGATCTCATTTAGTCCCTTTACACCGTATTTTACAGGGCTGATAATGTCGCGTGTAAGGCTCTCTGGTAGGTCGTGAAATAGTGCGCAAAAGAAGTTATTTTCTAGGCGTTTTTTGCAAGCTTTTGCTTTTAGCGAGTAAAAGTAGCTTAGTATCGCAACAACTAGCATGTGTCCTAAGACCGCAGTTTCAGGGATGCGAGGCGTTTGTGCCCAGCGCTTTTGAAACCTTAGCCTGCCACTTAGATCAACAAGGCGAGCTAATTTTTGATTCATAGCGATCTTTCTAACGCCGATTAACTCGTAGTAATCCTCCATCTCCTCCTCAACCTTCGCCTTAAGCTCGTCGATGTCGCTTAAAAACTGGCTCGTTTGATAGACGATAGAAAATTCCCACCTCGTGGCAAGATAGCTGGCTGCTTTTAGTATAAGGCGCTCTTTTTCGTGAGTTTTGTCGTTTTTATAGTGGTTTTTAAATCTCTCCAAAAACTCGCCGTCCTCGATATCTGAGATGAGCGTCTCAAGGTTGCTTAAAACCCAGCTATTTATCTGCTCTTTTTTTGTCTTTTGGATGTGGTGAAAGACGTCAGGGCGTATGTCTGTGACTACGACCCTGCTTAAAAACTCAAAAATTCCAGCCTCGATGATGTAATTCATATCGGCATTTTGCTCTTGTTTTGCTATGAAATAAGCGATGATAAATTTATGAGCCTGCTTGTCAAGCTCGACTAAATTTGTCATCTTTGGATAGTCGTTCCAACGTGATATAGATGCTGCTTTAAAGATATGTTCTATAAGCTTAGCACTTATCATTATTTATCCTTTTTGACTACTTTTGGCTTCTTATCATCTGCGTAGCTTATCTTTCTAAAGCCCTCTTTATTTGAGCTTCTTCTTGGTTTGTCATCTTTTTGAAATTTATCATCTCTGCTGCCTCTACTGCTAGCGCGATCGCTTGTGCTACGTCTCTCACGCGCTTTGTCACTAAAGCTTCTCTCCCTACTTCTTGGAGTAAATTCTTTCTCTTCAGCTGGCTTTTTTACGACTAGATCAGAGCTGATCTCGATAACCGTATGGACATTTCCACGTGGGTTAAAGTCGCCCACTATCTTCATAAATTTAGGCTCAAGCTTTTTCTCTAAAACAGAGTAAATTTCATTTATACTATCTTCGTGGCTGATGTTGCGGTTCATAAAGCTATTTATATAAAGCTTTATCGCTTTTAGCTCGACAACTAGCTTGTTTGGGATATATTCAAGATAGATCGTCGCAAAGTCAGGATAACCAGAGCGAGGGCAAAGGCAGCAAAACTCAGGCAGAGTAATCTTTATGACATAGTCCCTTGTTTGCTTATTTTCCCAGACCTCAAGGTCACTCTCTACGTCAAATTCTTTCAAAATTTTCTCGCCATACTTCATCTCTTCGCTCATTTTTTATCCTTTTTCTTTTAAATATCCAAGTGTTTAACGTCTTTTGCGTGGTCTTGGATGTAGTTTCTTCTTGGCTCGACCTCATCGCCCATGAAGAGATTAAACGTGTCAGAAGCACTTATAGCGTCGTTTATATCGATCTTTAAAAGTCTTCTATTCTCAGGGTTCATAGTTGTCTCCCAAAGTTGCTCAGGGTTCATCTCACCAAGACCTTTGTAGCGCTGGATATATGCACCTTTTTTCGCATTTTTCTCTACTTCATCAAGCACGTCTATAACGTCACTATGCAAGTCTAGGCCACGCTCTTTTATCTTTTGGCTGATGTAAAGTGCCTCTTCATAGAGTGGATTTGTAAATAAATTTTCATTTACCACAAGCTCTTCTAGACCACTTTCAGTTTGGACATAAATTCTAACCTCATCTTCGCTAACGTAGTGGTTTAGGATGTTGTGACCCTCAGCTTTTAAGAAGTCTCTTAAAATTTCAAAAATTTCATTGTAGCTTTTTGAGACAATGTCTGGATTTTCTATCATATAGCGGATCGCTGAAAGGACGTTAAAGCGTTTTTCAAGCTCTTTTAAGACGCTTCTATAAGCTGCAACGATCTTTAAGAAATCAATCAAATCTGCACTACCGATACCCTCTATATCAACGCCCTCGATGCCAGTTTCGATAAGAAATTCGTTTAATGCCTTTTCATCTTTTAGATAAATTTCTTTCTTACCTTTTTTATAGCGGTAAAGTGGCGGCTGAGCTAGATAGATGTGGCCGTTTTCTACAACTTTATTTAAAAATCTAAAAAAGAATGTTAAAAGCAGTGTCTGGATGTGGCTACCATCGACGTCGGCGTCGGTCATGATGATGATCTTATGATATCTAAGCTTTTCAGCGTCAAATTCATCTCCGATGCCACAACCTAGCGCTGTTATCATATTTTTTATCTCATCAGATTTTAAAATTTTATCTAGTCTTGCCTTTTCAACGTTTAGAATTTTACCCTTAAGCGGTAATATCGCTTGAAAAACTCTATCACGTCCCTGCTTTGCAGAACCGCCAGCAGAGTCGCCCTCCACCAGATATAGCTCGCTAATTACTGGGTCTTTACTCTGACAATCAGCTAGTTTGCCAGGTAGTGTGCCTACGCTCATGCTCTCTTTTTTACGAGTTAGATCCCTAGCTTTTTTAGCGGCCTCGCGACCACGAGCTGCCATTAGAGCTTTATCCATTATCGCTCTTGCTTCGATAGGATTTTCTTCAAAATACTTTGTAAGCACATCAAAAACCATCTTTTGAACGATAGGTTTTACGTAGCTTGAACCTAGTTTGCCCTTTGTTTGTCCCTCAAACTGCGGCTCTGGCACCTTTACGCTCACAACTGCGATAAGTCCCTCGCGGATATCTTCGCCAGTTATCTTTGTATCTTTTTCACGTGCAGCAGCGTTTGCTTGAACGTAGTTTGTGATAACTCTTGTAAGGCCCGCTCTAAAGCCAGCCTCATGCGTACCGCCATCTGGAGTTTTGATGTTATTTACAAAGCTTAGTAAATTTTCACTATAAGTGTCGTTGTAAAGTAGGGCAAAATCAACCATAACATCATCTTCGCCGCCGCTAAATGAGACTGCTTTGCTGACAGCATTTGCCTTGTTCATATCAGTTACAAAGCTCTCAAGTCCACCCTCAAAATGAAAGCTCTCACTTCTGCCATTTCTTTGATCTTTAAAATTTATAGTTATCTTTGGGTTTAGATATGCTAGCTCGCGAAATCTTTTAACTAAAATTTCATCGTCAAATTCAGTCACTTCAAATATACTATCATCTGGCCAAAACTCGACTTGCGTACCTGTGCGGTTTGTAGTTTTTATCACTTCAAGATCGCTTTGTGGGATACCTTTTGCAAATTCTTGTCTGTGAAGCTTGCCATCGCGTTTGATATTTACGACTAGCTTTTTAGAAAGGGCATTTACGACAGATACACCAACGCCGTGAAGACCGCCCGAGACCTTATAAGTGTCCTTGTCAAATTTACCACCAGCGTGAAGCACAGTTAAAACAACAGTCGCAGCTGAAATTTTCTCAGTCGGGTGCATATCTACTGGGATACCACGGCCATTATCGCTAATGATCGCTGAGCCCTCGCGTGTAAGCTCAACATCTATCGTATCGCAGTATCCTGCCATCGCTTCGTCGATAGAGTTATCAACGACTTCGTAGATCATGTGGTGAAGACCGCTGATGTTAGTATCACCTATATACATGCCTGGGCGCTTCCTAACCGCCTCAAGCCCTTTTAGTACTTTAATATTTTCTGCGCCGTAATTATTTTCCATCATAAACCTTTTTTAACTTATATATTTAATGGACTTATAACCGTTAAAAGCTCTTTTGAGCTAACAACGAAAGGTAAATTTTTATCTTTAAATCCAAACTCAAATTTCTCATCTTCTATGCTTTGTAAGAAGTCTATTAAATTTCTATTTTTTACATTTATGCTGATATCTTCTTCAAGTCCTGTTTGAAACTCTATCATCGTTTTGGCTTCAGAGTTGTCCTCTATGATGCTCTCAAATGTGATGCTCTCTTTTGAAAAAGTTATCTTCATCTGATCGCTTAGCATCGATATAGTCTTGATGCCTTCAACCATCTTATCTCTGCTTAGCTCAAATCTTATAGCGATATCTTTTGGTATAACGCGCTCATAGTCAGGGAATTTGCCATTTATAAGCTTTGTGAAAAACTCAAAATTTTGGCTTTGAGCGATTAGGACGTTTTCATCATAGTAAATTTCTATCTTGTCAAAAAATAGCTTTTGAATTTCATTTATCGCTTTTTTAGGGATGATCAGTGAAAACTCATTGCTCGCTTCATTTGCAAATTTAAATACAGCTAGCCTTTTTGTATCGGTGCCTACTATATTTATATAGTTTTGTTTTATATCTAGCAAAGCGCCATTTAGCTCAAATTTAGGGTTGTTGCTATCGATGCATGGCAAAATTTTCTTTAAGCTTCTACCTAACATTATGGCGTCTATGTCAAATTTAGCCTTGCCTTCTATCGTTGGAAACTCTGGGAAATCTTCAAATTTATACATTGGAAGTTTGTATTTTGAGTTTTTTTGTTTGATGTAAAGATAGTTATTAACAGTTTCAAGCGTTACCTCTTCATCTTTTAGGCTTTTTATTATGTCAAGTAGCTTTTTACCATTTGCTGTTGCATAGCCCTCATCAACGATCTTTGCGTTGCTTAGTTTATATGCTAGTCCTATCTCATGATCAGTCGCTTTTATGTTTAAAACTCCATCTTTTGCAGAGATATAGATGTGAGAAGTGATAGCACTAAGATCTCTTTTTTCGAGATATGGATTAGTGTTTGTTACTATGCTCTCAAGCATGTTTTTGTTTATTAAAACCTTCATTAAATACTCCCTCTTATTTTTAATTTTCTTTTTGTTGTATTAGTTGGTAGCGTGAAAGTGTGAAAACCATCTTTTCTCACGCCAGCATCGTTATTTAAAATGTGAAAAGAATTTTTCATTTCTTCACATTTATTCACGAATTTCATTCTGTTTTTATCCTTTTGTTAAAATTTTGTTCTTTATCTCAGTCACTCTGAGATTGAAAATTTCGTTGCTCTCCATGAGCTCGTTTATCTTTTTTATGTTGTGACTAACGGCGCTATGGTCTTTCATACCAAAATAGTTTGCGATTTGAGGCATCGAATTTGCAGTGAGCATCTTCGCAAGGTAGATGATGATGCGTCTAGCTTCTACGATGTTTTGCACTCTTGACTTGCTTTTTATGTCGCTTGGCTTGATGTTTAGCTCTTTGCTAACGATCTCTATAATGGTTTCAAGATTTATATTTTCATGCTTCTCTTTGATGAGATCTTTTAGTGTATTTTTAGCAAATTCAAGCGTTATCTCAACTCTCATCAAGCTTGCATAGGCGTTTAAATTTATGATAGCGCCCTCGATCTCACGGATATTATCGCCCATGTTTGTAGCGATGTAGTCGATCACTTCTTTGTTTAGATAAATTTTATCAAATTCACATTTTTTGATGATGATAGCTATCTTTGTATCAAGCTCAGGTGGCGTGATATCAGCCATTATGCTTTGTTCAAACCTAGACTTTAGCCTCTCATCAAAGCCTTTTAGTATCTTTGCTGGGCGGTCTGAAGTCATGACGATCTGACCTTTTTTGGCGATGAGCTCGTTAAAGGTGTTGAAAAACTCCTCTTGAATTTTATCGGTTTTACCTAGAAACTGAACGTCGTCTATTAGTAAAACGTCGCAGTTTCGGTACTTTTCACGAAATTTAGTCATCGAGTGGCTATTTAGATGCGTGGTAAAATCAATCATAAACTGATCACTCGTCACGCAGATGACGACCTTGCCTTGATCTAGGCAATAATTACCAACTGATTGAAGCAGGTGCGTCTTGCCAAGGCCGGTTGTGCCATATATAAAAAGTGGGTTGTAAAGCACGCCAGGCTTGTCTGCAACTGCTTTTGCGTTTAGAAAGGCAAACTGATTTGAGTCACCGCAGACAAAATTTTCAAATGTATATCCAGGGTTTAAAATGCTGCTTTGCGCCTTGATCTGCTTTACATTTACTTGGTTTTGCTTTATGTTTTTTAGCTTTGTTTGACTAGTTATCTCGACCTCTGGCTTTTTGCCGGTTTTTACTTCGTAAAGGTAGGCGATCTTTTCTGCGTATCTAGTTTTTATAAATTTAGCCATCAATTCACTCGTGGCGTTAAAAACTATAAAATCTTCGTTTGAAGCCTTTTCATTAAATTTTAATTGTTTGATGTAGCAGTCAAATTCATTAGCTGATATTTTTGTCTGTAAAAGCTCTAAAATCTCGTCTGCTAGCAAATTTCAACCCTTTTTATTTAATGAATTTTATTAGCGATTTTATCTTAAATTTAATAAAACCTTTGTTAAACTCTGACAAACTTTTTCACGGCGTGAAAAAGTCGTGAAAAAGTATTGAAAAGATTGTGATGAAAATTTTAGGAATCGATCCAGGTACGAAAAATTGCGGTTACGCGATACTTGAAAAGAGCAAATTTAAAACTACTCTTCTTGAAGCTGGGCTTATAAAGATAAAGCCAAATACTCTTCAATACCAAATAACAGAGCTTTGCGAGGGGCTTGATCTCATCTTTAAAAACCATAAATTTGACGAGGTCGCGATAGAGGACATCTTCTTTGCCTACAACCCAAAAACGGTCTTAAAGCTCGCTCAGTTTCGCGGGGCACTTAGTCTTAAAATTTTGCAGCTTCATGGTGACTTTGCCGAATATACGCCACTTCAAGTGAAAAAAACGGTCACTGGCAAGGCAAAGGCTGACAAAGAGCAAGTGGCATTTATGGTGAAGAAAATTTTAGGCATAAACAAAGAGATAAAACCGCTTGATATCACCGATGCTATCGCGATCGCGCTAACTCATGCGAATAATTTAAGAATAAACTAAATTTGATAGGGATGAAATGGCAACACTAAAAGCTTTACTAATCGGAGGCGTGAAAAACTACGGCTCGCAAGGTGCGACTGATAAGCTAAATTTACCTTGGAGCTCGGCTATTTTTAAAGTAGCTCAAAATGGCGAAATTTTTGCAAATGAGCTTGGTTTTGAGGGCGATAGCGTCGCTGATACGAAGCACCACGGCGGCCCTGAAAAGGCAGTCTTTGCAAATTCGTTTGCAAACTATACCGAGTGGGAGAAATTTTTAGGATTAAAAAACATGGCTTATGGGGCGATGGGAGAGAATTTATGCGTTGATGGGCTTGATGAGAGCTGCGTCTATGTGGGCGATATCCATAAGATCGGCTCACTTGTGCTTCAAGTCTCACAGCCTAGAAAGCCATGTTTTAAGCTCTCAAAAAGATGGGGCAATGAAAATATGGCTACTCACATCTTCGAAACAGGCCTTACTGGCTGGTACTACCGCGTTCTTACGCCAGGCTCATGCAAAGCAGGCGACGCGATAGAGGTTATAGAAAGTGACCCAGTTCATATGAGCATTTTAGAGATAAATAGGCTATTTTACGCGCCAAGTGAAAATTTAAATTTACTAGAGAAATTTAACGCCCTCACCACTCTTACAAATGGCTGGCATGATGATATGAAAAGACGCATCGAGGGAATTTATAGCACCGAATTTATGAGAACACTATAAACATTTATACTTTTGCTCCGATTTTGTTTTGCAAATGGATTTCAAACAAAATTTAAAGGAGCAGAGGTGTTTCGTTCTATCACAAATAAGATAGCACTCGCCTTGATGATCTTACTCATCATCTCGTTTTGCGCTATCTCGGCGGTTAGTTATTTTACTTCAAAGGACAAGATCGTTGAGCTTGTCAGTGGCAAAGAGGATCAGGTTCTTAAAGATATAAAGAGTGTTGCAAACACTTTTTTTGATGAAAATTTAGAGTACGTCAAGAAAATTTCATCAGCAGTTGAAGGCGCTCAAAGTGGCGATGAGATAATGAATTTTGTCTTATTAGAAAAAAAGGTCGCAAACTCTGCGGTGAAATATGTCTATTACGGCGATGAGGATGGACACTTCTTTCAGTCAGATGGTAAAAGAACAACCGTAGCTGATAACTACGACCCAAGAACTAGAGGCTGGTATAAGAGCACAAAAGAGAAAAATAAAGAAATTTATACCGAGCCAAGGGTCACTTCTACAAATGATCTTGTTGTAAGTTTCACCGCTCCAGTTACTAAAAATGGTAAATTTGTTGGCGTTGCTGGCATAGATGTAGATGTAAAGAAAGTTAGCGACAAGATCATCGAGATAGGCAACACTGGCGATGGCGGATATGCTTATGTGATGAGAAAAGATGGCACTATGCTCTTTTCTGACGTAGCTTCAGAAGTTGGCACTATCTTGCCAGCTACAAAGGTCGTCTCAGAAAAATATGCCAATAAAGAATTTGACGAAAATGGTCTGATCTCATATAAAAACTCTAAAAACCAAGATGTAACGGCTAAAATTTTACCTATCAACGATGATGGCTGGCTTGCAACCGTCGCCATAGGTGCGGATACCTTTTCAAACCACACTATGCCTATCTTAAAAGCTCAGCTAATGCTTGCAGTGCTTTTCATAGTCATACTCTCAGCCATTGTTTTCGTGCTACTAAAACGCTCACTTAAGCCTATCAGCGTTATCCAAGAGAAGCTTTCTGATACATTTAAATTTATCACTTACGAGAGCAGCACCGCCCCAAGCAAGCTAGACATCCACACGACTGATGAATTTGGCGTAATGAGCGAAGAGATAAATAAAAACATAGACAAAGTCATAGCTGGCATCAAAAAAGATAACACCATGCTTGAAGAGCTAAATGTAGCTGCAAATAACATGATAAGAGGAAATTTAGGCGTCAAACTAAATGAGAATCCAAACAACCCATCACTTATCAAGCTAAAAGATCTACTAAATACCTTCTTTAGCTCTATCAGTCAAAATTTAGGCAGCGTCATAAATATCCTAAAAGCCTACTCAAATAACGACTATACCGCTAAGATCGAACTAAGAGATGATATAGAGGCTGACTTAAAAGCTATGATAGTTGGCATAAATAACGCAGGCGATGCTATAAGCGCTATGCTAAATAGCAACCTAAATCAAGCTCAAATTTTAGAAGAAAAAGCAACGATGCTTGCTGAGTCTATGAGAAATTTAACTGATGGTGCGAGCAAACAAGCTGACTCTATCCAAGAGAGCGCGGCTGCAGTTGAGCAGATGAGTAGCTCGATGAATGCTATCTCACAAAAGACAGGGGACGTCATAAGACAAAGTGAAGAGATCAAAAACATCATCGTCATCATCCGTGACATCGCTGATCAGACAAATTTACTAGCTCTTAACGCTGCCATAGAAGCGGCTCGTGCAGGTGAACATGGACGTGGCTTTGCGGTCGTGGCTGATGAGGTTAGAAAGCTAGCTGAGCGCACACAAAAATCTCTAGGCGAGATCGAGGCAAATACAAATGTATTGGCTCAGTCAATCAACGAGATGAGCGAATCTATAAAAGAGCAAGCTGAGGGCATAAATATGATAAATAGAAGTGTTGCCCAAATAGATAACGTCACAAAAGAAAATAGAAGCGTTGTTAGTAACACAAACGACGTAACTAGCGAGATAGACAGCATGGCGAAGGTCATACTAACAGACGTTAGAAAAAATAAATTTTAATACCCAAAAATACTACCAGGCTCATGTAAATTTACGTGGGCCTTTAAATTTTAAATCTTTTTTACGCTAAAATTACCAAAAATTTAAAGGAGAATATATGCCACTACTTGATAGTTTTTGCGTAGATCATGTGAAGATGAAAGCCCCAGGAGTAAGACTTGCAAAGAGTATGAAGACCCCAAAGGGCGATGATATCAGCGTTTTTGACTTGAGATTTTGCAAGCCAAATGAGGAAATTTTGCCAGAAAAGGGCACTCACACTTTAGAGCACCTATTTGCGGGCTTTATGAGAAACCATCTAAATGGCAACGGCGTTGAGATCATAGATATCTCGCCGATGGGCTGTAGGACGGGCTTTTATATGAGCGTGATCGGCACACCTAGCGAAGAAGCTGTAAAAAAGGCATGGCTTGCTTCGATGAAAGATATCTTAGAGGTTAAAGATCAAGATAAAATTCCAGAGCTAAATAAATTTCAATGTGGCACTTACAAGATGCACTCACTTGATGAGGCACACGCCATAGCAAGCAAAATTTTAGCACAAGGTCTAGTCATCATAAACAACGATGAGATCAAGCTCGATCTTGACGCTATGGGACTAAAAAAGCACTGATTTGAAACCAGTAAAACAAGAAAATCAAGCCTATCTAAAAGAGCAAATTTTAACCTATCTTGGTAACAAACGCTCTCTTTTAGGCTTTATCGAGCGAGGCGTAAAATACGCAAAAGACGAGCTTAAAAAAGAGAAGCTTAGCTGCTGCGACCTCTTTAGTGGAAGCGGCGTGGTGGCTAGGTTTTTAAAGCAAAATAGCGAATTTTTAGTCACAAACGACTTGGAGCTTTACAGCTTCATCACAAACTCATGCTATCTACAAAACGCCACAAATGAGCTAAGAGATGAGATAAATTTCTGGCAAAAAAAGCTTGAAAAAGAGATAGAAGATAAGCTTTCTGAGGGCTTTATAACAAGGCTTTATGCCCCGCAAGATGATGAAAATATTGCTTTTGGCGAGCGGGTCTTTTACACAAGGAAAAATGCCAAATTCATTGACACCGCAAGAAGGCTCATAGATGAGATGTTACCAGAGGAGATGAGAAAATTTTTCATAGCTCCACTACTTTATAACGCAAGCGTTCATGCAAATACGAGTGGAATTTTTAAAGGTTTTCATAAAAATAAAGATGGCATCGGTCAGTTTGGAGGACATGGGCAAAATGCCATCTCAAGGATCACTTCTGATATAAATTTGACAAAACCAATTTTTTCAAATTTTAGCGTGCCATTTGAGGTCTATCAAAAGGACGCAAATTTACTGGCAAAAGAGCTTGATAGCCTTGATCTAGTCTATCTTGATCCGCCTTATAACCAGCATCCATACGGCTCAAACTACTTCATGCTAAATCTCATCGCAAGCTATGAAGAGCCAAGTAAAATTTCAAAAGTCTCAGGCATCGTAAAGGACTGGAACAGATCAGTTTTTAATAAAAAATCATCAGCGAGCGAGGCATTTTTCGAGCTCATAGCAAATTTAAAGGCGAAATTTGTCCTTATCTCGTTTAACTCAGAGGGCTTTATCAACCAAGATGAATTTGATAAAAATCTAAATAAAATGGGCAAAGTTCATCTACTTCGCCAAAAGTATAACGCCTACCGCGGCAGTAGAAATTTAAAAGCTAGAAACATCCACGTAGACGAGCTTCTTTACGTTTTGAAAAAGTAAATTTAACGCTCATTTCATCACTTCTAAATCGCACTAATGTAAATGTTAGTTTTGCTCATCCTCAGGCAAGCACTTCTCAAAGATAAATTTATGCTCATTTGGCAAGGCGTCGTAGATAGCATTTGCTAAATTTCTTATCTCCCAAAGGGCTGACTTTGAGCTTCTTAGAGAGATGAAATTTTGCAAGCTTCTAGCATTTATGCTCCATGTAAGCTCGGTTTTATAACACTCTGGTAGGCAGTATTTAACTATATCAAGGCTTTTTGTGGTTGAGGCTAAAATTTCACGTAAATTTTCAAGCGCTTTTATGCTCGCGTTATCGACCATTTCGTCATTTGTTAGCACGATAAATTTAGCCGCACGCTCAAACTGCCCTACTTCAAATTTCTCCTCCTTTTTTAGCTCTTTTAGCGTGTAGCGGGTTGATTTGACGCTTAGGCTTGCCAATCGGTGGCGGGCTAGCTCTTGAAGTAGTGCGCGCGAGATGCCTTGGATGTAGAAGTTGTAGTAAAGATGCTCTAGCGTTGAAGCGTGTTTAAATTTATTACCCACCCTATCTATCAGTTCGACGTCTTTTTCGCCGCCATTGTCGCCTTTTTCAAAGCTTTGCCAGCATGTGCGGATCGCGTGAGAGCAGATATTTAGTGGGGTGTGATTTAGAAGTGTTACTTGCATATTTTCTCTTTTTGTGAAATTTTTTAGCATTTTACAAAAAGAAGGCTGATTTTATTTGTAAATTTAAAAGGGAGCAAGTGCCCCCCCCATGTTAGATATTAGATTATTGTTTTAGTTGAAGAAGTGTGTTTAGCATCTCATCACTTGTCGTGATCGTTTTTGAGTTTGCTTGAAAGCCTCTTTGGATGACGATAAGATCTGTTAGCGCACGGCTTAGATCGACGTTACTAGCTTCTAGTTTTGAAGCTGCGATCGTTCCTTTATCGCCTGTGCCTGCTGCGCCGATGACTGCTTCGCCTGAGTTTGCAGTTTGTGAAAAGACGTTTCCGCCCTCACTTTGAAGACCCTCGTTATTTGTAAAGCTAGCGAGTGCAACTTGAGCTAGACCAAAGCTTTGGCCGTTTGTAAATGCACCGATGATAGTGCCAGTTTCGTCGATCTTTAGGTCATTTAGTGTGCCACCTGTGTAGCCATCTTGTGAGATAGACTCAGTTGAAGAGTCTTTATCAAAGCTTGTTAGTCCGTTAAAATCAGTTCCCAAACCAAAATTTAAACTAACATTTTGACCACTTTGTGAGCCGTTGTTAGCTGAAAATGTTATCGTAGCTGGGTGAAAGCTAGCGAGTGAGCCGTTTGAGTTAAATCTCAATGAGCCAGTTACGACGTTGTCTGGACCCTCGCCTGTGTAGTTTATCTTAGCAGGCTCTGGCACTTGGATGATCATATTCCACTCAGTTCCACCATCTGTTGTAGTGCCTGTCTTTGCCCATCTGATACTAACTGTGTGTTTTGAGCCAAGTGAGTCAAAAATTTCAGCCGTTGAGCCGTGGCTTGACATCATCATCTTGCCACTTGCTCTTAGAGCTTGACCTGGGCTTAGTGCGCCATCAAGTGCTTTCATGATATTTGTAAAGCGAACGTTTTCATTTACTGCTGCGTTGTTTGTGCCTTGAGCTGGTTTTGTAAGACCAGTTGTAGTCATATAAAGAGCTTGATCAGCTATTTCATTTGTAGGGTTTTCTAGTTGAAATTGACCTAGTTTATTTACAGTTATTTTTACGCCATCGTTCGTATCATCTCCAGCTACTGCCTGAAGTGCAGCAACACCTGCTGCGTGTTTTTGATCAGGTGTGCCAGCTGCTGCTGCATAAGCGTTGTTATATGCTAGTGCATAGGCTGGATTTGTTATAGCTGCGCCACCTGTACCTGGAGCTACCTTGTGAGCAGCAGTTGCAAGTTTTGCTGCATCAAGAGCATCAGAGTTTGCTCTTATTTGACCATCGCCGTTATAATCAACGTGGTTTCTAGCATCCTCTTGCATAGCAGCACGAAGATCTTCTGTTGTTGTTATTTGTCTTGCGATTTTGTCGTTATTTGGGTGAACAGCTGTTGTTTGTGAGCTTGTATAGACATATTGATAAGCTGTGATGATATCTTTGCTAGCTAGACCGCCAACTGTGTTTCCAGCATTTACTGTTAGGTGGATGTTTTTTGTCTCTTCAGTTGTGCCTGAGTTGTTTCTGTTTATAAGCGTTAGTTTGTTGCCCTCTGAAATTTCAGCTCTAACACCAGTTTTGTTGTACTGAGCGTTGATAGCAGCTGCAACGTCACTGATGCTTGTCATTGTGCCAGCTTGAGTTTTGATGTTTTGTCCATTTAGTGTTATATCAAGTGTAGCTGGTGGGTTGATCTGACCGATGTTTTGTGCTAGAGCGCTACCTACTGAAAATTTCTCAGTCTTAGCATTTGCGTAGCTTACCCAGATACCTTGACCATCTCTTAGAGCAAGACCGTTTCCAAGCTCGTCAAATGTAACGCCAAGATCGACGCCACGCTCTGTTAAAATTTGCTCGTTTCTTGAGTTTGTATAAAATTCATCGTTGTTTGTATCGTTTTCGTTATGAACTTCGTTAGCGTTTAAAATTCCATCGTTATTAAAGTCACGTCCGCCAGCTATTGAATCAAGTGCGTAAATAGGGGTACTTCTTTGACCGATGCTGTTACCTGAGTCGAGGTTGCCTTTTATTTTAACTTCTGTTGTCGCTCTTGCTGGAGTTGTAAGGCCTTCTTTGATGACGATGTTGCTTATAGGACCTGTTGAGTCGATAGTGCCAGTCTCATCATCTCTAGTCCAGCCTTGAACGATATAGCCGCTGTTATTTACGAAGTTGCCAGCCTTATCACGAACAAAGTCGCCGTTTCTTGTATAGTATCTTGTCGTTCCGCCATCTGGAGAGACGACAAAGAAACCATTTCCTTGAAGAGCAAGGTCGGTTTGCTTATCAGTGGCTGTTAGTGTGCCTTGTGAGAAAATTCTTGTAGTTGAGTTTATAGTCGTTCCTAGACCTATTTGCATAGCGTTTTGACCGCCTAGCTGACCTTGTGGAGCGGTAGCTACTCTTGGAGTTTGGCTTAGTATATCAGCAAAATTTGCGCGGTTGTATTTAAAACCATAGGTATTGACGTTTGCGATATTGTTGCCTTCTACGTCCATGGCTATCTGGTGGGCTTGTAGGCCTGAAACACCAGACCAAAGTGATCTCATCATGAGCTTATCCTTTTTCTCGTTTTAAAATTTTTTAATAATCTTTCTAAAGCAAAAGATGTTCCAAAATTTATATCGGCAAAAAGAGAAAAAAGTAAAAGAGAAATTTGGCGCTTTTAACGCCAAATTTTATCCAAGTATCAACGCACCTACGACGCCACCGATGATAAGTGGGATGTTAAAAAATACAAATGTAGGCACGCAAGTATCATATATGTGGTTGTGCTCACCATCAGCGTTTAGACCGCTCGTTGGTCCAAGTGTGCTGTCGCTTGCTGGGCTTCCAGCGTCGCCTAGAGCTGCTGCTATGCCAACTAGCAAGATGATAGCTGGCACACCAAAGCCAAGGCTAAGGCAAAGCGGTACGTAGATAGAGGCTAAGATAGGGATAGTGCCAAAGCTAGTGCCTATGCCCATCGTGACTAAAAGTCCGATAAGTAACATCAAAAGTGCTCCGCCTATCTTGCCGCCAGATACCAAGCTAGCGTATTTTACAAGCTCGTCTATACCGCCACTCTCTCTTAAAATGGTGCCATATCCCGCAGCAACAAGCATGATAAATGCGATAAAGCCCATCATAGCAAGGCCATTATCCATGATCTTATCTACTTTTTTGTATTCGATGCCTCCAAAAACGACCATGACCAAAAGTCCAAGTAGCGCGCCAAGTGGCAAGAGCGAAGTATAAATTTGCACGACAAAGGCGACAACCGCACCAGCTAAGACCGCCCACTCTTTTTTAGTCATCTCAAGGCTTTTTGCGCGCTCGATCTCGTCAAGCTCGGCTTTTTCAAATTTAGATGTTTTATAAATTCTCTTTCTGCCGTAGACAAAAATGGCGATGATAAGACCAACTAACATCGAAGCCCCACCTATCCACATGACTGATGAGATGTCTGAGATGGTTGTATTTATGCCGTTGTTTGCTAGCTCTTTTTTAAGGATATTGTGAAAAAGCAGACCAAAGCCAACGCTAATGCTCACATAAGGCGCTTGCAGTCCAAATGTAAGAGCGCAAGCCACCGCACGTCTATCTATGCCCATTTTGTTCATAAGAGCAAGAAGTGGCGGGATCAAGATAGGTATGAAGGCTATATGAACTGGGATCAAGTTTTGAGACAAACAAGCGATAAACGCGATAGTTAGCGTAAAAATGACCTTATTTGAGCTAAGAAATTTACTCATTGCATTTATCAAAATGGCTGTTAAATTTGTATTTGCGATGGCAGCTGCAAGAGCACCTAGCAAGATGTAACTAAGCGATGTCTCAAGGTTGCCTTGCATGCCGCTTATAAGGCTTTGCGTGGTCTCTTTTAAGGCCGTAAAAAAGCTCTCAAAACCGCTTGCCAAACCACTTTCAAATCCACTAAAACCATGCTTATACATGACACCAGCAACAAGGGCTGAGATAAGGATAGAAAGCAGGATGTTAAAGCGCAGCAAACATAGCACCGTCATCACCAAAATGCTAAAAACAACAGGGTTAAAGAGAAGCATGAGTGTCCTTTTTGTATGAGTGCAAGAATTATACAAGCGTGGGGCTTATTAAATTTTAAAAAGAGTGGCTTAAGTGGGTATGTGTTAAGATTTTTGGCAAATTTTAAAAGGAAAAAGCGATGGATTTAGAGAAAATTTATAAGGATGCTGGGGCGTATTTAGAGGGGCACTTTTTGCTAAGTAGTGGCAACCACTCGCAGTTTTATCTGCAAAGTGCAAAGGTGCTTGAAGATCCTGCTCTTGCAGCAAAGCTAGCAGATGAGCTAGCGCGTGTGATAGAGAAATTTGGCATTAAATTTGATAGTGTTTGTTCTCCTGCACTTGGTGGAATTTTAGCTGGATATGAGCTAGCTCGTGCGGCAAAAAAGCGTTTTATATTTACCGAGCGCGTTGATAGAGTGATGAGCTTAAGGCGCGGCTTTGAAGTGAAAAAAAGCGAGAAATTTATAGTTTGTGAAGATATCATCACAACTGGTGGCTCGGCACTTGAAGCAGCTCGTGTCATAGAGAGCCTTGGGGGCGAGGTGGTTGGCTTTGCGGCACTTGCGAACCGCGGCTTTTGCAAGGTTGCAAATTTAGGTAATGAAGCTAAGGCAAATGCAAAACTGCCAAGTGATAAGCCATTTTTTGCTTTGGGAAATTTTGAATTTGAAATTTACGAGCCAGAGCGCTGTCCACTTTGTAAGAGTGGTAGCAATGCGATTAAGCCTGGAAGCAGAGGCAACTAAAGGCTACTAAATTTTACGTATTTTTTACGCTCAAAGCTTAAGATAATAATATTTGTAACTTATTCGTTATTTTGGGCTTTGAGTAAATTCTCTCATCAAATTTTCTCTTTTTTTCTTAAATTTAAAAAGTTAATTTATAATTAAGATTTGAATGTATAAAATGGCACAAAATTTTTAGGAGATCCCAAAATGCAAGGATGTGTGCTATGAAAATATCTACAAAGATAATTCTCACTTTTGTTTTCTCAGTTTTGCTTGTCAGCTGTTTGCTCATCTTTTTAAATAGCAAATTTTCAAGCGATCTAACTCAGTTTTTCACCCATAAGTCCTACGACGAGCTGGTAAATGCCAGAAAAGAAAATTTAAAAGATGACGTCGAGACAATCAATCAAATGATGCGTGAAATTTACAATGGCGGCAAAGAAAAAGGGCTAAGCGACGATGAGATAAAAAAAGAAATTTTTAGAGTCGTCTCAAAGCTAAAATTCTTTAGCGACAAGACTGGCTATATCTTCATCTATGACTATGACGGCGTTGTTTTGATGCACCCTGAAAAGCCATCGCTTGTGGGTAAAAATTTAATCGGCTTAAAAGATCCAAAAGGGCTACTTCTTATAAAAGAGCTCATCGAAAAGGCTAAACAAGGCGGCGGATTTGTCACATTTGGCTGGGCGAAAAAAGAGGGCGAGGAGCCAGTGGAGAAGCTTGGCTATGCTGCAAATTTTGAGCCATATAAGTGGATGCTAGGAAGCGGCGTATATGTCGATGACTTGGCAAACGAGATAGAAAAGACAAAGGTCGTGCTAAACGAGCAAAATAGCCAAAATACAAAAACCTTTATCATCGCTTGCGCCTTGATCACGGTTGTTTTGATAGCTATCGTGCTATTTATCTTAAGTAGGGCGATCATCAAACCTATAAAAAATATCGTTGCAAATTTAACCGAGATGTCAGATGAGATAAAAAGTGGCAGAGGCGATCTTACTAAAAAGCTAGAAATTAGCGGCAAAGATGAAATTTCAAACATCAAAAGCTCTATAAACGACCTAACAAGTGAGCTAAGATCTGTTATAGAAAGTGTTAAAGGCCTAGCGCATGAGAACTCTTCTATCGCCGAGCAACTCTCTTCAACATCAGCTCAAACTACAAATTTAACCAATAAATCTTCTTTAATCGTCACAGATACGACAAATATGGCAAAAAATATGTCTGAAGAGATAAAGAGCTCATTTGAAGAGGCTAAGAAGAGCAAAGAAAATCTTGAAAGAACCTGTCTATATATAAATGAAGTTTCAAACGATGTTTTGGGGCTTAGTAAAAATGTAGATGAGGCTGCAAATAGCGAAATTTCACTAGCTAGCTCTATGAAAAGCCTAGTTGATCAAGCTAAAAATGTAAAAGATGTCTTAAATATCATCGATGATATCGCTGATCAGACAAATTTACTTGCTCTAAATGCCGCCATAGAAGCAGCAAGGGCTGGTGAGCACGGACGTGGCTTTGCAGTCGTGGCTGATGAGGTTAGGCAGCTGGCTGAACGCACGCAAAATAGCCTAAGCGAGATAAATGCGACTATAAATTTAATCGTTGAAGCGATCTCAAACTCAAGCCAAACTATCGGTGATAATGCTAAAAAAGCTGGCGAGCTTTGCAAAAAATCAGCCCAAATCAATGAAAAAATAGAAAATATGAACCAGCTAATGAACGAGAGCGTTAGCTTAAATGAGACCTCTACGAAGGATTATCTAGAGACTGGAAATAAGGTCGAAGAGCTGATAAAAGGCATCGTAAATATCGATGAAATTTCAAAACAAAACTCAAAAAGCATGGATGAAATCTCACTTGCAGCCGCTCATCTTTCAAAGATGACTGATAATCTAAACACTAGCCTTTCAAAATTTAGAACCTGATAAATTTAGCCAAATCTTTGTCTAAATTTAACTTTTTCTTTTAAATTTATCACTTAAGTAGCGAACTGATTTTTTACTTTAAGCTTACGATCATGATGTAAATTTATGAAATAGTTTTTATTTTGTGTTATTTAAGTCGGCACTTTGGCTTAAGAGATGAGATGACGTATGCAAGAGTATGATATTTTAGATGTTTTATCAAACAAAAAGGTCCTTTGCTTAGAGGATGAAGAGGCGATTTTACGAAATATCTGCGCCTCGCTGGAGCTCTTTTTCGCAGAGGTTAAAGGCGTCACAGACGGCTTTGATGCGCTTGAGCTTGCTATTGGTGGGGCGTATGACGCGCTAGTGCTTGATATCAGCGTGCCAAATATCGATGGTCTTGAGATCGCTAAAAAAGTAAGAGCTATCAATCAAAAAATCCCTATCGTAATACTTTCAAGCCACGTCGAACAAGAGTATTTGTGGCGAGCAGTTGAGCTAAAGATCACAAGATATCTCGCAAAACCATATGATAAAAAGTCTTTCATCAAAGCGCTTGAAGATGTGGCTTTTGAGCTAGTTGGACGCACACCAACTATCAGGCTAAATGACGAGCTTGAGTATGATTTTGGCAAAAAAGCGCTTTATGTAAATGGCGAAATTTCTCATCTAAGCAAGAGCGAGAGCAAACTTTTGGAGTACTTTTTAAACAACAAAAACAAAACTATCACTTATGAGCAAATTTTTGACTACATATGGGACTACGAGCAGCCGACAAAAGAGGCGATAAAGACCATCGTAAAGGAGCTTAGAAGAAAGCTTGGTAAAGATGTGATCAAAAATTTATACGGCGTGGGCTATCTTTGTGAGATATAAATTTCAGCTAATTGTCGGTGCTTTTATCTTTGTCTATCTGCTAGTCTCAGCACTTGTTTTAAATTTCTACAACGATCTTGCGATGAAGGACGCCAAAAAAGAGGCGTATTATGTTTTAGAGGGCATAAATTCTGTAAGAGAGTACATCGCTGGAGTTCAGCGCCCACTAATCGAGCAGTTAAAAGAGCAGGGTATCTTAAAAGAGGACTTTTTTGACGAGAGACTTCTATCGTCCTCATATATAAGCCGTGAAATTTACAACATCCAAAAGAAAAAATATAACCTTGAATTTGACTACAAGCTAGTTGCTATCGCTCCGCTAAATAAGGCTCACCAGCCAAATGAATTTGAAGCTGGCGTCTTGCACGGCTTTAAAGAGAATAAATTTAAAGAATTTGTAAAGATAATAAAAGATGAAAATGGCTCACAGCTCTTTGTAGGTCTGCCTATAAAAAACCAAAGTCCAAGCTGTCTAGCCTGTCATAGCAGCGCAAATGCCCCACAACAAATGCTAGAAAAATACGGCATGGAGGGCATAGAGATCCCAGACGTGAATGAAACGGTCGCGATGATCTCTTTTAAGATACCAATCCGCGCTATTTTTACCTACCACTTGCAAGAGGTCATCGTCATAATGAGCGCTATAACGCTTATCTTTGGGCTATTTTTGCTACTTGTTTATAAGATGCATAGGCGCGGCGAGGAGAGCAAAAAGCAGACTGAGCAGCTAATGATACATCAAAGCCGCCTAGCCTCTATGGGCGAGATGATAGGCAATATCTCGCACCAGTGGAAGCAGCCGCTAGCGCAGATAAGCTCAGCTTTGATAAATTTAGAACTCTATCAAGAGAGAAAGAAGCTTGATGAGGCGAAAATTTATGAGTTTATAGAAGAGACAAGCAAGCAGATAAATTTCATGTCAGAAACCGTTGATGACTTTAAAAATTTCTTTAGTCCAAATACCTTGAGAAAAGAATTTAAGGTGCTTGAAGTGATAAATCAAACGATAAAAATTTTAAATGTAATGCTCAAAAAGTATCAGATCGAAGTGCAGCTTGATGTGAGAGAAAATTTTGAACTATTTGCAAATTTTAATGAGATAATCCAAATTTTAATAAACATCATAAACAACGCCAAAGACGCATTTAAGCAGAGCTACACAAAGCCAAGAGTGATAAAGATAAGCGCCTTTTTAAAAGATGATCGCAAGAATTTATGCGTGCAAAATAACGCAGGAGCGATAAAAAATTCATTTTTAAAGGTCATCTTTGAGCCACACTTTAGCACAAAAGAGAGCGGTAGCGGGCTTGGGCTATATATGAGCCAACTTATCGCTCGCAAAAACAACGCCCTAATCTTTGCTAAAAATGTGGATGAAAACCACGTTGCATTTACAATTAGTTTCGAAAATTTATAATTTGTTAATTTTCCCCCTTTTCTGCCCTTTTTTGGTGTTAAGATTATCAGTATGAAATCATTTTGATTTTAGGATAAAAATTCAAAGGAGGAGACGTGAGAAACTTACACAAAGCCTTAGCAGGCTTACTCATGGGTGTTAGTATCTTTGCTTCACAAGCCTGTTGCGAAGAGCATAATATGCAGATGTCCGATAAAGCACGTGATGTTATCGCAAATCCTAAAGGCACACTGCAAAGTAGAGGTGTTGTCTCCTTGCAAGACTACGTCGTAGAAGAGCAAGAGATGTATAACTGGCTATTTAAAAACCACCCTATTTTTACAAAGTATGGTGGCAAAACCGTCGGCAAAATGGTCGTTCATGACCGCGGCTTAGAGTGGCTTGCCGAGGGGCATGGCTTTGATATGTCAAAGCTTAGTAAAAGAGATGGCGGTAAGGGCTATAGCTCTATGATGTATAGAATTCCAGCCACCTCATCGCTTCAATTTCCTAATAAATTTGTAGGACCAGAAAAGTGCGGTGAGTGTCACCCGGCTCAGTATGAGGTCTGGAGCAGATCTCGCCACGCAACTACTATGCGCTTCCCTGGCGAGCACCCAGAGGTTAATAACAACCTAACTGAGCCAGTATTTGACAAAGATACCGCTTCTATCCTTCCAAAAGGTATCACTCCAGATGTAATCTACGCAACCGTTGGTCACTTAAGAACTAAGATGGGCTACGTCGATGCATGGCTACTTCGTGGTACTTATTACGTTGAGGGCGGATTGCTAAGAGATGGCACAGGTCAGATCGTAGCTGGCGGTAACCAATGGCAAAGAACATGGGCGTTAAATTTAGATGACGCAACTGTTAAAAAGATAAAAGAGCTTGTCCCAGAATTTCCTGGCACTCTTGAAGAGTACGGCGATAATGGCGGATATGTTAGAGGTCTTGCCTCATACGCCGCAAAACATAAAAAGTCGATGTTTTTCCAAGCAAACTCATCATATTGTGAGGTTTGCCACCCAGTTAAATTTGACTTTAAGTCAAAAGCAGAATTTTACGCAGCACTTGGTAATGCCAAAGAGCTTCAAAAACACACTATCTCAAAAGGCGTAAGCTGTGAGGAGTGCCACGGAGCTGGCGGTCACCTTGATGGAGCTACAAATTTTAGAACATCAAACTGCGAACGCTGTCACCAAAGATTTAACTTTAGCCCAGATCTAATGCGAGCCAACCCACTCAATAACGGCAAGCTTGATCTCTCACTTAGCTCTAAATTTAAATCAATGGGACCAGGATGCGGTTCTGAGGGCTCACAATCATACTTTACCGCTCACTACGATAAAGGCATGAGATGCGTCACTTGCCACGATCCACACGACAACACAGGTAACGTTGTAGGCGATAAAAGCGTAACTGGTATGAATTACAACCCAGATCAAGGTTATCTAAGTGCGTTCTACACTAAACCAAAGATCAAAAAAGATTGTAAAGATTGTCACGAGACTCAAGCATATATCGCATCAAAAGCAGATACTCATAAAAACAACACTTGTGCATCTTGCCACATGCCATTTATGATGAGCTGCGAGAATTTCTACGCTGTTCAGTTCCAAGACAACGCTGGCTTTGATACTCAAAGACGCTCTCACATCTGGAAGATCATGGTCGATCCAAAAGAGAAATCTCTTGTCCCAGGCGACGCAGCTAAAGGTCCAAGAGATGCTAAAGATTGGCACTTTGAGAGAGATAAAAATGGCCACAACTATGTTGATTTGATGTGGGCATGCGCTAGAACATCTTGGGCTGATAAAGATATGAAAGATAATAAAGGCTGCCATAGCCCAGTGCTATCTGAGCTAAAACCAACACTTCACTTCAAAAACCAAAAACAAGTTTATGATGAGGTTATGGGATGGCAAACTCCAGTTAAAAATGAATTCTCAGAGGTCAAAATAGGCATCGAGGGAATTTACTCACTACTAGAGACTAAAAAGCTAGATCCAAGTGATAAAGCAAGAGTTTATGAGCTTGTCCAAAACGCTCAAGAGATCATCGATATGGTCGAAAAAGATGGTTCGTGGGGTATGCACGGATTTAAATTTACTAAACAAAGACTAGATGCATCTAAAGAGTATATAAAAGAAGCTCAGAGAATTCTAAACAAAAATTTATAGCATTTAGGGGCTAGTTTTAGCCCCTTTAATCTTAAGGGTTTGAAATGAAAAATGCGTTTTTAAAATGTTCGCTACTTCTTAGCCTAAGCGTGGCTAGCCTCTTAGCAAATGTCGATACAAACGACTCTTATGCCATAGGCGCAACAAGTGGTGGATATGTTTTAAAAGGACTGCTAGATCAAAAGCAACTAGGTGTTGGCTATGACGCTGATGCAGTGATAAAAGGCTTTAGCGATGCGCTAAAGAGCGAGCTAAAACTAAGTGATGATGAGATAGCAAAGCTACTAAACAAAAGAGCTGAAAGCTTAGATAAGATAGTAAAAGAAAAAGAGGCTGCCAAGCTAAAAGAGAATTTAGCCCAAGGCAAAGCCTATATGGAAAAAAATGCAAAAAACAAAAATGTAAAAACAACAAAATCAAATTTACAATATGAGATCATAAAAAGTAGCTCAAAAGGGGCTACTCCAAAGCCTGAGAGCATCATCATAGTAAATTATAAAGCAAGCTTTGCTGGTGGCAAGGTCTTTGACGAGACAAAAGAGGCTCCAGCTCATCTTTCGATGCTAAATTTGATCCCTGGACTTGAAGAGGGACTTATGCTTATGAAAGAGGGCGAGAAGTTTAAATTTGTCATCCCGCCTGAGCTTGCATACGGCGATAGCGGCATGGAGGGGATACCTGGAGGCGAGACTATCGTTTTTGAGATAGAGCTTATTAAGGTCTTAAAGCCTGGCGAACTAGCTGAGGCAGCAAGAAAAATTCATGAAAAAGAGCAAAATGAGGGCATTAAAAAGCCTCATTAAGGCATAAATGGAGTTAAAAATGCAAAATCAAAATAGCAGAAGAGCCTTCTTTAAACGCATGGCAGTTGTGGCTGCTGGTGCTAGCGCGGCAAGTAGTGGTTTTGCTTTTAAGAGTGAAGAGAGTGCGAAAAAACCACATTTTGGCATGATATTTGACCAAAACAAATGCGTCGGCTGCACGGACTGTGAAGTGGCATGTAGAAAAGTAAATTTAGTCCCAAAAGGACAGATGAGACTTTTTGTAGAGGATAAGACTGATCCAAAGAATTTGCTCGATAAAAGATATGTAAGAGTATCTTGTCAGCAGTGCGAGGATGCGCCTTGCGTGGCTGTTTGCCCAACAAAAGCCTGTCACAAGGACATAAAAACTGGCATCCAAACTACAAACATAGATGACTGCATCGCCTGTAAATACTGCATCGTAGCCTGTCCTTACGACGTGAGATATATCGATAAGTTTAGTCACTCAGCCCAAAGCTGTAATTTCTGCATAGATACAAATTTAAAGGATAAAAAAGATCCAGCCTGCGTTGAGGCGTGCAGATATGAGGCTTTGGTATTTGGTGATTTAAACGATGAGAGCTCGCATATTAGCCAGTTACTAGCTGTCAAAGATAGCATAAGACTAAGAGCAGAACTTGGCACAAAACCAAGCCTTAGATATATTCCTAAAGTAAAAGCGGGGGTGTAAGATGGATGGTGCATTAAATTTCACTGCGACATTTTCGCACGCAGTTGAGTGGGGCTGGCCGATCGCTGTTTATCTTCTGCTAGCTGGCATGAGTGGCGGAGCGCTAATAGCTGCCATACTTCTAAAGCGCTACAAAAGACAAGAGAGCTTTAGTCCATTTTTCAAGGCCGCTTCGCTTTTGGCATTCGTTAGCATCATGCTTGGTATGGTTTGCTTGATAGCTGACCTTGAAAAACCACTTTTGTTTTGGAAAATTTTAATTAATTACAACTTCACGTCAGTTATGTCTATCGGTGTAGCCGCGCTTTGCGTATTTATACCGCTTAGCTTTTTGATGTGTCTATACGCCTTTGGCGCGGAGCTAAAGTCATTTTGCGGCTTTTTTGATGGCGTGATGAAAATTTTATCGCCACTTTATCCGCTCTTAAGTGCGCTTTGTTTGCTTTTTGCGGTTATCATTTGCGCATATACAGGCTTTTTGATCTCGGTGCTTATTAGATTTCCACTTTTAAACACCGCCGTTTTACCAGCGCTTTTCATAGCTTCAGGACTAAGTGCTGGCATAAGTGGTAGCAGCTTGATAGCGGCACTATTTTTCAAAGAAGATCCACACTCAAGCGACCTTGGCTCGCTTCATGGCGTGGAGTTTTACGTCTTATGCGCCGAAATTTTACTCATTTTAATGCTTTTTGTCTCACTTTTGCTTGGCTCAAGCTATCAGCAAGGCGCGGCAGTTGCATTTTATAGTGGAGTTTGGGCAAATTTCTTTTGGCTTGGGGTTGTTTTAGTTGGCTTTGTCTTGCCTCTTGTTTTAAATTTCGCACTTGGCAAGATGAAATTTAGCTTCTACCTTGGCTCATTTGCAGCAGTCGTTGGCGTTTTATTGCTTAGGGTTTTTATACTTTATGCAGGACAGACTTATAGCATTTAAGGCTTAAGGGCAGGTGATGAAAATTTTAAACATTTATCGCTTGTCTTTAATATTATTATTTATCCTTGCTTTTGGTGCAGGGGTGGCGACCTTTTTGGAAAATTTTTATGACACACAGACGGCTAGAGTGCTTGTTTATGAAGCACTCTGGTACGAGTGCGTCATGGCAGCTTGTGCCATTTGCTTAGCCATTAGCATCGTAAAAACCAAGATGTATAAGAAATTTGGCGCATTTTTGATACATCTTGCTTTTATTCTGATCTTCATCGGTGCTGCGCTTACAAGATACTTTGGCGAAGAGGGTGTATTGCATCTTAGAGTGGGCGAGAGCGGCAACTATATGCAAAGCACAAAGCCTTTTTTAAGAGTGCAAATTTCAAATGAAAGTTTTGAATATCCACTAAAACTTAGCCTGCTTGGCAAAAACGACTTTCGCTTCAAAAAAGATATAAATGGCAAAGAATTTGAGATAAAGATAACTGGCTACAAAAAAGATGAGAAAAACGCTCCAGCCACGCTTAGCATAGAGGCTGGCTTTGCTAATGAAAAGAGCAAGAGCGCCAAGCTAAAAGGCGGAGCTGGATATGATCTTGAGCCAAGTATTTTAAGCTTTGATGGGCAAGAGGCGAAATTTTACTTTAGCTCAAGGGCTATAAATTTACCATTTTCACTAAGGCTTGATAAATTTATCCTAGAGCGCTACGCAGGGCTAAATAGCCCGTCATCTTACACGAGCAGGGTAAATATCGCAGGCAGCGAGCATGAAATTTCGCTAAATCACCCACTAAGCATCATGGGCTATAAAATCTTTCAATCATCATACGACGCTGACGAGCTTGGAAGCGCCTTTGAGATCAGCTTTGATCCTGGCAAAGTGCCAACTTACATCGGATATTTTCTGCTTTGCCTTGGCTTTGTGGGAAATTTATTTAGCAAAAAGAGCCGATTTTTTAGACTTTGTAACTTCATAAAAGGCACGCAGCTTGCGCTTTTAGCCCTGCTTTTACTAAATGCCACGCCAAATTTCGCAAGCGATGAAGCCATAAATTTTAAAGCTCATACAGATAAATTTGCCAAAATTTTAGTTCAAACTGATAGCAGGATCGCCCCAGCTAGCTCTTACACAAGGGCGGTAATAAGCAAAATTTCAACCAAAACGACGCTATTTGGGCTTAGTAGCGATGAGCTCATGCTCTCTTTTGCCATCTCGCCACAAGAGTGGATGCAAAAAAGGCTTGTTAGGATCACAAACGATAGGATAAATGAGCTTTTAGGACTTGATAAGAGCGAGAAATTTGCTAGTTTTAGCGATGTTTTTAGCGAAGATGGCGACTATAAACTGGGCAAATTTGTAGAGGCTGCAAATGAAAAATCCGCCTCAAAAAGAGATAAATTTGATAACGACGTCATTAAATTTGACGAGAGGCTAAATGTCTTATACCTTGCGCTAAAGGGAGAAATTTTAAAATTTATCCCCGCTAAAAATGGTGATACTATCACGTGGCTAGGCGTAAATGAAGCCTTTGGCTCAAATGAAATTCTAAACGAATTTAAAAATGTTTTAAGTAGCTATATAGAAAATTTAAGCCTTTGCGTAAAAAGTGGCGAGTGCAAAGAGGCTGATAAGAGTTTGGAGCAAATTTCAAACTATCAAAGAAGCACTCTAGGCTCTCTTGCACCAAGCGAGGCAAAGGCCAGCATTGAAGTGCTTTACAACCAAATGGAGATATTTAAATTTCTTATCTATTTTTACATGATCCTAGCTCTTGCTTCGCTCGCTCTTGGCTTTTATAGGCTATTTTTTGGGAGGAAATTTAGATTTGAAAGAGCGATTAGCCTTGCGTTTTTTACCGCATTTATAGTGCATGCTCTAAATTTAGCCCTACGTGCCTACATCTCAGGTCACGCACCTTGGAGCGATGCTTATGAGAGTTTAGTTTATATCTCGCTTATAAGCGTGCTAGCTGGAGTGCTATTTTTCAAGCATCAAAGCTTCGCACTAGGCGCTGCTTCGCTCTTTGCAAGTGTTAGCTTGCTCGTTGCTCATCTAAATTTTATAAACCCTCAGATAACAAATTTAGTCCCAGTTTTAAAGTCATTTTGGCTTAGCGTGCACGTAAGCGTCATCACAGCAAGCTACGGCTTTTTGGGCTTTGGCTTTGTGCTGGGGCTTGTGGGACTTATCTTGATGGCTCTAAAAAATGACAAAAATGAGCAAAAACTTAGCGAGCAGATAAGATACCTAGCTGCAACCGACGAGCTAAGCCTCATCATAGGTCTTAGCCTGCTAACTATCGGAAATTTCTTAGGTGGCGTCTGGGCGAACGAGAGCTGGGGCAGATACTGGGGCTGGGACAGCAAAGAGAGCTGGTCATACATCACGATCATCATCTATGCCATAGTGCTTCACTTGAGGTTTATACCAAAGCTTAGGGGCGTTTTTGCCTTTTTAACGGCTAGCGTGCTATCATTTGCTTCGGTGCTTTTTACATATTTTGGAGTAAATTTCTACCTTAGCGGGCTTCACTCATACGCAAATGGTGAGAGCTTTGGCGTCTCAGGGCTAATATATTTGATCTTAGCGGCTCTTGCCTTGCTGATCGCCCTAGCCTACCGCGGCAGAGATATAAAAGTAGTTTAGGAGATATGATGAAGAAGAGTTTGGTTTTATTGGCTGCTAGTTTGTGCGTTTTAAATGCTGGCTACATCAAAGAGGCTTTAAACGCAAAAGATGATCACAACAAACTAGCGCAAATTTATGAAGATGCTTGCGACAAAGAGAAAAAGGCTTCAGGCTGCTACAACCTAGCAGTGCTTTACAGCAGGGGTGATGGCAACGTCAAAAAGGATGAGGCAAAGGCGGCTATGCTTTATGAAAAGGCTTGCGATCAAAATTTCTCTATGGCTTGTAGCAACCTTGGCTACGTCTATGAAAAGGGCAAAGGCGTAGAAAAAGACCTAGCAAAAGCAGTTAAATTTTATGAAAAAGCATGCAGCGACAACGAGGGCTGCACCGAGCTTGGCTTGCTTTATGCAAATGGCACTGGCGTAGAAAAAGATCTAAAAAAGGCAAAAGAGCTCTATGAAAAGGCTTGCAAGGCAGGTGACGGCATGGGATGTAGTAACCTTGGCTACCTATACGCTCAGGGCGAAGGCGCCGAGAAAGACTACGCAAAAGCCAAAACATACTATGAAATGGCCTGCGCAAATGAAGCTGGCATAGGATGTGACAACCTTGGCTTTTTATATGTCTATGCCCAGGGCGTCGATCAAAATTTAACAAAAGCGACAAAACTTTACGAGCAAGCGTGCATATACGCCTATGAAAAGGGCTGCAACAACTACGCTATCATGCTAGCTGAGGGCAAAGGCGTGAAAGAGGATGTAGAAAAAGCACGTGAAATTTTCACTAAAAGCTGCAAAAATGGCCTAAAAGAGGCGTGCGAGAATTTGGAAATTTTAGGAAAACATTGATGAGTTTTAAAAACTGGGGCAATAAAGAGGCAAGCCTTGAGGCACTTTATCTACTTGATAGTGCCTTTTTAGAGCCAGATGAAGAGTATCTAAGGCTCATTTCTAAAAAAGAGGATGAAAATAGCCTAAGATACGTGGTAGATAACGGGCAGGGCGATCTACTTGATGTGATATTTACGCGTGAGGCGGTGCTTGTTAGAGGGTTTGATCATGAAAATGAGCTAAATGTGCTTAGCATGGCAGACAAAAGCGTGATAGAGCAAATTTATAGTGGCGAGGCTGCTAAATTTCGCTCTTACTTCTTGCCAGATGAGATAGAGCAGACGACCTTTTTTATCTGGTATGACGGGGCGGAGCATCAAAATTTAGTCGGTGGCAATAACGGCGGACGCTGGCTGCTTGGCTATGCCTTTGATGAGTTTGATAAATTTAGCGAGTTTGTAAAGGGCTATTACGAGATAGAATTTGATGATGAGATGTTAAAAAAGCTCTATGAAAAGGGCGAGTTAGAAAAAGAGAAACTAAAGGAGATAAGATGAAATTTATAACTTTGTTACTTAGTGCGGTTTTTGCCTTGTGGGCTGGAAATTTGACGAGTGAGGCAAACATAAATGCCTATAAAGGGGCAAAAGAGCGCATCGAGCTACCAAAGGATGCAAGATGTGCAGTGTGTGGCATGCCTATAAAAAACAAGCAGTGGGCGACGCTTATCAAGGCTGGTGGCAAGGATTATTACTTTGATGGTGTAAAAGATATGGCGCACTTTTACTTTGCTGATGAGGTGGCGAAAGAGGCTTATGTGAGTGATTATTACACGCTTGAAAAGCTTGATGCAAAAGAGGCGTTTTACGTTCATGGCTCAAACGTTTTTGGACCGATGGGCGAGGAGCTTATCCCGTTTAAAGACGAAGCAAAGGCAAATAGCTTTATGAAAGATCACGCTGGCAAAGGTGTCATAAAATTTGACGAGATAAAGACATTTATCGGTAAATAAAGTGAAATTTCTAGCATTTTTGGCGTTATTTTTTGGACTCTCTTACACGCTTTTAGCGGCGCACTACCTTAGCTTTGACTACAAATCAAAGCAAGATGAGCTAAGAGAAATTTCAAAGATAACAAGGGCAAATTTAGCTTCTAGCTTTAGCCTAAAAGAGCAAAAGGGCTTTGTCTATGATAAGTAGAAATTTCATAAACTACGCCGTGATCTTGCTCTTTAAAGACAAAAAGGATCATCTCTTTAGCTTTTGCCTCTTTGCACTCATTATCTTCGTGCTAAGCTCGGTGCTTTTCATCTCTGGCTCGATCCAGCATGATCTTATAAACTTAGTAAAAGATAGATCAAGCATCGTTGTTAGCGCCTTTCGTGCTGGTAAAAGAGACCTCATGCACCCTGGCTACATCTACGACATCTCAAAGATCGATGGTGTGGCTGATGTTAGAGGTGTGGCGGAGGGAGAGTACTACTTCGTGCAAAAGCGCATCTGGTTTCATCTATATGAGGATGAAAGCTTGAAAGAAGACGAGATGATCGTTGGCGAGGGCGTAAAAGCAGCTATGAACGAGCTTTACTACGATGAGAGCTTTAACTTCTTAACAGAAGAGCGCATGATACCAGTAAAGATAGTAAAAACCATGCCAAAACAAAGCGCTCTTATCACAAATAACGCCATATTTTTGCATCCAAAAACCTTGCGAGCTATCTTAAATTTAAAAGATGAAGAATACACAAAGCTATATGTCGATGTGCCAAATAGCGAAGAGATCAGCCAAGTGGCTTTAAAGATTGAGAATTTATATCCAAACTCATTTGCCATTAGCATAGAAGACGAGGTGGCAAACATTAGGCATCTTTACTACTATAAGGGCGGAATTTTTATGAGCATTTATGTTAGCGTTATGCTAATATTTTTCGTGCTGCTTAAAAACCAAATTTCACTTGCTTATGGCAGTAAAAAGCGTGAGATAGCCATTTTGCGAAGCATCGGCTTTAGTATAAAAGAGATCATCTTTTTAAAATTTATACAAAATTTTATCGTTAGCGTTAGCGCATTTTTGCTTGGCGTTATGTTAGCTTATCTCTTTGTATTTGTTTTTAATGCTCCATTTTTAAAGGGGATATTTTTAGGCGACGAGCTTTTAAATTTTACAAATTTCACGCCTATTTTGGAGTTTGATAAGCTCTTTTTGATCTTTGTCTTTGGCGTCATACCATTTTTGGCATTTGTCCTTATCCCGTCGTGGCGTGTGGCGTGTGGCGACATAAATGAGGGGCTAAAATGATAAATGTAAGAGGCGTTAGCCTAGTTTATAACCAAGGCAAACAAAACGAGTTTTGCGCTCTAAAAGATATAAATTTAGACGTTAATAACGGCGAGTTAGTGATACTAAAAGGCGTTAGCGGAAGCGGTAAAAGCACCCTGCTCTCGCTCATAGCCCTACTTCAAAAGCCAACTAGCGGAGAAATTTTGATAGACGGCACTAACATTGCAAAGCTGCCTGACGCATTTTGCTCTGAGTTTAGGCACAAAAGGCTTGGGCTTGTCTTTCAAAATTTTAACCTCATCGAGGGCTTAAGCGTCTATGAAAATTTGTTAGCTCCGTTTTCTCTAACAAATTTCAAAGCAAATGTGCGTGAAGAGATGATAAAAAAGGCTCTTGAGCTCGCAAACATCTCTCACAAAAGAGATGAAAATGTATCAAATTTAAGCGGTGGCGAGCGTCAAAGATGCGCGGTGGCTAGGGCTTTGTCAATGGATGCTGATATCATTTTGGCTGATGAGCCAACGGCAAATTTAGATAGGCAAAATGCGCGTGCATTTTTAGGATTGTTAGAGTCATTTAAAGCGCTTAAAAAAAGCGTCATAGTCGCGACTCACGATAGCATTTTTGACGAGTTAAGCGCCACAGATAGAGTTGTTAGCTTGCAAAACGGAGAGATAGTATGAGCGTATTTTTATCAAACGCCGTTATCGCCTTTTTGTTAGCGGAGTTTGTGCTGTTAGTTTTGATGGGCATTTCGCTATTTTACGTCGTTAGGATAGTAAGATCGTGGGACTATAACGCGCTAACATCGCTTCAATACTCACTTGAAAAGCAAAACTACCTTGTAAATACGATCTTGCTCTTTAGCGTCTGCACAAAGATCGTTTTGTTTATATTTTTCGCACTTTGTCTAAACGAACTCTCTGACATCGTGCCAGGGGCTATGTGCTCAGCTGGCGTGATCGGCTCAAATAAATTTGGCGGCATCTTGATGCTCACTAAAATTTTGCTGATATTTGGGCTTGGTATCTGGCTGGTTATAAATAAACTCGACTTGCAGGCTCTAAATTTCCCATATCTAAAGAAAAAATACGCCATTTTCATCTGCCTTTTTGTGATGATATTGATTGAACTTGGCATAGAAATTTCATTTTTTTATAACATCCCGCTAAAAGTGCCAGTCTTTTGCTGCTCGGTCACTTTTCAGGCTCCAAAGCTGCCATTTGGCTATACAAATTTTGGCTTAGTGAGCGTATTTTTCGTGCTATTTTTTGTCATTTTGGTGCTAAATTTCTTAAAGCAAAGCATGGCAAGCTTTGTGGCAAATTTGCTATTTTTGGTGCTTAGCTACTATGCTATCACCTACTTTTTTGGGCTTTATGTTTATGAGCAGCCAAATCACAAGTGCCCATACTGCATGCTAAGAAGCGACTATTTTTACGTTGGCTACCTTATCTGGGGCAGTTTGTTTTTGGGCATTTTTTACGGCCTTATGCCATATCTTGTGGAGATCATCACAAAGACAAACTACTCGCACAAGCTTAAATTTTCATCGATCTGGCTAAGTGTTTGCGTGCTGATCTGCTCGCTTTACGTGCTCAAATACTATTTGTTAAGAGGATTTTTATTTTGATAAAGCAAATTTTTTCTCTTTGTTTGTTGGCTCTAGTCTTAGCCGTTCTCGCCTATAATGCTGATATAAGCGACGATAAAATTTTAGTTTCACATAGTGACAAATCAGAGCCGATCGAGGTGCTCATGCCAAATAAATATATATGTTATGAGAGCAGGACGCTCATTGCTGATAACAACGACACAGCCCAGGCGATCATGTCAAATGGCGACATCTACTTTTTTAACGACGTCACAAATTCTTTCATCTGGTATATGGCGCAAAAGAGCAAAGATAAGATCAAGCTGTTTGTCTATTCAAGAGATACAAACCGCTACATCCCAGCGCAAAATGCCTGGTACTCGAGGGTCGATATCACGCCGATGGGATACGGCATAGGGGCGTATGAGTTTCACACTTACGGCATAAATGACAACTACTTTAAAGAGGTCTTGCTCTATGCAGCACGTGGCGAAACGCTGCTAAATCCATATATAAACATCCTACTTTCAGAAAATAGGATATAAATTTAGAGAAGCTCTAAATTTGTTAGAGCTTACTAGATTGTTTTTAGTATCAAGGCACTATTCGTTTAATTTTTTGTAAAAATCGCATCCTGATTGAAACCCTAATTTGCAAGCCTTACCAAAATATTCTTTTGCTATGTGATAGTCTTGTTTTGCGCCTTTGCCTTTTAGATAAAAAGCTCCTAAATTAAAACAACCGCGATTGTATCCATTATTGCAAGCTTTTTCATACAATTCTGCTGATTTACTGTAGTCTTGTTTTACACCTTGACCGTTTTCATATAAAATTCCTAAACTAGAACAGCTATTACTAACTCCATCATCACAAGCTTGTTTGTATAGATCGGCTGCTTTATAATAGTCTTGTTTTACACCTTGACCAATATTGTATAAAATCCCTAAATTGTAACAACTAGTGCTATATTTGTCACTGCAAGCTTTTTGCCATAATTGAGCTGCTTTATAATAGTCTTTCTCTACGCCATGACCGTTTATATATAAAACTCCCAAATTATGGTAGGCTTGGGCAACATTGCCATCACAAGCTTTTTTGTATAGTTTGACAGCTTTGGTATAGTCTTGCTCTACTCCTTGCCCTCTTTCATAAAAACCACCTAGATTATAGCAACCAATAGCATCTTTACTATCACAAGCGTGTTTATACAAGGCGGCTGCTTTATTATAGTCCTGCGCCACACCTTGACCGTTTTCATATAAAGTTCCTAAATTAGTGCAACTATCAATATCCCCACCATTACAACCTCTTTGCCATTGCTTGGCAGCTTTATCAAACTCGCCTTTATTATAAGCTTCAAGCCCAAGCTCAAAAAGATCTTCGCAAAAGCCAGTGGTTAACAATATCGCAGATAAAAGAACAGCCTTTTTCATTTTTTCTCCATTTTGCAAATTCGTAGTTATTGTGGTCTGGCCTGCCTCTTTGTTAGAGAAGCAAGCCTGATGTTAGTATCTAACGTTATTAACTTTTAAAAAGTCTCTTAGGTCTTCGTATTCGCTATTTTCAAAGTAGCGCCATTTGCCAGGCTTTAGCATATCAAGGCTAACACGCCCAAAACTAACACGTTTTAGATCCATCACTTCAAGGTCAAAGTAGCCAAAGAAGCGGCGTAGCTCTCTGTTTTGACCCTCGTTGATGATGACCTTTAGTTTTGTGTAGCCACCGCTTGAGCCAAAGACTTTATAGGCTAGAAATGGCTTAAATTCCATTGATTTTATAGTGGTTTTTGCGTGCGCGCCTTTGGTGGCATCCTTGGCGAAAAAGCCATTTGTCATCGCCTCTATCACCTCTTTTGTCACCTCACCTTTTACTTTTAGGTAGTATTCGCGCTCTAGGTCACTATTCATGAGTGCTGTGGCAATAGCTGGAGCGTCAGTTAGCAAAAGTAGCCCCTCGCTTGCGTAGTCTAAGCGCCCTACGCTAACAAATTTTGCAAATTTCTTATCTAACGTATCATATATCGTCTTTCGTCCGCGGTCATCTTTTTTGCTAACTAGCTCGCCCTTTTGTTTGTGATAAACGATAACGGTAAATTCCTTTTTTAGCTTTATCAAACGGCCATTTATGCGCACTTTGTCATCTTCATCCACGCTTGTAGCAAGGTCGCTAACCACACGCCCTGCTATGCTAACCTTGCCAGCTTTTATCAGCTCATCTGCCTCACGGCGTGAGTAGTTTGTGTTATGTGAGATAAATTTATTTAGTCTTGTTTTTTCCATTTTATAGTCCTAAATTTGCAAGGTCGTGGATGTGTAAAACACCCACAGGCACGCCATTTTCTACGACAGCTAGAAGCTGAATTTTATACTTTTCTATTAAAGCTAACGCATCTACGGCTAACATCTCTTTGTCATTTATCTCTTTTGGATGCATGGTTGCAAATTTCATCGCTGGCTCTTCTAGGTCAAAGTCCTCTCTCATAAGCGCGCGCCTAAGATCGCCGTCACTTAAAAGAGCGTCTAGCACACCATCTTTATCGACGATGAGAACCGTGCCAAGCTTGCCATGTGTCATAGTATCGATCGCACTTTTTAGGCTTGCATTCCAGCGGACTATCGGTAAATTTTCGCTTCTCATCACATCTTTGACCTTCAAAAATAACCTCTTGCCAAGGCTGCCACCTGGATGAAAATTTGCAAAGTCCTCTTTTTTAAAGCCGCGCTTTTGCATCAAGCAAACAGCTAACGCATCGCCAAGAGCTAACGTTAGCGTTGTTGATGCTGTTGGGGCGGCATTTAGTGGGCACGCCTCTTTTTCTACATTTATATCTATAAAAGCGTCGCTAAATTTACCAAGTGAGCTTGTCTTGTTCCTTGCCATGGCGACGATTTTTACGCCAAAGCGCTTTACATGAGGCAAAATTTTGATAAGCTCATCGCTCTCGCCACTAAAACTAATGGCTAACAAGATGTCGTCTTTTTCTATCATGCCAAGGTCGCCATGCATGGCCTCTGTCGGATGCAAGAAAAAGCTTGGCGTGCCAGTGCTTGCAAGTGTGGCAGCGATCTTTGCGCCCACGTGACCGCTCTTACCCACGCCTGTTACTATGACTTTGCCTTTTGCGTTAAATATCAAATTTACAGCATCTTCTATCTCTACGCTTTTAGCGTGTCTTAAAAGCTCGTTTGCTTCTATCTCTAAGACTTCAGCGGCGATTTGGTTGGCTTTTTGCATAAATTTTCCTTACATTAGATAGATGATCGGCACGATAGTTGGGTACTTTTTGACCTTTCTAAATATGTGCTTTCTGATCACTTGGCGCACTTGTGACTCAAGTAGTCTGCTATCTTTCAAAAGCTCCTCTTTGACGTTGCTTAGGTACTGCTCTAGCACGCCCTCCATCTCTTTTCTAAACTCGGCGTCTTGCTTATCGCCCACAAGGCCGTAGCTGATGACGCGAGGTTTGTTGATGAGTTTTGCACCGTGACGTGAAATTTGAGCGATTATCATGACGACACCTGCTTCAGCTAGGTTTTGTCTGTCAATGACGACGTCGTCTGCGATTTGTTTATTTATTTGATTATCTATGAAGACTTTGCCAGTTTTTACCGTTTTTACACGTTTTAGGTACTTTTGGCAAACCTCCATCTGATCGCCGTCGCTCATTAAATAGATATTTCTCTCATCCACACCACAGCTAATGGCCGTCTCTTTGTGCTTTGCGATGTGGTTGTACTCGCCATGCACTGGCAAGAAAAATTTTGGTTTTATGAGGCGAAGCATCAGCTTTTGCTCTTCTTGCGCTGCGTGACCGCTGACGTGGATCTCGCTAAAGTCTTGATAAGCGACGCTCGCACCTGATTTTAGTAAGAAATTTAGCACCGTTGAGACGCTGTTTTCGTTGCCTGGGATCGCTTTTGAGCTGATGATTATCTGATCGGTCGGCTTTATCTTTATATATTTGTGCTCATCTGTCGCCATGCGGTAAAGCGCGCTCATGGTCTCACCCTGAGAGCCAGTAGTGACGATAAGTACCTCGTCATCTTTAAATTTACCAACCTCGTTTGCATCGATAAAAATTTTCTTATCGAGCTTGATGTAGCCAAGCTCCATCGCAGTGTATAAATTTCTCTCCATTGATCTGCCGATGACACAGACTTTGCGGTTGTATTTTAAGCCCCACTCGATCGCTTGATAGACGCGGTGGATGTTTGAGCTAAATGTACTCATTATGACGCGGCCTTTTGCTTTTGAAAATATCGCGTCAAAGGTCTTGCCAACGCTACTTTCGCTCTTCGTAAAGCCCTCTTTGTAGCTGTTTGTGCTATCGCTTAATAGACAAAGCACACCACGCTCGCCATAATACGCTAGTCTGCCAAGGTCTGTTGGGTAGCCATCTATCGGCGTGTGGTCGATCTTAAAATCGCCCGTGTGGATGATCGTGCCAGCCTTTGTCGTGATCGCAAGTGCCGAAGCGTCGATGATAGAGTGGGTTATATGTATCCATTCTACCTCAAAGTCACCTATGAGATATGGCTTTCTTTTTTCGACTGAGCGAAAGAGTGAGCGCTCTTGCTTTAGTCCGTGCTCTTCAAATTTATTATTTATCATGCCAAGTGGTAATGGTGTGGCGTAGATAGGAAATTTAAACTCTTTGTAAAAGTAAGGCACCGCGCCGATGTGATCCTCATGTGCGTGAGTGATGATGACGCCTTTTATCTTATCTTTTATCTTGCGAACATAGTCAAAGTCTGGGATGAGGATATCCACGCCGTGCATGCTCTCGCTTGGAAAGCTCATGCCGATATCAACGATGATGGCGCTAGTTTCTGTCTCAAAGACCGTCATATTGCCGCCGATCTCGCCAAGACCGCCAAGTGGCGTTATGCGAATTTTATGCTCGCTTGAGTTTAGATATTTTAGTGGCTCAAGTCTTAGCTCGTGAGTGGCTTTGTTTGCCTCCATCGCGCTTGCGATGTCTTGTTGCCACTGCTCGTTGCCATTTAGCTTTGCGGGTAAATTTTTCTTTGGTTTTTTAGCCTTTTTTGGCTTTTCTTTTTGCTCTTTTGTCTCGTTTTTAGCTTCAGCTTTTGACTCTTGTTTTGGCTTTTCTTTTTGCTCTTTTGTCTCGTTTTTAGCTTCAGCTTTTGACTCTTGTTTTGGCTTTTCTTTTTGCTGTTTTTGCTCTTTTGGCTTATTGTTTTCGCCAGTTTTGTTTTGATTTTTGTTATTTCTTTGCTTTTTTGGGCGAGGATTTTGACTCTTTGGCTCGGCGTGCATTTTGGCTTCAGCCTGCTCTGCTGCAAAGAAGTTATCTATCACGCTTTTGCTTGCCAGTGAGGTTTGCTCGGTAGTTTCGCCCTCTTGTTTTGGCTTATTTTTTGGTCTAAATCTTCGTCTTTTGTTGTTTTTGCTTTGGTTAGTTACAACTTTCTCTTCGTTTTTGTCGTTCATTATCTTCCTTTAATCTTTCAAATACTTTTAGATAAGAATCGACATCTAGTTCGTGTGGACGTAAATTTTGAGCTAAGTCCAGGTCTTCAAAAATTTCTTCTAACGCCTTTTTGTCAAAATTTGTGGATAAATTTTTCAAAAGCGTCTTTCTTGGCGAAGCAAACGCAGCTCTTAAAAATGCTTTAAAAGCCTCGTATTGTTTTGCATCTTTGAAAATCCCGTCTTTGCCAAAAATCTTTTTTGTTTTTTGTAGTTTGATGACTGAGGATGTGACCTTTGGAGGTGGATTAAAAAGTTTTGCATCCACGTCAAACAAAAGCTCACACCTGCCTTGTAGTGAAGCGAGGATCGATAAAGCGCTAAATTCTTTATCCTTGCTCTTTGCACTAAATTTAAGAGCAACCTCTTTTTGTATCATCACAATAAGCCCAAGGCATTTTTCGTCATCTATCGCATTTAGTATCATCTTCGTAGCAACGTAATAGGGCAAATTTGCGACTAAAAAGTAGTTCTGGCTACTTAGTCCGCCCTCTTGCTGCCACTGCTCTAAAGCATCTTTACAAAAAAGTTTTAATTGTCCATTTTGGATCTCATTTGCAAATTTGACCTTTAAAATTTGAAACAGCTCACAATCTATCTCAAAAGAGGTCGTCTTATAAATTTGCAAAAGTCTAAATGTCAAATCACCTAAGCCAGGCCCAATCTCAACGACGTTTTCTACGTCCTTGGGTATCGCTTGGATGATCTTATCTAGTGTCGCTTTGTCTTGTAAAAAATTCTGTCCAAAGTGCTTTTTTGCCTTTATCATAGCCGCGATATTAGCCAAAAATTACTTATACAATGATTACAAGTTTAGTTTAATCATATATAAAATGGACTATAATCACTAAATAACAACAAAATAAGGCGCAAATTTGAGTAGGGCAAATACCTTAAAATACTTTTTATTATCACAATATTTAGAGCCAAAAACCTTAGACGAGCCAAAAAAGACAAATAGCAAATTTAAAAAATCAATGGACCTTGAGATCGCAAATTTCGATGAGAAATTTATGCAAATTTTAAGAGCATTTGACAGGTCGCTTTTAAAAAATGGTATAGAAATTTCGATTTATGGTGGCATTTTTGAGACGGACTTGCTTGCCCTTGCGATATCAAAGCTAGCAAAGGTGAAATTTGAAAAAGAGCAAATTTTAGAGGAGCTACGCTCTGAGCAAACGAGCTTTGAAAAGGCATTTTGTTATAAGCTTAAGCTCTCTGGCGATCTAGTTTTTTGCAAAAATGAGCAAAATTTTGCTCTAAAAGATGCAAATTTAGATAATGAGCTAAGCCCATTTTTCACGCCAAACTCATCAAATGAGCTTTTCATCCCAACGGCTCCTTGGGCGATGGTGCGCCTAAACCACCTAAAAGAGATCAGCCAAAACGACTTTAACAAAGAGTGCGAGCACATCAAGGATAAAATTTCTATCCACAAAGAGAAAATGAAGCTTAGCGACTATGTAAAAGCAGTCCATGAGGAGCTAAAAAGCTCGCTAAAGACGCCATTTTGCAAAGACGTGATCAGGCTTGAAGTAAGGATCGCTGATCCAAATTTTAAAGAGAACGACGCCCTTTTAAATAGCTTTTTTATAGATGATATAAATTTACTTATCAAATTTTATGAGTCAGGCAGGACGCACGAGCTGACGGATCAGTTTTTAGACGAGGGTAGTGAGAATAAATTTGAGAGGATTGATGTTAGAGATGAGCTAAATCAAAGGGCAGTAAGGGACTTTTTTAAGGCTGAGCGCTACCCAAGATCGGCTTTTGCAAGTGATTTTGCCTTAAATTTCTCACAGCAAATGGCGTTAAATAACATCATAGAGAAATTTAAAGAAGGTAACGGCGGGATTTATAGCGTAAATGGTGCTCCAGGCACTGGTAAAACGACACTTTTAAAGGACGTGATGGCTGAAGTGGTGACGCTTAGGGCTATGAAGCTCGCGCAAATGAGCAGGCACGATATCTTTGAGCCAGTTTATGACAGTGATGAAAAAGCGCTTTATTTTAGACTAAATGACGAGTTGCAGGGCTATGAAATGGTCGTTAGTTCTTGCAACAATGGCGCGGTTGAGATTTTGAGCAAAGAGCTAAGCCAGCTAAAGAGCATAGGTGATTATGCGGGCGAGATTGAATATTTTAAATTTATAGCCACAAGGCTGCTCTCGGCTGATGAAAAGAGTGAATTTGGCGAGAAGTCCTTTATCTCAAAGCCAGCTTGGGGGCTTTTTTGCGTGGCGCTTGGCTCAAAGCAAAATAAGTCAAATTTTGTTTTTAACGCAATTAATGGCGTAAAGATCGAGGCTACTCACAGCCAGTATGATGAGATCACAAAAGAGTATGGCGAGTTTTTGGAGCAAGATGGCTTTTTGATGGGGCTTGGCAAATATCTGGCAGTAGGCGAAGGCGTCGATGACTTTGACGAGGCAAAGGAGAAATTTAACCTTGCACTTCACGAGGTAAATTTACTTTTTAGCGAGATTAGGATCAAAGAAGAGGAGCTAAAGAGCCTTAAAACAGAACTAGCTGATGTCGATAGGAGGCTTGAGAGCTATAACTCAGCTAAGCAGATAGAGGAGCTTTTATCTCCGCTTGAGAGCGAATTTGCTAGCGTTAGTGACGAGCTTGAAGATAAAAAGGCGGAGGCAGAGGAGCTAACAAGGCTTGTTGGTCAAAATGAGGCCTTGCAGGAGTATTTAAACACACCAGAAAAGCCGCCCTTTTTTCTCTTTCAGCAGATTTTTAAGACAGAGGCCTTTGAAAAGTATAATGACGAGGCGCTAAAGGTTGGTGAGATAAACCGCCAGATAGCTGAGCAAAATTTAAAAGCTAGCAAGCAAAATGGCGAGAGCAAAGAGAAAAACGAGGCAAGGCTAAATGAGCTAAAAAGCAAGATAGCAGGGCTTGAGAGCAGGGCTGCAGAGCTTGGCACTAAGATAAATCTTTACAAAAGGCTGCAAAGCGACTTTGCTAGACGCCAAAAGATACTTGGTAGGAGTGAGGAGCTAGATAACTTTTTAAATGGCAGCTTTAGCGAGAGTAATGACGAAATGCAAAAGAGTATGCCATTTATGATGGAATTTGGCATAGATGAGAAATTTCACAAGACAAAGCTTTTTAAGGCTAGGATAGAGCTTTTCAAAGAGGCGCTAAATTTGCACAAAGCTGCCATTTTTGCTTGCAAAGAGGCTGTTAGGACAAATTTACGTGCCCTTAGCGTTATCTTTAACGATGAAAAGATGGCTGAGAAAAACGGCTTAGAGGCAAAGCATAGACGTGAGATCATCAGGGGGCTCTTCTTGCTAACGCCTGTTGTTAGCTCGACTTTTGCCTCGTTTAATAACACCTTTAAAGACCTTTTAAATGGCGATATAGGCATGCTTTTGATAGATGAAGCAGGGCAGGCAAATTTAACTAACGCGTTAGGCGCATTACTTCGCTCAAAGATGGCTGTGGTTGTTGGCGACCCACTGCAGCTTGAGCCTGTCGTAACGCTGCCTGTTAGTTTAAATAACGCGATACTTAGCTACTGCGAGGCAAAAGAGGAGTTTAACTTGCTTAGATCCTCTGTGCAATTAAGAGCTGACAAGGCGCAGAATATCGGCACATATATAAAAGGTAGCGGCGAAAGTATCTGGGTCGGCTCACCACTGATCGTGCATAGAAGGTGCGCTAACCCTATGTTTGAGATATCAAACGAGACTACCTACGATGATATGATGATACTTGGCAGAAGCGCGGCTAGTAATTTTGCAAACACTAACGTGCAAACAAAGTGGATAGATGTTAGAAGCGAGGAGTGGATAGGCAACTACAACAAAGTCGAGGGCGAGGTGGTTAAAGAGCTCTTGGCAGGCGAGCTAGCTAGCCAGAAAAATAACATCAGGATAATAACGCCATTTAAAGATGTTTGTAGAAATTTAAAAGGTGCTGGCACTATCCACACTATGCAAGGTAAAGAGGCTGATGTTATCGTGTTTGTGTTAGGGGGAGCGACAAAGGGTGCTAGAGCGTGGGCTGCTAGCAAGCCAAACCTGCTAAATGTGGCGCTAACAAGAGCAAAAGAGGTTATTTACATAGTTGGAAACCGAGAAAATTGGGCTAATTTGCCATATTTTGAGGTGGCAGCTAGAAAGATAGACAAAGGATAAATTTGAATCATTTTGCAAAACGCATAATCCCGTGCCTCGACGTAAAAGATGGCAGGGTCGTAAAAGGTGTAAATTTTGTTGGACTTGTCGATGCTGGAGACCCAGTCGAGATAGCTAAAAGATACAACGACGAGGGCGCTGACGAGCTTTGCTTTTTGGATATAACAGCCTCTCACCTTGGCCGTGATACGATAGTTGATGTGGTAAAAAAGGTCGCAAGTAAGCTTTTTATACCCCTAACCGTTGGCGGTGGCATACGCACGATCGATGATATCTCTCGCCTTTTGAATGCGGGCTGCGACAAGGTGAGCCTAAACTCATCGGCGATAAAAGATCCAAATTTGATCGACGAAGCGGCTAAGAAATTTGGCTCGCAGTGTGTTGTCGTGGCGATAGACGCTAAAAAGATCGAAAATGGTTATAGTGTTTTTATAAATGGCGGCAGGATCGACACTAAAAAAGATGCCTTTGCTTGGGCAAAAGAGGTCGAGTCGCGCGGAGCAGGGGAAATTTTGCTAACGTCTATGGATAATGACGGCGTCAAACAGGGCTTTAGTCTGGAACTAACAAAGATATTTAGTGCGCTTTCTATACCGACTATCGCAAGCGGAGGTGCTGGGAAAATGGAGCATTTTAAAGATGCTTTTGAAGCTGGGGCTGATGCGTGTCTTGCTGCTTCGATATTTCACTTTGGAGAGATCGAGATAAAAAAGCTAAAAGAGTATCTTAAGGCAAACGGCGTTGAGGTTAGACTTTGATGTTAGTTATCTCGGCTGGTAAAAATGAAATTTTTGACTTTGCCTTGCCAATGGGGGTGGGGCTAGTCGATATGGCGATAAATTTGACAAAGTTTTTGCAAAAAAGATCGTGCGTGGGAGCAGATGAAAAGAGTATAAATTTAAAAAATATTGACCCTCACTACCTTGCAAAGATCGAGGCTAAATTTGCAAACTCATCAAACCCAGAGTTGCAAAATCTAAGCCAAAATTTGTCAAAAAATCCCGAGCGAAATTTATATCAGATGCCAGAAAAGATAGTTTTTGTAGGTTCAGCTGGTCTATATAAAGATGGTGAAATTTTGCAAATTTATGAAAGCTCGGTTGGGGCAAATGTTGAAATTTCTAGCATAGAAAATAGATCTTACTCGCCCATCGAGTGTGAAATTTCTTCTATCGTTTCACGTGGAACTATCAAAACAAATTCATCAAATTTCATAACGACAGACAAAAATTTGGCTCATAAGATGTTTGAAAAGGGGTATTTTTTAGAAAATATGGAGTTTTTTTCTGTTCTAAAAGTGGCTCAAATTTTTAAAATTCCAGCTTATGGAATTTTCGTAGCGACAAATTTTTGTGATGAAAATGCGCATGCTGATTTTATAAAAAATCACTCTGCGGCTAAAGAGCTACTAACAAAATATGTAAAGGAAAATATGTGAAAAATTTGCTTGACCTTAGCATCGAAGAGTTAAAAGAGCTTGTCTCTCCCTCTTTTAGAGCGACGCAAATTTATGAGTGGATATACAAAAAAAATGCGACAGAATTTAGCCAAATGCTAAATTTGCCAAAGGATATGCGTCAGGATTTGGCTGAGAAATTTTATCTCGATCCTCTAAAATGTGTGAAATTTGAGCAAAGTAGCGACGGCTCTATTAAGTATCTTTTTGAGCTAAAAGATGGGCTGAAAATAGAGAGCGTTTTGCTACCTATGAAAGAGGAGATTAGCGACGAAGATGGCAAGGTGAGCCGCCATGCTCGTTATACCGTTTGTGTTAGTTCGCAGGTTGGTTGCAAAATGGGCTGTGCTTTTTGCCTAACAGCAAAGGGTGGGCTTGTTAGAAATTTGACTGCTGGCGAGATCGTAGGGCAAATTTTGTGGATAAAAAGAGAGAATAACATACCATACGAGAGGCGCATAAACGTTGTCTATATGGGTATGGGCGAACCACTTGATAACCTTGCTAACGTTAGTAAAGCGATCAAAATTTTAGCTCTTAATGAAGGCCTAGCCATATCGCCACGCCGCCAAACAGTTTCAACTAGCGGCCTTGGTAGCCAGATAAAAAAACTTGGCGAGATGGACCTTGGTGTCTTGCTGGCCATATCGCTACATGCTGTTACTAACGAGCTTAGAAGCCGCCTGATGCCGATAAATAAGGCGTATAATATCGAGGCTGTTATGGACGCTGTTAGGGGATTTCCTATCGATATGCGAAAGCGTGTGATGTTTGAATATCTTGTTATCAAAGACTTAAACGATAGTGTTAGTGACGCAAAAAAGCTGGTTAAACTGTTGCATGGTATCAAGGCAAAGGTAAATTTGATCTACTTTAACCCGCATGAAGGTAGTGAATTTGGACGGCCTGAGCTTGCTAGCATGCTAAAATTTCAAGAATATCTAAGAGATCATGGCGTCACTTGCACGATCAGACAGAGCAAAGGGCTTGATATAAGTGCAGCTTGCGGACAGCTAAAACAACGAAATGAAAATCCTAAATTCAGAGCTAACGTTAGCGATAAGAGTGCAGCTAAAGCAGAAGAAAAACCGACTAACGATAAAACTAACGTGAGTAAAAAATGACAGCTCTTGATATCGCTGAGATAATTTTTATAGTGTTGGTTGCTGGCATTGGACTTGGGCTAATCATGAAAGTTTTAAAAGAGGAAAATAAAATTTCAAAATAAATCTAAAAAATTTGGTATGAAATTTTGTGAGTTAAAAACTAAAACGCAAAGTCGATTGTCAAAATTTAATTCACGATGTGGTGACACTAAAAATCTAATTCTATTTTTCAATAAAAACTCTATTTCAAATTTAAAAGCAAAATTACGAAAAATTTTTGTAGATTATTTTTACTAGAAAGACTTTTTAAAATTTAAATATTTTGATTATTTGCTTCTTTTGCAAATTTATAAAACTCACCTTCGGCATCAAATTTGCTTTTTATCTTGTAAAAAATTTCATCAAATTTAAATGAAATTTCGTCCGAGTGAAGCAAGAGTCTTTTTGCGCCAGTTAAATTTATCCGTTCACGCTCGCTCATCTCTTTATCTAAAATTTTCTCGATTTGCGAACGCGACAAACCATAAAGTGGTTCGCCAAGGATCTTGTGTTTCACATGAAACAAATGCAACCGAATTTGATGCTGCCTGCCAGTGAGTGGGATAGCTCGAATTAAAGTCGTATTGATATCATCAAAATATCTGATCGGCAAAATTTTAGTCACAGCGCTCTTGCCATTTTCGCAAATTTGCATTCGCATTTTTACATCGTCGTAGTTGTTTGCCAGATCCATCTTAGCATCGATCGTAAATTCTCGCTCGACCTTGCCTTGCACCATCGCGACATAGCTTTTAGAAACCTCTCTGTTTTCAAAGATTTTCTTTAGCTTTATCGTAGAATTTCTATCTTTGCCCACGACTATCACGCCGCTTGTTTCAAAGTCCAGCCTATGTGCTACGCTCGCATCTCGCCCAAAAAGTGTGTAAATTTCATCGTTTAGCGAGTAGTCGCAGTGCCTGCCATTTGGATGGCTGAACACCCCACTTGGCTTGTCAAATACTGCAAAGCTCTCGCACTCAAAGATCGGCTTTAGCCCCTTTGGCGCCGCCTCATAGTCGATCAAAAAGATATCGCCACACAAAATGGCATTTTTCTCGCTCACGACACTGCCTTCGCATATCAGCCTGCCTTTATCGATGAGGCGCTGGGTTTGGCTCATGTTAAAGCCATTTTGCAGTAAAATTTCATAAGCTTTTTGGTGATCTGCAGTAATGATAAATTTATTTACGTAGGGCAAAAATGATCCTTTCGAAAAACGAGCGAGCTATCTTAAGCCCAAATTTATAAGCGTATAACCGACATTTCAGCCCGGATTTTATATAATCAAAACTTAAATTTAGAGAAATTGCACGACGTGATTTCTGGCCCAAAAAGCCAAATTTATACTTTCAGGACAAAAGCAAACTAACACAAAAGGTTCAACAATGGTCGAAAGATATTCACGCAAAGAGATGGCTGAAAAGTGGAGCATACAAGCAAAATACGACGCTTGGCTCAAGGTAGAAAAAGCTGCCGTTAAAGCTTGGAATAAGCTTGGCTTTATAAACGACAGCGACTGCGAGAAAATTTGCAAAAACGCTAAATTTGAAGTGGCTCGCATCGACGAGATAGAAAAGACGACAAAGCACGACGTCATCGCATTTTTAACAAGCGTCAGCGAGAGCCTTGGCGAGGAGAGCAGGTTCGTGCACTACGGCATGACCTCGAGCGACTGTATCGACACAGCCGTCGCACTTCAGATGAAAGAGAGCCTAGAGCTCATCATCAGCGACGTAGAGGAGTTTATGCAGGCGGTCAAAAATAGAGCAAACGAGCACAAGCATACGCTCATGGTCGGCAGAAGCCACGGCATCCACGGCGAGCCGATAACTTTTGGCCTTGTGCTTGCCATCTGGTACGACGAGATCGCAAGGGCGCTAAAGCTCATCAAAGACGCAAAAGATACGATCAGCTACGGCAAACTCTCAGGTGCTATGGGAAATTTAGCCCACGCTCCTATGGAATTTGAAGAGCTAACTTGCGAGGAGCTTGGTCTCAAAGCTGCTCCAGCCTCTAATCAAGTGATCCAGCGCGACCGCTACGCCCATGTGGTGAGCGCCATGGCTATCCTAGCCTCTACTTGCGAGAAGATCGCAGTTGCCATTAGACACTACCAAAGGACCGAAGTTTATGAAGCGGAGGAGTACTTTAGCCCAGGACAAAAGGGCTCAAGTGCTATGCCACACAAGCGCAATCCAGTCCTTAGCGAAAACATCACCGGCCTTTGCAGAGTGCTACGCTCATACGTCACTCCTTCTCTTGAAAACGTCGCCCTTTGGCACGAGCGCGACATCAGCCACAGCTCGGTTGAGAGATTTATCCTGCCAGATATGTTTATCACGGCTGATTTTATGTTAGTTCGCATCAAAAATTTGATAGCAAATTTAGTCGTATATCCAGAAAATATGATGAAAAATTTAAATTTAACAGGCGGACTAGTCTTTTCACAGCGCGTGCTTTTGCAGCTGCCACAGCGTGGGATTTCTAGGGAGGACGCCTACAAGATCGTTCAGCGCAACGCCATGAAGGTCTGGGCGGACTTGCAAGAGGGCAAAAAAGCGATCGACGAGCAAGGCCACAGCCTATTTTTACAAAATTTGCTAAACGACGAGGACCTAACTAAGAGCCTTAGCAAAGATGAGATCAAAGAGTGCTTTGACTACAACTACTACACTAAAAACGTAGATAGAATTTTCGCCAGAGTTTTTGGCAAATAAATTTAAACGCAAGGGGTAAATTTAGCCCCTTGCAAATACCCTAACACAAAACTCACTTTAAATTTAGCTTGCAAAATTTATCAGCCAAGGGCGGCACTTTTCAAGTAGCTTTTACAAGTGTCAGCAAAATTTAGTGGCAATGTTGGCGCATTTAACTTTTAGTCGTTAAAGCCAACCCAAAAGTTCATCACGTTTAACGCCTTCGTCGCTCTCTCAGACTAAAAAACGATAGTTTTAACAAGCCTTTATCCTTCTCATTTTGGCTCTGAATTTTATATTTAATGAGTAGTTTTTGGTAAAGAGAGTTTTTATATCTTTTTGGATAAAATCTCAAATTAAAATTTAACACGGAGAGACATTTTTGAAAGTTATAAAACGTAATGGCAGAACAGAAGAGCTTGATATCAGCAAGATCAAAAAATACACAAACGAAGCCGTCCTAGGTCTTAACAACGTAAGTCTTAGTGAGCTTGAGGTAGATGCGAAAATTCAGTTTAGAGATATGATAACAACTGAGGAAATTCAGCAAACTCTTATAAAAACAGCAGTTGATAAGATCGACATCGACCGCCCAAACTGGACATTTGTCGCAGCAAGGCTTTTTTTGTTCGACCTTTATCACAAAGTGACTGGCTTTAACGGCTACAACCACCTAAAAGACTACCTAGCAAAAGGCGAAAAAGTAGGCCGCATCATCCCTGGGCTAAAAGAGAAGTACGACCTTGAGGATCTAAACGCCTACATAAAGCCTGAGCGCGATCTTCAGTTTGCATATCTTGGTATCAAGACGCTTTATGATCGCTACCTTATCAAAGACAAGAGTGGTATGCCTATCGAGCTGCCACAGCACATGTTTATGGCGATTGCGATGTTTCTTGCGCAAAACGAGCTAGATAGTCAAGGCTGGGCTAAGAAATTTTACGACCTCATCTCTAAATTTGAAGTGATGTTAGCCACGCCAACGCTCTCAAACGCAAGGACTACGCGCCACCAGCTAAGTAGCTGTTACGTAGGCAGCACGCCTGATAATATCGAGGGCATTTTTGATAGCTATAAAGAGATGGCGCTACTTTCAAAATTTGGTGGCGGTATCGGCTGGGACTGGAGCAAGGTGCGTGCGATGGGTGGCAGTATCGACGGACACAAAAACGCAGCTGGCGGTATCATACCATTTTTAAAAGTGACAAACGACATCGCAGTAGCGGTCGATCAGCTAGGCACTAGAAAGGGCGCGATCGCTGTTTATATCGAGCCTTGGCACATGGATGTGAGCGATTTTCTCGATCTTCGTAAAAACTCAGGCGAAGAGAGACGCCGCGCGCACGAGCTTTTCCCTGCGCTTTGGATAAACGACCTATTTATGAAGCGTGTCAAAGAAAATGGTCGCTGGAGCCTATTTGACCCAGCTCAAGTAAGCGACCTTTGCGACCTTTATGGCGAGGAGTTTGAGAAGAGATACTTAGAGTATGAAAACGACGAAAATATCCAGAAAAACACCATCCTTGCAAAAGAGCTTTGGAAGAAAATTTTAACTAGCTATTTTGAAACGGGCATGCCATTTTTATGCTTCAAAGATAACGCCAACAAAGCAAATCCAAACGACCACGAGGGCATCATCAGAAGCTCAAATTTATGCACCGAAATTTTCCAAAACACAGCGCCAAACTACTATAAGATCAAGATCACTTATGAAGACGGTGGCGAGGAGCTATTTGACGAAGAAGAAGACGTCACGGTCGATAGTGGCATAACTAAAAAAGCCAAAAAGCTTAGCGCGCTTGATAGCCTAAAAGGCAAGCAAATTTTCATCGTAGAAAAAGAGAGCATCGAGGGCAAAACGGCAGTTTGCAACCTTGCAAGTATAAATTTAAGCAAGATAAACAGCAAAGAGGACATCGAGCGCGTCGTACCGATAGCTATCAGGATGCTTGATAACGTTATAGATCTAAATTTCTACCCACACAAAAAGGTAAAACACACAAACCTTGCCTCTCGCTCGATCGGCCTTGGCGTCATGGGCGAAGCGCAAATGCTAGCTGAGAAAAACGTAAAATGGGGCAGCTATGAGCATTTGGCGCTCATTGATAGCATAATGGAAAACATAAGCTACAACGCGATCTATGCTAGCTCAAATTTAGCCGTAGAAAAGGGCATCTATCCAAAATTTGAAGGCTCAAAATGGAGCAAAGGCATCATGCCGATAGACACCGCAAACGAGAACGCAAAGGCGCTTTTAAACGACAAAGGCGGGCTATTTGACGAAAATGTCTGCGACTGGGACAAGCTAAGAGAAAAAGTCAAGCGCGACGGCATGAGAAACGGCTACCTAATGGCGATCGCTCCAACTAGCTCGATCTCGATCCTTGTTGGCACCACTCAGACCATCGAGCCAGTCTATAAGCGCAAGTGGTTCGAGCACAATCTAAGCGGTATGATCCCAAATGTCGTGCCAAATTTAAGCCCTGATACTTGGCAGTTTTACACGCCAGCTTACGAGCTTGATCAGAGAATTTTGATAAAAGCAGGCGCAATCCGCCAAAAATGGATCGATCAAGGTCAAAGTCTAAATATCTTCATGAGCTTAGACAAAGCAAGTGGCGGATATCTAAGTGAAATTTATACGCTTGCATGGGAGCTTGGACTAAAATCAACCTACTATCTACGCTCTGAAAGCCCAGACAGCGAAAAGCTAAACGACGTGGCCGACCGTTCGATCGAATGTGAGGGTTGTCAGTAGGTAAATTTAAGATGGTCTTTTGCTTTGGCACACTAGCCAAGGTAAAAGACCTATTTGTAAGTGATAAAACAGAGAGAAGCTCACGTGGCATCTCAGGTCTTATTGGCTACGTAAGTGCATCATACCTATATAAGATAGTCTTAGACTATATGCCTTTTACTGTTGGCATTGTAGCTGGAGCACTAGCCTTTATAAGCTATGTTATAGAGCTAGCTAAGTTTTACTACATATCACCATTTGTTACAGCCTTTGCTGTCACTATGGGTAAAACAAACAAGATAGTTGACTTCTTAGTAGGGGCACTATCTATATTCTTTAAACCTATCTTGATAGTTATATTTATCTACTTTGGTCTATTTGTCTATGGTATATTTAAAGATATATTCTTACTCTATGCCGAAGAGCAGATGAATATGATGTATGAGCTTCAAAGTCAGTTCTTCTTAACAATTATGCTTCATATATTTATGGCACTACTACATATCATAGGTGCAATAGGTGGTGCTTATATGCTTTGGAAGATCATACTTCATGCACCAACATGGGTTTTAAAGATGGTAGGTCTAAGTGATAGTGGAGCAAGCTTTGCTTCTCAAGAGTTGGCACGCAACCTAGAGAAATATACCTTCCATATGTAACAAAAATGAAATATTTATCTAAAAAAGCTACAATGCTTTGATACCAAACAAGAAGAAAGGATAAGAGATGAGTACAAAAACCTTAAACCAAACAAGAAGAAAGGAAAGTTAAGATGAGAAATAAAGCATTAATTACAGCATTTGTTGTAGGATTTGCTGGTTGCATAAATTTAAATGCCTATGATGGATCTGATGTTTTTAATAAACATTTAAGAGGAGAAGCTAAAGAAGAAGTAGTTGATTGTGATGATCCAAAAAATAGACCTAATTATATTGGTGGTTCAATAGTAAGTGGTAAAGAAGAGTGCGGTGTTAATCGTGGAACCGCTGCTAGAGCTAAACGCGAACTAGATAGGACTATCGGTAGAAACCCAGTCACTGGTAAGGTCACATCAAAGGCTGAGCTACTAGGTGGCAACAAAGCTACAAATAACCTTGAAAAAGCACAAAAGAACTATGGCAAAAAGGAATTTGAGCTTGAAGAAGCAGAAAAAGCCTATGCTGATAACCCAAGTGTCAAAAACTCTAACCGCTTAGAAAAAGCACGTAAAGCCTTTAAAAAAGCACAGCTTGACCTTGAAGCAGCAGAAGAGATAAAAGCAAAAGACGATAGAAGAAACACAAAATAGTAGTGGCGTGGTCTTTCACGCCTTTGGTTTAAATTCTCTGAAGCTTCAAAGCTTTTTTGAGAGTAGAATATTAAAATATTTTCAAGGTCTGATTGAAAGCGTTTGCTTAATAAAAGCTTCTTTTAGACCTTTCTTTTTTTAAATAGGGTCTCATTTCTAGGTCAAATTCATCTAAATTTACACACTCTAACTCGCCACGTTTTTTAGCATTTATTAGCCCAGCCAGATCCTTTTGATCTGCTTCATCTAAATATCCGTCGTCATCATAATGATACCCAAATAAGCTTGATTGACCTGTAAAATTTCAAATCTACTATTTTAAAAACTAAAATTAAAATAATTATTTAAGTAAAAATAATCAAATTTAGTTTAAAAAACCTAAAATACGCAAAAATATACTTAATAAAACTCTCTAAAATTTTATATTTTTTGATAAATATTATTAAACAAAATAAAATAAGTTTTCTATATTTTAAGCTTTCTTGTCCTATACTTTTACACTCCATATCAAAAAAATAATCAGAAAAGAGCAAGTGATGCGTGAAATTTTAAAACGAGATGGCACAAGGCAAGAATTTGTAGCATACAAGATAGTAGATGCTATAAAAAAGGCATTTGCCAGCGAAAATAAAGCTTATGACGAGCAAGTTTTTACAAATGTAGTCCAAGATATCTTTCAAAAATCAAGCGCGATAACAGTCGAGGACATCCAAGATGCGATAGAAAAAGAGCTATTTGACGGCGGACATTTTGAAGTACTAAAGAGCTTCATGCTCTACCGCCACACCCACAAGCTCCAACGCGAGCAAATTTTAGGGCTAAACGAAGATACGACCTATATAAACTCAACCCAAACTATAAATGAGTATATAAACGGCACTGATTGGAGAATTTCTGCAAACTCAAACACGAGCTACTCAAACGCAGGCCTTATAAACAACACCGCCGGCAAAGTCATAGCAAACTACTGGCTAGACGCTGTTTATAGCAAAGAAGAGGGCTTAGCGCACAGAAACGGCGACTACCATATCCACGACCTTGACTGCCTCACAGGATACTGCGCTGGCTGGAGCCTAAGGGCTTTACTAAACGAGGGCTTTAACGGCGTTCGTGGCAGGGTCGAGAGCAAGGCGCCAAAGCACTTTAGAGAGGCGCTATATCAGATGGCAAATTTCTTAGGAATTTTACAAAGCGAGTGGGCGGGTGCTCAGGCGTTTTCTAGCTTTGATACCTACCTTGCGCCTTACGTCTTCAAAGACGATCTAAGCGACGCCGAGATCAAAAAGGCGATAACTAGCTTCATTTTCAACCTAAACGTGCCTGCGCGCTGGGGACAAAGCCCATTTACAAACGTAACCATAGACATCACCTGCCCAAGCGACCTAAGGGATCAGATCCCGACGAGCGATGACATACACCTTTTTACAAATGTAAAAGATGAGAAAATTTTGAAAAAAGCAAACGAGCGTGGCAGGAAAAATTTAGTCGATATGACCTACAAGGACTTCGAGCCTGAGATGGCGCGCATAGACAAAGCATTTTACGAGGTTTTGACAGCTGGCGACAAGTGCTCGCAGCCTTTTACATTCCCTATACCAACGGTAAATATCACAGAGGATTTTAACTGGGATAGCGAAGTAGCAGACGTGCTCTTTGAAAATACCGCAAAAATGGGCTCAAGCTACTTTCAAAATTTCATCGGCTCACAATACACTTATGACGAAAATGGCAACAAGATAGAAAACGAAAACGCCTACAAACCAGGTCACGTGCGCTCTATGTGCTGCCGCTTGCAGCTTGATCTAAGAGAGCTTTTAAAGCGTGGTGGCGGTCTTTTTGGAAGCGCTGAGATGACTGGCTCGATAGGCGTTGTGACTATAAATTTAGCCCGCCTAGGCTATAACTACAAAGGCGATAAGGTCGCACTTTACAACAGACTAAGCTATCTTTTAAACCTAGCTAAATCAACCCTAGAGAAGAAGCGTAAATTTATCCAAGAGATGTATGACAGAGGGCTTTATCCTTACACAGCTAGGTATCTAAAGCACTTTAACAACCACTTTAGCACGATCGGCATAAATGGTATGAATGAGCTACTTAGAAATTTCACTGGCGACAAAGAGAACATTTCAACTAAATTTGGACGAGAATTTGCCCTTGAGATGGTTGGCTTTTTACGCGATAAGATAAGGACATTTCAAGAAGAGAGTGGAAATTTATACAACCTTGAGGCAACTCCAGCTGAGGGCACGACCTACCGCTTTGCCAAAGAGGATAAGAAGCGCTATCCAGACATCATCCAAGCAGGCGAGGGGGACAATATCTACTATACAAACTCAACCCAGCTACCTGCAAATTTCACAGACGACGCTTACGAAGCGCTTGATCTGCAAGATGAGCTACAAAGCGCCTACACTGGTGGCACCGTCTTTCACCTATATATGAAAGAGCGCATAAGCTCGGCTAAAGCTTGCAAAGAGCTTGTAAAGAGTATAATCTCAAACTACAAACTCCCATACATCACGATAACGCCGGTCTTTAGCGTCTGCGCAAAGCATGGCTACATAGCTGGCGAGCATGAGTTTTGCCCGCTTTGTGATGCAGAGCTTATAGAAAATGAAAAGAAAAAATCCAAATAAGGAGAGGAAATGACAGAAAAAGAAATTTTAGAAAAAGTGCAAGACAAACGCACAAGATGCGTGGTCTATACTCGTGTTATGGGTTATCACAGACCAGTTGAGAGCTTTAATCTCGGTAAAAAAGGCGAGCACAAAGAGCGTGTTAAATTTGACGAATACGCAAGTTGCTGCAAGAGATAAATTTCTTGCCTAAAAACAATAATAAATTTAAAAAAATCAACTAAAATGCAAACCAAAGGCACGCCCCTGTGCCTTTTAGTTTAAAAAAGGGTCAAAACTTGCAAAAAGTCTTTAGTATAACGCCATTTACGACGCTTGACTACCCAGACAAAGTGGCAGCTGTCATTTGGTTTGCAGGGTGTAATATGCGCTGCGGATACTGCTACAACATCGAGGTTGTAAAGTCAAATGGCACTATAAGCCTTAGCGAAGTTTGCGACTTTTTGGACCGCAGGGTCGGCAAGCTAAATGGCATAGTCTTTAGCGGCGGCGAATGCACGGCAAACCCTCTCTTTTTAAGGCTGGCACGCGAGGTAAAGGCGCGCGGCTTTAGCTTAAAGGTCGATACTAACGGCTCGTATTGTGACGTCTTAAAAGAGGCGATAGATGAGGGGCTGATTGACTACATCGCGCTTGATTTTAAAGCTCCAAAAGAGAAATTTATCGGTATCACTGGCTCAAATTTATATGAGAAATTTGCTGCCACGCTTAGATACTTGCTTGAGATAAATTTTAAATTTGAAGTGAGAACGACCGTGCATGCGGACTTGCTAAGCGAAAAGGATATCAGCGAAATGTCTGAGCTACTTTACGAGCTTGGATACAGAGGCGACTACTTTTTACAAAAATTCTTTAACACTGGCGAAAATTTTGGAGGCTTAGGCGATCCAAAAAACAGCTTCGATCCAGATAAGATCACATCAAAACTACCTATCAGACTAAGAAATTTCTAAATTTAGCTCAGATAAAAATAGCTAAAAATAAGAAAATTTAACTAAAATTTAACCCAAACCACAAAAACAAACGAGGAGAAAAATATGCAAAATTTCAGCTTTTTAAACCCTACTAAAATAGAATTTGGCAAAGACAAAGAGCAAAACATCGGCAGATATATGAAAGAATTTGGCGTAAAAAAGACGCTCATAATATACGGCAGTGATAGGATCATGAAAAACGGACTTTTTGACGTTGCCACAAAGAGCTTAAGCGCAAATGGCATCGAGTTTTGCAAGATAGGCGGCGTGAAGTCAAACCCAGTGCTAAGCAAAGTAAATGAGGCTATAAATTTAGCTAAAAAAGAGGGCGTCGATAGCGTGCTAGCCATAGGCGGTGGCTCGGTGCTTGATAGTGCCAAGGCCGTGGCTGCAGGCGTGAAGTATAACGGCGACGTTTGGGACTTTTTTACTGGCAAATGCCCAAAAGAAGCGCTTATGATCTTTGACATCATAACACTAGCTGCAACTGGCTCAGAGATGAACGGCGGCGCAGTCGTCACAAAGGAAACCACAAAAGAGAAATTTGCCATGCATGGTGCTTGTCTTTACCCAAAAGTGTCGGTGATAAACCCACTTCTTCAAGCAAGCGTTAGCAAGGAGTACTTGGTCTATTCAGCCTCAGACATCATCGCTCACAGCATAGAGGGCTACTTTACGGCGAGCATCCAGCCTGAGATCATAAATTTATACATCGAAGCAAACATCAAAACGGTTATGAAAACGACTGAAATTTTACTAAAAGAGCCAGATGATTACGCCGCTAGAAGCGAGTTTGCATGGGCTGCGACAATGGCGCTAAATGGCCTAACTTACGTTGGCACGGCTGGCTACTCTTATCCAAATCACATGATCGAGCACGCCATAGGTGCGGTGGTTGATTGCGCGCATGGGGCTGGGCTAAGTGTGGTGATGCCAGCTTGGATGAAGTGGTATAAGAGTAGAAATTTAAAGGCATTTAAGCGCTTTGGCAAAGAAATTTTTGGCGTAGATGACGCAGACGAGGCTATTAAAAAGCTAAAAGAGTGGTTTAGTAAGATCGGCACGCCAACAAGCCTTATCGAAATCGGCGTTGATGAGTCAAATTTAGACGAGATCATGGCGCTAGTTTATGACTATGCCAAGGGCAGGGGCTTGGAGCAAATTTATACAAAAGAGGCCATAAGCGAAATTTTTGCCTTAGCGAGATAGAATTTATCCAAAATTTACAAAGGATAAACATGAAAAAAGTCGCCCTTATAGCAGGAGCCAGCGGCGCTGTGGGAAGTGAAATTTTAAAAGATTTATGCGAGAGTGAGCACTACAACAAGGTGGTCGCCCTTGTTAGGCATGAGCTAGAATTTAGCCATGAAAAGCTTGAAGTAAAGATAGTAAATTTTGATGATTTTAAAGATGAGGTGCCATTTATCGCTGATGATGTTTTTTGCGCGCTTGGCACGACGATGAAAGCAGCAAAGCACAAAGAGCAGTTTTACAAAGTCGATGTGACCTATCCGATAAATTTTGCCAAATTTGGCTTGGAGTGCGGCGCAAAACGCTTTGTCTTGCTCTCGGCTGCAGGGGCAAATAGAAAGTCAGGCTCGTTTTACCTAAAGGCAAAAGGTCAAGCAGAAGCAAAGATAAAAGAGCTTGGATATAGCTCATTTCATATCGCTAGGCTGCCACTTATCGAAGCTGAGAGAAAGGAATTTAGACTTGGCGAGTATCTGGCGATAAAGGCGTTTAAATTTATCCCAAAAGGCTTTTTTGACGAGTATCGTCCGATGAAGGCGGCTGATATCGCTAAAGTGATCGTTCAAGTAGCGCAAGATGACCACAGCGAAGGTGTCAAAATTTATAGCCCAGTGGAGTATGCGAAGTGAAAAGATACATCGCCATCACTGGAGCAAGCTCAGGCATAGGAGCTGCCGCGGCAAAAGCTTTTGCAAGGCGCGGGGAGAATTTGATCCTTATCGCAAGGCGGGGCGAGCTTTTAGAAGAGCTAAAAAGCGAGATAGCTAAATTTGCAAATGTCGATGTGGTGATAGAGCTTTGTGACCTCTCAAAGCAAGAAAATGTCCTAGCTCTTTGGCGAAATTTAGAAAAATTTGAGCTAAAAGCGCTTATAAACAACGCTGGCTTTGGCGACTATAACAAGGTCGGCGAGCAAAATTTAGACAAGATCACGCAGATGATAAATTTAAACATCATAGCTCTTGTCACGCTCTCAACGCTCTTTACTAAAAAATATAAAGACAAAGATACGCAGCTTATAAATATCTCTTCAATAGGTGGCTACAAAATCGTGCCAAACGCCGTGACCTACTGCGCTAGCAAATTTTTCGTAAGTGCCTTTAGCGAGGGACTTTACCACGAGCTAGCGCAAGATAAGCAGGCGAAAATGCAGGCAAAAGTGCTAGCACCAGCTGCCACAAAGACAGAATTTGGCATGGTGGCAACTAGCAAAGAGAGCTACGACTACGACAAGGCGTTTAAAAAGTATCACACGAGCGAGCAGATGGCGGAGTTTTTGCTTCGCCTTTATGATAGCCACTACTGCGTTGGCGCGGTGGATAGAGATAGCTTTGAGTTTAGCCTAAGTAAGCCAAAATTTGACTATGCGGTCAAATACGAGCCAAAAGATAACTAGGCGTTAAAGCAAAAGTAGAACAAAATAAAAAGGCAGATCATGAAATGCGTTAGAGTTGCTATTTTAGGGATTTGTTTAGCAGGCGCTTGCTTTGGTGGTGAGCTTAAATTTGATAAAAAGAAATTTGAGCTAAAAAGCGTGCAAGTTGGCGAGAGAACGCTTAAATTTAGAGCATATGAAGGCATAGTCTATGTGGCAAAGCCAGCTAGCGACTATGAGGTCTTAAATTTTTATGTGCCAGAGGGTAAATTTAGTGACCAAAAAGGGGCTATCTTTATGCCAAATGCTATCGGCGGCTACATGAGCGCAATGCCACAAAAGCCAGAAATCCAAAACGAAAAGCCAAATACCACTCTTGAAGCGCTTCTTAGAGGCTACGTCGTGGCAAGCGTTGGCGCTAGGGGCAGGACGCTAAAAGAGGGTGGGCGTTTTATCGGCAAAGCGCCAGCTGCGATAGTCGATCTAAAAGCAGCCGTTAGATATCTTAAATTTAACGACAAATTTATGCCAGGCGACGCAAACAAGATCATCTCAAACGGCACGAGCGCAGGCGGTGCGATGTCGGCACTTCTAGGCACTAGCGCAAACGCAAAAGAGTATGAGCCATATCTTAGCGAGCTAGGCGCTGCAAAGGCGGACGATCAAATTTATGCCGCTTCTATCTACTGTCCTGTGACAAATTTAGAGCATGAGGACGAGGCCTATGAGTGGATGTTTGGGGCTCTTGATAAATTTGAAAGGATAGACTTTTCAAGCTTTGACGCAGCTAGTTTTAACGACAGGAGCAAAAAGCCAAAGACGATATCAGGCGAGCTAAACGCCACGCAAAAAGAGCTCTCACGCGAGCTAAAAAGTAAATTTCCAGCCTATCTAAACTCGCTAAATTTAAAAGACGCCAAAGGCCACGCACTAAGCCTTGATGAAAATGGCGAGGGCAGCTTCAAAGAGTATATAAACGCCCTCATCTCAAAGGCATTTACCGCTACAAAAAACAGCGATAAAAGCACGCTCACGCCTAAATTTATAACTCTTGACACGCAGGGCTGCGAGCTTGGATATACGTTTAAGCTAGAAGACTTTATCGCCTCGCTTAAGCGCGCCAAAGCAGTAGTTGCCTTTGACGGCCTTGCTCTTGAAAATGCTGAAAACGACCTTTTTGGCGATAGCAAAACGCCTGCGAAGCACTTTACTAAATTTGCAAAAGATCGAAGCGTGGGTGAGATGGCGGAGGCTAGCATCATAAAGATGATGAATGCGATGAACTACACCGCAAACAAAGAGGCAGCGAAATTTTACCGTATAAGGCAGGGCACAAACGACACCGACCTAGCCCTTGCCGTGCCTGCTATGCTCGCACTCTCGCTTAAAAATGCTGGCAAAGAGGTTGATTTTGAAGCGGTCTGGGGACAAGGACACGGCGGCGACTACGACCTAGACGAGCTTTTTGCTTGGATGAAAAGAGTTTTAGAAAAATAAATTTAAAGGAGAAAGTATGAGAAATTTAAAATCCAAAGGAGAAAAGATGAAATTTATAAATTTGTTGATAGTAGCGGCTTTGGGAGTTACACTTAGCTATGCAAAAGAAGAGGTTGATTGCAGTGATCCAAAAAATTTACCGCTTGATATAGGTGGCACACTAATTGGAGGAAAAAAAGAGTGCTTTGTCAATCGCGGAACAGCTGCTAGAGCTAAACGCGAACTAGATATGACTATCGGTAGAAACCCAGTAACTGGCAAGGTCACATCAAAGGCTGAGCTACTAGGTGGCGACAAAGCTACTAATAACCTAGAAAAAGCACAAAAGAACTATGGCGACAAGAAATTTAAGCTAGAAGAGGCAGAAAAAGCCTATGCTGATAACCCAAGTGTCAAAAACTCTAACCGCTTAGAAAAAGCACGTAAAGCCTTTGAAAAAGCACAGATCGATCTAAAAGGTGCAGAAGAGATAAAAGCTAAGGCTGATATGAAAAAGGCGAAGTGATAAGGGGAATTTGATGTTTAAAAAGCTATTTTTACTAGCGGTTTTGGCAGCTTTTGCCTTTGGGGCGGAGGCGAAAGTGAGCTTGCAGGAGCTGCTTTCAACGCCAAATAACAAGAGTTTGTTAAAAGAGCTTTGTAGGGAAAATATACTAAGCTCAAAGAGCGAGCCAGACACGCAGACTATATTTTTTATGAGCGCAAAGAGCAAGCCAGAGCTATTTTATCTGATCGAGTTTTACAAGGACGAGGCGGCTTATAAAAAGCATATAAGCTCGGCGCACTATAAGAAATTTGTAAGTGCGAGCGCTGAAATTTTGGCTAGCAAAAAGGCTATAAGCTTGAAAAAACGGGCTGCGTTTTCTAAAAATTTAACCCCAGAGAGGCTAAAAGATAGCTACTTTCACATCACAAATTTAAGCCTTTTGGCAAAAAGCGATGCGAAATTTGAAAAGATCATCAAAAAATATATGCAAAAAAGCGTAGATGAGGGTGCTTACGCGCAGTTTGCTTTTAGTCAAAAGGATGCGCCAAACAAGTGGGTGCTGGTTGAAATTTACAAAGACGAAGCTAGCTTTGAAAGCTACCGCCACAGCGAAAACTACAAGGCTTACGCCAAAGAGCGAGCTGGGCTAATAGATGAATTTGACGGCTTTGGTCTTAATAATGAGACCTCATTTAGCAAGGTAAAATTTTAGGAGATGTTATGAAAAAAATTTCACTTTTTTGCGCACTTGCACTCATTGGTAGCACGGCTTTTGCCCTTGATAGGGCTGGATGTGAGAGTTTAAAAGATGTAAAAATTTTAAACAACGAGATGATAGATGCACTGTGGAGTGAGAGTGGCGAAGTATCAGCCGATAAGATGTCTGCGCTAACTGGTGGCAGTAAAAACACTATCAAAGCAAAGCCTCACTGCGTGGTGCATGGCAAACTCTATAAGCGCACTGGAAGTGACGGCAAAGAGTATGCGATAGACTATGAGCTAAGGCTGCCAGAGCAGTGGAATGAGAAGTTTTTATTTCAAGGCGGGGGCGGTATGGACGGCTTTGTAGCGCCTGCTCTTGGCGCAGTGCCGATACGCACAAGCGCAGCCACGCCAGCGCTTCTTAGAGGTTACGCGGTAGTTACTACAAACTCAGGACATCCAGAGCCAACGGCTGAGTTTGGGCTAGATCAGCAAGCAAGGCTAGACTACGCCTATCAGGCGATCGGCAAGGTCACGGACGCAGCTAAGCAAATTTTAGCCACCGCATACGCCAAAAAGCCAAAACATAGCTACTTCATGGGCTGCTCAAATGGCGGCAGGGCAGCACTAATCGCAGCCCAGCGCTATCCACTAGAATTTGACGGCGTCATCGCTGCAAACCCTGGCTTTAGGCTATCTCGCGCGGCGATCGCTCAGCAGTGGGACAACCAAGCCCTTATGAAGATAGCTCCGAAAAATGAAAAAGGCGAGAAAATTTTTGCAAATGCCCTAACGCAGGACGACCTTGACAAGCTAAGCCACGCCGTGCTAGAAAAATGTGACGCCTTGGACGGACTAAAAGATGGGATCATCAATGCTTGGGAGGCGTGCAAATTTGACCCAAAAAGTCTAAATTTAGATAAGCAAAAGATAGCAGCGATAGAGAAAATCTTTAATGGAGCCAAAAATAGCAAGGGCGAGCAAATTTATAGCGGCTGGTTTTACGACTCAGGCGTGAGCGCTGAGGGCTGGAGGCAGTGGAAGCTAGGCGACTCACAAAGTGCTAAGCCAAACGCTAGAAACATCACGCTTTCAAGCGGCTCGGTGAATTATTATTTTCTAACGCCTGCGCAGCCAAATTTCGACACGATAAATTTCGACTTTGACAAAGACACGCCAAAGACTTTTGAGACCGCAGCGATAAATGACGCTATCTCAACAGACCTTAGCACATTTAGCGCAAATGGCGGTAAGCTCATAATAGTAACTGGCGTTTCAGACCCAGTTTTCTCGGCAAAAGATCAAAGGGATTGGTTTAAAAAGCTAGAGGCTGATAATGAAAATAGCCAAAATTTCGCGGCATTTTTTGCGCTACCTGGGATGAATCACTGCGGTGGCGGCAACGGCATAGATGACGTCGATCCGCTTAGTGCGCTTGAAGCGTGGCACGAAAAGGGCGAAGCGCCAAAGAGCATGCTAGCAAAAAGCAAAAGCTATGCTGGCAAGGAATTTTTAGTGTGTGCCTATCCAAAGGTGGCTACTTACGTGGGTGGCGACGCTAGCAAGGCAAGTAGCTTTGTTTGCAAGTAAATTTAAGAAAGTAAATTTAAGGGGCAAAAATGAGTGAAATTTTAGTCGTATCAGGTCACACCGACCTTGAAAATTCTTTTGCGAATAAGATCATTTTGGACGAGCTAAAAAAGCACTTGCCAGAGGCTAAATTTGACATACTAAGCGAGCTTTATAAAAACTACGCTATCGATGTAAAAGCCGAGCAAGAAAAGCTAGTAAAGGCTGATGTGATCGTGCTTGTTTATCCATTTTTCTGGTACGGCGTGCCATCGCTTTTACAAAAGTGGTTTGAAGATGTGCTAGTTCATGGCTTCTCTCACGGCAGCAAGGGAGATAAGCTACATGGCAAAAAGCTAGTGCTTTCATTTACCTCTGGCGCGCCTGAGGAGCTTTATAAAAAAGAGGCGCTTCAGCGCTATGAGATAGAGGAATTTTTGCCACCACTTAAGGCTTTAGCAAATATGTGTGGCATGGAGTTTGCAGGCTATGTTTATAGCGGAGGGCTATCGTATCAGAGCAGACACGATGAGGCAAAGCTTGCTTTGATGAGGCAAAAGGCGCTTGATCATGCAAAGAGGCTAGAGGAGCTGATAGGTAAAATTTCATGATACCGGCGAAATTTTATAGATATGTTTTTGCGTTTATAATGTCAGCATTTATGGCGTTTTTTATGTCATTTGTGCTGACGTATCTAAACCTTGGCTTTGTTGATGGCTTTGTGAAAATTTGGCTAATCGCTTATGTAAAAGCCTTTGTAGTGGCGTATCCTGTGCTTTTGCTAGTTTCGCCGTCTGTTGCAAAGATCACGCAAAATTTATGTAAAAAAGAGGGGTAAATTTGAAGTGTGGCTAGAGAGCCTAGCCACGCGGAGTTTTATTTTAAAAGACCTTGTTTTTTCATTTGGTCCATTACTTGAGCAAACATCTCTTTAGCTTGTTTGCAAGTAGCGTCTTGTTGCTCTTTTGGAAGTGCAGCAAGTTGATCCATTGATTGTTTCTTTTGATCTTCGTACATTTTTACTTGTTGCTCTTGACCAGCTTGTTTGTAAGCCTCAACCATCTTATCGATGTCTGAGAAGTAAGACTTGCAAGTATCTGTAAGATCCGCAGCGTTTAGGCTTAGTGCAAAGCCAATAGTGGCTAAAACTAGAAGTGATTTTTTCATATTTTCTCCTTGTGAAAAAGTATGCGAAAGTATAACATTTTTGATAGTGGTTGTGTGCTTAAAAAATTATAAATTTAGCCAAGACAAGCGCCTTGGCTATTTTGGCTATTTTTAGCCTAGAAATTCGCGTTTAAAATACTCTTTTGGAGCTTTGCAAAGTGGGCAAGCGCCTGGAGCTTTTTTGCCTCTGTGAACGTGTCCGCACACCTCGCAAACCCAAATATCTTCTTCGTCGCTCTCAAAAAAGCCCTCTTCATCAAGCATCTTTTTAAGCTCTAAATACTCTCTTTCATGCTCTACTTCAACCTTGCCGATCGCATTAAATAGCCTCTCAACATCTCTTAGCTCTTCTTCTTTTGCGATCTTTGCAAAGTCTGGATACATCGTCGTATGTTCGTAGTTTTCGCCAGCTGCAGCGTCAAGTAAATTTTTATCCATCTTATCGATCGGATCATTCATTAACTCGTGATATTTCTTAAACTCAGCCCTTGCGTGCCATTTTTCGTTTTCAGCTGCCTCGTAAAAGTGTCTGGCTATCGCGTGATAGCCAGCTTCCTTAGCTAGGTCGCCGTAAAGCTCGTACTTATTTCTAGCTTGTGACTCGCCAGCAAATGCCTTCATCAAATTTACCGCTGTTAAATTTTCAGTCACGCACTTCATCTCTTCGCCGCAACAGGTTAATGTGCCGCCGCCAACTTTTTGAACTTCGATCTCGTTGCCGCATTTCTCGCATTTGTATGTTTCGTACTGTCTCATTTTGACTCCTATTTTGATAAAATTTGAGCGGATTATAACCAAATAATTAAAATATGTAAATAATAATTTTTATTGATAACGTATATTATTTTTATAAATTTGAAGTTATAATAAAACAAAAATTTAAAGGCATAAGATGACTACAACTATTGATTTTAAAAATGCTGACTATGGATTTATCGAGCTTATAAAAGAGATGGCTAGGCAGGCAAATGTAGAATTTGAGCAAAGAGATAAAGTCTCAAGGCTTGACAAAGCTATCAAAGAGATCGAAAATGGCGAAGTAGAGAGATTTAAAACATTTGAAGAATTTGAAAAGAGCCTTGATGCTTGAGATAGAGTATTCAAAGAGTTTTAAAAAAGCTTTTAAAAAGCTAAATGAAAACGAAAAAAAATTAACTAAAGATATCATCTGGCAGTTAGCAAATAACGAGGAATTAGCATCAAAATATAAAGATCACGCTCTTATTGGAAGCTATAAAGGATTTAGAGAGTGCCATGTTAAGCCAGACTTGCTCTTGATATATAAAAAACAAAATGAAATTTTACTTCTTACATGCGTTGAAATAGGAAGCCACAGCGAACTTTTTCAATAAATTTAACAAAATCACTAAATCCATCATCATAAATTTAAAATAGACAAATTTCAGCCAAAATTTATTCTAGCGTTAAAAGTGCGGTTGAACTTGGTTGTAGAATAACTCAAAATAAATCATCCAAAGGAGATCATCATGAGTTTTCTATCTAAATTTAGTAAGGCTATCTTTGCCGTTGCGGTAGCTGGAGCGATCAGTGCTAGCGCATTTAGCGAGGGCGAGGACTACGTCAAGCTCGAAAAGCCACTAAGTGTCGGACAAAACACGCTAGTTAAGGTTTTTAGCTACGCTTGCCCATTTTGCTATAAGTACGACAAGAGCGTCACTCCAAAGGTAGTTGAGAAAATCCCTGGTCTAAAATACGAGCCATTTCACCTAAAGACAAAGGGCGATTATGGCGAGGTTGCGAGCAAGGTTTTTGCCGTGCTTATCACTATGGACGAGGCAAAGGGTGTTAGTTTATTTGATGAAAATTCGCTATTTAAAAAGGCTAAATTTGCCTACTACAAGGCTTATCACGACAAAAAAGAGCGCTGGGGCGATGGCAAAGACGTTGAGGGCTTTTTAAAGACTGGACTTGATGCAGCTGGTGTTAGCAAAGCAGACTACGAAAAAGAGCTAGCTAATCCAAAAGTGACTGAGCTACTTAAAAAGTGGGACGAGAGCTACGATGTGGCTAAAATTCAAGGTGTGCCAGCATTTGTCGTAAATGGCAAATATCTCATCATGACAAAATCAATCAGCTCACTTGACGGCATGGCAGCACTCATCGAAGAGCTTCTTAAAAAATAAGGCGCCACATGAGCTTTTTTAAAAAAATGGCTAAATTTCAAGACTCACGCATCTCTTGGGCGATCCTAGTCTTTGTGAGCATCGCGCTTGTCGTTATCGCGCACTCGCTCTTTCAAAACTACGCCTATATGCCACCTTGCGAGCAGTGCGTCTATATACGTTTTGCCTTTTTATGCATGGCGCTTGGCGGAGTGATAGCTATCATAAACCCTAAAAATTTGCTCTTTGCCTTAGTTGGCTATCTCTTTGCCTTTTGGGGAGCGGTGCAGGGCATAATGTATAGCGTGAAGCTAGCCAAAATCCACGACGCGGTGCATGGCGACGATCCTTTTGGCGTGCAGGGCTGCTCGACTGAGCCGCACTATCCATTTGGCTTGCCGCTTGAGAAGTGGGCGCCTGACTGGTTTATGCCAACGGGCGACTGCGGATATGACAGCCCTATGGTGCCTGACGGCGCGGTGCTAAGCGATCTTCAAAAGAGCATAGTTGATCTTTACGCAGACGGCTGGTATCTTATCCCGTCGTCTAAATTTATGTCGATGGCTGATTGCACGCTACTTGGTTTTGGCATTTGCTTTGTTGTGCTTGCACTTATGCTTGTTTCAAAGCTTTTATCTTTTAAGAAATAAATTTTAGTTAGCCCTATTTTTGGGCTAACTTAGGATATACTGCACGCATGGGTATTAATTTAAAATCACAAAATATTAAAATTTATGCGATCATCTTGCTAGCAAGCCTCTTTGTCGTGCTTCTTGGGCTAAACAGCTACAACAATGCAAAAGAAAAGATCATCGAACTATCTGATAAAAACAACATCGCAGTTAGTAAAAACATCGTTAGCAACTTTCAAATTTGGCTTGATGAGCGTCTAAATTCGCTCGTCCGTGCGTCAAAATTTATCCAAAACTCTGGCATCATAGATGACGATGCTAAGGTGGCAAATTTCATAAAGCTCTTTAAAGAAAATGCAAAAGAATTTGATCTCATGCAGCTTCTAAGAGAGGATGGCGAGATCTTTGTAGATGGGCAAAAGATCTCAGAAGAGGTGATGTCAAAGCGTGAGCGAGCGGGGCTTATCTGGTATGTCGAGACAAAAAATACAAATGCCCCAAGCGTAAATTTCATGCAAAATCACAAAATTTTAAAGGACTCTACTTTAAATTTATGCGTGCCAGTTGAAAAAGACGGGAAATTTGAAGCAGCACTTTGTGGCGTCGTGCGAATAGGCACTATCTTTGATAGCATCAAAAACTTTAGTCTTGCGCCAAATTCTTACTCATTTTTGGTAACTCACAGCGGCGAGATCCTCACATCGATGGCTGATGCGACGCTTAAAAAAGAGATCGAGGAGAAATTTAAAGAGCTATTTTTAAAAGATGAGGACATCACTAGCCTAAAGATAGGGCAAAATTTGATCCAAGTAGCCGAGATACCGACGATGAACTGGTTTATCGGAGCTGGCACAAACAACGAAGAAGAAATTTTAGCCATGACAAGAGAGGCGCTAAAAAACGCCCTAAATTTACTCTTTGCCTTCGTCGCACTTGCGTTTTTGGCAAACAGCCTGCACAACTTCATGTATAACAAGATAAAAAAGGTGCAAGATGAGTACGAGACCTTGCTAGCGCACAGAGCCAAGATGAGCGAGGCTGGAGAGCTCATAAGTGGCATAAGTCATCAGTTCATCCAGCCAGTAAATTCGCTAAAACTGATGCTAAGCTCGGCGATAATGCTAAAAAAAGAGGGCAAGCTAAGCGATGAGGAGCTTGTAAATTTACTAGAAAAAGGGCAAAGCTCGATCGAGCTTCTTTCAAAAACAATCGAAATTTTTAGAAATTTTTACAAAAGCGCTGAAAATGTGAGCGAATTTGAGATCCAAACAAGCGTTAGAAATTTAATAACACTTATGCACACAGAGCTTAGCCGTGCAAACGTGAGCGTGAAATTTAGCGGATTTGAAGAGATGAGGGTCTGTCAGATAGAAAACATCATCCAGCAAATTTTGCTAATCCTAATCCACAACGCAAAGGATTCACTCGTTGAAAGCTACAAAGATGAGCCGCTAAAACGCGTGATAGAGCTTAAATTTAGAAGCTTTGAAGATAAGTGCTACATCGGCGTTTATGATGGTGGCAGTGGCGTGAGCTACGAGATGAGTAAGAAAATTTTTACCTGGCTAAACACGACTAAAAAGCAAGGAAATGGCATAGGACTTTACTTTGCTAAAAAGCTCGCGCGTGAGAAGCTAAATGGCGACATCACGCTTGCGCACAACCTAAAGCCAACGATTTTTGAGCTAAGCTTTGATAAGAATTTAAAGGGTTAAAAGATGCAAGAGGCGCTAGAAATTTTAAAAAAAGTATCTATCTTAGTAGCTGAGGATGACGAGATGGCAAGGGAGCTCATCATCACTGGGCTTAAGCCATACTGTGGTCAGGTCGTAGGCGCAAAAGATGGGCAAGATGGGCTGGAGAAATTTAAAAAACAGGGCTTTGACATCGTGATGAGCGACATTCACATGCCAGTGCTAAATGGCTTTGAGATGATGAATGAGATAAAAAAGCTAAAACCTCATCAGAAATTTATCGTCTTTACTTCATACGACAGCGATGAAAATTTGATCAAAAGCTATGAGCAGGGGGCGACCTTGTTTTTGAAAAAACCTATCGATATAAAGGATCTTAGATCGATGCTAATAAGCCTAAGCTTTGACCGAGATGAGAAGCTAGTACGCCTAAGTGATGAGGTGAGCATAAATTTAAAAAGAGAGAAAATTTATAAAAATGGCAGCGAAGTCTATCTAAGCTTCTTGCAAAATAAGATATTTTGGCTATTTGCTTACAACCTAAACAAGCTCGTGACTTACGAGATGATAGAGGAGTTTGTCTATGAGAGCACTGAAGTAAGCAAGGCTGCTATACAAAATGTCGTACTTCGCCTAAAACGCGAGCTTGGCGTGAAATTTAAAAACATCAGCGAGAGCGGGTATATCTTAGTCGCCAAGAGCTAAAAAGCATAAATTCAAAATAGTAAAACTAATATCTTTATCTAAGAATATCTTAAAAGTAGTGATAAATTTATGTCACAACTAGCTAAAATTTATAGAAAAAGAGATAAAAATTTGCAAAATTTGATAGATAAACTTAAGAAAATTTATGTCACAAGTGGGTATAAATTTATGATAGTTATAAATAAAAAACATTTTGATATAAAAAGGCTAAATTTAGTGGCAATAAGGCTAGATAAAGGCTTCTTTGGTTAAGAATTTATACGCTTAAAATGAAAATTGTTATGTGACATTTTTGGGTTATTTTATCAACTACTATGCTATTTTGATGAACAAAAGCTTAAAAATTTAAAATTTATAATAGATAAACATAAAAAATTTCACATATTTATAAAAAATTACACATTATTAACCCCTAAACTTAGGCTTTTCTTAAGGGTATTGTACCAAAGTACAATATAACTAAATTTTTTTCTTAGCTAAAATCTTGATATAGATCAATAAAATCAAAAGGGAGGCACTAAGATGCAAAAGTTAGGCGTTATCAAAAATATCCTAGGCGGTGAAATCGTAGCTGTTGATAAAAGTGGCAACGAAAGAGTCTTGAAGGTGGGCGATAGCATTTTTGAAGGCGAAACCTTAAAGGCTAATGGCTCTGCAAAAGCAGTGATCGCAGCAAATGACGGTAAAGAAGTCAGCTTGCAAAATGGCGAAAGCCTGAGTCTAGATAAAGAGGCAAACGCACTTAGTGACAACCCAGAGATAGCCTCTATCCAAAAAGCCTTACTAAACGGCGCAAACATCACTGATCTTGAAGAGACTGCAGCAGGTGGCAACCAAGGCGGTGGTAACGCTACTGGAGATGGCGTAAGTTTAGGCGCTGCAAGCTTTGCCGAGGGCGGCCACTACTCAAATATCAATGAAAACTATAGAAATTTAACCGACGCAAATAGAGCTTTTCAAACCCCAGAAAGCTCAATAGGTGGATATAACGATGCAGGTACAGATGCAGATACGACAACTCCTATCTCGCCAGCTACACCTGTCACGCCGAGTACTCCACCAACACCAAGTACTCCTGGCGTCACCGTAACCCCAGGTACTCCTTCACCTGCTAATCCTCCAGTCATCACGCCTCGCCCTGGTGCAGTAGAGATCACTACTAGCATCGATCCTGCTGCTAGCGAGGCAAGGGAGAGTGGCGCTGGAGCAAACGGCGAGGGCGGACACTATCTTGTTTATAAACTAGGTCTATCAGGCACTCCAGTAAGTCCAAGCGGCGAGACTACAGATCTAGGTTTAAATTTCCTCGGCGGCACTAGAGGAGAGGACTATTCAAGCGTAGTTGAGTATTCAACTGACAATGGAGCGACATTTCAGCCACTAACAGGCTACACGATAACTGGCGTAAATATAGAAGATATCTCAAAAGTGCAAGTAAGGATAAAGGTGCTTGACGACTATGGACAAGCAAATTTAGACCATCACAACCAAAATGAAGGTAGCAGGGCAGAAATTTATGGTGTAGATGATAACAATAGCCCAGTAAAAAACGGTCTCACCCAAGGTGTTGAAAATTTTGGCGTTTATAAAGAAGGTGTAAGTCTAAGCGTCGCTCCAACTAGCAGCTATCTACTACCAACAACAGCCGCAAATAGAGCCGAAGGCTACATCATCGATAATGATGATAATCTAGAGATAACAAGCGATCTTAGCTATGCAGATGGCAACAACTACCGCATAAAAACCTTAGATGGAGATGATACAGTAACTATCAAAGCAAATGTTAAAGGCACTCAGATCAACACCGATGATGGAGATGATATTGTAAATTTTGATAAGGCTGGTATTGCATTTGGCAGTGAAAATATCGATGAGCATGCAAGTATCAATATGTATGAAGGCAACGATACTGTAAATATAAATGAGGCTATGAAATTAGGCAAAGCTCACATAAGTCTTGATTTTTATGAAAATAGCACAGGCAAAGATACTCTAAATATAAATGCAGATGTCACTGGTTTAGGTACTACAAATAATAGCTCTTTTTATCTTGGCGGTGGTGATGACGCGATAAATATCAAAAACGCAACTGTAAGTGGGGTAAATATAGATGCTAGCAAAGGCGCAGATACCATAAGTATAGATAATGCCACTATAGAAAAGACAAACATTTTCTTGACACATCGCGATAAGTTAAACGAAGCTGATAAGGTTGATATAAACGACGCTACCCTTATAGGTTCATCGATAGGCGTTTATAACTCTTCTTATAATGGCGAAATGGCTGATTTAAATAATGATCAAGTGATAAATGTGCGTGGCAAGACAAGCTTTATAAACACAGGCACTAATGATAGCGGTGGGCTTAGTGCAACCCATGTAAATATAAATGGCACTGACAGCGATAAGATACTTTTTACAGGCGCTTCAAGCATTCATGGCAAAGAGATCAATATAGATCATGCACTATTTAGTCATGGTGGCGAGATAGGAAATTACGTTGGCGATCAAGGTAGAAACTACTTTTCAGATGCTACTGTAACACTTTCAAATACCCAAACAGATGATAAAGTTGGCTTTAGATTTGATGCTGGAAATGACACTTTGACATTTAATGGCAACAACACTTTTGGTAATGGCGCTGAAGGTTCAGGTGCTGGTATAGACATGGGTGGTGGCAACAACACTATAAATTTCGTGGGTAAAAATAGTGCTGCTAGTTTAAATTTAGAAACTGGAGACGGAGCTGATACTATAAATATAGGCGGAGAAACTAGCTTTGGAGGAACATTTACAGGCAGTACTGATAGCAATACCTTTAAACAAAGGGTTAGCATATCAACAGGTTCAGGCGATGATACTATAAATATCGACAAAGGCGCTGTTTTAAAAGCTGCGACAATAAATACTGGCGATGGCAACGATAATGTAAAGTTAAATGGAGAACTACAAGACACACCTGATTATTGGCATTCTACTAGTAGCATAGATCTAGGTAATGGCAATGACACTATACATGTCGGCAAAGATGCAATAATGGGAAGTGGTACAACTATCAAGGGTGGTGCAGGCACTGATACGCTAGATATTGCTGGAAATATCGACTTTAGCAAGGTAGCTGGCTTTGAAAAACTTACTCTTGGTGGCAGTGAAAACAACGTAACGCTAAATTTAACACTAGATGATGTGCTAAATATAACTCGTGGAAACGCGAGCAACACACTTAGGATAGATGGTGAAGATGGCGATCATGTACATATGAGTAGGGACGACTTTACACCAGGTGCGTCAAGTGGTGGATATACAACATTTACGGCCAATACATTTACTATCGAAGTAAAAGACGAATTAGTTTTCTAATCAAATTTCATGCCCTAGTCTCCCAAAACTAGGGCAAATTCTTACAAAATTTCAAATTTTAGTACCATAGTACAATTTACAAATCTTTTTCAAGATATTAAAATACGTTCAAAATTTTAGATAAGGAAGTAAAATGGCAACAAGGATAGGCGTAATCAAAAGCATCTCACAAGGATCAAGCGTAATCGCAACTGCAAAGGACGGCACACAAAGAGTGTTAAAAGTAGGCGATGAAATTTTTCTTGGTGAGACTATACAAACAACTGATTTTGACTCAAAAGTAGTCATAACTGCAAACGATGGCAAAGATATCGCGATCATCGGAAAAGATACTCTAAATTTAGACAAGAGTGTAGCTCACAACGAGAGCTTTGGAAATGATAGCGTAGCTGATGTAAGCGCTATCCAAAAAGCACTTCTTGATGGTGCAAACATCACTGATCTTGAAGAGACCGCAGCTGGTGGTAACCAAGGTGGCAACGCTGGCGGAGACGGCGTAAGCTTAGGTGCTGCAAGCTTTGAAGAGGGCGGTCACTACTCAAACATTACTGATGATTATAGAAATTTACCTGATTCAAACAGAGTCTTTCAAACTCCAGAAAACTCAATCGGCGGCTACAACGATGGCAATGACGCAGGCAATGCAACTCCTGTTGCACCAGTCATACCTCCAATCAGTGTTGATATCAAAACTTTAACTGATGATTTTGGCACTATAACTGGCGATTATAGCCTAGACGCACCAAGCGTACCTCGCACAAATGACGCTACTCCAACCATAAGTGGCACAGTTGAGCCTACTGCTGTAAGAGCGGTTGTTAGCGTGCTTGACAAGAACGGACACGAAGTCTTTACAAAAACTCTAAATCCAAGCGACTATACTGATGGTAAATTTAAATTTACAACTGATGAGTTAAGCGTAAATGGTAGCCATGATGGCGACTATGAAGTAAAAATAGTAGCAACTGGAAGAGACGGCAGTACTGCAACCGATACTGGTAATTTCGTGCTTGATACAGTTGCAAAAATAACTATAAATGTTGAAACCGAGATGAGCCTTGTTAAAGAGTCTGAGATGAGTAGCGGACTAAAAGGAAATTTCTGGTTTAACCATATCTATGAAGAAGGCGTAAGAGGTACTGAGCTAAGAGACTTTAAAAATAAAATACCTGGCGGTTTTGAAAATACAGAATATGCTCATAACGGTATGAAGCAAAATGATTTTATCGAATACTATATGAACAACACTAAGCCTTGGGCAAGTTTTAAAGCAAAAGAGCTAAATTTCCAACAAGGTAAAGGTGGCGATAGAGATAATGTTGATAGTGATGCTGGAACAGTCTCAGGACTAGATGGCGCTCATAATATGATAGGCAAGGTCGATCTTGATGGTAATGTAGTAACCCCAAATAATGAGTGGGTAGCTCCAAATTTCAAAGCACTTGAGTATTTCATCGACAACGCAAAAGGAAAAGGTAGTGATATTCATATCGTAAGAGATGCTCCTAATGGCAAAAATACAACAGCTGGTGCGATGATAAATTTAAAAGGCACTATGTATCTTGAGCCGGGCGATTATAAATTTGACGCAAAAGGTACTGATGATAGCGTGAGATTTAAGGTTGATGGCGTTACTATGGTTGATTATGACACTATTCACTCAGAAAATAGAGCCACAGTTACAACTTTACATGTTGATAAAGCAGGATACTATGACTTTGATATGAGCTACGCAAACTATATCTTTTGGGGCAGGTTAAAACTAACAGTTTCAAAAGATGGCGGACCTGAGAGCATACTTGGCTCAGAGGCAAGTGGCATAAAACTAAATTCAACCGACTTTGACAGCTACGTAGATACAGTAACAAGAAATGTCTATAAAGTAACTCAAAAGATCACAGGAACTGTGGATAATGTAGAAGACGGACAGATCGTAACTGTCACATCAAGCACAGGCGAGAGCCATACAGCTAAAGTGGTGGATGGCAAATATGAAGTTGAGTTTAAAACAAGCGATCCAAAAGCGACATACACAGCTAAAGTTAGCGACCTTGTAGGCAACGAGGCGCAGGCATCATCAACTAAGCTAAATGTCGCTAATACAGACCTAATAGATGCTATAGATAATGATGCAAGCAATGTAAGTGCAAATACAAATACAGGTATAAACGATGCAACTAAATATTATAAATATACAACAGATGACATCGCTCAAACTGATAAATTTTCATCTAATGCACCACTACCAGTACTAAGCGACAAGACACCGACATTTACAGGTAGCATAGATAGCAGTGCAACTAAAGCGATCATCACTGTACTTGATAAAAATGGACATAAAGTCTTTACAAAAGAGCTTAGCCAAAGTGAATTTTCAAATGGTAAATTTGAAGTCACATCTGATAACTTAGAGGATGGTAGCTATAACATCAAAGCAACTGCTGTCTTTGCAAATGGCGACAAGAGTACGATAGTTAGCGAATTTGTAGTTGATAAGACACCAGTTACTATAGAAAACATCAAGATTATCGAAAATGATGAAGAGGGGCAACACCATACGATCAATTTTAACCTCAAAAACTATGAGGATGGAGATAAGATCGAGAGTATAAAAGTGGTAACAGCTGACGGAACTACTAACGTAATCTCTGTTGGCACTACTAAGCCAACTAATGGTGTGCTAAGCTTTGAGTATGATCACAAGATAAAACTAGGCGATAAGATCGAAGTTGAGATGACTGATAAAGCTGGCACAAAATATACTCATGTAAATGAAATTTTAGTTCCAACTATGACGCAGTTTGAAAATGGCAATGACACAACTACAAATGCAAATAACCGCTCAGCTGAGAAGTTGTGGGGCACTATGGAGATGAGTGAGAGTGGCCTTAGAGCTGATGGCTCAAGGATCGTTTCAAATGACGCTATCCCATACCTAAGAGCTGTGATCCCAGAGGATACAACAGCAGGCAATGCTAGCGACAATCAAACTGTAAGTGAGTTTTTAAATAGCGGTAGAGGCATAGCATGGGGCACTGGCGATGTTAGATTTGTAGCAACTAACGTTGATAAAGGTGTTTCAAAAGATCTATTATCTCAAGCGATAGAAAAACCAATAGGCAATGTAACGCCTGATCACTACGACAGACTTACAGGCTATAACAACAGACTTGATGCCGCTGGCAAAATGGCTGATGGTGTTTATGATGTATCTATAAAAGGCAAATACCAAGGTGGAGATGAGCTACTTTACAACTCTATCAGATTTACGATCGATGCAACAGCTGCAACGATAAATGACTCAAAATTACACTACGATGCAGCTGCAAATAAAACCACATGGAGTGGAAATTTAAGTGAAAATGGCGTTGGTGCAAGCTATACGCTAAAAGAGCACTTTGAAGAGACAGTAAAAGGCATAGCTTTAAAAGATAGCATCACTTTAAGAGATGCAAATGGACACATCATAACTGCAAATTCTGTAACGCTTGATGATAATGGAAATTTCGAAGCAGTATTTAACGGCGAAGTAAAAGCAAGTGATGTCTATCTACAAATTTCTGATATCGCTAAAAATACAATAGTAGATGCAGAAAATAATAACAATAACAATGTCATCACAACAAGCGAAGGCAACGATATCATCAATGTTGGAGATGGAAACAACGTGATCAATGCAGGACGCGGTGAAAATGAAATTCGCACAGGCAATGGCAACAACGTAATCATCACAGGAGATAACAACGACGTCATAACCACAGGAAGTGGCAACGACTACATAGACGCTGGCAGAAGTGGCTATACTGGCATGAACAAAGGCGATCTAGTAAATGCTGGCGCTGGCGATGATAAGGTTGTATTTACCTTTGATAATCCAAGAGCAGCTCTATCTCAAAGCCTAGATGGCGGCACTGGTACAGATACACTTATCATGCGTCCAGTGGCAAAGGATGGCACTATCGACTTTGATAAGATAGACAACAAAGGCTTGAATAACGCGATCAAGAGTTTTGAAGAGATCCAACTTGGCATGGATGAGCATGGCAATGACAACCAAGATGTTAAGCTACTAAATTTAAAAGCGGATAATGTATTTAGCATCACTGATGATGTAAATACTATCTTAAAAATAAGTGGTGACAACAATGATAGCGTTTCATTAAAAGGATTTACTGCGGCTGCAGATCAAAGTGGTGTCCAAGCTGGATATACAAGATATGAGGGTCAAACAAGCTCAGCTACTCCGACAACTATCTACATAGATGTAGATAATGATATAAACAAACAACTTGTATAAAATTTGGGCTTTTTAGCCCAAATTTTTTCTTTTAAATTTCTATTTTTACTCCCAAAAAATGCCTTTAAAAACCATCTTTGTACCAAAGTACAATATACAAATTTAATAAAAAACACTAGAATAAATCAAAAATAAAAGTAAGGAATAAAGATGGCAGCTGTAGCCGGTAAGGTAAAAAGCGTCACATCTGATGTTATAGCGATAGATAAAAACGACCGTGTAAGAGTTCTAAACGTAGATGATGAGGTTTATATAGGAGAGAGTATAAAGGGTGAGAGCCAAAGTGCTAGCGTGACTATCACTGCAGTGGATGGTAGCGATATATCACTAAATGGATATGACACGATATGGCTTGATAGTAGCGTGGTAAGTGCTGATACAAGCGCCGAAAATAGCATCGATACTGATGCACTTTTTAGAGCGCTTCTTGGAGAAAACTACGCTGAGATACTTGATCAGATGAATGAAAAAGTAGAAGATATGTTTGCAAAAGCGCAGCCAAATGAGGCTGAAAATAGCTCAAATAGCCTTGAGAGCAGTGAAAATTTAGCGCACAAACATAGCGCAAATGATGAGATTTTATCTGACTCAAACGAGCTAAAAGTAGATAACTCTTATGAGCATGCAAATTTTGACGCAACTACGATATATATCGAGATCGATAACGATCTAAACAAACTTTCATAAATTTGAGCCTCTTGGCTCAAATCATTTTAAAAAACTCAAATTTAACTAACATCTCTTATAATAAGCCAAAATTTACAAAAGGAAAACGATGAAGAAAATTTTAATCATCGCAGGCTCTTGCAATAGTGGCACAGCAGGGCTTCAGGCTGATATAAAGACATGCGCTAAGCTAAATTGTTACAGCGCAACGGCGGTCACTTCGCTAGTTGCTGAGACCACAGATGCGATAAAAAGCGTAGTTTGTTTAGAGTCTAGCTTTGTTAAAGATGAACTTAGCACGCTTGCGGAGGAATTTAGCTTTGATGCCATAAAGATCGGCATGCTATTTAGCGAGGAGATAATGGACGTGGTGCATGATTTTTTACTCACTCAAAAGTGCAAGATCGTGCTTGATCCAGTCTGCGTCTCAAAGAGCGGCCACAAGCTCATAAAAGATAGCGCAGTAGAGAAGCTAAAAGAGCTAATGAAGCTTGCCACCGTCGCCACGCCAAATTTAGATGAGGCAAACGTCCTTTTTGGAGGGAATTTTAAAGATCTGCCTTGCGATATCATCGTGAAAAAACATGTAAGTGAGGATAGCAGCATAGATACGCTTTATAGAAAAGATGGCTCACTGCAAAATTTCAAAACCCCGCTTGCTAGCCCGCTTGTGATGAGCGGCACTGGTTGCACTTTCTCAACGGCGCTTGCTTGCTACCTTGCAAAGGGCAAGAGCTTGGAGGAGGCTATAGGGCTTTCAAAAGAGTATATTTGTCAGGTTATAAAAGAGAGTATCGACACAAAGCTAGGCAAAAACCGCCTACTTTGGCACGGAGCAAAGTAAATTTAAGCCTAAAATTTAGGCTTAAATTTGATAGTTTTTAAACTACGCTTCTAATATCGCTCCATTGCTTGCGTTTGTGACTAGTTTTTGATACTGCCTTAGCCAGCGAGAGGTTAGCGCTTTATCGACTGGTTTAAATTCCGCTCTTCTCTTTGCGATCTCAGCTTCGCTTAGGCGAACGTTTATCTCGTATTTATCGACGTCTATATCGATGATGTCGCCGTCTCGTAGCAAGCCTATCATGCCGCCTTCTGCCGCTTCTGGGCTTACGTGACCGATGCTTAGACCTCTTGTCGCCCCGCTAAAGCGACCATCTGTGATGAGCGCTACGTCCGCGCCAAGTCCTCGTCCCATGATGAGCGAAGTAGGGCTTAGCATCTCTTGCATGCCAGGGCCTCCGCGTGGGCCTTCGTAGCGGATGACGACGACATCGCCTTTATCTACTTTACCGCTTGAAATTCCAGCTATCGCTTCATCTTGTGAGTTAAAGCAGACCGCTTTACCGCTAAATTTACGCTCGCCAACGATGCCAGCCGTCTTGATGACACAGCCTTGCTCGGCTAAATTTCCAAACAAAATGGCAAGTCCGCCAACTTGCGAGTAGGCATTTTCCACCTTGTGAATGACGCTTTCATCTTTTATGTCGCTAGATTTTACGCGCTCGCCCAAAGTTTCGCCGCTAACTGTTAGGTTGTCTAAATTTAACATGCCATTATCTCTGCGTGAAATTTCTTTTATCACCGCATTCATACCGCCAGCCCTGCCGACATCCTCCATGTGCACGTTTGGCAAGCTTGGGCTGATCTTAGCTATGTGAGCGATGTTTTGGCTGATCTTATTTAGCTCTTTTATCTCTAAATTTACGCCAGCCTCTCTTGAGATAGCTAGCATGTGAAGGACAGTGTTGCTACTGCCACCCATCGCCATATCAACGACAAGTGCGTTGCGGATCGCCTTTTCATTTAGTATGTTTCTTATCTTAAATTTCTCATCAAGGGCGATCTGACAAATTCTACGAGCAGCCTGCCTGATGAGCTCCTCACGCTCTGGAGTAAGTGCAAGGATAGTGCCGTTGCCAGGGAGCGCTATGCCCATCGCTTCGCAAAGCGTGTTCATAGAATTTGCCGTAAACATACCGCTACAGCTGCCACCACTTGGACATGCGTTGCACTCGATATCTCTTAGCTCAGCCTCGTCTATCTCTTTGGTTTCAAATTTACCAACCGCCTCAAACGCAGTCGCAAGGTCTATCGGCCTGCCATCTTTTGTGTGGCCTTTTTTCATCGGACCACCGCTTACGAAAATGGTTGGGACATTGACTCTTAAAGCGCCCATAACCATGCCAGGGACGATCTTATCGCAGTTTGGCATACAAACAAGCGCGTCAAGTGCGTGCGCGTTCATCACGGTCTCAATAGAATTTGCGATGATCTCGCGGCTAGGCAAGCTATATAGCATGCCTCCATGCCCCATCGCTATGCCGTCATCCACGCCGATGCAGTTAAATTCAAACGGCACACAGCCATTTTTGCGAATTTCATCTTTTAAAATTTGTGCGTATTTGTTTAAGAAAAAGTGCCCAGGGATGATCTCTATAAAGCTGTTTGCAACGCCGATAAATGGCTTAGCAAAGTCCTCGTCTTTTAGCCCAGTCGCACGTAAAAGTGAGCGGTGCGGGGCTCTTGTGTAGCCTTTTTTGATTATATCGCTTCTCAAATTTGATCCTTTTTTAAAATTTGAGAGGATTTTATCACATCTAAAGTATCAAAAATTTTAAAGCTTGGCCGCGCATGGCAGCCAAGTAAATTTTAGTATTCGTCAAAGAATTTTTGAATTTCTTTGGTGTCGCTCGTCTTTGTGAGGGCTAGCATGAGTAAAATTCTAGCCTTTTGTGGGTTTAGATCGCTTGCGGTGATGAAATTTCCATTGTCATCCATCTTTTTACTGCTATCTACGTAGCCGCTACCAACTATCGCGCTTCTTACTATTTTTATGCCTTTGGCGTTTGCCTCTTGAAGCACGGTAAATACATTGTTGTGGATGCTGCCATTACCTGTACCTGCGTGGATGATGCCCTTTGAGCCAACATCTATCAGGTGTTTTGCGATATCGCCGTAGTCATTTGCGTGTGAGTAGATGATATCAACTCTTGGTAAGGTCTCTAACTTGCTTATGTCAAAGACGCTGTTTGCGGTGTGTTTTTTGAGGCTTTTTGTGCTATAAACGACCTTACCATAATAGACCCTGCCGATGGCACCAGTGTTTCTTGACTTAAATGTATCGACTGATGAGGTATTTGTTTTTGTAACCTCTCTAGCAGCGTTGATCTCGTCATTTAGCACGACCAAAACGCCATTGCCAATGCTTTCTTTGCTAGCTGCTACGCTTACTGCGTTATATAAATTTAGCGGACCATCAGCGCTCATAGATGTGGCACTTCTCATAGCACCTACTAAAACTACAGGCTTATCTGACTTGACGACCAAATTTAAGAAGTAAGCAGTCTCTTCGAGGGTATCAGTGCCGTGAGTTATGACGATACCATCCACGTCCTTGCTGGCAAGTAGCTCATTTACACGCTTTGCAAGCTTTAGCCAAATTTCATCAGTCATGTTGTTTGAGCTGATGTTTGCTACTTGCTCGCCTTTTACATTTGCTAAATTTGCTATCTCAGGTACGGCTTTGATGAGGATATCGACGCCAAGTTGAGCCGCGTCGTACTGGGCATTTGTCGCGCCACTAGCGCTTCCTGCGATCGTACCGCCTGTGGCTAAGATGACGACGTTTGGCTTTGCATAGAGCGAAGCAACTAGAATGCAGATCAATAAAACTAGCTTTTTCATAGCTATCCTCCTAGTAAGAATTTTTACGCATTTTTAAATTTTCGTAATACCAAACCAAGCAAATAGACAAAAAATAAAGTAGCTCAAATAAATTTTTAAAATATTTTTATAAATTTAAAAAATATTATTTTCGCTCATTTTATCACAAAAAGCACACGTTAAATTTAACTCTCTCTTAAAAGATAAGACAGATAAAATGAAATTTGCCTTATTTTGATCAAAATGATATATAAATTGATAATGTAAAATTGTCATATATGTGTCACAAATGCCGAATTTAAGGGCCTTATTGTACCTAGGTACAATATACATGAATTATAAAATTCATTAAAATGCGAGAAAAAATTTAACAAGGATGAACATGGCAGCAAAACTAGGAAGTATAAAATCAATTTCAGGTCAAACTGAAGTGATCGCAGTTGATAAAAGTGGAAATGAGAGAATTTTAAAAGTTGGCGATAGCTTGTATGAGGGCGAGAGCATAAAGACAACTTCAGCTGATGCGAAGGTAGTCATCGTTGCAAATGACGGCAAGGAAGTCTCAGTGGTAGGCGAAGATACTATCTCGCTTGATCCAAAAGAGGTAGCAAGCGCACAAAGTGCTAACCCAGAGATCGCAGCGCTTCAAAACGCTCTTTTAAATGGTGCAAACATCACAGATCTTGAAGAGACAGCAGCCGGTGGTAACGCAGCAGCTGGTGCTGGCGGAGACGGCGTGAGCCTTGGAGCAGCTAGCTTTGCTGAGGGTGGCCACTACGCAAATATCAATGAAAATTTTAGAAATTTAACTGACGCAAATAGAGCTTTTGACTCTTTTAATAGCCCAATCGGCGGTTATGCTGATAATGGCGACAATAGCACGAGCGATAATGTTGCACCGCAAAACCCAGCAAACCCTGTAACACCAGTAACTCCGGTTACTCCAACAACCCCAGTAACTCCAGTGGCTCCAGTAACGCCTGTTGCTCTAAGCGTATCGCTTGAAGGTAACGGCGAGGCAAGAGAGGCAACTCCAAACGAGTATCTAGTATATAATCTTGGCCTATCAGCTGCTACAAGCTCAACTACACCTACTGATCTAACGCTAAATTTAAGCGGTGCAAGTGCAGGCAGAGACTACTCAAACGCTATGGAGTATTCACTTGATGGCGGACATAGCTGGACAGCGATACAAAATGGCGGCACGATAAGCGGCATCGCACCAAGCGATATCGCAAATGTAAAGGTTAGAGTGCAAGTGATAGATGACTACGGTCAAACAGCAGGTAATCAAAACGAGGGCACAAGCAGCGAGGATCTAGGTGCAAATATCGCTCCTGGCATAAAAGACTACGGCGTTTATAAAGAGGGTGTAACTCTTAGCGTGACTACAAACAACGCAGCTATCACATCTGGCGAGGCTGAGGGCAAGATCATCGATAATGATGACAATATAAATATCACAGAAAATATAGATGCATCTACAGAGGGCTTAAACCCTGCTCTTGTAAATTCTGACCCAGATAATGGCAACACCATGAAAACTATCATAGACACAAAAGATGGTGATGATACGATAACTATAAAAGAGGAAGTCTATTTTTCAAGTGGGTTATATGATCTAAAAGAAAATGCCAATGATGTCATAAAAATGGGCGATGGCGACGATGTGTTTAATACAGAAAAAGATGCTGTTGTAGAAAACACTAGGATAGACCTTGGAAACGCTGGCGGAGAGAAAAATCAAGATACACTCAATATAAATGGAACTGTTATAACAGATACAAGATTTACAAGTCACGATGGCAATGATGTATTTACTATAAAAGATGATTCTGGTCCAAGCCTTGGTAGTACTATTTTAGACAATGTCTTGTTTAAAACAGGAAGTGGCAACGACACTGTAAATATCGAAAAAAGCGATAATCATCAGCTTATAAAAAATACCAAAATAGACACCGGTGCTGATAACGACACCGTAAATATTAAAAGCGACATGTATGCTTACGTTACTAATAACGGAACAACTGACGAGACTGAGTATGCAGGAAGCAGAACTGATAGCTTTATAAAAACAGGTGAGGGCGACGACACTATAAATGTAACTGACGCAAGTATCAGTAGAGTTGATATCGATACAGGCGACTCAGACACAGGCGATATGCTAAATTTTATCAGTGCAGGCATATATAACTCTGAAATAAAAAGTGGCAATGGCAATGATAAGATCGTACTTCAAGATACCAAAGCAGATGTCATGGATATCTACACAGGCGAGGGCAATGATAGCCTAACTATCAAAGGCAGCACTGAAATAAAAAATAATAGCGCCACACATAATGACCCTATAAGCTCACCAGCTCACGTGGCAAATCCAGTAGCTAACCAAGCTGGAATTTACTCAAACTACATAGAGATGGGCAAAGGTCGCGATACACTAACTATCGAAAGAGGCGCTGAAATTTCAAACACTAAGATAAACACTAGCTCAGCTGATGCTGGAGTAAGTGACGATAGAGACAGCGTAGATGTTACTGGCGCTAAATTTAACAACGCTGCCATTGAGACTGGATATGGCGATGATGAGATAAATTTAAAAGATGTCACCATGATCTCAAACGATGGATTTAGCACATATATCGGCGCAGGCGGCGGAAATGACACTATTAACGTCTCTGGAAATAGCTCATTTGACAAGGCTATCATCTACACAAATGGCGGAGATGACCGTGTAAATGTCGATGGTGATGTTTCTATGGTGGATTCAAACATCATGCTTGAAAATGGCAACGTAACGCTAAATGTCGCAAGAGCTACTGGTCTAGTTGATACAAACATAGAGGGTGCAGGCGTTGGAAATGCTGGTGTAAAAACCGTGACTATCGATAACGCTGAGCTTAGAAGGGTTACTATAAATACCGCGGATGACGGCGATAGCGTGACTATCGGAGCTGGCACTCATGATAACACCGATGTTAAAATTTTCACTCAAGGCGGAGACGATACGATAAATATCAACGCTGACCTAACTGGCACATCAAATGTAAATTTAAGTCCAGCTGCAGGCGAAGCTGCGCATGACTACGATACATCAAACATCAACTCAGGCAAAGGCAACGACACTATCAATATAGCTGATAACGTGACGCTAACCAACACCTATCTTTCAGGTGGCGACGGCAATGACTTAGTCAATCTTGGCAAGGACGTAAGCCTAAATGGTACTGCTATAAATGGAGGTGACGGCATAGATACGCTAAAAGTTCATGACGCATCATTTAATACGACAAATGCTGGCAAGATAAGTGGCTTTGAGGTGCTTGATATGTCAGATATTAATGCTGATGCTAAATTTATATTTCATAATGCCTCAGATATCGCAAATTTCATAAAAAATGTCGGTGGAGAAGGTGCGACATCGTTAATCGTAAAAGGTGTAGAAGGTGTTGGTAAATTTGAAGAAGGCTCATCTGAAATAGCAAGTGCTGGTAAAGAAGATAGCAATGGAAACCACGTATATAGCGTAAATGATGGCGGTCAGACATTTACTCTTACAATAGAAAATGATATTACTATAAATCCCTCAATGTAAATTTTAGACCCATTTTTGGGTCTAAACTCCTCTTGCTTCATTTAATAAAATTTTTTATACAAAAAGCCTAAATTTAGGCATTTCTTTTGATAATCAATATAATTTATATTTCAATGTGATTTAAAAACGCTTATTAAAATCCAAAAGTCAATTTTTTTAAGAAAGGATTAATATGAGCGTAGAAGTAGCCGACAAAGAGGGGTTAAATTTAAGCGGTGGCGTGATCCAAAATGGCAACCAAAATGACCCTCACGTGAGGATCATAGAGGAGATAAAGTCGCTTGAGATACTTGAGTCCAAGAATTTTCTTGCTGAGCTATACGGACAAAGGGTGGCAGACGCGAGGCCAAAAGCGCAGGATCAAATTTTAAACATCGCAGACGCAACCACGAGCGCAAACGATGTGCGTTTTGACAATGGCAACGACATAGTCGATATGACAAGATCTATCGTAAATGATGCCAAGATAGACGCAGGAGATGGCGATAATAAGCTAAGAATTCACGATAATATCGAGGTTAGAGGGCTGAGATTTGACGCTGGGGCTGGCAATGACGAGATAGAGATAAGAAACAATGTCGGCATAAAAGATCATACGCTTTTATACACAAATAACGGCGATGATAGCGTGAAAATTTATGGTGCGACGATGGAAAATGCTGCCATTCATACAGGTCTAGATAACGACGTTATAGATATCCAAAGATCTGAGATCAAAAACGGCGCAGATATAAGGCTTGGCGGAGGAAATGACACTATAAATACCGACTGGGTGGGCTTTTTTGGTGATACAAAAATTTCTCTTTCTAGCTTTACAAATCCAAACGAAGTAGATACGCTAAATATGGACAACACTATCTTTAACGGACACACTACTATCGAAGCGAATGATGGCGAAAAGACCACTATGAATATAAAAGTGTGCGGTGGAGACGGCGAGATAGATATAAAAGGCTCACATGCAAATTTAGACCATATGCCGCTTTTTGATATGAATTTCCTTGGGCCAAAATTTATGGGTGACGTTAAATTTGACGGCAGAAATAACAAGGTCAATATGCACATAGACGACTCAGAATTTCATGGTAAAAATAACGAATTTTACTTCTCAGATAATCAAAATGATACTTTAAATGTGACATCAGCTATCATAAAAAATTCTAAATTTTATCTAGGTGGTGGAGACGATACAGTTAGTTTAACTATGACAAGAACAGATATAGATAATAATACTCAAATATTTGGTGGAAAGGGCTATGATACTCTTGTGCTTGATAATAATATCGACTTCTCAAAGGTCTCTGGCTTTGAAGAATTAAAAGTAACGAGCGGTGCTTATGTGACATTAAATGGTAATGATGTGGCTCATTTAAGTGACATTTTAGACAATGGCTCTAATGTAGTTAAATTTAGCGAGGCGCATGGGACCGTAAAACTTAATGGTTTTAGCGAAACTAGCGGAGCAGAAAATGGCTACCATAGATATGAAAGTGCCTATAATACGCACTTGTCAGACGGTAGCGATCGTCAAGGTACAGTCTATATAGATATAAAAGAAGACATTCACGTCGATCTTTAAATTTAGATCCCTTTTTGGGATCTTGCTTATATTTATCAAAAATTTAAATTTTAAAACCCACTGCAACAGCGTAATCTTATGAATTAACATCATATTTACATTACTTTATATTTAAAAGAAATATTTATAATGTGTCAAATTGATTTTAAAGGAGGCAGCGATGGCTGTTAAAGTAGGTGTTATTAAAAACATTCTTGGCTCCAAGGAAGTAGTAGTTATAGACAAAAATGGCAACGAAAGAGTTGTTGTCGCGGGAGATAGTTTATACGAGGGCGACGTTGTTAAAGCAAACGGCGCAAAGGTAACTATCGCATCAAACGACGGCAAAGAGTTCGAGCTAAAAGATGGCGAAACTCTAAATTTAAATAACGACCTTAGCTCAGACAAAGAGGTAGCAGCTATACAAAAAGCCCTTTTAAAAGGTGAAAATTTAGCAAATCTCGAAGAGAGTGCCGCTGGCGGCAATAGCGGTGGCAGAGGCGGTGACGGCGTGAGCCTTGGCGAGACAAGGTTTGAGCATGGCGGTCATGAAAGTTCTGATGTATCAGCTAGCTTTAGATCACTTTCGGATACTTTTGGCGCTGTAAAACTAACTAACCAAGAGGTAAAAGGTGGCGGTAGTGATGTTTTTGATGGTTCAGATAGTGATATAAATTCTGCCATTGCACCTGTAGCCCCAGTTGAGCCATCACAACCAGAAAATCCAGCTCCAACTCCGCAGCCTAAACCGGTTGAGCCAGTAGAGCCTAAACCTGAACCAAAACCAGAGCCAACTCCAGAACCTAAACCAACTCCAGAGCCACAACCTAAACCTGAACCACAGCCTGAGCCTAAACCAGAACCTAAGCCAGAACCTAAACCTGACGAGAGCAAAGATATAGTTAAAAATATCTCGGTTGAAAACAAGTCAGAATTTGGCTATGAAAAGAGCTCAGACGACAAATCATACCTAGAGTACAACCTAAAAGGCGAAGTAGCAAAGGCTGATGCTGATAAAAAGGTAGATGTGACGCTTAAATTTAGCGGAGAGGCAACTGCTGGCAAAGACTATGAAAACGCAGAGTACTCGCTAGATGGCGGTAAAACTTGGCAAAAGCTAGATAATAGTGGCGTGATAAAAGATGTGAGAGCTGGCGATATAAATAAAGTAAGCGTTCGTGTTGAAGTGACAAACGATCACGACCAAAATGAAGGCACACTTGATCCATCGGAGAAAATTTTCACAGATGCAGATAAGGGCGTAGAAAATAATGGCTACTTTAAAGAGAGCGTTTCGCTAGAAGTTAGCATAGGAGATAACAAAGCCACAAAAAATAGCTTTATTGTTGATAATGATCATAACATTACTATCACAAGCGAATTTCACAATGATAAATTCTTTGATGCTACGTTTAAAAATAATGGCAATAACACTTTAAATTTTGAAAATGCAACTATAAGCCGTGATGAGAATAAAAAGATACCTAGTGACATAGTTTTTGGTGATGGTGAGAAAAATAATGGAGTAGATATTATAAACTCAAATAATTCAAATTTAAACTGGCTAAATATCAAAACCCAAGGTGGAAATGACACCATTAATATAAATGGCGGAAGACACGAGAGACTTCACGTCGAAACTGGCGCTGGAGATGATGTCGTAAATTTAAACGGCGGAACTTACATAGGCACCAAACCTTATCAAAGTGGCTTCACGCTTGATAGCGGAAACGATGTATTAAATTTAAATGGCACAAAAGATAATCATGTAAAAATGACAGATATGTACCTAAGAACTGGCTCAGGTGAGAGAGACGAGATAAATATCAAATACGCTGATATCGATTCAACATACAAAAATTCAGCCAACCACATCATCGCCGAATCAAAAAACAATACCGTAAATGTTGAAAACTCAACTTTAAAGGGCATCAACATAGGCACAGAGACCAACACAGGCACTGATGTAAATAGAAGTCCACTAAATTTCGATCTAAATTTAAAATCATCTACTCTTAATGATGTAAATCTCAACACTATCTACAAAACTCACGTAGTAGTTGAAGATACAAAGGTAAATGGCAACTTCCCAGAAAATGCTACAAAGTGGAATTTTGCAGATACAGATGATACTTTAGAGCTAAGATCAGGCACTTTAAATGATATGACTGTTAATCTTGGTAACGGCGAAGATAAAGTCGTCGTCTCAAAAGCTATGAAGCTTGATGGATACACTACGATAAATGGTGGCACCAACTACGAGACCGATACGCTTGTGATAGACGGCAATGTTGATTTTAATAAATTTAAGAGCTTTGAAGAGTTACAAGTGACTGGCAACGAGAAGGTCAGCCTAAAACTAGAAGAGCTATATGATATGCTTGACATTAAAAATAGCGATAGCAAACATATCTTGACAGTCACAGAGGCAGCTGGCGGGGTAGAGCTAGCAGGCTTTAAGCTTTCAGAGTCCGGAAGAGGTCCAAAAGATGGTTTTACAAGATATGAGGGCGACTTTAGCTTTCAGGAAAATGGCAGATCTTATACGAGAAAAGGCTATATCGATGTAAAAGATGGTATCAATGTCGATCTTGATGCTAAGCCAGAGCCTGCGCCAGTCGAGCCTGTAAATCCAGCTCCACAACCTGAGCCTCAGCCAGAACCTAAACCAGAACCTAAACCTGAGCCAAAACCTGAACCTAAGCCAGAACCAACTCCACAGCCAACGCCTGAACCACAGCCTGCGCCTGATCCAGAGCCAGAATATATAAATGAATATGACTCAAAATATGTAAAAAACATAGGCATATATGGCGAACAAGGCTTTCAGATCGAAAACCATGAAAGATCGAATATGTGGGAACATAACAATTTAATATTTGAGCTAAGGGGTGAAGTGGCAGAAGCCGATGTGGATCAAAAAATCGATGTAAAGCTTAAATTTAGTGGCGAGGCGACTTACGGCAAAGACTACGATAAAATTCAGTACTCAATAGGCGGGAAAGAGTGGATAGATCTAGATAGTAGTGGCGTCATAAAAGGTCTAAGAGCGGGCGATATCAACAAAGTAGTTGTTCGTGCAAATGTAATAGACGATAAAGAGCTAAATGAAGGCAAGCTTTTATCTGAAGATGAAGATAGTGGAATATTTTATTATCAATGGGATAAAGAAAAGTTATTTAAAGATGCAGATAAGGGCGTTGAAAATAATCACTACTACAGCGAGAGTGTCATCTTAGAATTTAGTATAGATAACGCTAAATATACGTATAATGGTGGTATCATAGATAATGACCATATAACAACTGTAAATAGCGAATTTCACAACGACAAACGCTTTGATGTAGAGTTTTTTAAAAATGGAGATAATGTCTTAAATTTCAACAATGCAACCGTAAGTCATAAAGAAGGAGAAGATCCTAGTAAGATCTATTTTAGTGAAGTATATAGTAACTCTGGAGACATTGAGGTTAATATCAATAGTTCAAATTTAAATTGGCTTGATATTAGAACTAATACTGGAAAAGATAAGGTTGAAATCAATAACTCAAATTTAAATAATGTCACTATCGACACCCGCAACGAAAACGATACTATAAATATAAATGGTGGAACGCACGAAAAAGTTGAGATCAATGCAGGCTTTGGCAATGATGTCATAAATATAAATGGTGGCGTTTTTAACAAAGAGACCATCTATCTTGGCATTAACAGCGATATCTTAAATATAACAGGTACAAAAGCTGATCATGTAAAAATGACAGATATTGACATAAGCACTAATTCTAATAAGCTTAATGGTACCTTCCAATGGGTTGGTAATGAATTAATTAAAGGCGATGAAGACGTTATAAATATCAAATACACTGACATTAACTCAACAACATCAGCAGAAAAAAGTGCGATCTATGCAGGATCATCAAAAGGTACTATAAATATAGATAGCTCAAACCTTGATAACGTAGAACTAAATGGAGGCAGTAGAGTCCCTTCATTTGGAGAAACTTATCATACAGATATAAATTTAAAGTCATCTACCCTAAAAGATGTAGATATCATGGCTTATATAAATGAAATGCATGTGGTAGTTGAAGATACTCACGCATCAGCTAGTGGTTTGCCAGCTGAACACCATGCGAACTGGATTTTGAGTGGACATGAAAATGCAAAAGATTATTTGGAGCTAAGATCTGGAAGCTTAACTAATATTAAAATAGATCTATCGGATGGCAGTGATAGTGTCTTTATATCTAAAGATATGAAGCTTGAGGGTGGCACTAGCATTCTTGGTGGATACTCAGACAATAGAAGTCGCTATGATCACGATACGCTTTTGGTTGATGGTCAGATAGACTTTACAAGGGTTAAGAGCTTTGAAGAGTTAAAGGTTACTAGCAATGAAAAGGTCACTCTAAAAGCTCTTGATATAGCTGATATGCTTGATGTCGGACACGAACATAGTAATAATTTGCTTCAAATAACTGAGGCAAGTGGCGGAGTAAAACTTGAAGGCTTTAGTAAATCTGCTGCTAACGCAGTAGAGGGCTTTGAAAGATATGAGGCGAATTACGGCACAACTACAGCTTATATCGATGTAAAAGAAAACATCCACGTTGATCTTTAAAATTTAGACCCTTTTTGGGTCTAAATTTCTTTCTATATAAATTTACAAATATTTTCTATAAATTCTATTATCCTTTTAAAATTTAATATAATCAAATAAAAACATTTGTAACTTAAAATATCATTAATCAATTCTTACTAGAAAATTAAAATTTATATAATCGTCATAGAAATATCATCTATTAATTACAAAAAATTCTATAAATGTAACATATAATAAAATAATGTAACTATATTGTACCTAGGTACAATTTACAATTTCTCCTAATAGTTATAAAATAATGCCAAAATTAATTTAGCCCAAAAGGAATGAACATGGCAAAGAAACTAGGCACAATTAAGTCTATATCAGGTTCTGCTGAGGTTATCGCAGTAGATAAAAGTGGTAACCAAAGGGTACTAAAAGTTGGTGATAGCCTTTATGAAGGTGAGACGGTAAAAACAACTTCAGCTGATTCTAAGGTTGTGATAGCGACAAATAATGGAAAAGAGCTATCAATGATCGGCGAAGATACGCTAAGCCTTGATCCAAGGGCAACTACTGGTGATTCACAAGTAGCAGCACTTCAAAAAGCCTTATTAAATGGCGCAAATTTAGGCGACTTAGAGGAAACAGCAGCTGGCGGTACAAGCGGCGGTCGTGCTGGTGATGGCGTTAGTCTTGGTGAAACCAGATTTGAGCATGGTGGGCATTATTCAAATGTAAGCACTAGCACTAGTGCGATAAATTCGTTGGGCGGTTTTGGTTTTGCTAGCCCAGAAACAGGCGTAAGAGGCGGCCTAGATAATGACGGCACTGGCGGCGGCACAGGTTTTTACATCGACACTACAGCTCCAGTAGTAACTATAAATTCTATTAACCCAGTAGATACAAACGAAAAAGCAGATGGCAACCCAGACAAAGGAATTGTAACTGGTAAATCAGACGAGCCAAATGCTCCAGTAGTAGTAAAAGATAAAGATGGCAAAATAATTGGTAGTGGTACAACTGATGATAAAGGAAATTTCGAAGTTCCAACTGATGCAATCAAAACAGGCGATAAAGTAACAGTAGAAGTAACTGATAAAGCTGGCAACACTGGTAAAGGTGATGGCACAGCTGGTAATACAGTTTACACAGATACAACTCCTCCAACAGTTGAAGACGTTAAAGTAACTCCAGTAGATGAAAACAACCCAGCAGATGGCAACCCAGACAAAGGAATTGTAAAAGGTCATTCAGATGAGCCAAATGCTCCAGTAGTAGTAAAAGATAAAGATGGCAAAATAATTGGTAGTGGTACAACTGATGATAAAGGAAATTTCGAAGTTCCAACTGATGCAATCAAAACAGGCGATAAAGTAACAGTAGAAGTAACTGATAAAGCTGGCAACACTGGTAAAGGTGATGGCACAGCTGGTAATACAGTTTACACAGATACAACTCCTCCAACTGAGCCAACAATCACATTTGTTGAAGATATCAATCCAAAAGATGGCAAGCTAAATAAAGCTGAAAACGGTAGCGATAGTGATAACGCTAATACAACAGCTAAAATTTCTATCCCAACAGATGCAGTAGTAAATGATGTGATCAAATACACTGTAAATGGTGAAGAAAAATCACATCCTATAACTGATGCTGATAAAGCAAAAGGACACATAGAGGTTAAAGTACCAGTAGTTGATGGTAAGACTTCAACAGTAACAGCTAAGATCGTTGATCAAGCGGGTAATGCTAGTAAAGAAGTATCTGGTAGTGTAGATGTGGATCTAACTATCGGCAATCCAAAAGTTAGATTTTTAGAAGATACAGATAATAACGGTGTTCTAAGCGTTGCTGAAGTGGCTGCTATAAAAGACGGCAAAGCTCACTGGGTAATAGATATCCCAACAGACGGTAGCATAAAAGCTGGTGATGTGATCCAGTCAATAGACAGCAAAGGCAATTGGGTTAAATTTGTTACTATAACTGATGAGATGATCAAAGATGGTAGATTTGAAGCTACATTTAACGTTGATATAGAAAAACTAAGAAATGGCAAATATGAGACTCCAGAGTATAGATTTGCTGATGATGCTGGCAACATTAGCGACTCATCAAAAGCTACGCTTACACTTGATTCAGAACTAACTCGCCAACCAAGCAACCCATCTATCAAATTCCCAGAAGATACTAACGAAGATGGTAAGATATCTGACAAAGAGAACAAAGAAGGCGATAAAGATGCTGGCAAAACAACAGCTGAAGTAGTCATTCCAAAAGATGGCAGCGTAAAACCAGGCGATAAGCTAATAGTTACTGATGACAATGGCAAGGAGACTGTAAGACCAATCGAGCAAAGTGATATCGATAAGGGTAGCATCGATGTTCCAGTTGATCTAAACCCAGGTAAAGATAACAATGTAACAGCAGAGATCATCAATCCAAATAACCCTAACAACCCAGGCAAGGATAGCAAGGTGATAGGTGAAGATAGTGAGAATACTAAAGCTCCAGAAGCTCCAGTAATCAATGAAATAATTGATGATGTTAAAGGCTATGGAGAAGATACTAAAGTAGGTAACGTTCTTGATGTTAAAGGTCATCTAACAAATGATAAAACTCCAACTATCAAAGGCACTGCAAAAGCTGGCTCAAAAGTAGAAATTTATGATAATGGCGACAGAATAGGTGAGACAACAGCTAAAGCTGATGGTTCATGGGAATTTGCAGCTCCAGAACTTACTAAACAAGGCGAGCATAAATTTACAGCAACTGCTGAGAATAAATTTGGTAAGAGCACACCAAGCAATGAAGCTACAATCGATCTAGATTCAATTGCTCCAAAACTTGATAACGTTAAAATTACTCCAATCGATACTAATAGCAAAGCCGATGATACAGCAGAGCTAACTATGGGAACAGGTCATACAGATACTCCAAATGCTGAGATATTATTTAGAGATGTAGATAACAACATTATAGGAAAAGGTCACGCTAACAGTGCAGGTGACTTCTTAATTCAACTAGATAAAGCTGTTCAGCCAGGTACTCCAGTATTTGTTCAAGCAATAGATAAAGCTGGTAACGCAGGTACAGAAATGGCTACGGCTGGCAATATAGAGCATCCAAATGATCATACAGCTCCATCAGAGCCAACAATCACATTTGTTGAAGATATCAATCCAAAAGATGGCAAGCTAAATAAAGCTGAAAACGGTAGCGATAGTGATAACGCTAATACAACAGCTAAAATTTCTATCCCAACAGATGCAGTAGTAAATGATGTGATCAAATACACTGTAAATGGTGAAGAAAAATCACATCCTATAACTGATGCTGATAAAGCAAAAGGACACATAGAGGTTAAAGTACCAGTAGTTGATGGTAAGACTTCAACAGTAACAGCTAAGATCGTTGATCAAGCGGGTAATGCTAGTAAAGAAGTATCTGGTAGTGTAGATGTGGATCTAACTATCGGCAATCCAAAAGTTAGATTTTTAGAAGATACAGATAATAACGGTGTTCTAAGCGTTGCTGAAGTGGCTGCTATAAAAGACGGCAAAGCTCACTGGGTAATAGATATCCCAACAGACGGTAGCATAAAAGCTGGTGATGTGATCCAGTCAATAGACAGCAAAGGCAATTGGGTTAAATTTGTTACTATAACTGATGAGATGATCAAAGATGGTAGATTTGAAGCTACATTTAACGTTGATATAGAAAAACTAAGAAATGGCAAATATGAGACTCCAGAGTATAGATTTGCTGATGATGCTGGCAACATTAGCGACTCATCAAAAGCTACGCTTACACTTGATTCAGAACTAACTCGCCAACCAAGCAACCCATCTATCAAATTCCCAGAAGATACTAACGAAGATGGTAAGATATCTGACAAAGAGAACAAAGAAGGCGATAAAGATGCTGGCAAAACAACAGCTGAAGTAGTCATTCCAAAAGATGGCAGCGTAAAACCAGGCGATAAACTTATCGTTAAAGACAACAGCGACAAGCCAAAAGAGCACGTTATCACAGAAAAAGATATCGAAAATGGTAAGGTTGAAGTTGCAGTTGATATTAAAACAGGAGATAAGACAACTATAACAGCTGAGATCGTCAATCCAAACAATCCAAGCAAGCCAAGCGAGGAAATTTCAAAAGATATCACTGAGGCTTCTTCTACCGTCCAAGTAACAATCGACGAAATTTATGATGACGTAGCTGGTGGTGTAGTAAATGGTGATGTTAAAAATGGTCTAACAAACGATAATCTACCAACATTCAAAGGTAGTGCAGCTCCTGGTGCAACAGTAGAAATTTATGAGAGCTTCTTAACAACTACAGAAAAAACTCTAGTTGGTAAAACAGTAGCTGACGCTAATGGCAAATGGAGCTTTACTCCAACTGAAGCTATGGGTGATGGCCTACACTACTTCGAAGCACATGCTACTGATAGTGCAGGTAATAAATCAATCACACCTAAGGTTGAGCTAGATGTAGATGCAACAGCTCCAAGTGTTGAAAACCTAAAAGTAAGCCCACTAGATATTAGCAACCCAGCTGATAACACTCCAGAAAAAGGTAGAGTAGAGGGTAGCTCTGATACACAAGATGCTAAGGTTATTGTTAAAGATGAAGCTGGTAATGTAATTGGTGAAGGCAAAGTAGGTGGAGATGGCAAATTTGTTATAGATACTACTAAACCACTAAACCCAGGTGATAAAATAAAAGTAGAGATCACTGATGAAGCTGGCAACACTGGTAAAGGTAGTGCAGTAACAGGTAATGATATCATCCATACTCATGCTACAACTCAAGTAACAATCGACGAAATTTATGATGACGTAGCTGGTGGTGTAGTAAATGGTGATGTTAAAAATGGTCTAACAAACGATAATCTACCAACATTCAAAGGTAGTGCAGCTCCTGGTGCAACAGTAGAAATTTATGAGAGCTTCTTAACAACTACAGAAAAAACTCTAGTTGGTAAAACAGTAGCTGACGCTAATGGCAAATGGAGCTTTACTCCAACTGAAGCTATGGGTGATGGCCTACACTACTTCGAAGCACATGCTACTGATAGTGCAGGTAATAAATCAATCACACCTAAGGTTGAGCTAGATGTAGATGCAACAGCTAATGCTCCAGTAATAAATGCTGTAAATGATGATGTAGATAGCCACACTGGCAACGTTTTAGACGCTAAAACAAAAGTTGCTCTAACAAACGACAGCACACCAACTCTTGAGGGATATGCTGAGCCTAACTCGGTAGTAACTATATATGAGATTAGTGAACTAAGTGGCGATAAGAGAGCTATAGGAACTACTACAGCTGATAAGCATGGTGGTTGGAAATTTGAACTACCTCAGCTAGAAGATGGCGAGTATCAATACACTACAAGAGCACAAGATAAAGCAGGAAATATCTCAGACTTCTCAGAAACAGTGGTAGTTAATGTTGACCTAGTAGCTCCGTCTGAGCCAACAATCATATTTGTTGAAGATATCAATAAAAAAGATGGCAAGCTAAATAAAGCAGAGAACGGCAAAGATGGTGACAATGCTAGCACAACAGCTCAAATTTCTGTTCCAGGCGATGCTGAAGAAAATGATGTGATCCACTACACTGTAAATGGTGAGGAAAAAACACATACTATAACTTACAATGACAGAGTAGCTGGCTACATAGAAGTTAAAGTACCAGTAGTTGATGGACAAACTTCAACTATCACAGCTAAGATCGTTGATCAAGCAGGCAATGCTAGCGAAATGGTAAAAGAGAGCATAAGCTCAGACTTTACAGCTCCTAATACTCCAGTTATTACCGCTGTGATTGATGAATGGTATGGTGGCGTTGAATTTGATAACGTTCTTGGTAAAGACAAAGGCTTAACAAACGATAATACTCCTAAATTTAAAGGCACAGCTGAGGCTGGTTCGACTATCGTTCTTAAAAATGGAAACGAAATTATAGGTGAGGATATAGAAGTTAAAACTAATGGTACTTGGGAATTTACACCAAAAACTCCACTTGCTGATGGTGAGTATAATGTAACAGCTACAGCAACAGATAAAGCTGGCAACGTTAGTAATCCGTCAAATGTAGCAACCATCAATGTTGATACTAACTGCGCTAAACCAGTTATCACTGAGATTATAGATGATGTAGCTGGTGGCGCTGTAAATGGCGACGTAAAATTTGGCTTAACAAATGATAACTTGCCAACGCTAAAAGGTACTGCAGAGGCATTTGCAGAAGTTAAATTTATGATCGACGGTAGACCTGTATTTAAAGATGGCAAGCAAGTTTCTGTAACGGCTGATGAAAATGGCAAATGGGAATATACATTAGAGGTAAATTCTAACTGGGGTGGCAAAGTTCATGCTGCGTTAGAAGATGGTCGCCATACTTTTGAAGCACAAGCAACTGATAAAGCAGGAAACAATAGCAAGCCATCTGACGTGGTAAGCGTAGATGTTGATACTACCGCGAGAGCTCCAAAAGTAATGATCACAGCTGATGCAGACGACAACAACATCTTGACAGCTACTGAAGCGTCTGCTTTAACTGACGGCAAACTAAAATGGGTTATCAAGCTACCAGAGGATGCAAAAGAAGGCGATAGAATCGAAGTGTCTAATAGCCATAGAGAGTGGGTAACTGTATTAACCCTAAGTGCTGCTAACGTAGCTAAAGGTGAGGTTGTAAGAGATGATTTCAGTGCTGATTTTGTAAAAGGTAGACCTGGTTTCCAAACTCCATCTTATAGGATAGTAGATCAAGCTGGTAATATCAGTGCAGAGGGTACAGACTCAGTTAGATTTGACAAGACTGCTCCTACAGCCCCAGTTATCAAAGAGGTTATTGATGACCATAAAGGCTATGATGATGATACTAGAGTAGGCGACGTGCTTAAAGTAGAAGGTGGTTTAACAAATGACAATACCCCAACTATCAAAGGTACAGCTGAGGCTGGTATAAAAGTTGATATTTATGACAACGGCAAGTTTATCGGAACTACAAAAGCTGATACTAATGGCAACTGGGAATTTACACCGAGCACAAGCGCAGTACTACCTGATGGCAAACATAGCATTACTGCGGTAGCTAAAAATGCTCTAGATGTAGAAAGTGCACCTAGCAATGCAGCCAACATAGATGTCGATACTGTAACACCTAAACCAACTATAGATAGCATTACCGACAATGTAGAAGGTGGTATATATAAAGGTGACGTTAAAGGTGGTTTAACAAACGACAATAGACCGGTATTTGAAGGTAAGGCCGAAAAAGGTGCATTTATTGAGCTTTTCGATAATGACAAAGTAATAGGCGCAACTAAAGCTGGTGAAGATGGTAAATGGACAATACAGCCAAAAGAGCCAATGGCTGATGGCAAGCATAATATGGTCGTACAAGCAACTGACCTAGCTGGAAACAGAAGTAGATCTGACCAAACATCTTCAGATGTAGACACAACAAGTCCTGGCGTTGTCAAGATCACAGCAGTTTGTGACGATGTGGCTGGCTATAACGGTAAAGTAGGAAATATCCTTGGTGTAAATAATGGCCTAACAGACGATAGTACACCAACTATCAAAGGTACAGCAAAACCTGGTGTAACTATAACAATTAAAGATGGTGACAAGGTTGTTGATGGAGATATCAAATATAATGGTGATGGTTCTTGGGAATTTACACCAAAAACTCCACTTGCTGAGGGTAAACATGAGTTAACCGCAATAGCTACAAGCAAGACCGGTGTAGTAAGCAACCCTTCAAATGTGGCAGCTATAGATGTTGATACTAAGATAGCAGATGCGAAAGTTGAATTTATCGAAGATACAAATAACGATGGTAAATTTAGCTGGAAAGAAAATATAGAAAATACTCACACAGGACGTCTATCATGGAAGGCTCTTATACCAGATGATGGTAGCATAAAAGCTGGTGATATATTCCACTATAAATGGGATGAAACAGGCTGGCATGAGCGCGCTATAAGTCAAGCTGAAATTGATAGAGGCTACATTGGTGAGATGAAAAATAACCAAATTGACAAAGATCAGCCGGATGCTGGTAAGCCTATGCCTTATGGTAAAAATGCAAACGGAAGCGTTTATGTTGCTGAAGCATACTTTAGCGATGCAGCTGGCAATAAAGGTGCTAAAGGTAGCGATAAAGTGGTATTTGACTTTAGTGATAATCAGCAAGTTGCGACAACTAACGTTAAGATCACAAGCATCTATGATGATGTTAGAGGTGGCCACGTAGGCAATCTTATCACAAATGAGGCTGCGCAAGTTGCAGGCTTAACAAATGATAAGACACCAACTATAAGTGGAACAGCTGAGGCTAATGCAAGCGTAAAAGTATCTGTAGTTGATGGTAAGTCACATAGTGTTTGGGAGAAAACTATAACAGCTGAAAGTGATGGTAGCTGGAAGGTAACAACTGATGATATTGCCGACGGTAACTACTCTGTAACAGCAGTAGCTACAAATAAAGCTGGTGTGGTTTCAAATCCTTATGTAGTATCAAATCTTGAGATAGATACAACTATTGCTCAACCGAACATTTGGATTAAAGAAGATGCAAATCAAGATAAAATCTATGATAAAGCAGATTATGAAAATCCAGCAAATGGCAATGGTGATATAACATTTGTTGTAGATATACCACAAGATCGTGTAACTATAAAAGCTGGGGATGTTTTCCACTATATGATCAATACTAATAATCCAAAATGGGGCAATATAAACGGTTATACCGAAGATATTACTATAACTGAAGCAGATATCAAGAGCGGTAGTATAAGTCGAGTGGTAACTCTTTGCGATGATGGCAAAGACTTTAATATGAGCCATGACGGTATGATAGTATCTATGAATGGATACTTTAAAGACCTAGCCGGTAATGCACTTTCTAATGATACAATGGTAAGGTTTGATCTAAAGAACACTTATGGCGGTAAAGTAAGAAGCACTAGAAGCTTGCCAGATGATATCTTAGACAATGATAGTGTTGATCTAAGCAAGGCTGCTCACTTAGATGAGCCAAAAGCTGAGCTAAATGTTCTAAATAACAATAAAATAGGCGTTAGCGCAAATGATCTTTTAGAAACACCAAAAGATCATATCATGAGTGAAGGTAAGTCAGAAGCTAAACCTTCTTATGCTACTGCAAGCTCACATGCTGGCGAAGAAAATATAGCTACAACTCATCCTATCCAAATCGAAGAGAAAGTAGAAAACCACTTCTAATTTCTTAAAAGCAGGGCGGATAAAGTCTGCCTTGCTTTGAATTTGTTTGCGGTGAAGGGAGTTTGTATGCAAAGCGAGAAGACAAAAAATTTACTCGATGAAGTAAATGAAACAATAGATTTTATATTTAGAACATGTAACAGAAATGGTGGCACAAAGAAGGCTTTAGAAGATAAAAAGCTAAGTAGAGAAATTTTAAAAGATAAATTTAAATCGATCTTTTTAAAATTTGGCCAGATAGATGAGGCTAGTTTTAAGAGTGCGATCCTCGCAAATGAGGAAGCAAAAGAGCTAAATGAGATAGCGATGGCTCTTGAGATAGACAAAGATGTAAGCTTGCTAGAGCTAGAGCGAGCGATAAATTTTGACCTAACTAGCGTCAAAGAAGAAATTTATAAATTTCAAAACAATATCCGATAAAAATGGTGTGAGAGGGGGTCTCACACCAAAATTTAATAACTAAACACTTCAGGATCGATAACCATCGCTCTATAAGCGACATCATCTCTTGAAGCAGAATCCACATCCATCTCAAATTTTATATCATTTGTCTTCGGGTCGATCTCGACTAAGACCATTTTGATAGTCTTGTCAGGGCGAAGTAAATTTACATTTGAGCTTGAGATAAAGTAGGTGCTTTTATCCTTTTGCCACTCGACATTGCTAGTAACCGCGCTATAAAAGTCAAATCCACGCTCCTTACCAAACTGCCAAGTCTGCTCAACCGTGCCCTTTTTCTCATCTATCTTGTATTCAACCGCACGGGAGTATTTGTCCTCTTTAAAGGCTGGCTGCTCCATGCCTCTAGCATCGCCATTGTCAAAGACGCTTAGGTGTTTTACGCTACCTTTGTTGTCATATCTTGGTGTTAGCCACGCAGTGTGCTGTGTCCATGACCAGTCAAATTCGCCCTCGCATTTTGAGTTTTCACATTTTATCTTATTGCCTTTGCTATCGACTGGAGTTAGCACTTTTGCTTTAAAGTCCTCGCTCCAGCCCTCAGGCGAGGCTAATATCCATTTTACTTTTTTATCGCGTCCTATCTTTACGATGCCTTGGTGACGAAGCGAAAGGATGATGCTATCATCGCTCTCATCGTATGAGATAGAATTTACATGCGCCCAGTTTCTGCCTGTACCAGTAGAGGTGATATCGCCAAATGGCTGATCGTCGCTTATCTTGATCTCTTTTGCATCCATATCGATATTTAGGCAAACAGCTCTAGCATCAAGCGCTTTTATGAGGTTGCTACGATAAACGTTGTTGCCAAAAATTTCATTTAGATCCCACTCTTCGACCACCTTGCCAGTGTTATCGACCTCGATGATGTGGTCTCTTATGGTGTGAGAAATTTTGCCATTTTTGTGATGATAGTTGTATTTGCCAACTCTAAGTAGTGAGTGATCGCCCTTTAATGGCATAACTTCGTGGCTTAGATCGATGTAGCCTCTAGGTAGTGGGCGGTTGTAAATTTCTTTTCCCATTAGATCATATCTAAGATATCTTTGAGCCATGCCAAAGCTGATATCGCCGTTTTTTAGCTGATGAAAGCCCATCATCATACCCCCATCCATCACTCTTCTCTCGCTGCGGTCGTAAAATTTCTGATAGTCAAGGTACCATCTGACCTCGCCCTTGGTATCTACGATGTAGTTTTCGGTAAAGTCGTTCCAGCTAGCAGCTCCACCATTTTTCCAATCAAGCGGTTTATAGACGCTTGTGATCGTATTATTTATGAGATAGAGCCTGTTTTTAAAGGCAGGATCGACCTTTTTGACGCGAGTTTTTTGCATGTGCGAGAACCTAAAATCACGGCTATATGTGACGATAGGTTGGGCGTAAATTTTATATGTCTCAACCTTTTTAGCTCCATTAAATGTGTAACTAAGCTCGACCTCATTTAGATAGTCAGGATAAAGTCCCCAAATAGGCACGCCGTCATGTGTGAGTAGGGCATGCTCTGAAACGTTGTAGTCGATATCGATACCGCCATCTGGCTTGCCTTTTACTTTGACGTGGATATCTTTGATATCTTTGCCAGCACTATCGATGATAGCAGTTAGCGGCGATACGTCGTAGGGGTTTATAAAGACTGAGCCAAGTTCTCCTTGAACCTTTACTTGATGAGCTAAGACTCCAGCGTTTAGTGGAGCACTAAAGCCAAAACCACTCACCAAAACAGCCGCAAGGGCAACTGAACCTAAGAAATTCTTGCTCATTTTCGCTCCTTTGTGAAATTTAATGATATCTTACTACCCAAATTTCACGCAAAACTAACGCTTATATAAAAAGATGCTTAAGTAAATTTATAAAGAAGTGGTTTTAAAGGGTGAAAATAAAAGAAGAATTTAGGAGCAAATGCCCCTAAATTTTAGTTATTTGCGTCAAATTTCTTAAGAGAAAAAAGAACAAATTTGTAGCTAATAAATAGCGTTACTGGCCAAAGTGCCAAAAAAATTCCTGCTTCTAACATCTTTTATCCTTAGTATGCGTGATGATCGTTTTTGATCTCATCTTGCGTGATCTTCTTGCTATCTATCGCTCTCCAAACTACGACGATATAGGCAAGCACGAAAGGCACTAACAAGCTAACATATGCCATAACGCCAAGTGTGTAGTGGCTTGAGCTTGCATTTTTGATAGTTAGCGAACTAGCAAGGTCGCTAAATGACGGATAAAATGCGGTGCCATTTAGTCCTGTTATCAAAAATAGCGCGGTCACAGCTAGCGTAACGCCAACGCCGTAAGCGAAAATTCCGCGAATACTCTTTGTAAATGCCCCTTGGAAAATTCCAACAAGCACCAAAAGCACGCCAACAAGAAGCAATATGCCAGCGATAGGCATCTCGATCAAATTTATAGCGTATTTGTAAGCAACAAGGCTAACTACGCCGTTTGCGTCGTATGCAAAGCCATCTTTTGTAAGTATCCACGCAAGAAATCCTAGGAAAAATGGCAAGAATAGCACGGTATTAACAAGCAGCTGTTTTCTAGCGTTTTGTATAAATTCGCCATCAGCAATGTTGTTCATAAGATATAAGCAGCCGCCTATACGAGATAGGAAAAACATCGCTATGCCAAGCAAGTACAAGTAAGGATTTGATAAAGCTTCAAGACCACGAAATGGAGTCTTCCACTCGACAAAGTTGTGTTCATTTAGCACAAAATCACTACCGCTAAAAAATGTGCTAACCGCCATGCCGATAAGGATAACGCCAAGTGAGCCATTTATGAAAAGGAAAATTTCATAAGTTCTAGCGCCTAAGAAGTTATCAGGCTTTTTGCGGTACTCGTAGCTTACAGCTTGGACTATAAAGCAAAATAAAATAGCCAGCCAAACCCAGTAAGCGCCACCAAAGCTAGTAGCGTAAAATAGCGGGAATGCCGCAAAGCACGCGCCACCAAACATAACAAGCGTCGTAAATGTAAGCTCCCATTTTCTACCGATAGAATTTATGAGCATATCTTTTTTAAGCTCGTCCTTACCAAGGCTAAAGATGAGTGTTTGACCGCCTTGAACAAACATCATAAACACCAAAAGTCCGCCAAGAAGGCTAACTATAAACCACCAATAAATTTGTAAATTTTCTAAGCTTAAACTATGCATGGTCGTTAAATCCTATCTTTATTTGCTTAAGCATGATCTTGATCTCGGCAATCAGCAAGACCGTAAATAAAACAGCAAATAATATAAATGAAATTTTTACGTTTGAGTCAGATAAATTTGTAGCTCCGACGCCAACGGTCATGAGATCTTGTATTACCCAAGGCTGACGGCCGACTTCTGCTACTATCCAGCCAGCCTCAGCTGCGATGTAGCCAAGCGGTATAGTAAAGAGGCAGATCCACAAAAAGGCTCTTATGTTTTCAAATTTATATTTTTTTGAAAGATTTAGATAGAGCGTAATAGCAAAAAGAGCTATAAAGTAAGTGCCAAGCGCGACCATGATGTGGAAGCTATAAAATGTAAGCGCAACTGGTGGCACAGCATCTTTTGCATCTTTAAGATAGCCATATCCTAAGAAATTTAGATTGCTCTCTAAATTTGAAAGTGAGCTTTTCATAAGACTCTCGTCATTTGCTTTTTTGGCCTCTTTGTAGTTTTTAAGAGCTTCGATAGCTACTTTACCCTTTGCCATCTTCTCTTCTACGCTTATTAGATTGTGCTCGCTGTTGCCATAAAGTAGGTCATTTATGCCCGGCGTAAATGAGTTAAGCTCTCTGTTTGCCATGATGCCAAGTGCGTAAGGTACTTTTATCTCAAACAAAAAGGCATCGCTCTCATCGCCAAGCTTTTTAGCTGGGTTTAAAATACCAGCTGCAACTAGGCCAGCGTTTTGCTCGCCCTTATAAAGTCCCTCCATGGCTGCTAGCTTCATAGGCTGCTTTTGAGCTGCAAGATATGCGCTCTCGTCGCCACTAAGTAGTAAAAATGCTGAAGTGATAAGGCCAAATGCGCTAGCAACGACGATACTTTTTTTAGCAAGCAAGATGTGGCGTTTTTGGATCAAAAACCAAGCAGAAATTCCTATCACAAAAATAGCTGAGATAGTGTAGCCGCTAGTTACTGTGTGTAAAAATTTAGTGATACCAAGTGGATTTAGCGCGACTTCGAAGAAATTTTGCATCTCCATTCTAGCGGTATCTGGGTTAAATTTCATGCCTATTGGATACTGCATCCAACCATTTGCGATCAAGATCCAAAGTGCGCTTAAATTTGAACCGATCGCAACAAGCCATGTTGAAAGTAGGTGAAATTTCTTACTAACCTTTTCCCAGCCAAAAAACATAATGGCAAAAAATGTACTCTCCATGAAAAATGCTAGCAAGCCCTCGATCGCAAGTGGAGCGCCGAATATATCGCCGACAAACCAGCTATAATTTGCCCAGTTTGTACCAAACTCAAACTCCATGATGATGCCAGTAGCTACACCAATAGCGAAATTTATACCAAAGAGCTTTAGCCAAAATTTCGTTATCTCAAGCCAGGCCTTATCGCCAGTTTTGACATATATCGTCTCCATAATGGCGATGATAAAACTTAGCCCCAACGTAAGCGGGACAAACAAAAAGTGGTAAATGGCAGTCAGCGCAAACTGAGCCCTAGACCAATCAACAAAATCCATCTCAGACATTTTATTCCTTTATTAAATTACGAATTACAAATTCGCTTTTTTCTTCGTCAGTTTGAAATTTGGTATTAAGGGTCTCGTCAAAGATGAAGACCTTTAATATCCCAAACATAATGATAAGCTTTATCGCTATGAGAAGCCATAGTTTCTTGCCTATTTTCATATTTTTAAAGCCGTCTACATATAATGAGGCGATGTTTTTTAAGCAGTTTTTAATCATGATGTCGAAGTCTATAACAAAAAAACTTAAAGAATAATTTTTAAAAATTGCACGATTAATGCCTTACTAAATATTTAAGGGGTATAATCGGCAGATTAAAAAATAACTAAAGTTAAGGAAAATTTGATGGCAAAAGAGACGAAGTATATTTTTATCACAGGTGGCGTTTTAAGCTCACTTGGAAAAGGCATCGCAGCTGCGTCTATCGCGACATTACTTAAAAATTCTGGCTTAAAAGTGAGCGTTTTAAAAGCTGACCCATATATCAACGTAGATCCTGGCACGATGAGCCCGCTAGAACACGGCGAAGTCTTTGTCACAGACGATGGCGCGGAGACAGACCTAGACCTTGGTCACTACGAGAGATTTTTAGATGAGAGCTTAAGTCAGGACAATAACTTCACAACGGGCAGAGTTTATAGCTCAGTCATCGAAAAAGAGCGACGTGGCGACTACCTTGGAAAGACTATACAAGTGATCCCTCACATCGTTGGCGAGATAGTTGATCGTATCAAAAAAGCAGGCGAGGGCAAAGATGTGCTCATCGTTGAGATAGGCGGAACCGTTGGCGACATCGAGGGACTACCATTTTTAGAGGCGATAAGAGCCTTAAAAGTAGAAGTTGGCAAAAAAAGAGCGCTAAATATCCACCTAACGCTTGTGCCATTTATCAAAGTAGCTGGCGAGCTAAAGACAAAGCCAACCCAGCATAGCGTAGGCGAGCTAAGACGCATAGGCATAAGTCCAGATATTATCATCTGCAGGTCTGAAATGCCACTAAACCGCGAGCTAAAAGATAAGATCGCAGCAAGCTGTGGCGTAGAGAAAAACTGCGTCATAGAGAGCTTAGATAGCGCAAGTATCTATCAAATTCCACTTTCATTTTTAAAGCAAGACATCCTAGTGCCGATCGCTGAAAATTTAGGCTTTGGTGAGCTAAAACCAGACATGGCAAACTGGGATAGCCTAGTAAAAAGGATCATCGCTCCAACAAACGAAACAACAATCGCCTTTGTAGGCAAATATATCGATCTAAAAGAGAGCTATAAGAGCCTAACCGAGGGCATCATCCATGCTGGAGCAAATTTAGACGCTAGGGTAAATTTACGCTGGATAGATAGCGAAAAGATAGAGGAGAGTAATGTAAATGAGCTTTTAAAAGATGTGGATGGCATCTTGGTAGCTGGCGGCTTTGGCGAAAGAGGCGTTTTAGGCAAGATGCAGGCCATAAAATTTGCTCGTGAAAACAAGATCCCATATCTTGGAATTTGCCTTGGTATGCAGCTAGCGATGATCGAGTTTGCAAGGGATGTTTTGGGCTTAGAAGATGCAAATTCTATGGAGTTTAACAAAGAGTGCAAAAATCCTATCATATATCTAATAGATAGCTTCATTGACGCCCACGGCAAAAAGCAGATAAGAACGCACACAAGCCCACTTGGCGGCACGATGAGACTAGGTGCTTACAACTGCGACATCAAGCCAAAGACGCTTTTGGCTGAAATTTATGGCAACGCAAAGAGCGTAAAAGAGCGCCACCGCCACCGCTACGAGGCAAATCCAAAATACAAAGAGGTATTTGAAAAGGCTGGCCTTATAGTAAGTGGCGAAAGCGACGGACTAGTAGAGGCGATCGAGCTAAAAGGACATCCGTGGTTTGTAGGCGTGCAGTGTCACCCTGAATTTACTAGTCGCCTAACTAGACCAAACCCTGTGATACTAGGCTTTATCAAAGCAAGCTTGGCTAATCACGTAAAATGATAAATTTGGCAAGTTTCTTGCCAAATTCTCTTTAAATTTCTCTCAAATTTATATTAAGAACTGGAATAAATATATTATTTATAAATTTTAAATCATTTAAGTATTTTTTAATCTTGCTAAACATACAATGCTTACGCAATCATTTATAAAGGAGAAAAAATGAAGAATTGCGTTTTAAAAAGTGTTTTGGCACTTTCACTTGCTAGCTCATTTGCATTAGCGCAAGGCGGATTTGTCGGATTAGAAGGTGGCTACGACTTTAGCTCAAAGTTAAGCAGTGATGGCGATAGCATAAAAGACAATAGACCAAATATTGGCATAAAAGGTGGTTATGATTTTGGCGTAGCTAGAGCTTACGGTGGTTATTTCTATCATGCAAAGGCTAAAGATAGCGATAGAGGTTCAATCAACGGCGTAACTGGTTCATTAGATACAGAATGGACAAATCATAAATTCGTAATAGGTGGTGACTATACTCCAGCTATTACAGATAACTTTAAATTAATTGCAGGACTTTATACTGGTATTTCGGTAATGAATTTTAAATCTAGACTTAATACAAATGTTGTTAGGGCTAGTTATGATGTTACTAAGTCTGGCTGGTTACTTGGCACAAGACTTGGTGCTGAGTATAGCTTTGATGAGCATAATGCGCTTGAGTTTGGTGTAAAAATTGATAGATCGTGGTATAACATTGACGATATTGATAATGTCAAAGCAACAGACATGGGCGCTTACCTAGGCTACACATATAAATTTTAATTTTTGGGGTCTTATGACCCCTTATTTTTACTTAAAATTTCTCTCATTTTTTACCTCAAATTTACAATAGCTAATTTATAAAGAGTATCAATTTAACAAAAGTTTTTTGCCCTAAAAATCTTACTTTCAATGAAAATTATAAGAAATTAAATTTCAAAAAGATATAATCAAAGCATTCAAAATAAAGACGAAAGATTACGATGAAAAAAAAGCATTTTTGTTGCCAAATTTTTGGCAGTTTGGGCGTAAATTTAAGTGAGCAAATAGCATTAGTAAAAGTTGGCAGGGCGTCAAAAAGTCCTTGCCAAAGCTATGTTAACTAAAGAGGATATTAGGAATTTACTAGCACGTAGATTTTGTAACGACATACACAAAAAACTTAGTGAAATTCCAACGCCAAGCGCCCTAAAAGATATCTATAAAGGCGCTAATCGCATCAAAGAGGCGATCGAGAGAAACGAGCATATCGCTATTGTTGGCGATTATGACGTTGATGGCGTGGTTTCAAGTGTGATTTTAGCTGAGTTTTTTGACGATCTTGGCGTAAAAAACTACCTAGTAAAGATCCCAAACCGCTTTAAGGACGGATACGGCTTAAACCCTGAGATCATCGATGAGCTTGCAAACGATGTGAGTCTAATAATCACCGTCGATAACGGCATCTCGGCTAATGAAGCAGCTAGCATCTGCAAAGAAAAAGGCATAGATCTCATCATCACAGATCACCACATGCCACCAGCCGTTTTACCAGAAGCCTACGCTATCATCAATCCAAAACAAGAGGATTGCAATTTTCCAAATATCGAAATTTGCGGTGCTGAAGTGGCTTGGTATTTGGTTGGAGCGCTAAAGGATGTTTGCAAGCTAAACTACGATATGAGCAAGTTTTTAGAGCTTTTAGCCATCGCGATAATAGCTGATATGATGGAGCTAAGAGATATGAACAGGATGCTTGTTCGCATGGGTATTTGCAAGTTAAATGCCTCGAAACGCTCGGCATTTTGCGTCATAAAAGAGTTTTACGGCAAGGATAAATTTGAGTGTGATGATATCAGCTTTCTTATAGCGCCTCTTATAAATTCAGCCGGACGCATGGACGATGCGATGAATTCATTTAACTTCTTGCGTGCAAAGAGCATCGAAGAGGCCTACGACTACCTTGATACGATTATCGAGTTTAACAACTCCAGAAAAGAGGAGGAGCGCCAACTCTTTGAGTGCTCGTTAAAGGACGTAAAAGAGGACGATGAGGTCATCATCACTTGGGGCGAGCAGTGGCATGAGGGCGTGATAGGCATCGTGGCCAGCCGCCTGGCAAAGCACTTTGCAAAGCCAGCTATCGTCTTTAGCATCGATAAAGGCCGCGCAAAAGGCAGTGCTAGAAGCGTTGGCAAGCTTGATATCTTATCACTCATCGCAAGCCACGAAGATCTGCTAACAAGCTACGGCGGTCACAAAGGTGCAGCAGGGCTAACGCTTGCGCCTAAAAATTTGGAAAAATTTAAAGAGGCGATAAATAAAAGCTGCTCATGCCTAAATATGCAAGAGTGCAAAAGCTCAGATGAGCTACTTGGCGACATAATGCCAAGCGAGATCGACTTTGAGCTACTTGAAATTTTGGAATTTTACGAGCCGTACGGACAGAAAAATCCACGCCCAGTCTTTAAGATAGAAAATGCCGTCGTTAAAAACGAGAGGCTCATAGGCAGGGATCAAAACCACTTAAAACTTATCTTGCAAAAAGACAACAAAACGCTTGAGGCGCTATTTTTTAACTTTACAAGGCACGTCAGAGTGGGTGAGATGGTGGATATCATCTTTTGCGTGTCTAAAAATTCGTTTCGTGGGCTTGTTACGCCACAGCTTTTGATAAGAGAAATTTTATAGCATTTTGCCTAGTCGTTTGAAATTTAACGACTAGGTGTTACTTTTTAATAATTAAAAATTTTATAAATTTACCTTTATAAATCCCTAAAATACGAACTTTATAAACAGAGTAAATTTATCAATGCTTATTTAATATTATAAATTAATAATATTTTAAATAAAAATCCGTAAAATTACATTTACATTATATTTTTAAAGGATTGAAAATGAAAAGTTCATTTTTGAAAGCTAGCATGATTGCATGTGCGGTTTGCTCATTTGCTATGGCAGAGGGAGCATTTATTGGTTACGAGGGCGGATACTCTTTTGCGTCAAAGTGGAAAGAGAAAACAACAGACGGCGAGAGCGGAACCGTTAGAAAAGGTCAGTTTAACAGCGGTGTAAAAGCTGGTTATGACTTTGATAGTTTTAGAGCTTACGGTGCTTATTTTTATAGTTTTCAAACAAAAAAGCAAGTAGACAATGACACTGATGACAGATTTACTGTTAAATGGAAAAAACATAGCTTATTAGCTGGAGCCGACTATACTCCAAGCATCACTGAAGATATTAAGCTTGTTTTAGGTGGCTACACTGGCGTATCTAGACTTTTGATAAGTAGAGATGACACAGATCATAAATTCTATGACACAGGATTTGTTTTAGGTGCTAAATTTGGTGCTGAGTATCTACTTGATCAAAACAATATCCTAGAAGCTGGTATGAAAACTGACTACACTTTCTACAAAGCAGATGATGTTAGTAGGGTTAGAGAGAGCAACATCGGTCTTTACGTAGGCTACACTTATAAATTTTAATATTAAACATTCCCTCCTTAAGAAATTTGCGTCCTAGTTTGGGCGCAAATTTATCTCCTTAGTGTTTTTATCACTAAATTTAATATACTTTCCAAAAAGGATACAAAATGAAGAAAATAATATTGTCTCTATCTATGCTCTTGACCTCTATGTTTGCGGTTGATTGTGATAACGCATTTATTAAAGCTGTTGTAAGCATGATCGATGAGCCAGCTCCCACAAGAGTCGATGAAAATAGCGTAATAATGGGTGCTACATGTGAAAATGAGACCCTAAAAACAACGTTTGTTATAAATGATAGCGAGGATATTAAATTTAGTAAATTTACCAAAGATCAGATAGAGGAGTTTAAAAAGATGCAGACTGAAATGCTAAAAGAGGACTTTTGTAGTAGTAAAAATCCTCTTATCGATAAAGCTTCGTGGATATATAGCTACGAGGACGGCAAAAATTTTACTGTGATAAATTTGACAAAAGAGGATTGCAGGTAAATTCTGGGGTTGCCCCCAGGAAATTTAAGCTTTTTTGTCTTCAAGCTCTTTTAGATGAGCTTTTACAAACTCACCAAATTCGTCTTGAGTTAGCACTCTTTTAGCAAGTTTTTCCTTGCATTTTTTGCCAAGCTCGCCAAGTGTTGCTCTATTTTTTTGGCTTTGTGATTTGCCAAATTTTGAAAGAATCGCATTTAGCTCATGCTCTTCGCTGAAATTTACTAGCTCTTTATCTAGTGCCATTTTCTCTCCTTTGATGAAAATTTCTTCTAATTTTAAAATTTAATAGTAAATATAAATAAATTTAAATTTTAAAGGCTAAAAATAGCGAAAAATAGGGCTTTGTTAAATTTAAATTTCATATAGATTAAAAACATGGCTATAAAATCACGAAAATTTTTAAAGGAGAAGTATGAAAAATTTACTTGTAAAATCAAGCTTGGTTTTAGCTTTAGTTAGTTCAGCTGCACTTGCTCAAGGTGCATTTGTCGGTGGCGAGGGCGATTATTCGTTCAACTCAAAGATAAAAACTAAAAATATCGCAAAAAGCGAAAAAAATAACTTCAACAAAGGTCACTACGGACTTGGCTTTTATGGCGGTTATGATTTTGATAGCTATAGAGCGTATGGTGGCTACTACTACGACTTTAAAGCTAGAAAAAATGCTGGTGAAGCAGACGCAAAATGGAGCAAACATAAGCTTTTAGCAGGCGCTGACTACACTCCAAACATCACTGAAAACTTTAAAGCTGTGCTTGGTGGTTACGCTGGTCTTGGTTATCTAAGTGTTAGACAAAGCTTTGAAAACGAAACTAGCAAGAAAAATTTCAAAGGCTTGCTAGTTGGCGCAAAAGCTGGTGGTATCTACTCATTTGACGCTCACAACGCACTAGAGTTTGGTTTAAAGGCTGATAAGACATTTTATAAGAAAAACAGTGGCGCTCAACTAAGAGATACAAGTGTGGGAATTTATACAGGCTACACTTATAAATTTTAATAAATTTTAATTCAAGGCAAGGCTTAGGCTTTGCCATCTTTTACTCACGTAGATGATTTGTTAAAATTTTAACCTATCCAAGCAACCTTTAAGCGGGGGGGGGTAGAATGTACTCTACTTTAAAAAAAAGGAAAAAAATGAAAACAAAATCACTCTATCTTATTATGTTATGTGCTATCTTTAGCGGCTGCACACTTCCAGATCTGCCAAGCCCACCAAAATCAACAAAAAGCAAAAGCACAACAATTACTTCGTCGGTGTCAAACTCTGTTTCTGGTATAAAAGTATCAAAAGAATATCAAGCCAAATTTGATAGTGCAAAACCTAGAATGCAAGAGTTTTTGTCAAACATGGCATGCTATAAGGCTAATAAAAATGATAAATATATGGAAGGCGGTAAAAGAGCACCTGCTTTAGGAAAAGGTAATGGCGTTATAAAAACATTTAAATATACATATGCAGAATGTGTGGACATCTTGCGTATAGAAAATGTTAAATTTATTACCAAAAATGCTTTTAGTTTTAGTGTTACTTTTATTACGCCAGATAGTGAAGAAATAGCCAAATTTGATAATTTTAGATTTACACAACAGCCAAGCGGTGAGTGGCTGGTTAGGTGGTAGTTGTAGAGGTAAAAGCCTCTACTCTCTGCCTTCAAGAAGCGGCACAAAAAAACACTCGTCTAAAAACTCTTTTTCTAAATTTCCATCTTCATCTTTTCTAAATTTAGCGATAAATTGCTTGCCATCTTTTTTCATCGGAGCGACCAAGATGCCGCCATTTTTTAGTTGAGCGAATAAATTTGGCGAGATCTCATCAGCAGCAGCCGAGAGTAAAATTCTATCAAACGGCGCGTAACTTCGCCAGCCGTTGTTGCCGTCATCATATCTTACGTGTACGTTTTTGATCTTTAGCGTCTCAAAGCGTTTTTTGGCCTCCATGGCTAGCTTTTCTATGCGCTCGACGCTAAAAATTCTATGCGCGAGCTTGCTTAGTATCGCTGCTTGATAGCCGCTGCCACAGCCTATTTCTAGGATGTTATCCACGTTTTCGCACTCTAGCGCCATGGTCATCTTTGCTACAGTTAGCGGCGAGCTGATCCATTGGTTGCCAAGGATTGGCTGCGCGTCAAGCTTGTAAGCGTGCGCAGTGATAGGCACGAAAATTTCACGCTCGGTAGTTGATATCGCGTCAAACAAAAGCGGACTTAGCGTGATCTCATCAGCTATGTCGCTAGCTAAATTTTGGCATTTTATCGCTTCTAATTGGGTCAAAAATTCTATCCTAAACAAATTTTAAATCATTATTATACGATTTAAAGCTTATCTTAAAATTTATAAAAGCCCTAAACTTTTCTTTATCTGTGTGATCAAATTTGCGTCAAAAACTGCGCTTTGCTCTAGCGTGCCATCTGGCAAAAAGACCCCAGCGGTCTCAAGATCAAGCGAGCTTGAGATCATGACGTAGCAGTTATTTGCGATCGCAAGTGCCTTGCAAAGGCTAAGGTAGGCTTCCTCTCTGGTCTTGCCCCACATAGCTGGCACCATGATGATATCACATCCCCTTAGCTTTGCCCAAAGCCTGCTATCACGCAGCTCAAAGCATATCAGCACGCCAAGCTTTAGCCCTTTAAATGTAAATGCATTTATATCGCTCACTTCGCCGGCGGCAAAGATCTCGTGCTCTAAATTTGGCCTAAAAAGCTCAGCCTTAAACTGCGAATGAAAGACATTGTTTGAGTTAAGAAGTAAAAATTCGTTATAAATTTTTGGTTGGTGAGGATTTAGATTTGAAATTTGAGCGAGCCCTGCGCTTTTGTTTAGGCTGCTAAGGTGCGTAAAACCAAGAAATTTATCTGGGCTAAGCGCCTCTTGCAAGCGCTCAAGCAGCATCGCATCAAAGCTGCCTATCATGCCACCTAGCATCGCTTTGTTCGCCCCAGCAAAAAAGCCGTCAAAGTCGTAGCCGCTGATGCAAAGCTCGCTTGCAAGTAGGAGAGAGTTTTCAGGCGCAGCCTCAACTAAATTTGCAAGCTCTTCTAGTCGATCTGTTGCACTTTTTGCCTTTAAAGTTAGGCTTATTAGGTTTAAATTTTCGCTCATTTATTTTCCAAATACAAATATAGTTTGCTTTGGCGCATGGCAATTTTCTGGAATTCTAAAATCCATATCCGTCCCGCCAATTTCAGGAGTTGGCTTTAGCAAAACTGTTATGGCCGTAGTCTTGTTATCACGCTGTGAAAGCGGATCGTTAAAGACCCAGACTTCATACGAAAACGAGGTTTTATCGTCAAAATATACCACTCTAGTCTCTTTTAGGTCGGTGGATTTAAAGCTACATACCCTATTTATCTGCTTTAAAACATCGACAAAAAGAGCCGACCCGATAGGTGCTAGACTTGGCCTGACATCGCCAGCTGGCATGCTTTGGTAGATGATAACATATTTGGTTTCGTCTGTTTTGACAAGTATGTAAGGGTTAAAACTATTTAATAGATCCTTATTTGCTATGTCGATCGCCCTCTGGCTGCTACTGCTCGCACACCCCACAAAAAGCACGCAGGCAAGGGCTAAGATGCCATTTTTAAAAGTCATCAAAGCTGATACTTCCCTTGCTGTAGTTTGTCACCTTTGCTTCAAAGAAATTTGACTTTTGGTCGTTAAATTTAGCAAAGTCATCGACCCATTTGATCGGGTGAGCGACGTTGTATTTGCGTTTTAGGCCGATCGCAACTAGACGCTGGTCGATGAGATAGTGGATGTATTGCTCGATGATATCGTCTGTAAAGCCCATTATTTGGTTTTGGGTGATGTATTTGCCCCATTTGATCTCTAAATTTCCAGCTTTTTCAAACATATCATAAATTTTTGCCTCAGTCTCAGGCGTGAAAAGATCAGGCCTCTCTTTGCGGACCGAATTTATCATGTTTTGAAACAAAAGCAAGTGTGTGATCTCGTCGCGTTGGATGAAGCGGATCATCTGTGCTGAGCCTAGCATCTTGCCAGCGCGAGCTAGAGCGTAGATCGCCGTAAAGCCGCTGTAAAAATAAATGCCCTCTAAAATTTGGTTTGCCACCATCGCTAGAAGTAGCTTCTCATCAGTCACTTCACCTGCAAGCTCTTCATAGACGCTTGAGATGTAGTCGTTTTTCTCGCGCAAGACGTCGTCGTGCTTCTCCATCTCGTAGATGAGGTCGGTGTTGTCGCAGATCGCCTCGACCATGACGGCGTAAGACTTGCTGTGGTTTGCCTCTTCGTAGGCTTGGCGGCTTAGCACGGCGTTGATCTCTGGCGCGGTGATGTAAGGGTTGATGTTGTCAGCTAGGTTGTTTGTCTGGAAGCTATCCATCGAGATGAGCTGGCTCCAAACTAGGTCATACATGCGTTTTTCGGCCTCTGTGAGGTTGTAGGCGTAGTCGCGCACGTCGTCTGTTGTATCGACCTCTTTTGGAAACCAGGTGTTGGCCTCCATGAGGTCCCAAAGCTTTAACGCCCACTCGTATTTCGCCTTGGTGAAATTTAAAATGCCGTGTGGGTTGCCGTTAAAGACTCTTCTGTCGGTCAAATTTTCATTTGAACTTGGGTTGTATATGCGTTTTCTGTTCATAAATTTCTCTCTTGTCTGTGGTAAAAATTTCTTAAAATCTTATCCAAAGCAAGGTAAAAATTTACTTTTATTTAGACGGCTTTGCTCCTTTTTATGGTCATCAAAAAGCCAGTTATTATTAGTAAAACGGCGATCACGCAAGAGACGGCAAAGACGACCTGACCGACCTCGCCAAAGATCTCTCCAGTATGCAGGCTAAGCACTTTGCGGCCAGCTTTTTTGGCCTCTGGGATGCTATCACTCTTGCTAACAAGCTTATTTTCTTTTATCTTGCCAGCGCTTGCGTCAAGCTTTAGCTTGCCTACCTGATTCTCGGCAGTTTCGTAGTTTATGGTGTAGGTGCTTTGGTTGTTTTCAGGCACGTTTATCGTGAGTGATTTTAGCTCTAGCGTGACATTTTCTTTAAAAATTTGCTCTGCAGTCTCGATCTCTTTAAATTTCTCGTTACTTATCGGGATCAAATTTCGCTGCGGTGCTGTTTTTTTCATCTCGCTTGGTTTTAGGTCGAAAAATATGCTATTTACACTGCTTCTGACCCAGCCATAAGACCAGTAAAGGCCAGTTAGCGACATCACGACAAGCAGGATCGCCACGTAGGTGCCAAGGCTCGTGTGGAGGTTGTAAAAGCAGGCGTAGCCCTTTGTGTTTGGCTTGATTTTTAGCGAATTTAGCAAATTTCGCTTGATCGCTGGTGCGTAGAGGATGAGGCCGCTTATGGCAAGAAGTGCCATGATGATCGAGCTAATGGCGACTATTTGCTTGCCGATGTTGGCTGGAACTTTGCTATTAAGCAGGGCAAGGCCTAAATTTCTATGCAGGCTTAGTATTATCATGCGAGTTTTCTCGCCCAAATCTTCGCTGATCACCTCGCCATTTCTTGGATCGATGAAGAAATTTAAGAGCTTTTTATCTTTAGTGACGCTGATGCTATAAGCTTTGTTTTCACCGCCGATTTGTACGTTTTCAAGCGTGTCAAATTTGATCTCACTTTTTGCTTTGGCGAGGATCTCGCTTAAGCTTAAATTTGGCTTTTTGCTAGGTGCTAAATTTATATATTTTTCATTTATCGCAGACTTGATCTCCTCTCTATAAGAGGCAAATGGCGCTGCAAGTGTCATGATAAGTAGCGGTATAGTCGCGATCAGACCGATTATTAGGTGGATGTTGAAAATGATTTTGTTACGCTTGAAAAGCATATATCTCCTTTTAATTTTAATAACGAATATTAATTTATTTTTTGTTAAGCAGAGATAAAATTTAGAAGATTATTTTTTAGTTATCTTGATGTGATTTTTGATTTTGCGGCTGGCAAAAGTAGCTCAAATGTTGAAATAGCCGCATTTAGATCTTTTTTATCTAAAAATTTAAACGGCCTTAGCAGGTAGTAAAGTGGCTTAAATTTCACTATTAATCGCAAAGAGTGCTTGTAAATTTCGCTGCCATTAGCCTTAACGTACTCATCAATCGCCTCTTTTACAAGCTCGTTTGAAATTTTTTGTCGGTAGAGCTCGTGGATGAAAACTAGCAGATCACGACACTTTCTAAGCTCTAGATCATCGCTAAAAAATTTTGACTCAAAATCAATAAAATTTATCTCGTCATTTTTTATGGCGATATCCCTAAGGGCTGGGCGTCCGTGCGCGAAATTTAGCGCGTGAAGTCCAGCTAATGCGCGGGCTACTTTTAGCAAAATTTCATGCTTAAAATTTTCATCGGTGCTATATTTAAATATCCTAGCAACTGGCTCGCCAACATCTTCTATAACGAAAAATTCATCACTTTTTAGCACGATTTTTGGAGCAGGGGCATTTGCCTTGTTTAAAATTTCAAGCTTTTTTATCTCGGCAGCAAAAGATTTATAAGGGTTTGGTTTAAAAATTTTAGTTAAAAAGCTGCCTTCGATGCTCTTTTCAATGCGTTTTAACCAAAATTTTTGCCCATCAAATTCAAAGCTAAATACACGCTCATCATGGTGATTTTTTAAAATTTCATTTACATATTGTTTTAAATTTTGCATGTTGTAAATGTAGCAAAAGAATTCTAAATTTTTATATATGTTTGACGTAAATTTTTGTGAAAAATGAAAAAATTTGTGAGCAAAAAAGAGATTAAATTCATGGTGGAGTTAAGCGAAAAATGATTTTAGCTTTAAAGTCCGTTATTATCGTATTTTTAGAAAATTAAAAGCAAGATTTTTTACACTCAAACTTACATTCGAGCTTTTAAGGTTCAAGTGATTAAATTTTTGGTTATGAAAAGTTTAGTTTTCAATACAAAATAATTGTAAGTGCCTAAAATAGGGGATTGTAAAGTAGTAAAGTTAAATGGTTTAAGTTTCAGACGCTTAAAGTGGTCGTTTTGGCTTAAGAAAAATTAGTTTTCATCTCTTTTTTGCTCGAAAACTTAATTAAGGTTATTTTGTGAAACGTTATCGCTTTTATACGTTTCACGCTTCCCACTCGTTAGCCTTGTAAATGCCTAGTATATAAATAACCTCATCATCTATCAAGTAAGGTATTACATAGCTTTTAAATATCAAATCTCTAGCATTATTCTTTTTTACTTTTTGGCTAAGTCTATGAGCTGTGGGTGTATCTTTTAAATCTAAGCACTTATTAAAAACATCATCGACAAAGCTGTTGGCTCTATTTACGCTATCCTTTGCGATAAACTCTTTTATTGTGTTAAGCTCGTCAAAAAAGCGATTATGAAATTTTACGTGCATATTCGCCATCTTTTATCTGCTCTATCATCTTGCGTGCTTGAGCTTCGTCTATTAGCCCTTTGCCTTGTAGTGCTTCATCGGCTCGTGCGTTTAGCTCGTCTGCATAGCCGTCATCAATAATTAGCTTTTGATTAGTCGTATTAGCTAGAGCCTTACTTATTGCTACTATTTGGCTTATTAGTGCCTCATCTGCTCGTATTGTTAATGTTTGCATTTGTAACCCTTTCTTTTGATTATTTTAGCTTGTATTGTTAAAATTTAGTCTGAAATATGTCCCCAAATCCCGCTAGGCTTATTTTTAAACTCACTAATTGCCATTGTAAGTGTATCGACTTGATCGTCGTGTAAGTGGCTATTATCGGCGGTAAATTTCTCGCACTCGTCTACAAAATCACTAACCCACGCTCCAGCACTAGGCAAATTTACATATCCGCTCTCAATGTAGCCTACAACGTCTAAAACTCTAGTGTATTTATCTTTTTGTGGCGTTACGGCTCTTACTGGGATATTGTTTTCACGTCTTATTTTTTGAATTAGCCCAGTTCCACTTGATTTGTCCTCTATGTAAAACATTAGTCCGTTATACGTTGATCTATGCTTAACAAAAAAATCTTTAGTAGTATTTTCAAGCTCTACTGCGTCCCATTTGCCACGTTTTAAGTCTAGTAAATAAATAGCGTTGTCATATCCTAAGCCAGCTAATAATAAAACGCTGTAATCGTTTTGCTCGCCGGTCTTTTGGGCTGTGTCCATAAAAACGCCTACACGCTTAATTCTTGGTGCTACATCATAGCGACCAAACCACGCCCCTTGTATAATATCCCCGCCCTTAGTGCTTGGGTGCTGTTGATAAAGGGCGTTCCACGCATAAGAGCCTAAGGCACTTTTTATTTTTAATAGTCTGCTTAGGTCGTATCTTTCTGGGTGTAATGCTTCACCCTCTTTTCGGTGCTCCTCGTCGTGTTCGGCTATTGCTGGAAAGGATAAAATCTCCCACTTGTCGCCGTCTTTTTGAGCTTCTTGGATTAATCGCCCTGCTAAATCGTCCTCATGCCACCTTGTCATGCCTAATAATATGCCACTCTTAGGACTTAGTCTTGTGTAAAGGGTTGTAACATACCAGTCCCACACTCTATCCCTAAAAGTAGCACTATTTGCTTCTGCTGCGTCCTTAATAGGGTCGTCAATAATTGAAATATCTGCACCCATGCCCGTAATGCCTCCACCTACGCCAGCACTCCTATACGCGCCCGTGTGTCCTACAATCTCAAATATTTCGCTATTTCTAAGGGCGTTTTGAGTTGCGGTTACGACACGTTTGGAGTTTAGCTTTGTTTCGGGGAAAATTTCGGCGTAAGGCTCACTCATTATTATTCTCTGGACGTCCCTATTCATTCTTGTGCTTAGATCACTTGAATAAGAGCTGGCTATTATTTGCAAATTTGGATTTTTACCAAAAGCCCACGCTGGAAAAGCCCTACTAAATAACTCGCTTTTGCCACTTCTAGGCGGTGCAAATATCATTAGGCGAGGCTGTTTCCCCTTCATTACGTTAAGATAAAATCGCTCCAGCTTATCTGCAATTTCTTTGTTAAACCAGCCGACTTGATAGCTTGGATTAATCTCGGTTACAAAACGAATTAGGCTACGTCTTGCCAGCTCGTTTTTAATTTGCTTTTGAGAGTATTGTGTCAAGTGTTTCGAGTTCATCATTACTTAACCCTGATAAATCTAGCTCTGGCTTTTGATTTTGCTGTGTATTGTTATTGTTTATAATCGTTTGTGGCTCTTTGCCTAGTATGGTCTCTTTATTTCTAGCGGTTATCCTGCTATGAGCCTCAATATCGCCTATTGTTTTGGCGGTTTTTAGCATTTCGTTGGCTTTTTTTTGATTTGTTAATGCTGCATTTTGAAAAAAGATGAGGTGTTTTGTAGCCTCACTTATTACTTCATTTACGCTGTTAATTTGTTGTAAATTTTCGTCTGCTAGCTCCGCTTTAAAGGCTACTTCGGCGTTAATTTTTTCTTTAAATTTTGGTGTTAATCCTTTGACTATCTTATGGACTGCTACGTGGCTAACTCCTGCCCTATCTGCTATTTGCCTAATCGAAAAAAATCCAGTATGAAAATCCGCTAATATTTTTTCTCTAATCTTGTCTGTTATTTTTGCCATTATTTGCTCCTTTGTATATCGTTTTTTTGCATTTCGCATTTTTGCAAAATGGATTTTTCATATTCGCAATTTGGATTTTGCATTGCATTTTTTACATATCGTTTTACGCTCGCCTTTGCTCTGTCCGGCTTCATTCTATTTTGCATAATCCACGTGTAAGCTTCTAGGGGCAAAGCGTAAATTTTGGCTAGCTCTTTATCGTATTTACTCACTTTCATAACTCGTAAATTGTTAATGATGGTTTCGTCCGTGTAAGGGCTGTTAAATACTTTTAGGATTAAAAAGGCTATTTCGGTTAAGTAATAATCGTCTGCTCGCTTCTCCCAGTCTGGGTAAAACTTATCAAGGATTTTGAAAAAGGTTTCTAGCGTGTTTAACTCTTTTGGTAGCATTGATTTAGCCTTTTTGATTTTTTCAGTATTTTACGAAAAAGGCTGTTTATCCTCTCGTGGAGTAAATAGGGGCTAGCCTCGCCCCCTTAGATTATATTAGCTTGCTTGCATATCGTTTTGTAAGCTCGCACCTTTTAAGGGCTTATGCCATTTAAAAATCCCTTTGGCTTCTAGGGGATTATTTTTGTTAAAGTCCTCTTTGCTTTTATCGCTAGGGCTTAGGCGGTCAAGCTGTCTTTTTAAGTGCTTCAATTGTGCTTCTGCGTGCCTTAGCTCGTTAATGTAATAATCTACGAATAGCCACGCCTTAGCACCTGCTTGATAAATGGCTTTTCTTTTGCTGAGGTTTTCGCTTTGCTCTAGTGTGCTTATTAGCTCATCAAAGCTTCGAGCCTTTTCAAGCTCGTATAGTCTTACGTATCTCTTGGCCGTCATTTTCTTTGCTCCTTAGTCGCTTTTGTGTCTTTTAGTGCATAATCATCAAGCGTTGAGGCAATATCGAGCAAAATGCCACTTAGTAGATAAGTAGCGTTTAATCTCTCTTTGTCGTCTATGCTCTCGTGTTTATTTGCTAGTGCTAGCATTAGGGTAGATACTTGTCCTAATACGCAAGTTATTTCAACGCCTAACTCAAAATTCTTATTGATTTCATTAAAAACTAACTTCATTTTTGCCCCTTTAGTGATAATTTGCTTTTTAGCTCTGCGTTTTCTTTTTGTAGCTCGGCCATCTCATCGCACAAGGTAACGTAATTACTAGCTAGCTTCTCAAACTTTGCTTTTGCTTGTTCTATCTCGGCTCTTAATTGCTCGTTTTGCTCCTCTGATTTGGCAAATAGTGCGTTTGCTCTGCCTAGGCTTTGAAAGGCTCTATCTCTTTCACTTCTTAGCGTGTGGCTCTCATAAAATAGCGAGTATGCTACATCGTAAAGCGTTTGTTCGCCTACCTCTGTGTTGCCATTGTTCTGCTCGATAACAAACTCATGAAACCTTTTAAACATTGGTCTGTCTGAATTGGTTGGGATTAACATTTGTTCTCCTTTAAAAGTATATTTACGCTATTAATTTTAAGAAAAATCATATTGTAATGATACTTAAAAGATTATTAACTAAAATAGCATAACAATATTTTATTTTTATTTTTTGTTGCGTTATGCTATTATTTCATAAAAAAATAAAGGTTAAAAAATGGATAAAAACGAATTTCAAAACTTGTTAAATAAAGCTGGTATTAATAAAAAACGACTTAGTGAATTATCCAACATCCCTTACGCAACCGTTAATGCTTGGGGGTCACGCACTCCATATCCACCTTATTTAAAATTTATGCTTGAAAACTACATTAAATCGCTTGATATGGATAAAATCGTTGAGGTGGTTAAGCCTTACACTGAAAACAACGAGGATTAATATCATCTTGTAACGAGTTCGTCCGTTACATGTAACGTTACACGTGTTACCCTCTAGGGTGTCAGCTGTGATGACCCCCCTTTAAAGCTACCTAAATTTAACTTACCCAGCTCAAAGCTACCGCCTAGAATAGGGCTTTTACGCTCGTTCTAGTGCTTAGCTTGCTCGTTTTTTTAACCGCGACCGCGATTATTTTTAGCCCTCTTGATAATTAATTTTTTCATTTAAGGAAAAGGGGAGATTTTTTGTAACAAAAAGGTCATTGTAGGGTAGTTTTACTAGGGCACACTATACGTTGCTTTTCTTAAATTGTGATTTTCGCTCGTGCGTGGCTTACGTGCTAAGCTCTAGCCCTTCGGTGCTGGCTTTGATTTTTGACTTATGCGAAAAGGGTAAAAATAGCCAAAAAAATGGTAGAGAGTGAAACGCTTTGCAATACCCTTTTTTATGAAAACTTAAGCAAGCAAAAAAAGGGCTGTTTTGGCTTAAGGTTAAAAGCCGTTTTCATTTTTTTGTAAAGCGATGAGGTAGATTAAATCTAGGTCATCTTTTAAAGCTAGCTACGTTTAACGTATGGAGCTTTTACGTTTCACTTGCAAGGCTCAAGCTTTGACAATAGGGCTGTTTGGGTTTCATTGTTAGGGGGCTTTGCTACGTAAGCCAAAAATTAGGCTAACGCATAAAAATATCCGTGCGTTGAGGTAACGAGCCAAAATCTCGGCTGGTTATGCTCTTAGCTCTCTTTTGTTCTCTTTTGACTTGCAAGGCTTGATTGTGCCTTGTTTTTTAGCGGTCTTGTCTAGTATGGATTTAAACTCATCTAGGGCGTAAGGGAGTTGTAAATTTAGCCTTTGCTTGAGAGGCAAGGGGTTATCTTTGCTTTTGGGATTTATGCTAACTACGGCTTCGGCTCGGTAGATAGGCAAGTTTAGATTATTCTTTTTTGCCTTGTCGTAAAAATACACTCTACTTAATACATCGTTGTTTTTTAAATACTTGGTATTTTCAAAGCTAATAACCTCATCGCAAAAGGGGTCAAGGTTAAAGGGGCTATCCTTATCAAAACAAAGGTCAAGCGATGAAACGTTATTTATCACGCCTAGGAGCTCCGCTATTAATTCTTTGGGTGGAGGTGTCTTGTTATATTGCCTAAGCCCATAAACTTCAAATAATGCCTTTTGTGGCTCATTGCCTGCGTTTTTTAGCGTGGCGTAGAAAATAGGCAAATCGCTAAGCATATAAATATTAACTATCTCATAATCTCGAAACTCAAAACGGCGTTCTATCTTAACGGCTTTTGCTGTTTGTTTATCCAGCTTTTGCCATTTTGTGCCATATTTTCGAGCGATTGAGTTTAAAAGCTCCATTTTTGTATAGGTCTTTTGAATAATAGCTTTTTTGAAAAATGTAGCCCTTATCGTGTCTATGTAAATTTTGCTTTCGGCTGTGTTGATAATGCTTGCAAGTTCTGCTAAAATATCCACGTTTGTAACCTTGTTAAGGGTGGCTAAACTTGCTCGGCTTGACCACCCTTAAAATTCTTTAATTAGCTCTTTATTCGAGGCGTATTTTTAGCTTTTATAGCCTCGATTAGCTTTTTAGCTAACTTTACTTGACCCCTTGGCGTTATTAGAGTGATAAGGTCTAAGCATTGCTCGCCGTTTGGCTTTGTAAATGGTCGCGGTTTGCGTCTAAAATAGCCCATATTTAGATACTTTTGCAAAGGTTCATTATTAAACATCAAAATCCCTAGTTCGCGCATTAGAGCGAATAACTGGTTTTGTCCTATAATTACGCCTTTACTCTTATCGCAAAGGATTTTCGCATATTCGCCTATTTTTAAATCGCCGTGGCTACTCTCTATCGTCTTAGCGTATGTTATATAAGGCTTATTTTCTACCGCCTGAGCTTCTAGGTGTTTATTTTGCTCTAACGTATCAGCATATCTTAGAGCCAGCTCAGCAAGTGAGCGAGGATTATCTAAAAGCTCTTGAATAGTAGTAGGGTGGTTATTGTTGTTTAGGATAAAATCGCTAGCCCAATCTCTAAAAGCTATTGTTTGAGGTGTTTCGGTTAGCTTAAAGCCTAGAGTTATTACGCCTTTTTTCGTCCAAAATACCATTTTTTGGGTATTTCTTGACCCCCCGCCCGATTTGTCCGGGGGTGTATCATATACGCCACCTTTACCGTCATTATACGTATTTTTGTAATAATAATGCACGCCCTCGATGTATTCAGTCGCGCCCTGCGTTCTTTGTTTTCTTACTGCTTCTTGTGTAACTCCAAAACCTTGTGCTACTTGTCTATCCGACAAAGCCCAAGTGTCTTGATACTCCGAAATCTCTAAATTTAGATCATTAAATGCTACTATTGCGCTCATATTTTGCTCCCTAAATATCTTTTAGCCTTTTGGAAATCGTCGATACGCCATAATTTAAACCGCCTTTTAGGGTTATTTGCGTCCGTGCACCATCTAAATTTAACGATTTTTTCTCTAAAAAGCTCTACTAAATACTGATTGGCGTTACTTATGCCAAATACTCGCCCCGCGGTTATTTCCGTTCCGTCCCACATCATTTTTACTAACGCCGTTTTATGTCTGCTTCGTATCATCGGTTATTTTCCTCTCTTATACCTGCTTTTATCTCTAGCTCTTTTATGCTCTTGCTTTGCGTCTGCACGATATGAAACAAATCATAAGCGCAATCTAGCAAAGGTTGAGCGACGCCGTCCAGGCTCGTCACCTTGTAGATATGCAAATGCTTTTTAAAAGCTTTTAACATAACCTCATCGCCTGCACTAAAGCAAAGTTTGCTAGGCGTAAATACTAGCTTACTCATCGCGTACTCCTATTGATAAAAAAGGTTTCGATTAGCCTTTTGTTCTCGTCTCGTAATGCGTTTAGCTCTCTCGCCTGCTCGGTCAAAATGCAAAACAAATCAAAGGCTACGGGCTTAAAGTCCGCCGTATCGTCTCCGCTTTGTTCGTCTTGTAGAGATTTGAGATAAATATCGGGGTAGCACTCTTTTAGCATTTTTACGTAAAGTTCGGGCGCGCTTTTTATCTCTTTGCACTCTCGCGCTATTTCGCATATACTCTTTTGATTTAGCTCCGTTTCGCGCTCCTCAAATAAATCAAAAGCTACGCAAAGGGCTTTAGTCACGCCCTCGCGTAGCTCGCTTTGATCCTGGTCGTCCGTCTGCGCGTAAATCGCCTTAATCTCGGGGTATTTGGATAAATGGGTATAAAAACGCCCGTATAGCCTAGCCTCGTTATCGTCTTTAAAAGCTTTCATCTTTCGCCCCCTTGTGGTAATGGTCTGCCCTCGTTTTGTCTTTTGTTGATAAAGGCTTCGACCTCATCTCTTTTAAAGCGTTTTGTAACATTTGTAAAAAAGATAGGTTTCGGAAAATCGCTTAATTTCTTGTATCTGTAAAGTGTTGATACTCCCACGCCTAAAAGCTCCGCTGTTTCTTTTGAATTTAGTAGTGCTTTGTTTTGCATTTTTTAATCCTTTTGTATGTAATTTTTCTCAAATGGTTAAGCCTGAATGCTTGCAAGCTTGATGTGCTTAAATTGATTTGATGTAAGAATATTAATAAATAAAAATATTAATAGCTAGTAGAAAAATAGCGTTAAAATCGATGTTAGAAAAATAAAAGATGTTTGTTTTTTAATGTAGGTTTTTAAAAAAATGCATTAGTTTTAATGTAAAAAATAAATTTCTTACATCGAAAGTAATGTAAGAAATTTTTAGAGGTATTTTTTATGCTTATTTGTTGGATTTTGTCCGTATATTTGGCTTATTATTAAAAATGTTTCTTATGGTAACTCTTAATTGCGTTATTGCTTTGGCTAACTCTAGGGGGCTAATATTATTATTCTTTTTTCTTTCGTTTAGAAGTTCAAAAAAAGCTTTATCAAATTTTTTGTTTGCTATTGTAGGCGTAATATTTTCATCTTTTTCATAACAATCAATTTTTAAGTAAAGTGCGTATATTAAATCATCTATGTTTTTACGTATTTTTATCTCATCGGGGTACATAGCCTTGTGGTCCTCTTCGTCAATATCTTCGCCCATAAAAAAATCCTCTTTTATATCGTATAATGCATTAATAGCTTTTTCGATTTTTTTAAGTAGGCGTTCATCTCTTGTTTGTTTGCGTTCTTTTTTCTTGGCTATGGCTTCTAAATCTTGAATGTATTTATTTATGGCAAATTTGGCGGAATAATCTACGTAAGAATTGCCATCAGTATTAAAATCTTTTAAAAAAATTAAACTTTCTTTTAACTCATAAATACTAGCCTCGCTTTGAAATTGTGGGTATTTATTTGCATATCGCGACAAAAAATTTAATAACTCATCTTTTAACATTATTTTATCCCTCTCCATTTCTAATAATTCATTTAAGTCAATTTTGTTCTCTGTCATTGTTCTTTTACCCCTTTACCAAACTATCTAAATAATCGCTCCACCATTGCATAAGCTTGGCTCGCTCGTCCAGCCTTTGGCTTCGGTCATAAATAGCTTTTACGCTTGTTCGCTCTTTATGGTCTAGGCAAAGCTCTATCACATCACTGCTAAAGCCGTGATTTTTGATGTTTTCATTTAATAGGGTGCTTGCTGTCGTGCGTAAGCCGTGAAATACCATTTCATCGCCGAAGTTTAACCGCTTAATCGCTTGGTTTAGTGTGCTATCGCTTAGCGGTCTTGTCGCACTTATGCCACTAGGAAAAACAAAATCGCCACTTTTATGCTCTAGCATTGTTTTTAAAAGCTTCTTGACCTGCTTACTCATTGGTATATAAAAAACTTCTCTTAACTTCATCGCCTCGGCTGGAAACGTGATTAAATTATTCTCAAAATCCACGTATTGCCATTTTAGTTCTCTCACGTTTGCACTACGTAAAAAGGTATGCACTCCAAATATTAACGCTTGCTGCGTGCAAAACGAGCCTTGATAGTCCTGCATTGCTCTTAATAGCTCTTTTAGCTTGCTTGGCTCAGTTATTGCCTTGTAGTGGTTATTTGATGAGGTCTTGAAAGTATCATTAAAAATAATATCTCGTGTTGGATTGTGTTCGATGTAGCCCTTATTTACTGCTAAATCTAAGATTTTACGGAGTAGTCTAAAAGTCCGCTCTGATGTTTCGTGGGTTAGCTCCCTTTTCGTTTCTCGCGCTTGTATCTGCTCGATTACTTGCATATAATCTCTACGCTTTAGAGCGGTTATCTCTTTGCTACCTAAATAAAAGATGAGATGATTTTTTACACGCCCTATTTGCTTCTTAGTCGATACGAGGCTTTTGCTCTGCTCTTTTTCTATCCACTCATCGGCTACATCTTTAAACGTGATAGCCTTTTGCTTGGCCGTGGCTAGCTGTAAATCCTCGCCCCTATCTCTTAGCCTCTCGAGCTCTAAGGCTTTCGCCCTTGCTTCTGCTAGCGTAATGCTTGGATATTTGCCTAGCCTGATTTGTTTTGTTGTTCGCTTTTCGTCGCTCTCTTGATATTTGAAATAAAAGGTCTTGGTGGTTTCTTTTTGGGTCTTGTATGCAAGCACGTATAAAAATTTCACTCCGTCATCTTTTACCCACTCACGAATTTTATTTTTGAGTGTAAATTTTTTTAGTGCCAAATCGTTCGCAAAGCTTGCCATTTCGTAACCCTTAATTTTGAGTGTAAAAAGTTAGAAAAAATATTTTTTTACACTCAGATATACACTCAAAAGAGTGATATTAGATGAAATGCAATGATAAGAGATGAGAGCTTAAAAAGTGGTAAAAGCCCTAAATTTGGGCTTTGAAAAGCATTTTTTGACAAGGTTTGAAAACCCCTGAAAACGTCTGTTGGTGGAGTTAAGCGGGATCGAACCGCCGACCTCTTGAATGCCATTCAAGCGCTCTCCCAGCTGAGCTATAACCCCAAAAGATTTGGTATTTTATCTTTTTATGGCTTACATTTTTTTGAAAGTCGTTTTTATAAAATAAATTTTTAAGCAACTTTTGGGTAACATTGCAACCTTTAATGCGGGAATAGCTCAGGGGTAGAGCACAACCTTGCCAAGGTTGGGGTCGCGAGTTCGAATCTCGTTTCCCGCTCCATTAAATTTTGCCCGAGTGGCGGAATGGTAGACGCAAGGGACTTAAAATCCCTCGGTAGTTTTTACCGTACCGGTTCAAGTCCGGTCTCGGGCACCACCAAAATGGCGACATGGCCAAGTGGTAAGGCATGAGCCTGCAAAGCTTTGATCCCCGGTTCGAATCCGGGTGTCGCCTCCAACTTCAAAAATAACTACATAAAGGGATAACGATGAAAAAATTGCTTTTAATTGTATGTATGGCATTTTTTGCAGTAGGTTGTTCAAACACTTGGCACGGCGTAAAAGAAGATAGCCACAACGCCAAAGAATGGACTAAAGAAAAGATCAATGACGGCGCTAGTTACGTCAAAGAAAAAACAGAATAATTCTTAGTGGTTATAGCAAATTTTAAGCAAAGTTGGCTATAATCACAAATCTTTAATCGGGAGATGGCTGAGCGGTCGAAAGCGGCGGTCTTGAAAACCGTTGAGGTGTGAAAGCCTCCTGGGGTTCGAATCCCTATCTCCCGGCCACTTCAAATTTCAAATCACCATTTAATTTTTCAATTATTTTCTCATTTCTTTAGTTTATAAATTTATATTTTTATCATAAAAGTTATTTTAAATTCACCCACAAGGCTTAAATTTAGCCTCAAGCTAAATTATAACAATGTACGGCTTCAAACTCTAAGATTAAAATTTATAAAATACCAAAGTTGTTAAAAATTTAAAGGAGTGGTTTATGAACATAAAAAGTATTTTTAGTAAGATCTTTAAAGGTGAGCAGGGTGAGGCCGATGTGCTCGAGGCTATCGGTAAAATTTTAAATCAAAAGGGCGATGAAAACTACTATCTCATCCCAAAGGCGAGCATCGACGATCCTGCTGGCTCATCCAGAGAGATAGACCTGCTTTTGCTCCATCCAGCGCTTGGAATTTATGTCATCGAGGTGAAAAACTGGAGCGACCTTGAGCAAATGGATGAAAATAACCCTTACGAGCAGGTGAAAATTTATCAAAGAATGCTTCTTGCAAAGATAGAGTCAGAACTCAAAAAAGTGCCTATAAATGTCGAGTACAGGGTCATTTTCCCCTCCATTAGCAAGGCCGAGGCTAGTAAATTTTACGCGAAAAATCCAAGCTATCTAAATTTAAAAAATCACACCTTTTTCAAGGACGATCTAACAGACGAGGGCATCTTTGCTAAATTTTTCAACTCCTCTATTAGCACGCTGCCAAACAAAAAAGAGTTTCTTAAAATTTCAGAAATGCTTGTCAATCAAAGCAGGCTAAAACAAAAGATAATCCCGATAATCACGAAAGATGAAGTGATGTTTTTTGATCACAAGCAGCTTAGTATCATGAATGGCTACACTGGCGGGTTTCGCGTGATCAGGGGCGTTGCAGGCACTGGCAAGACGATGATACTTGCAAATTTTGTCGCAAACAGGCTTGAGCGTGACGAAAATGAGAAATTTCTTGTGCTTTGCTTTAATAAAAATTTGGCCCAAAATATCAAATCATGCTTTGGCGATAAATTTATAAACAAAAACATCGCTGTCTATCCGATAATATCGCTGCTAAAACGTATAGAATTTGATGAAGCGAAGCTTGGCATGGATGAAAATACAAACATCAGCAAAAAGTATCAAATTTACGAAACCGACGAAGCGATTGCTGAGTTTAGAGCAAAATTTAAAGCCCACCTTGCAAAGCATCCGATCGACTACGTCCTTTGTGACGAGACTCAGGATATGCCAGCTGGCTTTATGCGCGTCATATACGAGGAGATAAAAGACTGCATATTTTTCATCGACGAGGCGCAGAAATTTTACACATACACGATGAACAATATCGCCGATATCTTTCACCATCCAAAATTTGAGTGCATCGACATGAGAGGACGCGTGAAAAACCTAAAAAATGTCTACCGAACGCCTTCAAACATCGCTAGGTGCGCATTTGAGATCTTGCAAAAGGACTCTGCGATAAATGACTACTACAAAAAGAGCTTTTATCTAAATCAAGACTTCATCTCAGACATCCAGTGTATTTTGCAGGATGGTAGCATAAAAGTGGTCGAGCTTGATGAATTTAGTGAGCTTAAAAAGTGCCTAAATTCCTTGCCAAATGGCGAAACAAGCGTCGTTTTAAGTAGCAGCAAGGTCGCTGTAAATGCCATAAAAGAGAGCGTCTTGCCAGAGGGCAAAAACGTGGAGGTTTTGACGATGCAGTCCATTAAAGGTCTTGAGGCGCAAAATGTCATCATCCACAACTTTTTACCGTTTTTGCAGACCATATATAAAAATGAAAGGGCGCTTTTTTATAGGAAAATTTACGTCTTACTAACTAGAAGCCGTGAAAATTTATATATCTCGCTACCTAAAAATTTGGATGAAAATTTGCCAGATGAGATAAAAAAGGTGGTAGAGATCATCAAAAAATACGCAAATTTGACCCAAGTCTTGCCAGAGCCAGATGAGCATAAAAAAACAAAGTCTAGCCTAAAACTAGCCTCTATAAAGCCAGTTTTAAGAGATGTAAAAGAGGTCGGTGAGCTAGTGGTGACGGGCAGTCAGCTCTTTGCCATCATAGCTGGGCTCTTTGCATAGTAAATTTTAATGGCAGCCGCAGCCGCAACCACATCCGTCGCTTTGTTTTATCGCGTCAAAAACTGCGTCGTAGTTTGGCTCCTGGGTCACTTCAGGGACGATTTGCTTGTGGATAATGACGCCATCTTTGATGACAAAGACCGCTCTTGCAAGTAGGCCTTTTAGCGCCCCGTCACTCATCAGCATGCCGTAGTTTTGGGCAAATTCGCCGTATCTAAAGTCGCTTCCCACGCGCAGGTTTGCTATGCCCTCAGTCGTGCAAAATCTCCCCATCGCAAATGGCAAGTCGTTTGAGATAATGCTAAGTTTTACGCCTTGTTTTCCAGCTACTTTTTCGTTAAATTTACGTGCTTCTGCCGCGCAAACGCCAGTATCAAGTGAAGGCAAGCAGACAAGCACCTCTATGCCGTTATTTCCGCCCACGCTAAATTCGCTAAGATCTTGCGCTACGACTCTTGCCTCAGGCGCATAAGAGCCAACAAATAGCTCATTTCCGCTTAAATTTACCTCACTGCCTTTAAATTTTGTAGTTGCCATGATTTCTCCTTATCTTTTAGCTTTTTTAAACGCTTGATCAAGGTCAGCTATTAGATCATCGACATTTTCAATGCCGATGGCTAGACGAAGCAAATTTTGCTTTATGCCGATCTTATCTAGCACCTCTTTTGGATATGCCTCGTGTGTCATCGTTGCAGGCCTGCAGATAAGGCTCTCTACGCCGCCAAGGCTCACTGCTAGATCAAAAATTTCTAGCGCTTTTACAAATTTATTTACATCATATTTTTCATCAAGCTCAAATGAGATAAGAGCGCCGATATCGCTTGCTTGAGCTACTTGCATCTTTGCCTCTTGCTCGCTATATGAGCCAGGGAAATGCACTACGCTAACGGCGTCACTATCCTCTAAAAATTTGATGATTTTATGGGTATTTTGCGTTTGTCTGTCAAACCTAACGCTAAGAGTTTTAAGCCCACGTATTAGGTAGTATGCGTCCATCGGACTGATGATGCCACCAAGCGTGTTTTTAGCAAATTTTATCTTTTCAGCCAAAGTATCATCGTTTAGCGTGACGATACCAGCGATCACGTCAGCATGTCCGCCGATATATTTTGTGGCGCTATATACCACGATGTCAGCTCCGTGCTCAAGCACTTTTTGATAGTAAGGCGTCAAAAATGTATTATCCACGATGACTAGAGCGCCCTTTTTGTGAGCGATCTTTGAAATTCTAGCGATATCAGTCACTCTTAAGAGAGGATTTGAGGGAGTTTCGATGAAGATAGCTGCCACGTTGTCGCTTATGTCATCTTCGCTTAAAAAATTTAGATCATCTATAAATTCGCTCTTTATGCCGTGGCTTTCAAAAACAGTCGTGACATATCTATAAGTGCCGCCATAGACGTTGCTATTTAGCAGGACTTTTTGCCCCGTTTTTATAAGGCTAAGTGCGGCTGCTGTTGCTGCCATGCCTGAACCAAAGCTAAATGCGTATTTGCTACCTTCGACTTTAGCGAAGATATCATCAAATGCTTTTTTTGTAGGGTTGTTGCCACGTGAGTAGGCAAATTCTTGAAAATTTTCAAGGTCATCTTGCACGAAGGTGCTAGCTAAAAATACTGGCGGAACAACCGCTTTGTTTGGGTTGTTTTTGGCTTCGATGCCTTTTACGACGAGAGTGTCTAGTTTCATAAATTTCCTTTTTAAAAATTTACGAAATTTTACATGATAAAAATTAATTTTCCCCAAACCCACCCAAAATATAGCCAAACCAGTAAGTGGTAGTAAAAGTGCTTTTTAAATTTGCATTTGTAAGATTGCTAAGACTAAATTTAAGCTTTTGCCTGGTCTTCGCAAGCCCTAGTGTTTGGTTTTTACTCGCTTTTGGCTAAATTTTTACCATAAATTTTTACTCTACTAGATCAACCGCCCAGTTTGCCTCCTGAAGCTTCATCTCAAGCTCTCTGATCTCTTTTGAAAGCGCATCTACTTGCTTTTGAAGTGCGCTCACATCGACCGTGCTTAAAATTTTGATCTCGCTGTTTGAGTAGAGATCGATCTTTTGGCTAGCACTCGTGGCAAACTCCCTAAGCACGTTTGCTTTTAGCACCAAAGCGTCCTTTTTAGCGATCATCTCAGTGAGGCTCATACCATCAAATTTTGCGCTCGAGTTTGTTAAATTTATAGAGCAAATGAGCCTAAAAAGCTCACTTGTTAGCTTGTCAAGCTCTTTTAAAAGAAGCTTTGGATCCTCGCTTGGACTTTCATTCTCCTGCGTTTTTGCGTTGCAAAGCAATCTAACTTTTAGCTGTTCGATGCGCTTTTGCGTGTCAGATCTTAGGATGAGAGCCTGAGCTAGTTTCATCATTTTTCCTTTTTTGGTATTAAATTTTTAAATCATCTTAGTATCTTTTGGGTTATAATTGATTTAAAATTTTATTTAAGGAAAAGCTATGAAGTACGATTTTGACACATTAGTAAGCAGAGAAGGCACCAACTCATCAAAATGGCGTATGAAGAGCGATGTTTTGCCGATGTGGGTTGCGGATATGGACTTTAAGGCCGCACCTGAGATCTTAAGCGTCTTGCAAAAGCGCCTTGATAACGGTGTCTTTGGCTACTCGTTCATCCCAAAAGAGTGGAACGAGGCGATAAAGAGCTGGTGGCAAAGACGTCACAATGTGAGCTTAGAGAACGAGTGGATGTGCTTTTGCACTGGCGTTATACCGGCCATCTCGACTGCTATTAGGAGATTTAGCAGTCCAGGAGATCAAATTTTAGTGCAAGCGCCTGTCTATCACGTCTTTTTTAACTGCATAAAAAACAACGGCCGTGAAATTTTATCAAACGACCTTGTCTATAAAAATGGCTCTTATGAGATCGATTTTGACGACCTCGAGGCAAAGCTAGCCCAGCCGCTAACTACTATGATGCTTCTTTGCAACCCTCACAATCCAATAGGCAAAATTTGGGACAAAGAGACGCTTAAAAAGATAGGCGAGCTTTGCTACAAGCACGATGTTTTGGTTATCAGCGATGAAATTCACTGCGACATAACTGATCCAGGGCTAAGCTACGTGCCATTTATCAGCGTGAGTGAGGAGTGTAAGAATAACTCGATCACGTGCATATCGCCTACAAAGGCTTTTAACATAGCTGGGCTTCAAAGCTCGGCCGTCGTTACACCAAATGAAAAGATCAGATCAAGACTAAATGCTGCTATCAACTACGATGAGGTCGGCGAGGCAAATGCCTTTGCGATCATCGCAGCAATCTCCGCTTTTAACGATGGCGAGGCGTGGCTTGATGAGCTTAGAGAGTATCTTTTTGAAAACAAAAAGGTCGTTGCAAATTTTATAAAAGAGCAAAATTTACCAGTAAAGCTTCTACCATCGAGTGCGACCTACCTTTTGTGGCTTGACTGCAGTGCGTTTTGCGAGGATTCGAGTGAGTTTATGAATTTCTTGCGCGATAAAGCTGGACTTTGGCTAAATGACGGCAACGCATACAGAGGAGATAGATTTTTCCTTCGTATGAATATCGCAACGCAGCATGAGAGGGTGCTTGAAGGGCTAAAACGCTTACAAAATGGGATAAATTTATACACTTCAAAGAGATAAATTTTGGCTGGGTGGCTTTGAAATTTAAGCCACCCTTGCTTGATACAAAATAGCTACTGGGGGTATTTTTTACCTCCCTTGTTTCTAATAAATTTTACTGATAAATTTAAAGCCTAAAGAGCCTATGCTAATTTTTCGGTGGCTTAAATTTAAACATGGAGTTGCCTGGTCTTAGTAATACAGCTTATAAAGCCAGTTTTTTACTATTTTATTTTTTGCTAGCATGCCTTAGATGCCAACAAGAGTGTCTTGATCGCGTTTGGGAGTTGTTTTGAAGTTTTAAGTAGCTTTGGATCATAAATTAGCAACTTAAATTTGAAAGATAGAAATTTAAGGGCAAGATAGTTGCCGCTGATCTTGATTTGCGTTAAATTTAAAGCAAAAAGCCTTTGAACGCGAATGCTTAGAGGTATTTTCAAAGCAGTAAAGACCGTGATCATTTTGAGTATCAGGGTGGTTTTAAATTTAAAGGCGTGAAGTTGTTTTGGTTTTGTTTTATAGCGCTAAATTTAAAGTAAAAGCCACTGCACCAAAATAGGGCGGTCGCTAAAACTAGTATTTTATGTCATTTCAAAGCTATAAATATCGCGCCTATTGCTTACTAAATTTAGCAATTCAATTTGAAAAATAGAAATTTGAAAGTGAAATATCTCGCCATAGTGTTAAATTTAAAAGAAGCCATTTTGTCAAAACGAGAATTTGAGCTGTTTAAACTCGTATTATTTTTTAAAAGTGATTTTGCTTAGAAATTTGATGATTTTAAAGTTTATATAAAAGCAGAAATTTAAAGATGAATTAGCTCATTCTGGCTGTAAATTTATAAAAAGACCACTTGCTAAAACAAGAAATTTCACTCTTTTAAAATGATAAATTTGATAGTTAAATTTAAATATAAGCAGAAATTTAAAGGCGGGGAGCTCCCGCCAGATATTATTTATGTAGTTCTTTTGTGTAAAACTCAACTGAGCCAAGGCCCTCTTTTAGCGCCCACTCGTAAGCTTGGCTTACAAATTCCCAGTTTATGTTCTCATAAAATGTCTCTAGGTATTTTGGACGAGCGTTGAAGTTGTCGATGTAGTAAGCGTGCTCCCACACATCAACTACTAGAAGTGGCACTTTGCCATCGCTCACTGGAGTTTTTGCGTTGCTAGTTTGCACGATCTCTAGCTTTTTACTGCTTGGATCAAATACAAGCCACGCCCAGCCTGAGCCAAAAAGCGTTGTAGCTGCTTTTAAAAACTCCTCTTTGAAGTTCGCGAAATTTGCCTCGATCGCAGCTTTTAGCTCGCTTGACATCTCGCTTTTTTTAGCGATGCAGTCCCAGTAAAAGTCGTGGTTATAAACTTGTGCGACGTTGTTGTAAAGGCCACCTTCGCTATTTTTTAAGATCTCGTAAAATGATGCATTAGCAAATTTTGTATCTTTTATGAGATTGTTTAAATTTGCAACATAGGTTGCGTGATGCTTGCCGTAGTGGTATTCACAGGTTTTAGCACTTACTACTGCATTGTGGTTTGCGTCAAACGGAAGTTTTCTTAGTTCAAACATAATAATTCCTTAATAATAAAATTTGTTATTTCGCATTATAGCCACAAAAGATTAACAAACAAAATCTTTCAAAATTTAAGCCAAAAATAGGGCGTTTTTATAAAAGCTAAATTTTTCAATTATAAATGATAAGCGAATTTACTTGATAAATTTGTGGTTAAAAGAGTGAAATTTTATACCCTAAAAGAGCAAATTTGGCTTTGTAAAAGTGAGAAAAGTAAATTTAAATTTCTCTAAATGTAAAAAATAATATAAAAATATGTGTAGAAACGTAACAAAAATAGACTATAAAAATGATAAATAAATTTTTACGTTAAATTTACAAAGCAAAAACTATCCATTTTAGATCAAAAATGTTACAAAAATACACATATAAAAATAAAGATATGTGAATTTATGAAACAAAATTTCTAAATTTTTATTTTTGAAATTTATAATGCACCTATCAAAACTATTACAAAGGATGAAAGATGAAATTCTTACAAGCTTTACTTTTTACATGTGCCATCAGTGGCTTAGCATTTGGTGCTGATAAGGTCTATACGATCAAATTTGCTCACGTTGTCGCAGCTTCTACGCCAAAGGGCAAAGCGGCTGACTTTTTTGCAAAGCGTGCTGAGGAGCTAAGTGGCGGCAAGATAAAAGTTCAAGTCTTCCCATCAGCTCAGCTACTTGATGATGATAGAGTATTTGGCGCGCTAAAGCTTGGCAACGTTCAAATGGCAGCTCCAAGCTTTTCTAAATTTACACCTATTGTACCGCAGTTTCAGCTATTTGACCTACCTTTCATCTTTAAAGATGCAGACCACCTTCACAAGGTCCAAGACGGCGAGGTCGGCGAGGAGCTAAAAGGTCTTGTGACTAAGAAGGGCTTTGTAGCGCTTGATTACTGGGATGCTGGATTTAAGCACTTTAGCTCAAGCAAAAAGCCTATCCTCACTCCAGAAGATGCAAAAGGACAAAAATTTAGAATCCAAAGCTCAAAAGTGCTTGAAGAGCAGATCAAAGCGATCGGTGGCAACCCACAAGTTCTACCATTTTCAGAGGTTTATTCTGCACTTCAACAAGGCGTAGTTGATGCTACTGAAAACCCACTTTCAAATTTCTATAACTCTAAATTTCACGAGGTTCAAAGCTCACTTACACTTTCTCACCACGGATATCTAGGCTATCTAGTCGTTATGAGTGATAAATTTTGGAACAAACTACCAGATGATCTAAAAGCAAATGTAAAACAGGCTCTAAGCGAGGCTACAGCTTACGAGAGAGAAGAGACAGCTAAAGAGGACGCTCACGTCATAGCCGAGCTTGAAAAATATATAGCAGAGACTAAAAAGCTAGAAATTTTCAAGATAGACGACGCACAAAAAGCTGAGTGGGAGAAGACTATGCAGGCTATCTATCCTAAATTTTACGACGTCATCGGCAAAGAGCTTATAGAAAAAACAATCGAGACAAAATAATGAAGAATTTCTTTAACGTTCTTGATGTAGTGATAGTCTCGCTCAATAAGACTATCGCCGTTTTAGGGCTAGCTAGTGGAACACTACTAGCCTTTGCCAACGTCGTGGCTAGATACTTTTTTGACAAAAGCTGGTCATGGGCGGGCGAGCTATCAAACTACCTATTTGTATGGTCGGCGTTTTTTGCCGCGGCATACGGCTTTAACAAGGGCATCCACGTAAGTGTAACTATCTTGGTGGAGAAATTTCCACCAGCGCTTGCAAAGGCGTGCCTACTCTTTTCGCATATCTTAACAACTGTCTTTTTGATATTTATCGCGGTTTATTCGGTTGATTATCTAAAAGCCTTGCACGAGATGGATCAGATGATAATAGACCTTGGCATACCTCAATGGGTCCCTATGTTAGTGCTTCCAATTGCCTTTGTCACAGCTAGCTACCGCTCGGCTGAAAAGGCTATCAAAGTGGCTCTAACTCCAGCAGCAAAGGTCGTAAGCAACGAAGCGCACGAGCTAGCTCATGGTAGCGTAGTCAAAGACTAAGGAGAAAAAAGATGACAATAGCATTTTTATTTATCCTGCTTTTTGCGCTGATGCTAATAGGCGTGCCAGTAGCGGTTTCACTTGGAGCTAGCACGGTTTTGACGATAATATTTTTCACAGATTTTGATGGCGATACTATCGCTATGATCCCGCAGATAATTTTCGATGGTATCAATAAATTTTCGCTAATGGCGATCCCGATGTTTATCTTGGCTGGAAATTTACTAAGCAAAGGCGGCTCAGCAAGGCGTATCATCGACTTTGCAAAGTCTATGGTCGGACACTTGCCAGGTGGCTTGCCTATGAGCGCGATATTTGCCTGCATCATCTTTGCAGCCGTCTCTGGAAGCTCGCCTGCGACGGTTGTAGCCATTGGCTCAATTATGTTTGCAGCGATAAAAGAGGCTGGCTATCCAAAAGAGTACGCAGTGGGCGGCATAACTACGGCTGGCTCGCTTGGAATTTTGATCCCACCTTCAGTTGTTATGATAGTTTATGGCGTAACGGCAGAGGTTAGTATCGGCAAGCTCTTTATGGCTGGCGTCGTGCCAGGTCTTATGCTTGGAGCTTTTATGTTAGTTCAAACTTATGTAGGCGCAAAAAAGCTTGGATTTAAAGCGACTAAGGCTGAGCCATTTAAAGTAAGAGTGCAGAAATTTGCAAAAGCATTTTGGGCTCTTTTGATCGTTGTAGTAGTCATTGGCGGAATTTATGGAGGCATATTCACTCCGACTGAAGCAGCTGCGGCAAGTGCGGTCTATGCGCTATTTATCTCACTTTTTATCTATAGAGATATAAAGATAAGAGATCTTTGGGACATCTGCCTAGACTCAGCCCTTACAACAGCTATGATATTTTTCATCATCGCAAATGCCGTTGTTTTTGCATATTTGCTAACTAGTGAGCAGATCCCACAAGCGATCGCATCGATGATACTTGACGCAAATATCGGCATGATAGGATTTTTGATATTTGTAAATATCTTGCTCTTTATCATGGGTCAGTTTATGGAGCCTTCAAGCGTTATCATGATCATGGTGCCGCTCTTGCTTCCGATAGCTACGCAACTAGGCGTCGATCCTATTCACTTTGGTATCATCTTGGTTGTAAATATGGAGATAGGTATGGTCACTCCGCCTGTTGGACTAAATTTATTTGTCGCAAGCGGTCTTACAAATATGAACTTAAAAGAGGTCATCGTGGCGTGCTTGCCATGGACGCTAACCTTGTTCTTTGGCCTTATCTTGGTTACTTATATACCGCAAATTTCGCTTTGGCTACCAAACATAATGTATGGACATTAAAATTTAGAGGCCTAGGCCTCTAAATTTATCCTTTTGGATCGTAATCCGCACTCATAACGATATTTTTACCATTTCGCTTACCGACATAGAGTAGCTCGTCAGCTTGCTTTATCATGCGCTCGATATTTACCTCAGTATGGCCACTGTGAGCCACGACGCCAAAGGTCATAGTAGCTATGATCCTATGGTTTTCAAATTCAACGACATTTTGATTAAGCGTCTCTCTGATACGCTCTAAGATACTAACTGCTTTTGCCTTTTTAACATCAAAGATAACAGCCAAAAACTCCTCGCCGCCAAATCTTGCAACCCTATCTTCATTTCTAAAAGCATTTTTGAAAATTTTAGAAAGGCTCTTTAGCACTTCATCGCCTGCGCCGTGTCCGTAGGTATCATTTATCTTTTTAAAGTTATCTATGTCACACATCACGATAGCAAAGTCATTGCCGTCAAATAAATTCTTTTGTCTAAAAATTTGTTGCATTGAAGCTCGGTTTAAAAGTCCAGTTAGTGGGTCGTGGTTAAAGACAGCTTTAGCAGACTCTTTCTCTTCTAAGATGCCTAAGAATATAAATAAATTTGAGCTCTCTAGCAAAAATGAGGTTAAGACAGCAAATACGCAAGATGCAGTTAGGTTAAATACAAAAAATATCTCTTTGTATAAAGGATCGTCCTTTGCTGGTAGATCTATCACTAGATAAAAAAGTAAAAATGCTGCGATATCTAGCAAAGAGATAATTCTGCTTAACATTTTAAAGCTAACTGATAAGAAAAAGAGGCTAATAGTTGATGTTAAAAATAAAATTTCAAATCCCCAGCCCAGTCCAAGGATAAAGACGCAAAGTGAGGCGTGGAGTAAAATTTCTAATTGCAAGATGAGCATCACGATCTTGTTGTTCTCTTCACTATCAAAGAGTATCTTTAGTGCAAAAAGATATATGCTAACAGAAAGGATGTTTGCCACAGCCAAAATTTCTTCGCCCATGAGGCAGAACATAACTAGGTAAAAAGTATGTACAGCTAGAAGCGAAAAGACGATGATCTTTTGTGAGATATAAAGTGAAATTTTAGGCATTGTCTTTGTCCTTATTTGCCTTCATGATCTCATACTCGATGCGGTCTTTGCCATTTTTCTTACCCTCATATAGCTTTTTATCAGCTTTGTTTATGACTGTGTCGATATCAGTTATAACGCCATTTGCGCAAAGGACTAGACCAAAGGTCATGGTTACTGAGCTCTTATCAGGTAACTTTACCTGCGCTATCCTTGTGCCAAGTCTGGTTTCTACCTTTTTTACGTCTTCGGTTTTAACTTCAGGCAAGATAACTAGAAATTCCTCTCCGCCCCACCTACAAATGTGGTCATTTTCTCTAAAAGTATCTTGCAAGGCCCTTGCGATCTCTTTTAAGACCTTATCACCCCAGTCGTGTCCGTAGGTGTCATTTATCTTTTTGAAGTTATCTATATCTCCTAGCATGACGACTAAATTTGCGTCACTGCTTTTTTCTCTAAGCTCTTTTAGCTCATATCTAAGCGTTCTTTCGATAGAGCGTCTATTTAAAAGACCGGTTAAAAAGTCATACTTAGAAATTCTCTCTATCTCCTCTTTCTCTTCGCTGATCTGTTTGTAGCCACTAGATGTGATCGCATCAGAGAAAAACGAAAGTCTAAAGACCAGGTAAAAAGTAAAGAAAACGCTTATACAGGTTGAGCCTATTTGTACCATGATGTCTATCTCAACTACTTTATCTTTATATGTAAGATATAGCCACAAAAGGACAAATAGCTCAAGAAGGCAGACAGAGTAGGTAAGAAGTCTTTGGTTAAAAGCCAAAAAGTAGTTTATAAAGATAACGCCAAGGAGTGTTATCCATATATTAGAGCTCCAGCCCATGCCAACAACGCCAGCGATAACTGCGGTGATGACATTTAGTTGAAAGATGGCCGAGATTAAAAATCTGTATTTGATATTAAATCTAATCCTTAAAGCAGTGCTAATAGAAAGAAATAAAAAACAGATAAAAATGATCGTTAAGTCAAAGTAAAAACTACAAAGCGCGATCAAGACAAAGGCGTTACTTACTATCGCTACGTTTAATATCGTTTTGTAAATGTCATCGATAGCCTTATAGCTATCTTGCTCTATAAATTCCTGTACCAAGCATTCTCTCCGTTAATTTCATCCATTAAATTTAATTTAGATCATTTTAATACGAGTCGTAACTATCCTCATCCTCATCGCTATCTTCATAGTTGTAGTCATTTTCGTCGTAGTTATAGTCATAGCTATCGCCACTATCCTCATCCTCATCGTTAAATTCAGAGTAGTCTTCTTCTACCTCTTCATAGTCAAAATCATTACTCATTTTTCTCTCCTTAAATTTTATCTTTGATATTTTCGATATACAAGCTTTGGCTTGGGAATGCAAAATTTAGACCATTTTGCTTTAAAATATCCATAATTTTTAGCATTACATCTTGTTTTACGTCTAAAAAATCGCCCCAAACGATAGTTTTTGCAAAGCAATAAACTAGGATATTTATCGAGCTATCAGCAAAGTCATCAACCACGACAAATAAATTTGACTTATATCCAGCGTAGTCATCAACTGAGACTATGTTTTGTCTATATTTTAGGCCTCTTTTATTAGCCGCGATATCTTCGCTTTTAGCGATATCTGGGTGATTTATCAGCATATTTTTGATGTCATTTACACATTTTTTGATCTCATCCGTAGTTGGTCCATACTCGATGCCAATAACCATTCTTATGCGTCTGCCGACCTTTCTTCTGCTCCAGTTTCTAACAGGATCGCTAGCTAGTTTCGAGTTTGGCACGAAGATAAGGGCATTATCAAAGCTTCTAACAGTCGTTTTTCTAAATCCTATCTCAACGACCGTGCCCTCGATGTCGCCACAAACTATCCAGTCGCCTTGTGAAAATGAGTTGTCAAAGAGCATCATAACAGATGCAAAGAAGTTTGCGATGATGTCTTTAGCAGCGAAGGCAACAGCAAGACCACCGATACCAAGTGAGGCGATGAGTGCTGAGATATCAAAGCCAAGCTTTTGAAGGATCAGTAAAAGTGTGATGATTAGCACGATCACGTAGATCACTTTTAGTGCTAGGTTTATCACCTCTTTACGCTTGCTTTTTTGCGCGATCTTGTCGAGTATAGCGATGCCGTAGCCATTTAGTATGGTGAGGACAAGCCATGAAAATGCGACTATATAGATGATAGAAAAGATATTTGCTACGACAAGCGGCACTGGCACTGGGTAAAATCCAACGCCGATACAGATATTTAGCGCGTAGATGATAAGAAGCGCAGAGATCGGCTTTTTCACGATATCTACGATCTGATCTTTAGCCTCTTTGACCCCTTCGCCTGAAGCGATGAGCGACATCACCCAGTAGGTGAGCTTGGCTAAAATTCTAGTTAGCGAGACGAAAAATAAAAATATCGCAACGATAACAACTATCTTGCCAAGGTTAAATTTGTTTGGATTTACAGCTGTTGATTTGTTTATATAGTCCACCGTATCGACTAAATTTAGCTCAGATAAGAGCATGCTTGAGCTTAGAAGATCGGCGTTATTTTTAAGGTAGGTTAAAATTTCCTCCTGCGTCTCTTTTTTTAGCTCAAGGTCCATAAATGCCGCGTCGTACGAGCCTGAAGTCTCATTTAGCGAGTCTTTTAGCTCCTTTATGCTGACGTAGGAATTTGTTTGTAAATTTAAGAGTCCGCCGTCTATTACCTCTTTGATAGAATTTGCCTTAGCACCCTTTTTAAATATCTCCTCAAGGCTAATGAGCGCTGAGTAGTAGGCGTAGTCTACCTTCATCTTCTCAAGCTCGATGGCGCTTTGTATATAAGCGTCCTTGTTTGACTGCTTTTCAAGTCTGGCTACCTTTTTCTCTAGCGCCTCTTTTTGCAGGTTGTACTTATTGATATCGCTTTGTGTAACTTCGATCTGCATAACATAGGTCGGAATTTTCTCTAAAAGAGCGCTCTTTTTCTTTTGAAGAGTGATCAAATTTGAGTTATCAACCTTTGAAGCGTTTAAGTCTTTTTGCTGAGATTTTATGATATTTATCTGGCTGTTTATGGTTTGAATTTGATTTGTTATGCTGATGATATCGTCTTCTTGTGTTACGTTGTTATCAGCGCCAAAAAGAGTTATGAAAGAAAGCAGGATGATGGCTAGAAATTTACGCATTTTCGCCCCTTCTGTCCGCTAAAAGCTTAAACGTACCCTCTTTTAAATCGTAACTGAAAATTTCACCAGTCTCGATGATATAGTGCCAGCCGTAAATTTGCAGGTTGCCACTTTCGTGCTCTTTTTTCACGTTTGGATAGGTCATTATATTTTCGATCGAGTTTATAACGTTTAGCCTCTCGGTCAGCCACGCCATTTTAGCTGGGTCATCGCTGGTAAATTTGAGCACTTCGCGCTTGATTGGCTCGATTAGTTTTATCCAGTTTTTAACATTTGGAGTGTTTTTTAGCTTCTTTTCATCAACATAAAGCGCCGCGCATCCACCACAGTCAGAGTGGCCACAGATTATGATATTTTTGATATTTAAAACTTCAAGCGCATACTCGATCGCCGAAGTGGTCGCCAAAAACTCTTCGCTCACCCTATAAGGTGGCACGATGTTTGCGATATTTCGCACCATAAAAAGCTCGCCTGGCAGGCAGTTTGTTATCAAATTTGGCACGACCCTTGAATCCACGCATGATATGAAAAGCGTGTGCGGATCTTGCTTGTGTTGCAGACTTTTAAAGAGCTCTTCATGCTCTAAAAAACCATCTTCCATAAATTTTACTGCACCTTCAAGTATTGAATCATCCATAAAATTTATCTCCATTTTTTATATTTTTATCGCGATTATAGCAACTTTTATTTAATCAAAAAAATGCTCTCTAAAACGGACTTTAAACTAATATTTTTTATTAAACTTCTTTTTATATATTGTTTAATTATTTTAGGCTAAACTCACTGCAAAAATTCATAAGGAGAAAAAATGAGTTTGTATGATAGAAACTACGCTAAGCAAAATCAAGAGGAGCTTGCGTATTCTCAAAGCTCACTAAGCACTTTTATAAAACAAACTTATCAACTTTTTGCAGCATCACTACTTTCAGCTACTGCTGGCGCTTATGTAGGCATTAGTATCGCTGGCGTTTTTGCGGCAAATAGATTTTTGTTTTGGGGACTTGTGATACTTGAGTTTGTTCTACTTTTTGGACTAATGGCGGCTAAACGCAAAGAGGGATTAAATTTAATACTCCTTTTTGCATTTACATTTGTAAGCGGTCTTACGCTAACTCCGCTACTTTCAGCGATCCTTGCTATGCCAAGCGGTGCTAGTATCGTAGCTCAAGCATTTGGCTTGACGACAGTTGCATTTGGTGCTCTAAGCGTCTTTGCGATGAATACAAAACGTGACTTTACAACGATGGGTAAGATGCTATTTATAACTTTGATAGTTATCATTGTAGCAGCGATCATCAATATTTTCGTTAAAAGCACGATGTTTCAACTTGTAATCGCAAGTATTTCATCGATCTTATTTAGTGCTTACATACTTTTTGATACACAAAATATCATCCGTGGCAACTACGAGACACCAGTTGAGGGTGCAGTTGCTTTGTATCTTGATTTTGTAAATTTATTTACATCATTACTACAAATTTTAGGCATTTTTAATAGAAATGACTAATGACGAGCGCATCTACCGAGTGATAGATGCGAATTTAAATAGGCTAAAAGAAGGACTTCGCGTCGTTGAAGATATAAAAAGATATGTCTTTGATGACGCTAAGCTCGCCTATAAGATAAAATCTCTCCGTCACAAGGCAAAGATCCCACAAAAAGAATTTTTAAAATTTAGAAATTCACAAAATGATGTCTTAAAAACCAGCACAAAAAGCGAGCAAGAAAGATCAAATTTAGACGAGGTCATCATTGCAAATTTCAAGCGTGCCCAGGAGAGCGCTCGCGTGCTTGAAGAGTGCTTTAAGCTTGTAAATTTAGAGCGAGCCGAGCTTTTTAAAAGCATAAGATACGAGCTTTATGAGCTTGAAAAAGAACTTTAACTAAAAATTTAAATCTTTTCTTGTATAATCGCAAACTATTTAAAAAATTTAAAGGAAATTTCGTGAGTTTAATATTTTTAATCTTGCAATTTGTTCTAGCTGTCGTTATCACGATCGCAGTTTTACTCCAAAAGAGCTCATCTATCGGTCTTGGAGCATACAGTGGAAGCAACGAGAGCCTTTTTGGAGCAAAAGGACCAGCTGGGTTTTTAGCTAAATTTACCTTTGTGGTAGGCGTTTTGTTTATCCTAAACACACTTGCACTCGGATATTTTTACAACAAAGATCTAAAACGCTCTATCGTTGATAGTGTCGATAGCAAATCTCTAGTCATACCAAAATCAAACGACGTGCCAGCAGCTCCTAGCGCACCACAAAATCCAGCAAAATAACAATGATAAAAACGTTTTTAGCGTCACTTTTGACGCTAACGTTTGCTTTGGCAGACGCTCACATCCTAGTTTATCACCGCTTTGACGATCCAAGACACGTTAGTACAGATATTTCTATCCAAAATTTAAGAGAGCAGTTTGAATACTTTAAAAACAATGGCTTCGAAGTTGTCAAGCTATCAAGGCTTGTCGATGCGGTAAATGCTGGCGAACCGATCCCTGATAACTGGATCGTTATAACGATCGATGATGGCTATAAGAGCTTTTATAACAAGGCGCTTGAAGTTTTTAAAGAGTATAACTACCCATTTGCGATGATGATATACGTCGAAGCAGTCGCTGGCAAATATGGCGACTATCTCACATTTGATCAGCTAAAAGAGCTAGAAGCTTACGGTGAGATTGGCTACCACTCATACGCTCATCCAAGGATGACTAGACTTAGTGATGAGGCCTTAAGAGAGGACTTTCAAAAGGGTGTTGAGACCTTTGAAAAGCACATGGGCTATAAGCCAAAATACTTTGCAGTCCCTTACGGCGAGATCGATAGTAGGGTTGTCTCTTTGGCAAAAGAATTTGGCTTTTTAGCACTTTTAAATCAAAACTCAGGCGCAGTTTCAGATAAAAGCGATGTTTTCGATCTTTACAGAACACCAGTGATGAATGGCACAAAGATAGCACTAACTTTTAATAGCAAATTTTTAAATGCCCAGTGGATATTTCCAGAGGGCTATCCGCAAAATAACGCTATCGATAAACTCATCATCAAAACCGATACAAACGCAAGTGAGGGCAGTTTTTTCATGACTGGCTTTGACGGCTTTAGAAAAGTACCTATGACAAATGGCGTTTTTGAGTGTAAATTTAACCCACCACTTGATAAGCGCAAAGTGTTAATGTCGCTAAAAGTAGATCATCACAGAAGTACAAAACTTCTAATAAAGGACACCAATGCTAAATAAAATTTATGATACCCAAAAAGAGGGTTGCGAAAAGGCGATCGCTTCTTTAAAACGCGATTTTACAACGCTAAGAACTGGCAAAGTAAATATCAACATCCTAGATAACGTTATGGTTGATTATTATGGCTCGCCAACTCCGCTTAATCAAGTAGCCACCGTGCTTACAAGTGACGCTTCGACTATCGCTATCACACCTTGGGAAAAGAGCATGATAAAAGCGATCTCATCAGCTATCCAAGCTGCAAACATCGGCGTCAATCCAAACAGCGATGGCGAGAGCGTTAAGCTATTTTTCCCACCGATGACCGTCGAGCAACGCCAAGAAAATGCAAAACACGCAAAAGCTATGGGCGAAAAGGCCAAAGTTAGCATCAGAAACGTGAGAAAAGATGCAAACGACGAGGTCAAAAAGCTTGAAAAAGACAAGGCTATAACTGAAGACGAGAGCAAAAAGGGTCAAGATGAGGTTCAAAAGATAACTGACACCTACACCACAAAGATCGACACTCTCGTAAAAGAGAAAGAAGCCGAGCTTTTAAAAATTTAAATTTACTTAGAAATTTGCGTTTTTAGCAAATTTCTAAACCTCCACTTTTTAGCCACGTAATATGGCTAAATTTCACTCTTTAAAGGACGACATTGCAGATCGCCACTGAGCTAAAAACCGCATTTGCCGATAAAAAAAATTTTGCTTCTTACCATTTTGGCATTTAGCCTAGCTACCATTTTTCTTAGCCCAAGCCAGATAGTGGATGAGTATAGAGGTTTTTGGCTGCTTGAGCCGCTACTTTTGGTCGCTATCTACCTAAATAAAAGGCAAATTTTACTTCCTTTATACTTTTTGATATTTGGAGCTAGCCTTTACTTTTTTGGCTTTAAGCTAAGCGGCCATGCCAGCGATCTTGTTGCGCTTTATCTCATAGCTTTTGTGCTTTTATTTTCTTTAAATTTTGCCAAAGATAATGAGAAATTTATAAGCCAGAGCCTAGCAAGACTTTTAAATTTACTCATCTCATTTGCCCTTTTTCACCTATTTTTTCTTGGCATTTTGGCTGTTTTCGCAGGGCTTAACTACCTTTTTGATTTAGAGCTTTTAACCAGCCACAGGACGCAAAGGCTCTATCTGACACTAGCCTCTTTTGGTCTGCCTTGTCTATTTATCTTTTTTGAGAGTAAATTTAGCGAGTATAGGCTCTTAAATTTCATCAAGATCGTCATAAATTTCATCCTAAATCCAGTGCTAATCATCTATGTGGCGCTTTTAAATTTATACTGCATTTATAGGCTTGTTTTGCTTGAGCTGCCACGTGGCGGGGTTGCTTATATCGTGCTTGCCTACTTGATCGCTGGCTTTGTTTTAAGGGGGCTAAATTTACTAATCAAAAGCCAAATTTATGATCAAATTTTCAGGCTCTTGCCACTTTTTATCATCTTGCCTAGCATAATGCTTTGGTGGGGCGTCATGCACAGGGTCGGTGAGTACGGCCTAAGTGAGCCTAGGATATATCTCATCGCCTGCGTGATATTTGCAAATTTGAGCTATTTTGTGATGATATTTCTTAGAAATTTCTCTTATAAATTTCTAGCATTTTTCATGATATTTGGCATATTTTTCACGCATTTTGTCCTTGATACGAAGCAACTTGTGCTAAATTCTCAAAAAGAGCTTTTACTAAGAGAGCTAAAGGCGCTAAATTTACTTGATAGTAGCGGCTTAGTAAGTGGCGACGTGAGTAAGATAGGCGAAGAGAAGCTCTACTTTTTGCAAGATAAATTTGACTATCTCACAGAAAAAGGCGATAAATTTGCGTTAGAAAATAAAAAATTTATAGCAGGTCTTGAGGTGGCTGAGCAGAAAAATTGGCAGATATTTAGTATAGATTTTAGTGGCACCGCTATAAACGTTAAAGATGCGATCATCAAAACGCCTATCACAAGTAGCACAAATGGCGATGATCTTGTTATACAGCTAGATAATGAAAGCGTTAGCATAAATATGCAAAAGCACCTAGAAAAAGCGCTCGCAAGTCTAAATTTAAAGCCAGACGGCGACTTTGGCGCTGAGGTATTTGAACAGCTAAAAGAGCAGCTTTTGATCCTTGAAGTAGGCAAAAGGGTCTTTGTTCTGCGCTCTATGGAAATCGTGCAAGAAAACGGAGTTTATAAATTTTACGATGCAAGCGTGCTTTTTTATATGGAGGATGCCAAGCTAAAATAGCGAGCCCTGCGTGAGTTTTGGCTTTATGACAAAGCTTTTTCTGTGAAAGTCTGAGTAGCCAAATTTAGCTATGGCGTCTATGTGCGACTTTGTGCCATATCCTTTGTGCCCTGCAAAGCCGTATGCGGGATAAAATTTATCCCAGCCACTCATCAAGCGGTCACGGCTCACTTTGGCTAGAATGCTGGCTGCACTTACGCTAGCTACCTTGCCGTCGGCCTTTATCATCGTGGTTATACCCACGCCGTAGTCTAAATTTCCATCGTAAATGATCTCAAAGCCCTCAAAATACGCCTTAAAAAGTTTGAGCGCTCGCCTTAGGCACTCACTTAGCCCAAGCTCGTCTATCTGGGCGTTTGAGAAGTAGGCGATGAGGAAATTTGAGCTTTTTGTGATCTCTTTAAAGAGCTCCTCGCGCCTTTTTGCGGTTAGTTTTTTGGAGTCGTTTAGGCCAGAAATTTCGCTATTTAGTACGCAAGCAGCCACGCTTAGTGGTCCAGCCAGCGCTCCACGTCCAGCCTCGTCGATACCGCAAATTTTAGCCATTATAGCCCGACTTCATCGCTAAAGTAAGGTCTTAGCTCCTCAAGTGGTACGCTGATTTGCTCCTCGTTTAAAAATGTAAGCCCAAGTGGCGAAAGCACGAAGTTATCGCTCACGCCAGCGGTCGTAAGGACTGCTTTTAGATGTTCGTTATTCATATCTTTAAAAATTTGCTTTAGTTTTAGCTTTTTGTTCGTCGCAAGCGAGATCACCTCGCAGTTTGTTTTTTCATTTTTATAGGTGCAAACGCTCTTTATCTTGTCGTTGATGTAGTAGATGCTTTTTAGGCTCTCATATTGGCTATTTGGCCATTTTTTGCGCTCGCTTTTTAGGTCGTAAAACTCTGCAAGAAGCTTGTTTTTATACTTTTTGGCTGAGTCTTTGGCGAAGATGTCGTTAGTGATCGCCTCATATCTCGTGCCGTTTGCTTCGGTCATTTGGATGCCGATATTTAGGATCTCATACTCTTTTTCTTCTTTTACGGTGGCGTTGTAGGCTTTGTTTTTGACTATTATCTTGCCTTTTAGCTCGCCATTTTCGTTTTTAACGTCTAAATTTATCTTGTCTGAGACTGCATTTAATGAAGAAATTTCACTGCCATTTTGCTCAAAAGAGCCCTTTTCATAGTCGTATTTTGCGCCGTCAAAAAAGATGTGGCCACTTATCTTGGCTGGGACTTTAAAGCTCTTGGTTTGTTTGAAATTTTCAAATTCATCTTTAAAATAGTTCATATAAACTTCAAATTTCACACCATTTGCATCGCCACTAAATTTATAAAATTTAGCCCAGTTTTCGTGGTTTATCTCATAGCCAAAAAGGCTTGCAGCGATGAATAAGATCCCAAAAAATGCTCTCATGTCCGTCCTTTATAGTTTTTTTGATTATAACTATTTTATCTCTAGTCTTTTAAAATGATAATCAAACAAAGAGTTTAAATTTATAAACCTAGGCTCCACCTAGAAAATGGCAAGATCTCGCACTTTATCCCCTCGATGCTTTGCTCGGCTTGGTTTGCGACGCTGATGATTTGAAGTTTGCTAACGCCCAGCTCTTTTAGGCTCGCGTGGAGCTTTTTAAATTTCAAAAAGACGATCTCAGGCGCAGAAAATGGTATGCAGATGATTGCAAGCTTCCTTTTACTAAGGAAAAAATCGATCTCTTTTGTATAGTAAATTTCATCTTTAAATTTAAGCAGCTCGCAAAAAACGACATTTGCAAAAACAGCTAAAAAGTCCTTTTTTAGGCACAAAGCGTTGCGAAGTGCGAAATTTGTAAAGTAAATTTTCTTGCTCGTGCTACTCTCATCTAAATTTGGCACAAACTCCACGTATCCACTCTCATTTAGCAAATTTATCGCGCTATAAACGCTATCTTTTGAAATTTTCATCTGCTCTTTTAGGTTTTTATAAATCCCAAAGGCACTTATCGTGTCGTGACACTTTGTCGCGCACTCTTTTAAGATAGCGATGCTTTGCTCGTTTAAATTTGCTCTTAAGAGCTGCTGCAAGTGGGCTGTGACCTCGCTGGAGTCCAAAAATGCGCTCGCTATCTCGTTACCATGAGCCAAAAAGTAGCTAAAAAGCAGGTCTTGGTCTAAATTTTTCTTAAAAAATAGTATAAATTCCTCGTAGTCAAGGTAGTTTAAATTTATGCGTGCAAAGCCATCAAGCGATAGTGAAAATTCCTTGCTTGTAAGGATGATATTTTCAAGTGCATTGCCCTTTAAAAAGTCTAAATTTACAAGATCAGCGCCTTGTAAATTTTCAACTGCGAGCACCTTTATCTGGGTGTTTTTTTCTAAAAAATCTTTTAAATTTGCTAAAAGCGAGGCTCTATCTATCCTTAGATCGTCTAAATTTATATAAAGCCTCTCTTCGCTTTTATAGTGGCTCAAAAACTCATAAACAAGGGCTGTTTTACCGCTTGATACAGCGCCAATGATAAGCGTCTTTGGCGAGATGATCTCATATTTTCTTGGGATAAATTTACTTGATTTAAGCTGCTGATTGTAATAAAGCTCTAACTGGTTCATTTTTTCCCCTTTGCAAGATATATATATAAATTTTTGCTATGCCTTCAGAACCCCCCCCCATTATAAGCGCTATCTCATCGCTTGTTAGTTCATAGAGCTTAAAAACAAGTTTGTCTATTTTTTCGTCATTTATCTTGATTTTGTCGTTTAGTGCGTCGATATTTTCTTTAGCTTCTAGCTTCTCATCAAGGCTTAAAGTAGGCATGTGCTTCTCGTAAAGCTTGATTTTCTCATTGGCTTTTAAAATCTCATCAACTAAATTTATTATCTCGTTTGCTAAATTTCCATTTTGTGGTGTTATTTGCGGGATAGGTATTTCGCCAAAGCTATCGGTGCCTTTTCCACCACCAAAATTAAATTTAAAAGAAAAATACCATTGCAAAAGCTTTGAATTTAAAATTCCAGTCAAAAATTTTAATTGCAATGTATTGTTTTTCTCTAGGGATATGAAATATAACTTGTTGTTGCAAACAAATTTTTTAGTGTCTAGTGCAAAATTTATTTCATTACCTATTTCATTGTAAAAAATTTTATCTTTTTCAAATTCTTCATAATAAGCGATATTATCTTGCGTCTCAAACCATTTATTTGATGTTTTTTTGCGGCAATTTTTACCATTTATAGTTTCGCCACTTTGTGCTATATAAGGTAAAAAAGTTTGTAAATATCCATCAAGGCTTGGAAAATTTTCAATCTCTATCTTTAATGCTGGAAATGTGCAAATGAGCCACAGCCCAGCCCACTCATAGTTATATCTTTTTATATCTCTACCCCTTAAGATCGGTCTTATGAGCTTTTGTATTTGCTCTCTTTCTTCTCCAATGCAGTTATTTAAAATTTTATCACGAGTACTATTGTCGATGATAAATGCTTCGTTTAGTCCGGTTTTGACACCATAATTAATATTCACACCCCAATCTTTTAATGGCTTTGCGACTTTTTCGATCTTGCTTTTTAGTTCAAATTTACTCTTATCAAGGAAAGTAAAATTTATTTCGCTTAGTGTGGATTGTGGTATTTGGATAAATTTTTGCGTTTTTAAATTTATGGTACTTGAAGCTAGGAAATTAAATTTTGAATTTTCATCGGCTCTTATTTTTTTAAAAATAGTAATCGCACTATCTACGCTCGCGTCTTCAAAAACTTTAATCCCAGTAAAATCAATAATGTGTGTTATTTGTGTATTGTCTAATATAAATTTACGTAAATTTTCGCCATAGCTGGCACGGAAAAATTTGTTTGAACATATAAAACCTAAAAGCCCATTTTCTTTTAGATGCATAATGCCAAGCTCATAAAAATAGACAAACAAATCAGCCGTGCCGCTATAAACTTTATATTCTTGTAGGGCAGGCTTTTGCTCTTTTATCGCCTCTTGTCTGACATATGGGGGATTGCCGATAGCGACATCAAATTTAAAGTCAAAAGGAAATTCTAAAAGCGAGTTTGCAGCTACTAAATTTTTACTAATATCTGTTAAAACTCGTCCCTTTGCAGCTGTGCGGAGCCAAAGAGATAGTCTGGCGATCTCGACTGCATCGGTATTTATATCTACGCCGTAAAGATTATTTTCTAAAATCGTGCTTTCTACATCATAAAGTCCCAAGCTCTCTCCCTCATATACTTTGCGGTAAGTATCTAATGCGCTATGTTCGGCAATGAGAAATTCTAAGGCTTGGTTTAAAAACGCACCAGAACCACAAGCTGGATCAAGTATCTTAAGAGATAAAAGCCACTCGCGGTAAGCATAAATTTTATCTTTGATCTCACTTTCTGCTTTGGTTAATTTTTTGGGATTTTTTGGTGCTAGTAGCTCATTTAGATCAAGCCCTAACTCATCTTTTTTAGCTTTACAAAGCGCACCAAGCGAATTTTCAACTATAAATTCTGTTATAAACTCTGGTGTATAAAATATGCCATCTTTTTTACGTTTGCTCTGCTTGGCATCAAACTTGTCATCATTTATTTGCGCATTTAGCTCTTCAAGGTCGTTTAGTGAGCTTTCAAAGATATGTCCTAGGATATTCACGCCTATATCGCTTAAAAAGTCATAGTCGCTTAAAAACTGTGCTTCAAGCACGCTATCATCTATCTTTAGCGCATCAAGCTCGGTGTCTGTGGCAAAAAGTCCGCCATTGTAGCGTTTAATATCAAGGCGTTCACTGCCTTCATCAATGGCTTTAAAGTAAATTTTGTAAAAATCATAAAAACTAAGATCGGTAACTTGGTTTTGAAATTTCTCTTTTATCTCGGCTATCGTGCGAAGCCTTAGCAGCCCACGATCTTCGGCAAAGAGTATAAAAACGAGCCTGTCACATAATTTTTGTGTAAGACTTAAAAGTCTATTTTTATCAATACTAGCATTGTTTTTACATATATTTTTAAAAAGAGTGAGCCTAAATGCGCTAAAGTCTTTATAAAATTTATTTGAAATTTCACGCTCATGGGTAGTAAATTTTTCTTTTAGCTTTAGTGGCAAATCTGTGTTAATACTCTCAAAACTTAGTAATAAATGAAGCTTCTTAAACTCGTCAAAGCTTGCTGTAAAAAGGTCAAATTTTTCAAACACTGTTTTATTGCTGATATAAAAGCGCAGTTCATTAAAATTTGAAACAACAACATATTTGGTATTTTCGTGCGAGACGAAATAGCGAAAAGCTTGATCTACCGGGCTAAGCTCGCGGTTGGACGGAGTTTTATCAAGATGTTGCGTGGTCTGATCTTTTAGCTCAATAACGCATCTAACTTCATCATTTATAATGATTGCACCGTCTGCTTTTTTGCTGTCAGTTTCGTTTTTTTTCTCACGTTCGAGATTGAAATTTGTAGGATCGGTAGTGTCCAAAGTATAGCCAAGGCAGTTTTCAAAGATATCTTTTAGAAACTGCGTCTGAAATTTCTCTTCTTTGAAATTTTTAATCTCGCTAGCTTTTGCTTGATATATTTGTAAATTTAAATAACGCTTCTTAAGCTTTTTCTCGTCTTGTTCTTGAGTTAATAAGAATTTTGTATTAAAGATTGACATTTTTACTCTTTAAAATTTAAATTTTTGGAATTCTAGCTTTTTAAATTTTATACTTTCCTTATCAAAAGGAAATAATTAATCAAAATTCAACAAAAAATAGCGTTTTTCTTGACAACTATAATAGCTTTTTTGTAAAATCCCTATCTCTTTACGAAAGACCTATGTCTTGCTCGTACGATCGCTTGATCCTATGCGAGTTATTTTGATGTAAAGAGGTCGCGAGTTTGCGACAAGTTCTTTTTAAAGGAAAACACATGGAAAGAATCAGGTTAAAGCTAAAAGCTTACGACCATAGAGTTCTAGACCGCACTGTTGCAGCAATCGTAGAAGCTGTCAAACGAACAGGTGCCGACGTTCGTGGCCCGGTACCAATGCCTACAAAGATCAAACGCTATACAGTCTTAAAATCTCCACACATCAACAAAGACTCACGTGAGCAGTTTGAGATGAGAATACACGCTCGTATGCTTGACATCGTAGCTGCTACTCCAGAAACTGTAGATAGCCTAACAAAACTCGACCTAGCTCCAGAAGTTAATGTCGAAGTTCGTGCGATGAAATAAGCGGACAAAAGGATAAGAGTATGGAATATATTGTAGAAAAAATAGGCATGAGTAGAACGATTGCCACGAAGAGTACGCCAGTTACACTACTTAAGCTAGTTGAAGCTAAAGTATGTGAGATCGACGAAAACAAACGTGCTATCGTAGCGTATGCCCACACTAAAGCAAACAACAAAGCTATCGCTGGTCAGCAAAAGAAATACAATCTGACAGCAGAATTTAACAAATTTGCTACGCTTGAAGTAGCTAATAGCGAAGTTGGAAACCTAGACTTTACACCATTAAATGAGGCTAAAATTTTAAAAGTTAGCTTTAACTCAAAAGGTAGAGGCTACCAAGGTGTGGTAAAAAGACATGGTTTCGGTGGTGGTCCAAAAAGCCACGGCTCACGTTTCCACAGACGCCATGGTTCAATTGGTAACTGCGAATGGCCAGGTCGTGTTCAACCAGGTATGAAAATGGCAGGACACATGGGCAATGAGAAAGTTACTGTTAAAAACGAGCTAATAAGCTTTGACGCTCAAAATGGCATCGTAGTTGTAAAAGGTTGCGTTCCTGGTCACAATGGTGCAATGGGTAAAATAAGGATTGTAAAATGAGTAAAATTCACGTACTAAACGATAAATTTGAAAATTCAGGCGAGTTAGAGCTTCCTGCAAGCTACGCTGAAGTAAATCCGCACAACCTATATCTTTATGTAAAATCTTACCTTGCTGGTATAAGAGCAAATTCGGCTCATACTAAAAGCCGTGCTTTTGTAAGCGGTGGTGGTAAAAAACCATGGAGACAAAAAGGACGTGGTGGTGCAAGAGCGGGTTCAACTAGAACTAACGTTTGGGTAGGCGGTGCAGTTGCATTTGGTCCAACAAACGAGAAAAACTATTTTCAAAAAGTCAATAAAAAACAAAAAAGACTAGCTCTTGAATACGCTTTGGCAGTAAAAGCACAAGATGGTAAAATTTTCGCAGTAGATAGCATCTCAATCGAGTCTGGAAAGACAAAAGATGCAGCTAATATCATCAAAAATTTAAAAGTAAAAGACGCGCTTATCGTTAAAGATTTACTAGACGATAAAACACTACTTGCTTTTAGAAATTTAGCAAACTGCTATGTAGTAGATGCAAATGAGGTAAATGCTTATCTTGTCTCTACATTTAGTTCGGTTATCATTGAAAAAGCTGCACTAAAAACTATAACAAAAGAGGGCTAAAATGGCGGATATAACTGATATCAAAACAATTATTTATACAGAAAAAACTCTAGGCCTTCAAGAACAAGGCGTTGTTGTTATCCAAACTTCACCAAGAGTTACAAAAAACAGCTTAAAAGCGGTTTTACAAGAGTATTTTGGAGTAACGCCTGTTCGCGTAAATTCACTTAGAATTAGCGGCAAGGTTAAGCGTTTTAGAGGAAGAGCAGGCCAACGTGACGAGATAAAGAAATTCTACGTTAAGTTACCTGAAGGCGTAAGCCTAGAAAATACGGAGGCGTAAGATGGCTATAAAATCATATAAACCATATACACCTAGTCGTAGATATATGACTGGACTAAGCTCTGAAGATATAACAGCTAAACCAAGCGTTAGAAGCTTGCTTGTTAAACTACCTGCATCTGGCGGTAGAAACAACAATGGTCGTATAACTTCAAGACATAAAGAAGCAGGTGCAAAAAAACTTTATCGTATCATCGACTTCAAACGTCGCAAATTTGGTATAGAAGGTAAAGTTGAAGCGATCGAGTACGATCCAAATAGAAACTGCCGTATCGCTCTTATAGCTTACAAAGATGGCGAAAAACGCTATATCATTAGACCAAATGGCCTAAATGTTGGCGACGTTATCGCATCTATCGATGAGGGCTCACTAGATATTAAACCAGGCAACGCTATGAAATTAAGATTTATCCCAGTTGGTACTATCGTTCATAACGTTGAGCTAAAACCTGGCAAAGGCGCTCAGATAGCTCGTTCAGCTGGTGGTTATGCTCAGCTAATGGGTAAAGAAGAGAAGTACGTTATCTTAAGAATGCCAAGTGGTGAGATGAGACAAGTGCTAGCTGAGTGCATGGCAAGTATCGGTGTAGTTGGCAACGAAGACTGGGCTAACATCACTATAGGTAAAGCTGGACGTAATCGCTACCGTGGTATCCGCCCACAAACACGTGGTTCTGCTATGAACCCGGTTGATCACCCACACGGCGGTGGTGAAGGCAAGAAAAATTCAGGCCGTCACCCAGTTACTCCATGGGGTAAACCAACTAAAGGTGCTAAGACTCGCCGTAAAAAAGCTAGCGATAAGCTTATAATTTCAAGAAGGAAAGGAAAATAGAGATGGCAAGATCACTCAAAAAAGGTCCTTTCGTAGATGATCATGTAATGAAAAAAGTTATTGCCGCAAAAAATGCAAACGATAACAAACCAATCAAGACTTGGTCAAGACGTAGCACGATTGTACCTGAAATGATTGGACTAACATTTAACGTTCATAATGGCAAGAGCTTTATTCCTGTATATGTTACAGAAAATCATATAGGCTATAAACTTGGCGAATTTGCTCCAACACGCACATTTAAGGGTCACAAAGGCTCAGTGCAAAAGAAAATCGGCAAGTAAGGGGAGATAATATGAGTAAAGCAATTATAAAATTCGTAAGACTTTCTCCTACAAAAGCAAGACTTATAGCAAGAGAAGTTCAAGGTATGAATGCCGAGCTAGCACTTGCAAGCTTGCAATTTATGCCAAATCGTGGTGCTAAATTTATAGCAAACGCTATTAGCTCAGCAGTAGCAAATGGCGGATTTGAGCCAGAAGAGGTTGTAGTAACTAGTTGCCGCGTTGATGCTGGTCCTGTATTAAAGAGATTTAGACCAAGAGCAAGAGGAACAGCGAGCAAAATTCGCAAACCTACTTCTCATGTAATGGTAGAAGTATCTAAACCTGAAAAGAAGGAAGCATAATATGGGACAAAAAGTAAATCCAATAGGTCTTAGACTAGGAATTAACCGCAACTGGGAATCTAGATGGTTTCCAACCAAACAAAGTCTTCCTGAAAATATCGGTGAAGATTACAAAATTCGTGCGTTTTTAAAGAAAAAACTTTACTATGCAGGAATTAGCCAAATTCTAATCGAAAGAACGGCTAAAAAACTTCGTGTAACCGTAGTTGCAGCTCGTCCTGGTATCATCATCGGCAAAAAAGGCCAAGATGTTGAAAACCTAAAGAACGAAGTTAGCAAACTTATCGGCAAAGAAGTAAATGTAAATATCAAAGAAGAAAGAAAAGCTCAAGCTTCAGCTCAACTTGCTGCTGAAAACGTAGCTATGCAACTTGAAAAGCGTGTCGCTTTTAGACGTGCTATGAAAAAAGTTATCCAAGGTGCTCAAAAATCAGGCGCTAAAGGTATCAAAATTTCAGTTGCTGGTCGTTTAGGTGGTGCTGAGATGGCAAGAACCGAGTGGTATCTAGAAGGTCGCGTTCCGCTTCATACTCTTAGAGCAAAGATAGATTACGGTGTAGCTGAGGCTCATACAACTTATGGAAACATAGGTATTAAAGTATGGATTTTTAAAGGTGAGGTTCTTCAAAAAGGTGTTCAACCTGAGAAAACTGAAGAAGAGGCACCTAAGAAAACACGTAGAGCAAGAAGAGGTAAATAATTATGTTGATGCCTAAAAGAACGAAATTTCGTAAGCAAATGAAAGGTCGCAACCGTGGTTATGCGACTCGCGGAGCATCTTTAGCAACTGGCGAATTTGCGCTTAAAGCTGTTGAGGCTGGTAGAGTAAATTCACGCCAAATAGAAGCTGCTCGTCAAGCTCTAACTCGTCACGTAAAGAGACAGGCTAAAATTTGGATTAGGGTTTTCCCTGACAAGCCACTTACTAAAAAACCTCTACAAACTCGTATGGGTAAAGGTAAGGCAGGAGTTGAAGAGTGGGTTATGAATATTAAACCTGGTCGTATAATATTTGAAATGGCTGGTGTTGACGAGGAGTTGGCTCGTGAAGCTTTAACTTTGGCTCTACACAAACTTCCTTTCAAATCAAAATTTGTAACGCGAGAGAGTGAAAATGAAATATACTGAGTTAAAAGATAAGAGCGTTGCAGAATTAAACGCGTTGCTAAAAGAGAAAAAGGTGCTTTTATTTACATTGAGACAAAAGCTAAAAACTATGCAGTTAAGCAACCCTAATGAGATTAGTGCTGTTCGCAAAGAGATAGCTCAGATCAACACTGCAATTAGTGCAACAAGACAAGGGGCGTAAAATGGCATTAAAAAGAGAAATTCAAGGTGTTGTTTTACAAAAAGCTGGAGATAAAACAGCTACTATTTTGGTAGAAAGACGCGTTATGCACCCAAGATACCATAAATTTGTAAAACGCTTTAAAAAGTATTTAGTTCATGATGAGAAAAATGAGACAAGAGCAGGCGATACAGTTGTTGCAGTTGAGTGCAGACCACTTTCAGCTCGCAAGAATTTTCGCTTAAAAGCTGTATTGGCAAAGGGAGTTGAGTAATGATTCAAAGTTTTACAAGACTTGCAGTTGCTGATAACAGCGGTGCAAAAGAGTTAATGTGTATAAAAGTTCTTGGCGGCAGCAAAAGAAGATACGCTACACTTGGCGATATCATAGTTTGTTCTGTTAAAAAAGCTCTTCCAAATGGTAAGATCAAAAAAGGACAGGTTGTAAAAGCTGTTGTTGTAAGAACTAAAAGAGAGGTTCAAAGAGATAATGGTTCGCTAATCCGCTTCGACGAGAACGCAGCTGTTATACTTGATAGCAAAAAAGAGCCAGTCGGCACTCGTATTTTTGGACCAGTTGGACGTGAAGTTAGATATGCTAACTTTATGAAGATTGTTTCGCTAGCTCCGGAGGTTTTATAATGGCTAATGTAAAATTTAAAGTCAAAAAAGGCGATACTGTAAAGATCATCGCTGGTGACGATAAAGGCAAAACTGGTAAAATTTTAGCAGTCCTTGCAAAAAAAGGTCAGGTTATAGTTGAGGGATGCAAAGTAGCTAAAAAAGCTATCAAACCAAGCGAAAAAACTCCAAATGGTGGTCACATAAATAAAGAGATGCCAATTGACATATCAAACGTCGCGAAAGTTGAAGGATAAGAGATATGAGTAGATTAAAAGATAAATTTAACGAAACTATCAAGCCAGCTCTCGTAAAAGAATTTGACATCAAAAATCCAATGCTTATCCCTGCGCTCGAGAAAATTGTGATCAGTGTAGGTGCTGGAGACTCTGCGAAAGATCAGAAAGTGCTTCAAAATATGGCTGATACCATTTCACTTATCGCTGGACAAAAAGCAGTTATCACTGATGCTAAAAAATCAGTTGCTGGCTTTAAAGTTCGCGAAGGTTTCCCTGTTGGTATTAAAGTAACTTTGAGAAAAGAGCAAATGTATGCTTTCTTAGATAAGCTAATCAGCGTTGCTCTTCCAAGAGTTAAAGACTTCCGTGGTCTTCCAAAAAATGGCTTTGATGGACGCGGAAACTATAACTTCGGTCTTAGCGAGCAGCTAATGTTTCCAGAGGTTGAGTACGATAAAATTTTACGAACTCATGGTATGAATATTACGATTGCTACTACGGCTAAAAACGATAAAGAGGCATTCAAATTGCTAGAGCTATTTGGTGTGCCGTTTGCAAAAGGAAAGTAAAATGGCAAAGAAATCAATGATAGCAAAAGCTGCACGCAAGCCAAAATTTGCGGTTCGCGGCTATACTAGATGCCAAATTTGCGGTCGTCCGCACTCTGTTTATAAAGATTTTGGAATTTGCCGTGTTTGCCTAAGAAAAATGGCTAACGAAGGCCTAATACCTGGTCTTAAAAAAGCAAGTTGGTAAGGAAGAGAAATGTTGAACGATTTAATATCAGATGGATTAACACGCATTAGAAATGCAAGTATGAGAAGACTTGAGACTGCGAAATTGCTTCATTCTAAGGTTGTTGAGGCTACTCTTTCTATCCTTGCAGCAAAAGGCTATGTAGAGAGCTACAACGTTATCGAAGAAGGTAACAAGAAATTTATAAACGTAGTTTTAAAGTATGATGAGTACGGCAGAAGCGTTATAAACGAGCTTAAAAGGGTTTCAAAACCTGGTCGCCGTGTTTATCAAGGTAAAGACGACATTAAGCGTTTTAAAAATGGTTACGGAACAGTTATCGTTAGTACAAGCAAAGGCGTTATGAGCGGTATTGAGGCAAGTAAAGCTGGCGTTGGCGGCGAGGTTCTTTGCACCGTTTGGTAATAAACTGCGTTAAAAGCGCTATTTTAACCTTATAGCTTAAGGTTAAAATTTCTTTTTAGCTAGGTGAAATTTTATATTTCGCCAAAGCTAAATTTAGAAATTCAAATGAAGGTTTCGTCAAATTTGACGATCAAATTTACGGCATTGTGGTGTTTATTCGTAAATGTAGGAACACCCTAGACAAGTAAAGGAAAAAAATGTCACGTATTGGAAAACAGCCTATCGCTATCCCAAGTGGTGTAGACGTTAGCGTTGAAAATAATGTCCTAAAATTTAAAAAGGGCAATCACTTAAAAGAGCTTGACACAAAAGGTCACGTTGATGTCAAGATAGAAAATGGTCATATAGTTTTTGCTCCAAAGGGCGAAGATCGCCAAAGCAGAGCTTACTGGGGAACATATAGAGCACTTGCTAACAACATCGTAACTGGTATCACTCATGGCTTTACTCGCCAGCTTGAGATCAACGGTGTTGGTTACAAAGCAGCTGCAAAAGGTAAAATTTTAGAGCTTTCTCTTGGTTTTTCACACCTTATCAACTATGAGCTACCAGCAGGCGTTGAAGCTAGCGTTGATAAAAACGTTATTACTATCAAAGGTGACGACAAACAAGTAGTAGGTCAAGTGGCTGCTCAAGTTAGAGGATTTAGACCACCTGAGCCATATAAAGGCAAGGGTGTTAAATATCTAGAAGAACGTATCATCCGCAAAGCGGGCAAGACATCTAAGAAGTAAGGAGCGGTAAATGACAGCAAAAGTACTAAAAAGAAAAATCGCTCTTAGAATTAAGAGAAAAAGAAGAATCAGAGGTAAAATTTCTGGTGTTGCAACTTGCCCAAGAGTTTCTATTTTCAAATCAAACAGAACTCTTTATGTTCAAGCGATTGACGACGTTACAGCTACTACACTAGCTGCAGTTGATGGTAGAAAAATAGGCATAAAAGCAAATAAAGAAGGTGCGGTCACTTTAGCTAAAGAATTTGCTAAGGCTTTGAAAGCTAAGAAGATAGATGTTGCAATTTTTGATAGAAATGGTTATTTATACCATGGCGTTATCGCAGCATTTGCTGAAGCTTTAAGAGAAAATGGCATCAAGCTATAACCCAAAGGAAAATCGATGGAAAAATATAATAGAGAAGAATTTGAAGAAGTAATCGTCGATATCGGTCGGGTTACAAAGGTTGTTAAAGGTGGTCGTAGATTTAGATTTACAGCTTTAGTTGTTGTTGGTAATAGAAATGGCCTAGTTGGCTTTGGATATGGCAAAGCTAAAGAGGTACCAGATGCGATGAGAAAAGCGATTGACGACGCATTTAAAAATATTATCCACGTTAAGATCAAGGGCACAACTATCCCTCACGATGTAGAGGTAAAATACAACGCAAGTAGAATGCTACTTCGCCCAGCTAGCGAAGGTACTGGTGTTATCGCTGGTGGTAGTGCGCGTCCTATTATCGAGCTTGCAGGTATTAAGGATATCCTTACTAAATCACTTGGCTCAAACAACTCAGCAAACGTCGTTCGTGCTACTATAAAAGCACTTAGTTTGCTAAAAAGCTAAGAGAAAGGAGTTAAGATGGCATTAGAAAAATTAACACCTGCTGCAGGTTCAACTCATGCAACTAAAAGAATAGGTCGTGGTCAAGGCAGTGGCAATGGTAAAACTGCTGGCAAAGGTAACAAAGGTCAAAGAGCAAGAAAAGGCTACAATGAGAAAAGAGGCTTTGAGGGCGGACAACAACCACTTCAAAGACGTCTTCCAAAGGTAGGCTTTGCTTCTAAATTTGAAAAACCTTATGTTATCAATGTTGAAAAGATCGCAGCTATAAAAGAGCTTGCAGAAATTTCAATCGCAACAATAGCTAGCGTTCATAAAATTTCAAAGAGCGTTACTAAGATAAAACTAATCGGTGCAAGCGCAAAAGCTCTTGCTTCAAAGATCAAAGACGAGAACGTTAGCGTTAGCGGAACAAAATAATGGATAAAACACTGACCAACAAGATTTTAATCACGTTGGCATTTTTGTTCGCATACAGGATACTGGCTTATGTGCCAGTTCCTGGTGTTAATGTCGACGTAATTAAAGAATTTTTCAATTCAAACAATAGCAACGCCTTGGGTCTATTTAATATGTTTAGTGGTAAGGCCGCTGAGCGTTTAAGTATCATATCTCTGGGCATCATGCCCTACATCACAGCTTCGATCATCATGGAGCTTCTAGCAGCGACATTTCCAAAGTTAGGTCAGATGAAAAAAGAGCGCGACGGTATGCAAAAATATATGCAAATCATACGTTATGCGACCATCGTTATCACTCTTGTACAATCAATCGGCGTCTCTATCGGACTTCAAAGCTTAAGCGGTCGTGGTGGCGAGCAAGCTATCATGATAGATATGAATTTATTTATCGCGATCTCTGCTGTATCTATGCTAACTGGCACCATGCTACTTATGTGGATAGGTGAGCAGATCACGCAGCGCGGTATAGGCAATGGTATAAGTCTTATCATCTTTGCGGGCATCGTTTCTGGCATACCTAGTGCGATCGGCGGAACTGTAAATTTGGTAAATACTTCTGAGATGAATTTCCTAACAGTCATCGCTATTTTGGTGATCATTTTAGCGACTATTGGCGCTATTATCTTTGTCGAGATGGGCGAAAGACGTATCCCTATCTCTTACTCAAGAAAAGTGATAATGGAAAATCAAAACAAACGTATAATGAACTATATACCGATCAAAGTAAATTTAAGTGGCGTTATCCCACCGATATTTGCTAGTGCGATTTTGATGTTTCCAAGTACTATTTTACAGGCTAGCACAAATCCAGTAATCCAGGCTATCAACGACTTTTTAAGTCCAAATGGCTATATGTTTAACGTTTTGACATTTTTATTTATCATCTTCTTTGCATTTTTCTATGCATCTATCGTGTTTAACACAAAAGATATAAGTGAAAATTTGAAAAAACAAGGCGGATTTATCCCAGGTGTTAGACCAGGCGAGAGCACAGCTAGCTATCTAAATGAAGTAGCTGGCAGGCTAACTTTAGGTGGAGCTTTGTACTTGGGTATCATTTCAACATTACCTTGGGTACTTGTAAAGACTATGGGCGTACCATTTTATTTTGGTGGTACATCAGTTCTTATCGTAGTTTCAGTAGCACTTGATACGATGAGACGTATAGAAGCTCAGTCTTATACAAACAAATACCAAACTCTAAGTGCAGTAGGTCTATAAAATGGCTATCACGCTAAAAAGACCAGCTGAGATAGAGAAAATGAGAGCGGCGAACAAGATCGTCGCTCGAACACTTGATCACGTTTCTACGATCATAAAACCTGGAATTTCACTTCTTGAGATAGATAAAATTTGCGAAGATATGATAAGAGCTGCTGGAGCAAAACCGGCCTTTAAAGGGCTTTACGGCTTTCCAAATGCAGCTTGCATAAGCGTCAATGAAGTGGTAATCCACGGAATTCCAAATGAGTACAAGCTAAAAGAGGGCGATATCGTTAGTGTAGATATTGGTTCAAATTTAGATGGTTACTTTGGTGACTCGGCTAGGACATTTGGAGTTGGTAAAATTTCAAAAGAAGACGAAGCTTTGATCGCTTGCTCAAAAGACGCACTATATTTTGCGATCGACTATATAAGAGCTGGTATGCACTTTAAAGAGATTAGCTACGAGCTTGAGAAATTTATAGTAGGCAGAGGCTATGTACCTTTGCGCGGATATTGCGGTCATGGCATAGGCAAAAGGCCACACGAAGAGCCAGAAATTCCAAACTATCTTGAAGGAAACAACCCAAAAGCTGGGCCAAAGATAAAAGAGGGAATGGTTTTTTGTATAGAGCCGATGATCTGCCAAAAAGATGGCACGCCAGTTTTAGGAAGCGATAACTGGAAAGTAACCTCAAAAGATGGTTTGAGAACTAGCCATTATGAGCATTGCATGGCGATAGTTAATGGCAAAGCTGAAATTTTAAGCCAAGAGTAAAATTTATAGCAAATTTAAAGAAAGGAGAGTTTGTGGCAAAAGACGATGTCATTGAGATTGATGGAAATGTTGTTGAAGCACTGCCAAATGCAACTTTTAAAGTTGAGCTTGACAACAAACATATAATTTTATGTCATATCGCCGGAAAGATGAGAATGCATTATATAAAGATAATGCCTGGCGACCGCGTAAAAGTAGAACTTACGCCATATAGCCTAGACAAGGGCAGGATCACTTATAGATATAAGTAAATTTAGGCTCTTGGCAAATATGCTAAGTAAATTTAAAGCTGGTTTTGGATAAAATCCAAGCTTTGCGAAAAGCTGTATGAAGAATTATTTTCAAAGTTCCCCACTTATTTTGAAAATAGTTGGTTTAAATTATTTCTTTAGACCTGATGCAGCCCCTAAAAAAGTGGAATAAATTTTTAGGAGACTAAAATGAAAGTTCGTCCTTCTGTAAAGAAGATGTGTGACAAATGTAAAATTGTCAAACGTAGTGGCATAATTCGTGTTATCTGCGAAAATCCAAAACATAAACAAAGACAAGGATAAGGCATGGCACGTATTGCAGGTGTAGATTTACCAAACAAAAAGAGAATAGAGTATGGTTTGACTTATATCTATGGTATAGGTCTTTACAAATCTCGTCAAATTCTTGACGCAGCTGGAATTTCTTATGATAAGAGAGTTTATGAGCTTAGCGAAGACGAAGCAGCAGCTATCCGTAAAGAAATTCAAGAGCACCACGTCGTTGAGGGTGACTTGAGAAAACAAGTTGCTATGGATATCAAAGCTCTTATGGATCTTGGAAGTTATAGAGGTCTTCGCCACAGAAAAGGTCTTCCTGTTCGTGGTCAAAAGACTAAAACTAATGCTAGAACCAGAAAAGGCAGACGTAAAACTGTCGGTGCGGCTACTAAGTAAGGCAAGGGTTAAAGGATAATAAATGGCGAAAAGAAAAATTGTTAAGAAAAAAGTAGTTAGAAAAAGCATAGCCAAAGGTATCGTTTATATCAGTGCAACATTTAACAATACTATGGTAACTGTAACTGATGAGATGGGAAATGCTATTGCATGGAGTAGTGCAGGCGGCTTAGGCTTTAAAGGTAGTAAAAAATCAACTCCTTATGCAGCTCAACAAGCCGTAGAAGATGCTTTAAATAAAGCAAAAGAGCACGGCATTAAAGAAGTTGGCATTAAGGTTCAAGGTCCAGGTAGCGGACGTGAAACGGCTGTTAAGAGTGTAGGTGGTGTAGAGGGTATAAAAGTAACTTTCTTCAAAGATATCACACCTTTGCCACACAATGGTTGCAGACCGCCAAAACGCCGCCGCGTATAATTAGAGAAAATTAGGAGAAATTATTATGGCTAGATATACAGGACCTGTTGAAAAATTAGAAAGACGTCTTGGTGTGTCTCTTGCGTTAAAAGGCGAAAGAAGACTTGCTGGTAAAAGTGCTTTAGAAAAAAGACCTTATGCACCAGGACAACATGGACAAAGAAGAGCAAAAATAAGCGAATATGGCTTACAACTTCGTGAGAAGCAAAAAGCTAAATTTATGTATGGTGTTTCAGAGAAACAATTTAGAAGATTGTTCCAAGAAGCAGCACGCCGCGAGGGCAACACTGGTGCTCTTTTGGTTCAACTACTAGAGCAGAGATTAGACAATGTTGTTTACAGAATGGGCTTTGCAACGACTCGTCGTTTTGCTCGCCAGCTAGTAACTCACGGACATATTTTAGTAAATGGCAAGAGAGTGGATATCCCATCTTACAGAGTAGAGCCGGGCTCTAAAGTAGAAGTTGCTGAGAAATCTAAAAACAATCCACAAATCGTTCGTGCGATCGATCTTACAGCTCAAACTGGCATCGTTGCATGGGTAGACGTGGAAAAAGAGAAAAAATTTGGAATTTTTACTAGAAATCCAGAAAGAGAAGAGGTTATCATTCCTGTTGAGGAAAGATTTATAGTAGAGCTTTACTCAAAATAATAGAGGGTATAAAGATGAGAAAGATTACTACATCAGCTTATATGCCAACTGAAATAGAAGTTAAAAGTGTTAGCGAAAATGTCGCTAACATTACAGCATATCCTTTTGAAGCAGGTTATGCTGTTACTTTGGCTCACCCACTACGCCGTCTTCTTTACACAAGCACAGTAGGCTTTGCTCCTATCGGTGTAAAGATAAAAGGCGTTAGTCACGAATTTGATAGTATGCGCGGCATGCTTGAAGACGTGGCTTTTTTTATTATAAATTTGAAGAAGATCAGATTTAAATTAAAAAGCGGCAGCGAGCGTGAAGTTATAGAGTATAGCTTTAAAGGACCAAAAGAGATAACTGGAGCTGACCTAAATAACGACCTAGTTGAGATCGTTAATCCAGATGCATATCTTGCAACCATCAACGAAGATGCTGAGTTAAATTTCTCAGTTATCATCCAAAAAGGTATCGGATATGTTCCTAGTGAAGAGATCAGAGAAGAGATCGAAGACGAGTATATCGCACTAGATGCTTTCTTTACACCTGTTAAAAAAGCAGTTTATGAGATACAAAACGTCTTGGTTGAAGACGACCCAGACTACGAGAAGATTGTATTTACGATAACAACAGATGGTCAAGTAGGTCCGATAGAAGCTTTTAAAAATTGTTTAGAAGCTATGTATCAACAAATGTCAGTATTTAAAGGAATTTTAGATATTGATGTCAGCGCCCCAGTTGCTAGTTCAAGCGCAAGCGGCGAGTTCTCAAAGCTACTTTCTAGTGTAGAAGATCTAAATTTAAGCGCTAGAAGTTTTAACTGCCTTGACAAAGCCGATATTAGATTTATCGGTGAGCTTGCGTTGATGGATGAAAATGAGCTTAAAGAGCTTAAAAATTTAGGTAAAAAATCTCTTGAAGAGATAAAAGCGGTTATGGAAGAGATAGGCTATCCAGTTGGTGTCGATGTGTTAAAAGATAGCAAAGAGCAACTCAGAAAGAAAATAACCGAGCTAAAATCACAAATGAGTGCAAAAGAATAAAAGGACAATAGATGAGACATAAACACGGATATCGCAAACTTGGTAGAACGTCATCTCATAGATCTGCATTGCTTAAGAATTTAGCGATAGCTATCATCAAAAGCGAAAAGATAGAGACAACTTTACCAAAAGCAAAAGAGCTTAGAAGCTATGTTGAAAAGCTTATCACAAGAGCTAGAAAGGGCGACTCTAACGCTCACAGAGCAGTATTTGCTTCATTGCAAGACAAAGAGACTACAAATAAGCTAGTTACTGAAGTAGCTCCAAAATTTAAAGAGCGCAACGGTGGCTATACAAGAATCATCAAAACTCGCGTTCGTAGAGGCGACGCAGCTGAGATGGCTTATATAGAGCTAGTAGCTGAATAATCCCCAGAGAGCCTATCTGGCTCTCTTTTATTTCTAAAATTATCTTTTTACGTTTATTTTTTTAAAAATTTTGTTTTAAATTTATCCATCTTGGACTGTGGCAAATTTACAAGTTGGAGCATTGTAAATTTTATTTTGTGGCTTTTAGATGAGCTACTGCGATAGGTTAAAATAGTTGGTGTAAGTAAATTTATAGCGGTTTTAAAGCACAAAAAACGCAAGCAGACACTTTTTAATTTCTCCAAAATTAGGTTTTAAAGTTCTAGCTCAACTTATCTATTAAATTTCAAAGCTAACACCATAAATTTCTAAATTTAGATCTAGTAGTTTTTAAATTTTACTTCGTTGATTTTTTGTGATATTTGCTTTAGGCGGGTTATTTCTATTTTGAGTGGTTCTGGGTCAAATTTATAAGCTATTTTGCGAAGTTTTAGGATTAAGGGCTATATATTTAAAATGCAAAACCAAAAGCAGAGTAAATTATCCAGACGAACTATCTCAAATTTAAATTATTCAAAAAAACAAATTTAAAATTTATAATCCAAAAAGTTGCAAAATTCTAAATTTTGATAGACTACAAAAAGAGCTTGACTAATGTGGTTGCGGTGGCAGAGAAGAAGTGTAAATTTGATCCGAAATAGCCTATGGTATGACAAAAGAGTTGTATATGATAAATCCAAAACCGAATATATAGACTAGATACAATAAAAACCGATAGATGCAAATTCTACAAAGTAAATTCTAAATTCCAGTCTTCTAAAATATTCAAATTTATCCAGTCCCAAGTCAGCCTAAATTTACAAGTCAAACTCTACAAATTTCTAAATTTTACTCTGAAAAAGACGATATTTGTTTTAACTATCTTACAAAGGATTTGAGATGATAGGTGGCGTAAATGGAGCTAATGTAAATTTATATAGCGGCTTTCAAAACATTAGAGAGCAAAGCGCTAGCCGTAGTAAGCCTAGTGCGGACGAAAATTCCTTAATTTTATCATCTCAAAAATTAGCCAAAAACACCAATCAGATAAATTTAGGTAACGCGAGCGAGAGCAAATTTAGCAAAGATGATGAGCCACTAAAATTTGCTAAAGACTACTCGCTCACAGGCATGGCCGCTAATGGCAAGATAAGCATCTGGGGCAAACTTATGGGATACGACAAGCAAATGAGCCAAGATGAGATAAACGAGCTTAAAAGTTTTGTTAGTCAGACCGAGGCGCTTGGTTTTGGAAGGCTTTACGAATCGATCATCGGATACTATCCAACAAACGTCGATCTCTTCGCAAAAGAGTACACGTCAAAAGATGATAGCGGCACCTTGCTCGGACTTAGACACAAGAGCCATGTGGAGGGCTTTGAGATACTTGATAAGAACATGAGCGTAGAAGAATTTAAAGATAGGTGGCTGGACTATGCGCTGAGGCAATATCTTGGCGAGAGGGTCGGCGTGGAGAGTATTACGATAGGCAAGAAGGCTATCTCAATGCTAACTAGCACAAACAAGCCACCGATCGAATATGAGACAATGCAAAGTATAAATTTCACTGACGATGAGAGCAGGCAGAGATTTTTAACGCTGATGAAGGCTGGCATGAAGAGCGGGGCAAAATTTAAAGAGGTGATAGAGGGCGTGCTGTCACTTTACAATGTACAAAATACTGACAAGCTTGACGGCAACAAGGTCTATGCCTCAGTGATCGGCCGAAGCGAGAAGCTAGCGACCTACGATATCAATAAAGATGAGAAATTTGCCTACCTTAAGGAGCTAATGCGCCTTGAAAAAAACGGCATAGATATACTAAAACTGATGGAGAAAAGCCAGAAAAAGCGAAATTTAGATGTAAAAGTCTAGCCATTTGCCTGCAAATTTAACCTCCAAAGCCATCTTTTTACTTTCAAGTGATACAATTTTGATTTTAATTATTACATTTTGCTTTAAATTTGACGGGAGCTCTAATGAAAAAAGTGGTTTGGTTAAATCCTGTTGTAAAAAACATCTACGACTTTGCAGCGCTTAAAGAAATTTTGCAAGAGAAAGGTTTTAGCGTAGTAGAGTGCGAAAAAGACCACGTTAATATCGTCAAAAACGCATACAAAAACGACCTTGCGAAAAAGGAGCTCATCCTTGATAGTCGCTGTCCGAGGGCTGTAAATTTCATCAGGGCAAATTTCAAAGAGCAGGCTGCTCTCATCTCAAATTTAAACCCCATTTTGATAGAAAGTGCCATGGAGCTTAGCTCAAAGCTAAAAGAGGACGAGTGGCTTTACGTGACGACGCCCTGTGAGGATCTGGCAGAGCTTGGCAGGGGGCTAAATTTAGCGCGAACCACATTTTTGACGTGGAAAAGCTTTAGGGAGCAAAACGAGATAAATTTAGAGATGAAAAGGCTAGGGGTAAGCCCTATACCACCGGGCTTTTTTACAAATTTGGGCGTAAAGACCCTAAGTCTTGGCAGCGTAGAAAAGATAAAAAACGCCCTTTCATATAAATTTAGCGAGCTTAAAAACTACCAGATCATCGAGCTTTTATACTGCGAAAATGGCTGTCACAACGGAGATGGACTGTGAGGGAAATTTTAAAAAAGAGTGTTTTAATCCTAGCGATCTTTGCCATCTGGCAGGTCGTTTGCGAGCTAGAAATTTTCACGCCATATATCTTGCCAAGTCCGCTAGCTACGCTAAAGACGATGTATAGCATGAGCCTAAGCGGTGAGCTTGCTACGCATACCATTATCAGCTTTAAACGTATATTTGCAGGATATGCTCTCTCGTTTGCCCTAGCCCTCGTGCTTGGCGGCATAGCGGCACTTTTGCCAAAGATCAGCGTTTATTACGAGTGGATACTGGAGTTTTTTAGAAACATCCCGCCGCTTAGTTTGATAGCCATTTTGGTACTTTGGTTTGGTATAAACGAGACGCCAAAGATCATCATTATCATCCTAGCTTCGTTTTTCCCGATGTTTTTAAGTATCCAAAAGGGGCTAACTAGCTGCGATATAAAGCTCATCGAGGTTGGCAAAATTTTTGGCTTTAGTAAATTTGAAATTTTTTACAAGATCATCTTAAAAAGCGCGCTAAAAGATATCTTTGTCGGCATGCGAATAGGCTTTGGCTATGCCATGCGCGCGATCATCGGAGCGGAGATGATAGCAGCTTCAAGCGGGCTGGGCTACTTAATCCTTGATGCAGAGGAGCTTTCACGCGCGGATAGGATATTTGTGGGCATTTTTACGATCGGCATTTGCGGCGTGCTCATAGATAGGCTCTTTTTGCTTTTGATAGCGAAATTTAGCCTTTTGCGAGGTGAAAAATGATAGAAATTTCAAATTTATACAAGCACTTTTTTATAGGCGAAAAGCGGATCGACGTTTTAAGAGAGCTAAATTTGAGCATAAAAAAAGATAAGATCACCGTCATACTTGGTAGAAGCGGTTGTGGTAAAACGACGCTTTTACGCCTTATCGCAGGCCTTGAGAGCGTAAGTCAGGGGGAGATAAAATTTAAAGAGCAAGCAAAGATCGGCTTTGTCTTTCAAGAGCCCCGCCTCATGCCGTTTCTAAATGTCTATGAAAACATCGTTTTTCCTCTTAAAAAGCAGGAGATTGAAGCCTCAAAGATCGATAGTTTGATATCGATGATAGGGCTTAGCGACTTTAAATTTGCCGCAGTTTCGCAGCTCTCTGGTGGCATGAGCTCGCGCGTTTCGCTTGCAAGGGTGCTTGCGTATGAGGCAAATTTGATCCTAATGGACGAGCCATTTGCCGCGCTTGATGCCTTTACGAGAGCTAGCATGCAAGCTGAAATCCTAAAAATACAAGCTGGCAAAACCATCCTTTTTGTCACTCACAACATCGACGAGGCGCTATTTTTGGCTGATGAGATCATCTTGCTTGAAAAGGGCGGGATAAAGTCAAACTATGATCTATCAAATTTAGCAAGGCCAAGAGATCTGCTAAGCGAGGAGCTAATAGCGATAAAACGCAAAATTTTGAGTGAAATTTAGGTAAATAAAATGATAATTAAAACCAAAATGAAGTAAAAGATTATATAATCTTGAAAATTTTTAAAAGGAGTAAGTATGAGAAAGTTTTTTAAGGTTTTGTGTGCGGCCTCTTTGCTTTGTCTAGTCGCAAACGCAAGCGATGGCCTAGATAAGATCGGCATGACCTACGTCAAATCGCCGCTAAACGTCCCATCAATCGTCGATAAATTTAAAGGCTTTTACGCGAAGTCTTTTGGCGTGCCAGTCGAGTACTCCGAGATCACCTCAGGTGCTAAGCAAACGCAAGCGCTCGCTTCAAATTCGCTCCAGTTTCTAAACTGCGTGGGCGGCACTTCGGTCATACTTGCAGCTGCAAATAAGGCTGATATAAAGATCATAAGTGCCTACTCAAGGGCACCTGAAGCCTTTGTGATATTTTCTAAGGACCAAAAGATCAAGTCGCCAAAAGATCTAAAAGGCAAAAAAGTAGCAGGCCCCAAAGGCACTATCTTAAATGAGCTTTTGGTGAGATACCTAGCTCTTGGAGGGCTTAGCATAAACGACGTAGAGTTCATCTCTATGGGTATCCCAGCTGCGCAAGCGGCACTTGAAAACGGCAGCGTCGATGCAGCGCTTCTTGCAGGACCAGCAGCCTACAACGCTCAAAAATCAGGCCTAAATGTAGTGACAACCGGCAAAGGCGTCATCACTCCAGTCATCGTCACGGCAACAAGCGGAGAGTTTTATAAAAAGCACAAAGATGTAGTTGAGAAATTTAAAAAGGCTCAGGACGAAATTTTAGACTACATAAAGGCAAACGAGGACGAGGCGCTTAAATTTACAGCTGAAGAGACTGGGCTAAGCATAGAGGCGGTAAAGAGCATGTATCCTCAGTACGACTTTAGCTCAAAGATTACGGCTGATGATATAAAAGCGCTTGAGGCTACGCAAGAATTTATGCTTGAAAGCAAGATGATAGAGCATAAAATCGATATAAAATCACTTCTACTAAATTAAATTTAAAGGGCAAATTTGCCCTTTTTTCTTACAAAAAACCACCAAAATTTAAAGCCAAAACGCCACCAGTAAAAGCCTAGAAAACGTTTGTTTGCACTTTATCTGCTATAATAGCTAAAAAATTTAAGGAAAAAATATGATCCCATTTAGTGATGAAGAGCTTTTAAAGCCAGTGACTGCGAGTTTGCAAAAGGTGCTGCCTATGCTTGAAAATGACGGCGGCGGCATGGAGCTACTTGGCATAAAAAACGGCAAAATTTACGTAAGGCTTACAGGGCATTGTCACGGATGTGCAGCCAGCACGACCACGCTAAAATACGGCATCGAAAGGCAGCTTCGCATAGACATTCATCCAGAGCTTGAGGTCATAAACGTCCCAATAGGCGAGGAATTTAACATTGATGGATTATAAAAAAGTAGGCATAAAGCACTTTAAACGCTCTAAATTTAAAGATGCGATCTTTTACTTTTCGCTAGCCTACGAAAAGACACGCGAGAAGGATCTGCTATTTTTGATACAAATTTGCTCTCTTGGCGAGGAAAATGCCGAGGAGGCAAAGCTCTTGTTTGACTACTACATGGCTAAGGTAAGAGCCGGCGAGGACGACGAGGGCGTGGAGGAAATTTTAAAAATTTTAGAGTCCAGAGACGAGGAGAGCGAGTATTTTGAAGAGCAAGATGCGATCAGCTACGAGGACTTTAAAAGGGCTGTTTATAAGGACGGCAGCTTTAAAAAGGTCTTTGAAAACATCATGTTCTCAACCAAAGTGATGATCTCAAACAAAGACGACTTTTTGGAATTTTTAGGAAATTTGATAAAAAATGACTTCATCGATATGAGTATGAACTACCTTGAGAGTGCGGCGGTGATGTTTGGCGGCGACGAGCGTATAGATCAGCTTTTTAAAGAGATACAAAAAAGACAAAACGATGAAAATATCAGTAGAAAATAGCTTCATAACAGATGACTCAAACGAGTGCGAGCAGGGTGCATACTTTGTGCAAACCACTGCAAATGCGAAATTTGCAGAGGCAGCTGTAAAAAATGGCGCTAAGATAATCACTCTTGAAGAGTGCAAAAAGCTTTTAAAGATCGATGAAAGCTTAAAGATAGTTGGCATCACAGGGACAAATGGCAAGACCACGACAGCTGCGGCTATATACGAGACCCTGCGAAATTTAGGTAAAAAATGCGGCCTAAGTGGCACCAGAGGGGCATTTATAGAGGGCGAGCAGATAGATGACAAGGCACTTACGACAAGTGCCATTTTAAAGACGCTCTCATACCTCAAAGTAGCCAGCGAGCAGGGCTGTGAGTACTTCGTGATGGAGGTTAGCTCGCATGCGATCGCTCAAAAACGCATAGAGAGCTTAAAATTTGCTCTTAAAATTTTTACAAACCTAACGCAAGATCACCTAGACTACCACAAGAGCATGGAGGAGTATGCTAGGGTAAAGTCAAGCTTTTTTGACGATGAGAGCGTAAAGCTCATAAACATTGATGATGGCGGCGTTAAATTTAACCCAAAAAACGCCTATACATACGCGATCAAAAAGCCAGCTAGCTTTGCGCCGATAGTTTATGGGCTAAAGGACGGCATAGACGCAGTTATCAAGACGCCAAATGGCGATGTGGAGATAGACTCAAGCCTTCAAGGCGAGTTTAATCTCTACAACCTAATCGCAGCCCTTGGCGCTGTTTGCCTGCTAGAGCGTCCAGAGGCAGCCGCACTTTCAAAGGCGATAAGTAAATTTAAAGGCGTGAGCGGCAGGATGGAGGTCGTTAGCAGTGATCCGCTAGTCATCGTGGACTTTGCCCATACGCCAGATGGCATCGAAAAGGTGCTAAACTCGCTTAGACATCTAAATTTGATCGCAGTCTTTGGCGCAGGCGGCGACAGAGATAGGACAAAGCGCCCTAAAATGGGAGCGATAGCCCAAAAATACGCAAGAATTTGCATAGTCACAAGCGACAATCCAAGAAGCGAAGAGCCAGAGAGCATAATCGATGAAATTTGCGCTGGCATGAGCCAAAATGAAAATTTGATACGAAACGCCAACCGCAAAGAGGCGATCGCACTAGCCATTAGCAAGCTAGAGCCTGGCTGGGCGCTAGTCATACTTGGCAAAGGCGACGAACCATATCAGGAGATAAAGGGCGTCAAGCACCCATTTAGCGACAAAGAAGTAGTAAAAGAGCTTTTAAAGAGGTAAAAATGAATATAGAAATTTTAGCTAGTAAGATCCATAGGGCCGTCGTAACAGACGCAAATTTAAACTATGTTGGCTCGGTAAGCATCGGCGAGGAGCTTATAAAGGCTGCAAATTTGATAGAAAATCAAAAGGTTGAAATTTTAGATGTAAATAATGGCGAGAGATTTGCCACATACGTGATAAAGGGCAAAAAAGGCGAAATTTGCCTAAACGGCGCAGCTGCTAGAAAGGTCTGCATTGGCGACGTGGTCATCATCGTGGCGTATGCTAGTATGAAATTTAAAAAGGCTAAGAAATTTAAGCCAACCATCGTGCACGTAAATAACAAAAACGAGATCATAAAGGAGTAGGCGATGTTTGAGGGATTTGACTTTTCAAAGATGGGGCAGATGCTTGAAGATGTGCAAAAGCAAGCCAAGCAGATGGAAGAAGAGAGCAAAAATAAAGAATTTGGCGCAAAAAGCGGCGGCGGACTAGTAAGCGTGAGAGCAAACGGCAGCGGCGAGATACTTGATATCAGCATAGATGATAGCTTGCTTGAAGATAAAGAGAGCATGCAAATTTTGCTAATAAGCGCCGTAAATGACGTGCTAAAATCAGTTGAGGCCGATAAGAAAAACACCGCTTCAAGGATGCTTGGCGGCCTTGCTTCGATGGGGATAAAATGAGACTAAATTATAAATTTGCCCTTGCTTTTTTGCTATCAGCACTTTGCTTAAACGCCGATCCTAGGCCTACACAAGAGGACTTTAACGCCTGCTTTGAAAAGAACAAAAACTCAATCGTCTCAGTTAATAAACACTTTGGCGTGGCTATCACTAAAAATTTGATCGCAGTGCCAAAAAGTGATGGTGCTCCACTTGGTGAATATGTCAAATTTGACCCATATTTGCAGCTCTTTTTGGTACGCTCTAGCAAGGAGCTAAGCCCTGTCGTGATGGCTGATGAGACTAATGAAGAGCGTATCAAAAAGAGCACTTGGGTTGGAATTTTAAACGACTCAAACAACACCGTCATGGGTCACATCAAGTCTTTAGGGCAAAATTTAGGCGACTTTGACACGCTAAGCTTCGAGTATAACGCGACTGGCGAGATAAACACGCCTTGTTGCAAGATGATAGGCATAGCTGTTGGAGCTGATAAATTTATACCAAATCGCTATTTAAAGCACTTTGTATCTTACGATGACGTCTATTACGGCGATATCGGCGTGAAATTCTTGCAAAAAGAGGATAAATTCTTTGTGGGTCTTGTTGATCCTTTGGGCCGCGGCAAGATGATGATGGTTGATGATGAGCTTGTTGCGATAAATGGCATCAAGCCAAAGAGCCTAAGAGAGCTAAACGAGATGGTGCTTTTTGCTCCAAAGGGCGCGAAGCTTGACATCATCGTGAAGCGTGATAGGCAGGAGCTACTCTTTCAAGTGCCAGTAAGCGGCGAGGTGAAATTTAACCAAAGCCTTGAGATAAATGCCCCTTCAAGCCTTGATCTGCCAAATTTAAACGTCATGCCAAAGTCGCCTGAGAGCTTGCTTGATGATAAAATTTTGGTTGATTATGGTATCACGGTCGATAAAAATTTAGTAGTTACCAAGGTCGAGCCAAAGTCAAATGCGGAAATTTTTGGCATAAAGATCGGCGATAAAATTTTGGGCTACAACAAAGAGAGCGTGAGCGACCGCGAGGAGCTTTTAGAAAAGATAAGCGACCTGCAAAATTTCGTGCTTTTATTTAGTAGAAATGACTTTCAGTTCTTTGCAAGAGTGCCAAAATGAGCCTACTTGAGGAGTTTGTAAAATTTCTAAACGCAAATTTGCCAAAGGCGTCTGGCTTTCACCCTTACTACGAGGAGGCGCTTGGCGTTATGCTAAAGGCTGGAGGCAAGCATTTTAGGGCGCTTTTGCTTCTTGGCGTGGTCGAAAATGTGGATAAAAGCCTCACGCAAAAGGCGATGAGAGTGGCTTTGGGGCTTGAGATGATGCACACCTACTCGCTCATACACGACGATCTGCCTTCGATGGATAACGCAAGCCTAAGACGTGGCACACCAACGCTTCATGTCACATACGACGAGACTACCGCGATACTTGCAGGAGATGCGCTAAATACGCACGCTTTTTATGAAATTTCACGTGCTGATCTGAGTGCTCAAACACGCATAAAATGCGTGGAAATTTTAAGCGAAAATGCTGGCGTTAGCGGCATGGTGCTAGGTCAGGCGCTTGATTGTTTTTTTGAAAATACAAACAAAGAGGACATCAAAAGAGCAAAGGCTAAATTTGGTCTCTCTGGCAAGATGCTAAGCCTTGATGAGCTAGTCTTTTTACACATCCACAAAACCGCAAAGCTCATCGCTTCTAGCCTAAAAATGGGCGCTGTGATAGTAAATTTAGACGAAACAGAGTGCGAGAAAATTTATGATATCGGTTTAAAGCTTGGGCTTGCTTTTCAGATACAAGACGATATCATCGATCTTACAAGCGACGAAGCGGCCGCTGGAAAGCCCGTGCATAACGACCTAGCGAAAAACTCATTTACAAATTTGCTTGGTCTATCTGGCGCAAAAAAGAAAAAAGATGAGCTTATTTGCGAGATAGAAGAGGCACTAAAACAGATAGATGCAAATATCGCAAAAATGATCTTAGAGCTTACAGACAAGCACCTAAGATAGCGCGTAAATTTCGTAAATTTATATCACTTTTTAGACATTTTGGGTAAAAACGCAAGGCAAGTTTTAATCACTTTTTTGTATAATCTGACGCAATAAAAGGAGATCATATGCTAAAAAAACAAGCCGATACTATAAGATTTTTGTGCGCTGATATGGTGCAAAACGCTAACAGCGGACACCCAGGTGCTCCTATGGGCCTAGCCGATATCATGGTGGTTTTAAGCAACTTTTTAAAACACAACCCTAAAAATCCAAAATGGCTAAACAGAGATAGGCTCGTTTTTAGCGGTGGTCACGCATCAAGCTTGGTCTATAGCTTCTTGCACCTAAGCGGCTACGATCTAAGCCTAGATGAGCTTAAAAATTTCCGCCAACTTGGCTCAAACACTCCAGGACACCCAGAAATTCACACTCCAGGCGTTGAGATGGCTACTGGCCCGCTTGGTCAAGGCGTAGCAAATGCAGTTGGCCTTGCCATGGCAGAAAAATACGCTGCAAACGTGCTAAATGAGCCAGATAATAAAATAATCGATCATAAAATTTACTGTCTTTGCGGCGACGGCGATCTTGAAGAGGGCATAAGCTACGAGGCATGTTCGATAGCCGGAAATTTAAGACTAGATAACCTTGTGCTCATTTATGATTCAAACAACATCACGATCGAGGGCGACACAGCGATCGCATTTAGCGAGGATGTCAAGGCAAGGTTTGAGGCGCAGGGCTGGGAGGTTGCACGCATCGACGGACACGACTACAACCAGATCGAATTTGCACTTGAACAAGCAAGCGAGAAAGAGTCACCATATCTCATTATCGCAAACACACACATAGCGCGCGGCGCAATGGAGCTTGAGGGCAGCCACCACAGCCACGGCGCACCGCTTGGCGAAGAGATCATCAAAAAGGCAAAGGCCGCAGCTGGCTTTGACCCTGAGAAGAAATTTGCTATCGACGAGGACGTGCTTTTAAGATTTAGAGGTGCAGTTGAAAAGGGCGATCTTGAAGAGGCGATGTGGAACAAAAAGGTTGATGCGTTAAGTATTGAGGGCAAAAATTTATTAAACTCACTTCTTAATCCAGACTTTAGCAAGATCGAATTCCCAGACTTTAGCGACAAAAAGCTAGCCACAAGAGATACAAACCACGTCATTTTAAATGAGATAGCTAAAAAACTCCCTGGCTTTATCGGCGGTAGCGCTGATCTTGCTCCGTCAAACAAGACTGAGCTAAAGGGCATGGGCGACTTCCCAAATGGCAAAAATATCCACTACGGCATCAGAGAACACGCCATGGCAGCTATCAACAATGGCATCGCCAGATACGGTCTTTTCTTGTCATTTTCAGCGACATTTTTCATCTTCAGCGACTATCTAAAGCCAAGTGCGAGGATAGCAGCGCTAATGGGCATCAAGCACTTTTTTGTCTTCACACACGATAGCATCGGCGTTGGCGAAGATGGTCCGACACACCAGCCAATAGAACAGCTTAGCACATTTAGAGCTATGCCAAATTTCTACACTTTCCGCCCAGCTGATGGCAACGAAAACGCAGCTAGCTGGCATGCGGCGCTAAATTTAAACGCTCCAAGTGCATTTGTGCTTAGCCGCCAAGGGCTTGAGCCACTTGCAAAAGGCGAATTTGGCGAGGTTAGCAACGGCGCATATCTTTTAAGCTCGGCAAAAGATGCGAAGATAACATTTATAGCAAGTGGCAGCGAGGTCTCACTCTGCGTAAAAGCAGCTGCAATTCTAGCTGAGCAAGGTATCGGCGCAAATATCGTATCAGCGCCTTGTTTTGACCTGCTTTGCGAGCAGCCAGCTGAGTATGTGGCTAGAATTTTAGATAAAAATACAACGATCATCGCAGTTGAGGCCGCAACTGGCTATGAGTGGTATAAATTTGCCGACGCAGTTTATGGCATGAACAGCTTTGGCGCCAGTGGCAAGGCAAATGAGCTATTTGATCACTTCGGATTTACTCCGCAAAAGCTTGCAAATTTTGCTAGCGAACTTATATAAAATTTAACTTTGGGGAGTAAAATCCCCAACTGCAATCTACAATCAAAAAAGGCATTTTATGGAAATTTCTCACGTTATCGTTTTGGCCTTGGTGCAAGGCATAAGCGAATTTCTGCCTATTTCAAGCTCAGCTCATCTCATCTTGGTACCAAAACTACTTGGCTGGCCAGATCAAGGGCTTGCTTTTGACGTGGCAGTGCATGTTGGTACGCTAAGCGCGATACTTTTTTATTTTAAAGATACGATTTTCAAGCTACTTCGCGACTTTTTTGCCTCGATCGCGCAACGAAAGATGGTGGGCGATAGCCTGCTTGTCTGGTGCGTTGGATTTGCCACTATCCCAGTTGGCATCTTTGGGCTTTTGTTTAACAACGTGATCGAAGAGTACGCAAGAAGCGGCGTTGTGATCGCAGTTACAACGATCATCTTTGGTATCGCACTTTACTTTGCTGATCTTCGCTCAACAAACAAAAGCGAATACGAAATGACCATAAAATTTGCTCTCATCATAGGCTTAGCGCAGGCTGTGGCGCTCATCCCTGGCGTCTCAAGATCAGGCATAACGATGACAGCGGCACTTTTTTTAGGATTTAGCCACAAAGGCAGTGCAAATTTCTCATTTTTACTTTCGATACCTGTCATCATCCTAGCTGGCGGACTTGAGAGTATCAAGCTTATAAAAGATCCAAACGCGCTTCCTTGGAGCGACATCGCCCTTGGCGTCATCATAAGTGCAGTTAGTGCTTATATCTGCGTGAAGCTATTTATGGGGATCATCTCAAGGATCAGGATGCTTCCTTTTGTCATCTACCGCTTGATCTTGGGTGCGTTTTTGCTCTATCTGTTTTTATAAATTTAAGTTGTAAAAGGCTAGGCTAAGACCTAGCCAAAATGATAAATTTGCCAAAAAGCTTGGCAAATTTACTCCTCTTTTTTATCTTTTTTTATGACGTTTATGAAGTCTTTTGCGGCTTGATATGCTCTGTCACCAAATTTCTTAGCTTCTGATTTTATATCCATTTGTTTGATGTCTTCAAGCTTATCATTTGCTTTTTTCTCAAACTCTGCGATATCTTGTTTGAGGCCTTCAAGCTTATCGTTTGCGTCAAAATTTAGCTTTAGCTTTTTGCTCTTGTCGTTTAGCTCTTGCTTTAGAGCTTCAAATTTATTGTTTGCCTCGCTCACAAGCTTTGCAACGCCGTTTGATTTTAGCTCTTCAAGCCTTGAGCTGATCTGCTCCATCGCTTGATCGCTTATGCGTTTAAATTTTGCTAGATTTGTGTCAAGCTCGCTATTTATCACGCTTTCGATCTCACTTTTAGCCACGCCGTCAAATTCATTTTCAAGCTCTTTAAGAAGCGCTATAAACTCTTCATCCACGTTTTTTAAATTTAAAAGCTGTGAGTTCAGCCTTAGCTCGTCTGGAGCAAATTTAGCCTCATCTTTTAGCTTTTCAATAGCTCTTAAAATGCCATCTCTTGTGCCATTTATCGCGCCTTTTATGAGCTCTTTTGCAAAGATGTGCCCCTCATTTGCTAAATTCCCCGCTGCACTGATGATATTTTTTGAAATTTCAAACATTCGCTCTTTGCTAAACTCCCCACCTCTTATCGCAGAATAGGTCATATTTTTAGCTATCGCGCCAGCGGTCTCTTCTACGTCCTTTGCGCCCTCAAGCGTCGTTAGAAAGGCGATTTGAGCGCCCTCTTTTAAGATGCCAAGCATTCTCGTTTCTCTAATGATCGCATTGTTTAAGAGCTCTAAAATTTCCTCTTTTTCGCCAAAATTTCTATCTTTTACGACCTCTTCAGCCGCTTCAAATGAAATTTTTAGCCTATTTTTTATCTCTTCACGCTTTGCCTCGATGGCTCTATTTATCTCATCTCTTTTATCAAATAGCTCATAAAGCTCCTTCTCTTCGCCGCTAACTAGAGCTTGATTTATCCCCTCCATCGCGCTTTTTAGATTTTTGGCATTTATGAGGCTCTCTTTGTCCATCTTGTTGTAAAGCTCGTTCATCTTTTGCTTCAAAAGATCAGGCAGTGCGTTTTCATCTTTGTCTGAGACGTCCTTAAAAAAGTCGTTGCAAAGAGCTTTTATGCTAGTTAGTAGCCCCTCGCTATCTTTATAATCACGTAAATTTTGCTCAAGTTTATCCATATTTTTACCTTATAAAACGTATTTTGCTTCGTGTTTTAGGGCTGAAAATATCTCCAGTCTCTCTTCTTCGCTCAAAACTAGCACGGTTAGATCATAGCTCGCGTACTTTTTATCCTTGCTAAATTTAGAAAAAACTAGCTTAAATTCCCTATCTTTTACTATATCTTTCACCTTTGCCTCTGCCTCATCACTCGCATCAAAGATCACTTTGTACTCCCAGTGTGTTGGGTAGTCGATCTTTGGTTTTTTATTATTTAGATCGCATATACTCGCCACTTTTGCCTCCTGTTTTGCTCTCTAGTACGATGTTATCTATCTCCATACCTTTATCTAAGGCTTTTACCATATCATAAATAGTAAGAAGTCCCACGCTTACGCCTGTTAGCGCCTCCATCTCGACGCCTGTTTTGCCCTCTATCTTGACACTCACAAAAAGCTTAAAAGCGCAAATTTCAGGCAGCTCCTCGATGTCACAATCCACGCCCAAAATGGCCAGTGGATGGCACATAGGTATTAGCTCGCTTGTCTTTTTAGCGCCCATTATCGCAGCGACAACGGCTGTTTGTATGACTGGGCCTTTTTTGCCTGTGTTTTCTTTGATCGCCGTAAAGGCTTCTTTGCTCATTTTGATGATCCCACTAGCAGTTGCTACTCTTTTAGTTGGATCTTTTGGGCTTACATCGACCATCTTTGGACGGTCTTTTTCATCTAAATGTGTTAGCATTATCTCTCCTTTTTTTGGTGGATTATAGCCTATTTAAACAAATTTAAGTTATCAGCAAATTTAAGCAAAAAATATCAAAAATCTAAAATTTAGCCCTCGCTCAAAACGCAAGAGAAATTTTTCATTTCTTAATATAATTATATAATTTAAATAATTTTTTTAAAGAAATATTTATAATTTAAATTTTTAATGCAAAGAAAGCCTAAAATACGAATTTTTATAGATAATAAATTTTATCAAAAATATATTTCTATCCATTAAATTCCAAAGTCTATTTATTGTAAATAGCAAAATTTAAAAAAAATTATTGATATTTTTCTTTAAAAGCTTAAGAAAACAAATTAACTTCTAATTTGCTTTTAAGATATGAATATGTATATTTTTGTTAATTTTAAATTTACGATGAAAGCAACCTAGATAATGAAATTTCTGCTATGTCTTAGCTTATCTTTGATGGCGCTTTTTGCTGAGAGTAAGGGCTGCTTCGTCGATGAAAATAGTCAAAATATCATCTATGTAAAAGATGGCGAGACAAAAAGCCTAGTACTAAAGGAGAAAATTTACAAAGATCAAAGATGTGCTTTTGATGAGAGCTCTTTTTACGTTGCAAATTTAAACAACGAGATCGTAAAGGTAGCTAGCGAGAAGGAATTTTTATTTGCTCTGCCAAATGTTGGCTGTAATGTTTCAAATATCTTGCTAGATAAAGAGAAAATTTACGTCGCTTGCGATATGGCAAATGTCGTAACGATCGCTATTTTTGACAAGGGCCCAAAGAAATTTATATCAAAAAATTTTAACAATGTTTATAAAATTTCTAGCTTTTTACCGCTTGGTGAGGGAGTGTTTTTTACAAGCTTTAATGGCAAGGCATTTTTGCTTGATAGCAAGCTTAACGCAAAAGAGCAAAAAAGCGTTGGCTTTGCGCCAGTGAGCGCTTGTAAATTTAGCGATGATGAAATTTTCATAGGCTTTAGAAACGGAGAAATTTTAGATCTTAAAAGTGGAGCTAAAAAGCAAGTTTTAAGATCTAAAATTTCAGCTCTTGCTTGCGCGGGAGATGAGGTTTTGGTAGCTAGTGAGGACGGAGTGATCTATAAATTTGACAAAAGCTTTAAGCTAAAGGGTAAAAAAGAGCTTTTTAGCGGCGAGATAAAAGAAATTTTTATAGATAAAAACGTGCTTATTGGCGTGGATCTAGGTAATAAGACAAAGAGTTTAGAGATAAATTCATTTTAAAAAGGAGAGTAAATGCAAAAGTTATTTTGTGTCGCAAGTGCTGCACTGCTTGGGCTATCTTTAACTGCTGCTTGTGCTGCTAGTAGTGACCTTGAAAAAGTCATGAAAGAGCGCGGGCTAAGCGAAAAAGATGTCCTTGCAGCTGCTAAGACTTACCAGCCAAGCGGTAAAAAAGATGATTTCATCGTCTTTTCATCTGGCGGGCAGAGTGGTCAAGTGCTAGTTTATGGCGTTCCGTCGATGAGAATTTACAAATACATCGGCGTTTTCACCCCAGAGCCTTGGCAAGGATATGGCTATGACGATGAGTCAAAAGCTGTTTTAAAACAAGGCAACATCAGGGGCAAAGAGATAACTTGGGGTGATACGCATCACCCAAATTTCACTGAGAAAAATGGTGAGTATGTTGGTGATTATCTATTTATCAACGACAAGGCAAACCCAAGGATCGCTGTTATAAATTTAAAAGACTTTGAGACAACTCAAATGGTCGTAAACCCTATCATGAAGAGTGAGCACGGCGGTAGCTTCATCACTCCAAACAGCGAGTACGTCATCGAAGCTAGCCAGTACGCAGCTCCACTTGATGATAACTATCACTCAATGGACGACTACGAAGCTGTCTATAGAGGCGCTGTGACATTTTGGAAATTTGACTATCCAAAAGGCAAGATCGACGAGAAAGCATCTTTCTCACTTGAGCTTCCTCCATACTGGCAAGACCTAAGCGACGCTGGTAAGGGCGAGAGCTACGGCTGGGGCTTTACAAACTCAATAAATAGTGAGATGTATACAGGTGGTATCGAAAAAGGTCTTCCCCCATTTGAGGCAGGTGCTAGTAGAAATGATACTGACTTCTTACACGTTTATAACTGGCAAATTTTAGAAAAACTTGCACAGGATAAGAAAAACTACAAAGTTGTAAATGGTCACAGAGTGATCACGATAGAGGCTGCTGTTAAAGCTGGAGCACTATTTTTGATCCCAGAGTCAAAGAGCCCACACGGTTGTGACGTAACACCAGATGGCAGATACATCATCGTTGGTGGCAAGCTTGATACTCACGCATCAGTTTATGACTTTAAAAAGATCAAAGAGCTAATCGACAAAAAAGAGTACGCTGGCACTGACCCATACGGCATACCTATCTTAGATAGAGAAAAGTCAATGCACGGACAAGTCGAACTAGGCCTTGGACCACTACATACATCATTTGACTCACAAGATGGCGTACTTTATACTTCACTTTACGTTGATAGTCAAATCGTAAAATGGGACTATAAAAATTTAAAAGTGCTTGATAAGATAAATGTTCACTACAATATCGGCCACCTTGATACAATGGAGGGCAAATCAGCAAAACCAGTTGGCAAATATGCAATCGCACTTGATAAACTTTCAATCGATCGCTTCAACCCAGTTGGTCCTTTGCACCCACAAAACCACCAGCTAATCGACATCAATGGTCCAAAAATGGAGCTAATCTATGATATGCCTATCCCACTTGGTGAGCCACACGATGTTGTTTCAATAGCTGCTAGCAAACTAACTCCAGCGCTTACTTACAACATGGGTACAAACTCAAGAACAGGCGAGGCTAGCCCATACGCAACTCTAGCTGGTCAAGAAAGAGTTGAGAGAAACGGCAAAAACGTAACTGTCTATGCAACAATGATCAGAAGCCACATCAACCCAGAGCACATCGAGGTAAATAAAGGCGATAATGTAACAATTCACCTAACAAACCTAGAGCGCGCACAAGATGAGACTCACGGCTTTGGCATCGACCTTTACAACATCCACGCTTCACTAGAGCCTGGTAAAACTGCTTCAGTAAATTTCGTAGCTGATATGGAAGGCGTCTTCCCATACTACTGCACCGAGTTTTGCTCAGCACTTCACCTAGAGATGATGGGTTATTTGCTTGTTAAAGATCCAAATAAAAAATATGAATCTGCAAAAAATAGCAAGCTAAAAACTCTAAGCCCAGAAGCTCTAAAAGCCGAGTACGACAAAGTAATCGCAACTAACAAAGCAACTGATGATGTTATCCAAGAGGTTGTTAAATACCTAAAAGAGAAACATTATGAGAAATATCCAAAAGTAAAAGCTTTGGTTGATGACGCACTTGATCAATACGGCCACATCAAAGAGGTAAAAACTAAAGCTGACGAAGCTTACAAAAAAGGCGACGTAAATGGCGCTATCCTTTGGGAGTATCAAGTATGGCAATACATGGTAAAAACTGCCGACGTTGGTCTAAGAGCTAAAAACAACCTAGCTAAAGAGATCGCAACTCCGATGAGCCCAGCTGCTTCAAAAGGCGAAGAGGCTTATCTAAAAGGCGGATGTAATGGTTGCCACGTTATCGGTCAAGTAAGCTCAGGTCCAGATCTAACTGGCGTCTTACTAAGACATGAAAATGGCGAAAAATGGGTAGCAGACTTCATAAAAGATCCTGCTAAATTCTATAACGATGACTACGTTAAAGCGATGATTGACTTCTTTAAACTTAGAATGCCAAATCAGCATATGAATGACGAAGAGATCAAAAATATCATCGAGTATCTAAAATGGATAGATGAAAACGCAGGTATGTAGTTTTAAGGGGCATTTTTGCCCCTTTTAAATTTTAAAATTTAACTTTTGCTAGGCTAAATTTTAAAATTTAAAGGAGAGATTATGAGTAAATATAAAATTTATACCATTGTTGCACTTATCATCATGAGCGTTTGTTTTACTCTGCCAGTTCTTGGTTGGCACGGAGCAAAAGAGCGTATAGCTAATGGCGACGAGCTACCATCTTATGCTTACACTATCTACGATCTTTATAGCTCATTTCAGTATAAAAACCACCTTTTACCAAAAGAGGTGGCAAGTGATCTTCACAAGATGATCGAGCAAAAAGCAGAGATCGGCACACCATCTTTCCCTATCTGGTACGTATCTCTTGAAGCGCCAAACTATCCAAAGGCAGCCTTTCCAGATGGCATCCCAGTATATTTTCACGTAGATGGATATAGTGGCGACGTACACGAGATGAATACGATAAACCACTATATCGGCATGTATCCTATGGAGCATGGCGGAAATTTAGAGCGAGCGATCGCACCTTATTATCTACTTATCGCCACACTTTGCATGCTTGCGTTTTTATACTATGACGGTAAATTTAACTCACTTCTCATGGTGCCAACCATCATCGCACCAGTGCTATTTATGAGTGCATTTGTGGGCTGGCTATACTGGTACGGACACAATATGCAAGAGTGGGGCGCCTTTAAGATCAAGCCATTTATGCCAACCGTTTTAGGAGATGGTAGCGTGGCGCACTTTACTACGCACTCATACCCAACTATCGGCTTTTGGGTGATGATGGTGATGAGCGTGCTTTGCATACTTGCGGTATTTTCAAAGAAAAAAGAGCTAAATGCGTAAATTTTCTAAATTTGCCCTTGCTTTTTTGCCACTTTTTGGCTTTGCAAATGTCCTTCAAGATGCGATAAATAACGCTAGTCCTGGCGATGTGATAAAGCTGGGGGATGCCGTTTATGAAGGGGGCATAACGATAAATAAGCCTCTTACTATCATCGGCGAGGGCAAAAATGCCCACATAAAAGGTGACGGCAAGGGCAGCGTTATAAAGATCATCGCTTCAAACGTGACACTTAAAAATTTAAAGATAAGTGGCAGTGGCAACGACCTTGGCGAGCTTGACGCTGGCATAGGCTGTGACAAGGCAAATAATGTTGAAATTTCTAAAAACGACATAAGCGATGTGCTTTTTGGGATTGACTTTAAAGAGTGCAGCAGCTCAAAGATCACTGAAAACAACATCACCTCAAAAAAGGGCGCTAGTCTTGGCTTTAGAGGTGACGCGGTGAGACTTTGGTATAGCCATGAAAATTTGATCGAGCGCAACAACATCCGTGACAGCCGTGATATGGTCGCATGGTACGCAAGTCACAATAAATTTCTAAGCAACAAAGCAGTTGGCAGCAGATACTCGCTGCATTTTATGTATGCTAATCAAAATTTAGTCGAAAATAACGAATTTATCGGCAATGCTGTTGGTATGTTTTTTATGTATTCGGCTGGCTCAAATATAAAAAATAACCTCGTTATGGATAGTGATGGCGCTTTTGGTATCGGCATCGGACTAAAGGACGTTTCTGACTTTACGATAGAAAATAACACCCTTGTCTATAACGCGCGTGGTATCTTGCTTGATAACTCGCCGTTTCAGCCGGGATCAACTATAAATTTTATAGGCAATAAAATTTTACACAACGTAGTTGGCGTCTATTTTCACGCTACGCAAGGCACAAGCATCTTTGAAAACAACGACTTTATCGGCAATATGGACATCGTCGTAAACGACACCCCAGGCGAAAAGATGCTACTAAATAGATGGAGCAAGAACTATTATGATGAGTATGAGAGCTTTGATAGGGATAAAGATGGTTACGGCGACACGCCATTTTTGCACCTCTCATACATCGATCAGCTCTGGCAGTACTATCCAAATTTGCAGTTTTTCTATGGCTCTAGTGTCTTTAGCGTCTTAAATTTCTTAGCTAAACTAGCTCCATTTTCTGAACCGATAAAGCTACTTGAAGATAGTTCGCCTAGGATAAAACCGCTTGATGTTTCAAATTTCAACGCTTTAAAGGCGAAACGTGGATAGAAGAAATTTTATGATAATAGGCTCAGCCGCAGCGGTGGCTGGATACGCCATAGGCAAGTTTTTGCCAAAAAGTAGTGGCGACAAACTCTATCTTAGACCACCAGGTGCTGTTGATGACTTTGATGATCTTTGCGTCAAATGCGGTCAGTGCGTGCAAGTCTGCCCATATCACAGCATAAATTTACTTGATATAGAAGATGGCTACTCAAGTGGCTCAGCTCACATCGACGCCAAAGAGCGAGGATGCTACTTGTGCGACCTTTTCCCATGTGTGCTAGCCTGTCCTAGCGGTGCGCTCGATCACGCCACAAAGGTCGTGGGCGATGTCAAAATGGGCGTTGCAGTTTTAAGTGACACGGCGGCTTGTTTGAGCTTGAAAAGAGAAAATTTAAGCGAAACTGACGTTAAGCATCTGCTTGATCGCAAAGCCTATAACGACAGAGAAGAGGCGCTAAAAGATAAGATAAAAGGCAAGATCGGTCAAATTTGCGATCTTTGCGTCACGCTTTGCCCAGTTGGCGATAGCGCGATAGCAATGAGCGAGGCAAATTTACCACTTATAAAAAATGGCTGCGTGGGTTGTGGGGTTTGTGCTGAGGTCTGTCCAGCAAAGATCATAAATATCGCCCCAAAGATGAGCTATGATGAAATTTACAAGGAGAAAAAATGAGAGTAATAATACCTTTAGTAGCTGCTGCGTTGCTATTTGTCGGCTGTGAAAAGAGTGAGGACAAAGCGCAAGAGGCTGCTAGCGAGCAAGGTGCAAAAGTAGCGACGAGTGCTAGCATAAAGGTCGAAAAAAATGAAAACAACGAGAGTGCAAATAAGCAAAATGAATTTATAAAATACGATATGCACGGCGAAAAAAGCGTTAAATTTGGACTTGAAGATAACAACGTAAGCCGCCAGATCGGAGCGCTAGCCATGGTAAAAAGCCCGCTTCAAACTATAAATTTAAGGCTTATAAAGGGCAGGCTTAGCAAGGACTTCATCACAAAGTGCTCAGCCTGCCACGACGACTACGCAAATGGCATCATCGGACCATCTCTTCTAACAAAGAGCGAGGATGAAATTTATAAGATGATAAACGCTTACAAAGACAAAGAGAAGGTAAATGTGCTGATGCGTGATCTTGTTAAAAAGATGGATGAGAGTGAGATTAGAAAATTAGCCAAAGAGATAAGCGATTTTAACGCGCAGTTTAGGAGCAAACAATGAAAATCGGAAAAATCATAACGATCATTTTAGCGGTGCTAATATGTGGCATCATGGTGTTTATGCTAAGCCAAACTCCGCCTAAAAAGGAGAAATCAGAAGCTAGCGTTCAGCCAAAAGTGGAGCAAAATATCTCAAAAGAGCAGTCAAAGTCTAGCGAGGAATTTGCCAGCGAAGATGAGCTAAAAAAGGTAAAAGAGCTAAGCCTAAGCGTGGCTAAGACGCAAAATGAAGGCGTTAGCAAGCAATACCTAACCTCTTGCGCTCCGTGCCACGGCGCAAATGGCAAAGGCGTCGTAGCGCCTGATATCACTCATCTAAGCAAAGAGGATCTGCTAAAAAAACTAGCTGATTATAAGGCTGGCAAGGTGCAAAACACGCTTATGAAGGGCTTGCTGACAAATGTTAGCGACAGCGATCTAAACAGCCTTGCTGATGAAATTTCTAAATTTAAAAAGTAAAAATGGATAAATATAACGTTCGTGCGACCATTAGAAACGTAAGCTTTCTAAGCACGCTAATAACGACTACAAAAGATGGCAAAAAGCGTCCAAGCATACGTTTTTGGCGTATTTTTACCATCGTTTTAGTGCATCTTTTATTTGTGCTCTCTTACAGGGTCGATGTGCAAATTTTAGAGGGCGATATCAGCGCCTCAAGGATACTTGGCTTTCACCTAGCAGATGCATTTATGAGCTTGCAAGTCTTTTTGGCAACGCATGAAATTCATGTAAATTTGCTGATTGGCTCACTTAGTATCCTAGCTTTTTACATCATTTTTGGTGGCAGGGGCTTTTGTTCGTGGGTTTGCCCATACTCACTCATAAGCGAGATAGCTGAGAAAATTCACGAAAATTTACGCGCCAAAAAGATAGTAAAACCACGAGTTTTTGACGCAAAGTGGCGATATGCTTTTACCATTTTGTTTTTGGCTCTTAGCTTTGCTAGCTCAAGCCTAGTCTTTGAAATTTTTAACGTCGTTGGGATATTTTCAAGATTTATCATCTATGGCTACTTTCACGCTATCTGGCTAGTTGTGGCTATGCTTGTGGTTGAGATTTTCTTCTCACGCAGGGCGTGGTGCAGGTATGTTTGCCCTGTTGGAGCGACTTATTCGCTACTAGCTAAACCAAATGCGATAAAGGTCAGCTGGGATAAAGAAAAGTGCGATCACTGTTTAGTTTGCACTGATGTTTGCCTAGTGCCACACGTGCTTTTTATGACAAAAAAAGGCGCAAAAACTGATGATAGTAAAAAGCTCTTTAGGATAGCTGGGGCTGACTGCACACTTTGTGGCAGGTGTATCGACGTTTGCCACCAAGATGCACTTAAATTTGACAACGGCTTTAAGAAACTCATATAAGGAAATTTTTTGATAGATATAAAAGAAGTAACGAAAATTTTTGGCTCGCAAAAGATACTTGATAGCGTCAGTCTAAATGTAAAAGCTGGCGAAAAGATAGCGATACTTGGGCAAAATGGAGCTGGCAAAAGCTCGCTCATGCGTATCATCTTGGGCGAGTTTGTGCCAAATAGCGGAAGCGTCGCGATAAATGGTGTAAATACCCTAAAAGATAGAAAAGAGGCGCTAAAGTTTATCTCATTTGTACCGCAAACCCCGCCACCACTTAAATTTAGCCTGCGTGAGCTTTGCGAGTTTGTCTGCAAAAGCTCAAATGTAAAATTTGAAGATATTGAGAAATTTAGCAAGCTTTTAGAGCTTGACCTACATGCAAATTTAAATAAGTCCTTTTACAAACTCTCTGGCGGCATGAAGCAAAAGATGTTAATAGCCATCGCATTTGCCAAAGATAGTGAAATCTTGATGTTTGACGAACCAACGGCAAATTTAGATGTAAAAGCAAGGGAGTCTTTTAAAAATTTGCTCGATAATTTCACGCAAAATAAGACGCTAGTTTTCATCTCGCACCGCATAGACGAGATCGCTCATTTGCTTGATAGATGCGTCTATATGGACCTTGGCAAGATCATCAAAGAAGAAAATTTAAGGAGCAAGAGTGAATAACCTTTTTTTAATAGCAAAACTAGACGTCAAAGAGTCGTTTCGCTCGAGGTGGTTTGCGATCTATGCGCTTCTTTTTTCTGCTTTGATGATAGGATTTTTATTTAGCGGAGTGACCGACTCGCGCGTGCTAGGCTTTTCTGGGCTAACAAGGGCGCTACTTTTATTTATACAAATTTGCGTCATCATCGTGCCGATATTTATCCTAATTTCAACCGTTAGAAGCATAAATCAAGACAGGGACACAAACCTGCTTGAATACGTGCTAAGCTTCCCGCTAAGCCTTAAAGAGTACTACTTTGGCAAGGCGCTTGGGCGGACGTTTGTCGTTTTTGTGCCGCTTTTGTTCTCGCTTTTGCTTTGCGTGGTGGTTGGCTTTATAAAGGGCGTGTCGATACCTTGGGGCGTGCTGGTGCTTTACTTTGGCCTACTTTTTAGCCTAAGTATCGTCTTTTTATCGCTTGGCTTTTTCATATCAAGCCTTATTAAAAATCAAGAAACAGGCCAAGGCGTGGCGTTTTTGCTCTGGCTTATCATGCTAGCTTTTATCGACCTAGCGCTCATTGGACTGCTTATGCGAAGCTCTGTCGATGAGTACGTCATCTACACTATCGCGATGCTAAATCCGATCGAGCTTTTTAGGATAGCAGCGCTTAGCCTTTTTGATCCAAATTTAGCAGTCATCGGCACTGCGTCTTACTTTATCTTAGGCACATTTTCAAAAGCGACCTTCGTAGCTTACGCGATCATCTATCCCTTGGTGCTTGGCGCGATCTTGCTAGTTTGCGGCTATTTGGGCTTTAGCAAGAGAGATCTTGTTTGATTGTTTTTTGTTAAATAAGAGTTGGCTTTAAATTTAGACGAGGCTTGTATTATTCCACTTGTCCAACAAGAAACCTCCTTTTTGTAATGACCCCCTTTCCCCCAAAGGGGGTTTGTCTCTGAAATTTATGAAAAAATCAATTTTATTTTTAGCCTTTGCTGTTTTATCTCTAAGCGCAAACTGGGATGAAAATATGCAAAACTGCATCAACAAAAGTGACGCAAAAGCTTGCGAGAGCTTTACTAAAAAGCTTTCAAGCGAGTGTGAGAACAAAGACAAAACCTCTTGCTTTTTATATGCTGACATGCTAGGCCGAGGTCTTGGCGTGGAGAAAGATATGGTTAGATCTTATGAGATATTTAAGTCGCTTTGCGAAAATGGCAGCAGCGAAGCTTGCTACGAGCTAGCTACAAATATCTGCAAGGAAACGGCGTAGAGCAGAGCTTTGATCTATCTGCAAATGCCCTTGATAAAGCTTGCAAAATGGGCAGCAAACGAGCCTGCAACGTCTTAGAGCTTGTGCCTAAGAATTAGAATTTATAAATTTAATTGAGCTTTTTTGCAAATTTTAAAATTTACAAAGCAATCTAATCAAATTTAAATGTTTGCTTCTTTGTTAAGGGGGAAGAGGCTTGAATTACGAAGTCGCTCTCTTCCCCCTTAACGATCCCCTAACTCCGACAACGTTAGAAGTGGCATGCAAATGTGCTAACGCACTGCATGCGTTTTGTTTAGAAAATTCTGACAAATTTTAAAATCTTACTCACCCGCCTTAGCTCGCCACTAAATTTAGAGCCCGTGATATGCTCGCTCATAAATTTTTAAAATTTAAATCACATATTTTAAAAATAAATTTACTATTTTTGCAAATTTTAAAATTCCATTCACTCGCAAGAATTGACTACTGATTTTTGTATGATGCTTCCCATAAAATCAAATAGAATTTTTACACATCTCGTTTCGTATTTTTCTCTTTTGATTTTATAAAATTTTCCATAAGTTCCTGCTACTGATTTAAGCGGTTTTTACGCTGTGACCTAGATTTAGGGCTTATGGTTGATGTTTCGGTTAAAAATCTTAGTGTTTAACACTGAATACAAGAAAGAAACATAACCTAAATTTTATTTCGGAGTATCAAAAATGAAAAAAGCGTTTTTTTGTGGCGTTGATGTTTCTAAAGATAAAATCGATGTTTGTTTTTTAACTTCTGTTGCGAGTGAAAAAGCTAAGTTTGAAACACTGCCTAACAATTATGATCTTATTAAAGTTTATTTCAATAGTTTTAAAAATGATGAAATTTTAGTTGTTTTTGAAGCAACTTCAAATTATCATTTAGCACTTCAAAAGGCTTTATCTGATCTAAATATTCGATATAATGTTACAAATCCATATAAGGCTTCTTTATTTTTAAAGCATCTCAGCACTATTAAAACTGATGTAAATGATAGCTATGGCTTGGCTGTTTATGCTAGGACTTTTAAAAGTGAAATATTGCCTGATAAATATAACGCCGAATATTTACAAATCAAAAGCTACAACTCAACTTTAAATTTACTTCAAAAGCTTAACACTCAACTTAAAAATTTTAAACAATCTCAAAAACTTGTAAAAAATAGCGTTGTTGATGAAGTTATCGAAAATCTTATTAAAGAGATTGCAAAGCTTCAATCTATGCTTCAAAAGTTAGCTTTTGATCTTGTTAAAAAAACTATTCCTGAGACCGAAGAAATTATTAAAAGCAATAAAGGCTTTGGCATCGATCTAGCTTTAAATTTATTCCCACAACTACATTTTAATCGTGATAAGTCTGAAAAGCAGTTTGTCAGCTTCCTCGGTCTTAGTCCTAGAATTTTTCAAAGTGGCTCAAGCGTGCATAGAAATCAAAAGATAAATAAAATGGGTAGTTCTAACATAAGACGTATTTTATTTATGTCTGCTTTATGCGCTATTCGTTTTAACGAGAAATTTAAAGCACGTTATGATCGTTTAATCGCTAATGGTAAAAAGAAAATGGTTGCTATCGTTGCGGTTATGTGTGCGATAGTTCGCTATTTAAAAAGCTTATTCCCGTTTAATGCTGAAATAAAGGCTATTTAATGCGAAAGATACATTATAAGCTTATTCTTTCAGTCCTTGAAATTTTATCAACTAAAACAACTTTAACACGGGCTGATCTTTGCGATCATTTAAAGATTAGCAAGGCTTATCTTTCGCAAATTATCGGTAATAGATATTTAATAAAAAATCAAATTTTTTCAAAAAGGATAAACAATGGCAAAAAGCACAGCTCCATTAATGGATAGCACAAACGAAACACTTTACCGCGAAATTTACCAGTCGCTTAACCAGAATGCTGATTATTTCGAGCAAAAGATAAAGGTTTTGAAGGTTAAAAAGATTGAAGGCAAACAAAAATTTGATAAGGATAATAAACCTGTTGTAAATGAGTTTGGCGAGTTTGAAAGGTGGGACGATAGCTATGTTGTTACTTTTGTCGCACTTAACAGCGGTGGCGAGCATACAACAAGAATTACACAAGAGCAATACTTAGACTTAAAAGAAGATGAAGTATATATTGCTAGTGGCAAGATTGAATATAGACTTTACAAGGACGCATATAATTCAACTCCAGTTGTAGTCTTTAACAAATTTGTCCCTGCTATTGATAGCTTTGTCACGGCAATGTTAAAAATGGAGAGTATTAAAAACGGCTCGAATGCTTGAAAAATAGGGGCTAAAACTTAGCCCCACGCCTAGACTATCAGCAAGGTTAGGCGGGACAAGCTAAACTTTACTTAAGGTTAAAGAAAATGATTTATAAAGACGATAGATTTAAAATACTTCATCAAGGTATCGATACTTTAGTAATTGGGGTTAATTGCACCGATGAAAAATATTTTGATACTAAATTTTCAGCTTTTATCCACAAGATAGCTATGCTTAAACAGCAGGCGCAAAATTTACGCACGTTTGGCGAAAAATATGTGCTTGATGATTTGGGCTTTGAATATGGCAATTTCAAAGTATCAAGTAAGGGCTTGGGGCAATATTTTGGTTATTTTGCAAATGATGATATATTTTGCACTATATCGGACACAAAATTTAAGCCAAAGGGGCTATATCATTTAAAAATTCAGTTTAGAAGTGTATTTTTGCTTAAATATGGGCATATTAGGGCTTATGAGTTTGTAAATAAATTTTTAAATGATATATTTGGGGTTAATTTTCGTGTAAGCGTGCTAAGGCTTGATCTAGCTACTGATGTAACTGGGATAAAATATACTCCACAAGACTTTTTAAAATTTAGAAGTTTAAAGAGAATTTCTAATTACTCCGATCAATATAAAAAAGATGATGACGATTTAATAATTGATGAAAATTCGGCGACTTTTAGCGATATTACCGAAATAAATGTAAATAATTTTATGCGTTTTACTCGTTTTGAAGGTGTAAGCTTTGGTAAAAATCCGCATATGTTTAGGGTTTATGACAAGATAAAACAAGTTCAAAGCAAAAATATATCTACTTTAATTTTTACGAAGTGGGAGATTAACGGATTTAATCCAAAAATTGATCTTTTTGTTTTTAGACACGAAGCAGAATTTGGACGTTTAGCGATTAAAAGGCTAATCCCTATTAATGAAGAAAACGAGATAAGCTACATTTTTCGCCATTTAGGGGCGTTTTGGTCGCAAGGGCTTAGCATCTGTAAATGGTATGATCTAACTGATGATGAAGTCAATCGTTTAACTGCTGGGGCTATTCAGTCTGAAAGTGTGCGTAAAATTTACCAAAGATGTGATCTTGATACTAATCGGCTTAAATTTTGGGATTTTATATCTACTTGGGGCGATGATAAATTTAAAGCTCTTACTATGCATGATCTTATTCAGTCAAGAGATATCAAAAAAGCAAAAATGGCTTTAAAGGCTTTTGTTAGTGCGGTTTATACAAATTTAGGTGTTAGCGGTGAAAATTTTATTTATGTTTTCACCGAAACCTTAAAAGACCTTGAAAAGGACGGCTTAAGTCTTCACGAATATGGTTTATCAAAGCTTGCAGGTAATTTTTTAAAAAATGAAAAGACTATAAAAAATCAAAATTTAGATGTTGATAACCCGCTTTTTGATGTTTTTACTGCTTCTTTAAGTGATTTTTTTGTTGCAATTTCTCAAATAAGAAATAATGATTACAAGCGTCCTATTGAAACGGCTTTAAAGGCTATTAAATGAAGAAGTTAAATGCTTATGGTAGCTTAATAAGTGATCTTTTGCGTGGTGGTGATGAAATTTATTGTATTGATATTAAAAGCCCTTTTATTAAAAGGCTTTATGCTGAAAAGTTGGGCTTTGTTTGGGCTGATATTGTTGTTGGTAGCCGTCGATCTTTGTATTCTGCTTTTGATGAATTAAATGAGCTTTTTAAGCAAACAAATTTAAAAAAGCTTTTAGAAGATCACGGCTATTCGTTGCGAAATGGTCGTAAGTATATATTTGCCATTAAGCAATTTAAATTAGATTTATTTTAAGGAGTTTTTTATGTCACTTCAGTTTTCTGATGTTGTTCGTGGTGCTGAATTGCCTCATTATTATGCTTCTACTGCTAAGGGGCGGATTAATTTTGTTTTTCATCATGTATCTGATCGACCTTATTTTTATGAAACTTCTAGCATTCAATTTTATAAAAATACTGATACTAATACTTTGATGATTAAAGATTTTTCTTTTCCGCTTTATAATGGTAATAATGAATTTTTTAGTTGTGATCGTATGCTTTTTCGTGGTTTTGGTTTTAAGCCTTCTTTTGATTATTATGTTAGTGGGCTTTATCCTGAAGTTGATTATGGCATTGCATCTTCTACTTTGAAAGCTGAGCTCGACTCTTTAAAAGAAACTTTTGTTGATGGCGATAGACCTTCTTTTAAAGATTTATCTTTAAATTTAAATAATAATTGTAATCCCTTCGCTTCTTTAGCTCCTGGTTCTCTTGTTGCTGTAAGTGGTTTTACTAATTTGTTTCTTGTTAATAAGGCTTATTCTTTACATTTAAGTTCTTTTAAAATTATCGTTTTTTATGAGCTTTGGAGTATCAATTTTGCTTCTTCGAAATTAAATGAAGTATTTTTACAACGTCTTTTTTGTCCTGCTTCTTTGCTTGATCGTGCAAATTTAGATGATGCAAAACAATATAAAGAAGCTGTTTTACTTCGTTATGTTTTTGGTGGTAATAATTTTGAAGAAGTAACTGGTTATCAAGAAGAAGACGGCGTTGATTTTAAAATTGGTATTGCTAATGTTCTTGATACTCCACACATGGATACTTTATAATGCCAGCTCGTATTAATTCTAATTTTTGGTCTGCTCCAAAGAATTCAAGTGATTTTAAGCCTTTTACAATTAATTCAGCTGATGTTACTGCTGGGGCTGGTGGTATTCTTGCAGGTGCTGCTTTGTTTGGTGTCAGTAAATATGTTGAAAAGCAGTTGCAAAACAGTAGTTCTTCGGATGAAGTTTTAGGTAATATTGTTACTAAGAATAGTGAAGTTGTTTCATCTACTAAAACTGAAAGTGAAAAGCCTGCTCCTGCTGATGCTTCTAAGTTAGGTAATTTTTTACCTAATACAAATTTACTTAATATTCTCGCTAATCAAAATCAAATTTTGCAAATTCTTTGTTCTGGGTTACTTTCTTCTTCTTTATCTGCTTCTCAATCCGTAGAAGAAAACAAAAATGTAAATCTAAATGATAAGAGCAAGGCTGAAGCAAATCAAGAAGCTATCGTTAGGCGTGAAAATTTATATAGTCAGCCTTTTACCATTAAAGGACGTGTTATAAAAGACAGTAATGGTTTTTGGCTTGATCCTATCACTCAAAAGTTTTATAACCCTATAAATGGTGATCGTATTTTTGAAAATGATTTAACTTCTTTTAAAACTGAAACTCATACAAATACAAATGTTGGTAGTGGTTCGGCTGTTTCGGCTGATGTAAATTTTAAAGAAGTTCTAAAATCTCAAGCAAATATTAATAGCGAAATTTCTAAGTATATATCAACTATTGGCGAAAATCAAAAGGTTTATAATCAAAATTTAGAAAAGCTTGTTACTAATTCAAAAGGGTATTCGCAGGCTATAAAAGAAGGCTTAGCAGGTGTAAAACTTGATGCAAAAGTTGATGTTAAAAATCGTGTTGATGCTTCTTTGAGCCTTGATCGTCCTGTTGAAATTTCTTTGCCAGCTTCTTATGCTGAAAATCAAAAAATACTTAGTGAAAACTCTACTAAAACACTTGAAATTTATAAAGAAAAGGCGGAGTATGACAAAACTTCAGTTGCTATTAAAGACCTTGACGGCAACACTATCGCAAAGGCTTCACCGCGTGAGATAGCTCTATCTCGTCAAGCTGTTCAAGCTCGCACTTATACCGATGAAAACAATTTTGAGCTAGATAATGAAGCTCTTGATCTTTTTGATTTGCCTATGCCAAATTTTAAAGACCTTTTTGATACTGAATTGCCTAGTAAAACTTTACTTAAGGATGTTGAATAATGGCTGAAAAACAATCTGAAGCAGGTAGAATTTTAAAACTTGGTATTGATGAAATGTTTGAAGACCTTACTTATAATGTCGCTTACGATCAAGTTTTAAAACGTTTAAAAAATAGCGGTATGGATGACGGCATTTTAAAAGATGCTATCAATAGTGGTATTACGATTATGTTTAGTGCCGCTTTGATGAAATATATCCAAATTCAAGAAAATGTAGTTAGTAAAATAATGTCTATCGTCTATGCTGGCGTTATTGCTTTACTTTCTCCGCTTGGTCGATATGCCAAAAACAAGCTTGGAAAGATTAAAGGAGCAAAACTTAATCGTATGATTGGCTTTTTAACTGGTAATTTTTCTGATCGTGTTGGTGTTGCTCAAGTTCTTGTTAATTGTGGTAACCAAATCATTAATACTAATAATTCTAATAGTTCTGCTCTACAAAATGCAAATGTTATTGTTGGGCAACGTCAGCACATTTTAGAAACTAAAAATCAAGAATTTAACTATGCAAAGGCTAAGGTTGATAATATAAATCAAACTTTACTTTTTAAGCTTTTTAGCTCTCGTTTTACTCCGCAAGATAAAGAAGTTTTAAGGCGTATAACTGGAAGTGATAAGATCGACATTGATGCTTTAAACCATGTTGCTGATTTTATGTTTGTCACTGATGATAGCGGTAATGTTTTAGGTCTTAGTGAAATGTTTATAACTATGATGAATGGCTTGGGTTATTTTAACGGAAAGGATAAAAATCGTGGCTCTTGATTGTGAAAGTGCATTTGCTAAAGAAATGGAAAAATTTGATACTCTTGGGGCTATTCTTGCTCGTATTGAGAAAATTTTAAATGATCATATCGTCAATAAGCCTGAAGAGAAAAAAGATATTGGCTCTCTTGAAGAAACAAATCGACTTCTAAAAATTCTTTGTCAAGATCTTGTAGGTAAAGAATAATGGTATCTCTTTTGTGTGGGTGTTGTCCTTCTTTCGAGCCTTTTGTCCCCCAAATTTTTCGTGCTGGTTATTTTGATTTTTCTGTTCGTGATTTGACTAATGATGATGAGAGTGAATTAATGTTTCATAGTAATGTTGCAAATTATCAAATGGGGACTTTTCGAATTAGTTTTTCTCTTTTTAATTGTCGTTTTTATACTTATTATGGTCGTTTTTGCAATGACCCTTCTTATCCTTTGAAACCTGCTACTTTTGCTGACTATCCTTTTAATTATGATTATCCAGATTTAGCGCCTGATCCTAAGGATATAAAATTTGAAGATTATATTAAAGGTGCTTTTTTTACTTTTAATGATCATAAAGAATTTAGATTGGATTTTCCTACTGTGGCTGAATTTTTAAATGTTTTTAATAGCTTTAACCCCAATATTTTGGTTGATGATTACGTCTTTTTTCTTGGTCCTAGAGAACCTTATTTAAACGCTCGTAACCCTGATACTTTCGTTAAATTTTGCAAAGAATTTACTCCTTTATCATTTGATGTTGCTTATTCTCGTTTTAAAAATAGTGCAATAAATTCTTATAGTGCTCTATTAAATTGTGTTCCTAATTTTTCTGATTTTTCAAATAATCTTTACATGGATTATATGAATAAGCATGACTATTATTTTAATAAGGATTATTATGCCAATCTATAAAATTACTCAACAGCAGGGTAATAGAGTTATTACTTCTACGCTTGAAGCTAAAAGCGTTCCTGATTTGATAGCTTTTTTAACTGCCGTTTCCACTGCTGAAATCAAGTATATTTATAAGGTTGAGTTTGAAACTCAAAAAACAAATTTTCCACCTGATGACTTCAATTACAATAAGCAATTTAAAGCTTTTGTTTCTAATAAAAATCGTATGTGTAAGCAAATTTTACTTCATAATGTTAAAAAGACTAAAAACGAAAATGAATTATCCACGCTTATCAAAACACATCTTGAAGTTGGTGGCTTAGCTGTTAAAGGGGTTTCTTGTTCTTTATTTATGGATAAGTAAAAATTAATCTTGCTTATCTATAATTACATTAATTCTATTTTTTAGAAAGAAAGGACTATTATGCTTAATAAATTTTTTTTATTATGTTTGTTTTTTAGTCTTTCTTTTTCTAGTTCAAGATTTGATAATTTTAAAAAGGCTTTTATGGATATAAGTTCTTCTGAAGCCGCTTTTGTTCTTTGTCGCAATTATTCTTATCTTGAAACAGTTTCTTGCAATGGTTATCCACCTTTGGTCGATAATGATAATTGTGTTGTCGAATATGTGTTGTTTAATGATGCTAATGCTTTGCATGAAGCCGAAACTTATCTTGATAAGCAGTTTTGCTCGGTAGATTTTTTAAGAGCTTTTCTTTTTTCTAAAGCTACTCTTATAGCTAAATTTTATAATTCTAATGGTTCTTTACAAAAGACTAAACGTTATAACCAGTATAACCGTCCAGCTTGCACCTTGCTAAGATAATCTTATCCTCGTTTCTGTCTTCTCTTCAAACACGGCATCACCACCGCTCTGCGGTGTGTGCCGTGTTTTCTCTTTCTTCCCCCTAAGCCTGCTTTTTTTCCTTTTAGTCTTTACCCATTACCGATCCTTTTCCCTGCTTAATTGATTTCGTTTGCGTTGTGGCGTTAGTTTTCTGCTAATGGCTTGAAAGAACTTCAAATTTATAGTATTTTTTAGCTGGCTAACGCCACGCAAACACATCGCGGACGAAAACCGCTAGCGGTTTGAGCGTCGCTGAAGCGTCCGCTTAATATATTCTTAATTATTTAACTTTTTCTTTTTTGCTTAATATTCTCTTGTTTAAAACGTTTTAACAAAAAAAACAAATCAAAAAAGTCTAAATGACGAGAAAGGATATAAAAAAATGTTAAGACAACAAATTGACGGACTTTATTCGAAAAGTCTTGTTTTTTCAACTGGTAGCGACGAAAGCGCTTTGATCCCACTTCTTGCTGGCAAGATCGAAACTTATTCCTCTTTTCAAGAAGGTGGCACAGCCGTTACAGCTACGCCAGACCCACTAAATCGTAAAAGTGTTATTGTCGGTGCTAAAACTCCGACAGGTAGGGTTTCAACTATGATAACCATTCCACACGTTAAGCAAAGCTATATGTATCAAAATTTTGTAGCAGATTTTAAAAATAATCTTAATGCTAGTTTTGATGATACGACTAAATGCGATTACGTTACTTTGAAATTTGATAGGCTATAAGGAGTAAAAAATGGCTGAAAAAGTTTTAATTAAAAATACGATAAATGGTAGAACTTATAGTTTTTCTCTTCCTTGCTCTGGTGCAGAAGCGCAAACGTTTTGCGCTAATGCTCTTGAAGGCACTTATCACATTCTTTATAGGGACGCTGAGCAAGGCAATTCAAACGAGCCTAGCGTTATTGAATACACTATTACTGGCAAAAGTCAAGCAGGTCATAAGGCTACATTTAGCTTTTACTCAAAACCTAGTATTGACGAAGCTCAGGTCAAAACGGCTCTCGCTGGCAAAACATTTAACGGCGTTAAATTTGATGATATTTATATCATTGGCGCAAGAACTGTTAAATAATGTTTTCTTTTTTAAAATTTAGCTCTCTACTTAGTAGGGGGCTAGTTATTCATATCCTTGCTTATTCAACTCTAGTTTTATATATATTTTTTCTTAGAAATAGCATTAACGATCTTGAAGCTGAAGCAACTAAATTAAAAGCTGATCTAGCTGTTGAAAAGCTAGCTACTCAAAACGCTTTTTTAATCATTGATAATCAAAATTCTAAAATCGAGCAATTAAAAATTGATAGTGAAAAACTTTCTTTAAATAATAGCTCGCTAAGTCAAGAATTAAATAAACGCTTTGGTGAGATTAAAATACCTAATAATAGTGATTATTGCGAAAAACTAAAGTTTTATGATAATTTGCTTTTGGAGTTCAACAATGACTACTATAAGAAATAAAATTTACTTTTTTATCTTTCTTTCTTATATTGTGTTATTTGTTGGCTGTTCTGCTAAAGCTCCGCAAACTACTATCCAAAAGGTCTATATCCCCATAAAGTGTGATGTAAAACTTCCTAAAAAGCCTTTGTTTAATCCAGCTGATCCAGATAGTTTAAAGGGGCTTATAATCTATTATATTCAGATAGAAAATTTATTAAAAGGATGTATAAATGGATAATTTTAATAAAGATGATGATTATTTAATCGTTGTTTTTATTATAGGCTTTATCGCTTCTATCTTAAATTTTGATCACGTTGATTATAAAAGGGCAAAGTATAAAATTCTTTCCTTTCTTTTGAGTTCTCTTAGTTCTATGTTTCTTTGTTGGATAAGCTATGAGATATTTTTTTACTTCTTAAATAATCTTAAAGTTTCTCTTGCTCTTAGTGGCTTCGTTTCTTGGCGTGGCACCGAGTGGATAAATTCGATCATTGATAGAGCTATTAATAAAAAACTTGAAAAGGAGTGATAATATGACACTTGGCGAAAATCAAGAAGCGTTCATGTGTGACGTTGAAAAGCTTTTGATCTATCTTCATATAAACGGCTATTCTGTAAGGGGTGGCGAGCTTGAAAGGACGCAAGCCCAGCAAGAAATTTACTATAATACTGGCAAAAGCAGGACGTTGCAGTCAAATCACTTAAAACGTTGTGCTATTGATCTTCATATTTTTAAAAATGGCGTATGGCTTCAATCTAAGCAAGACTTGCAAGAAATAGGCAATTACTGGGAGAGCTTAAATAGTTTAAATCGTTGGGGTGGCAATTTTAGTTCTTTTCTTGATACGCCACACTTTGAAAGAAATTGTTAAAATTTCTTGACATTTATCTTAAAATCTAGGTCTCGCAAAGCTTGCCACTAAAATCAGAGCCGAAATTACTCGTTCATGAAATTTTAAAATTTGATAGAACTTTTGAAAAAATAAATAAAATAACTTTTTGAATAAACCACGTTTAATATTAATAAAAATGAAATTTCAAATGTGATTTTTGCTTTCACACAAAGCATATATTTTTACCTTTTTAAAAGAGAAATTTCTTTAGAAAATGCCTAAATATCGTAATTGACTTTAGTATTACGCAGAATTTCTTTTTTATTAACTAAAAATTTCATTAAAATTTATATTTAAATAATAACATTTCATCGTCCTAAACGGACCCTCCTTTTTGTAGCGGTTAAGACTTTGCTTCCCCCTTTTCTGGCTTTTCCGCTTACACAAAGAGGAGTTGTCTCTCTTTTTTTAATCAAATTTTTTACCTTTGCAAACTCAAATTTCATAAATGTCACTTTCTTTTTAAAATTATATTTTGATAATGGTTTTAAAAATTATAAGAGCAAAAATCTTATAAAATTGCAAGCTGTTATCAAGACTAACTTTTAAAAGGTGGCAAAAGGGGTGAAATTTTTAAATTTAAAGCTTTTTTACAAGGTGCATACGTATTTGTCGCTTCTCTTTTTTATCCCGCTTGTTGTAGTTTGCTTTAGCGGTGCGATCCTAGTTTATAAAGACGAGCTAAACAGCCTTTTTCGTCCAAATATCGTAAATGTAAATTTAAACAAAGAAAATTTGAGCAAAAGGATCAGCTTTGATGAGCTAAGAGATATCGTCGCAAGCGAGCTTAGCGGCTACGAGATGGTTGGCATAAACATAGATGCAAACCCTAAAAAATGCGACAAAATCTGGCTAATCGAGCATAACGATAGCAAAAAAGAGTGGAAATTTATCTATTTTGACGCTTTTAACGGCAAGATAAAGAGCGAGCCACTGGCACATGACGAGGGGTTCTTCGGAGTTTTAGCGCATATCCATGAGGAGCTTTTGCTTGAAAAAAGTGGCAATGTTATCCTTTTTCTAACAGCTATTTTTACATTTTTTATCTGCATTAGCGGCTTTGTGATCTACCGCAAATTTTGGCTAACTCTGCTTAGACTGCGCGTAAATGGCCTAAACGTTTTCATGAACGACATCCACAAGATAATAGGAATTTTTTGCACGCCAGTTTTGCTGCTCATTTGCATAAGTGGCGCTTGGTGGGAATTTCAGATGGCACGCGCGCCAGAGTTTAAAGATGACTTCGTGATAGACGCAAAAATTTATAATAAGAGCTTATCTCTTGATGAGCTGGTTGCTAGATCGAAAAAGGAGATCAAAGGCTTTGAGCCACACTTTATCTCGCTGCCTTTCATGCAAGGGGCAAACATCCGCATCTTTGGCTACGTGATGTGGCAAAGTTTCTTGCATAACGAATACTCAAGCGTGATCACTTATGACAAAGATAGCGGCAAGCTAGTTAGCGTCCTAGACATAAAAAATGCAAATTTAAGCGAGAAAATCCTCTCAGCCTTTAGAAGATCGCACTTTGGAAACTACAACCAAACTACGAAATTTATCTGGTTTATAGTGGGTATCTCGCCGCTAGTTTTGAGTATCTCAGGGCTTTATCTGTGGTTTAGAAAATTTAAAAGGAGAAAAAAATGAAAAAAATTTTACTTAGCTTAGTTGCTTTAAATTTGGCATTGCCTCAAATTTATGCTAGTGAAAACGAGAAGGTTTTAGAAGCGGTCGATGTCGTGGAGAGCGAGCGAAGAGACGATGCAAACTACTTTGCAAAAGAGCTTGTAAAGAGCACGACAAGGCTAAATTTAACCTCTCGCCAAACGCCCCAGTCGCTAACTGTGCTAACAGAAGCAAGGCTAAAAGATCAAGGCATCAAGGACTATCAAGTGCTTCTTAGAAATATCCCAGGCGTCACGCTAAACAAATGGGACGAGCGCGTATATCCGACGGCTCGTGGCTTTAAGATAGATTACTACTTGCTTGATTCGATGCCTAGCTTTGGCGGCTTTAGCCTTGGCGCAAATGATATGAGCTTGCTGCCTTATGAAAGAGTCGAGGTGGTAAAAGGGGCAAATGGCCTACTTGCAGGCGCTGGCAACCCAGCTGCAAGCTTAAATTTCATAAGAAAAAGAGTAGACTCAAAAGAGCTTAAAGGAAATTTTGGACTAAGTGCTGGCTCATACGATAGATACGGCGTAAATGGCGATGTGCAAACGCCAGTAAATGAGAGCGGGAGCGTTAGAGCAAGGCTATCTTTTATGCATGAGAAGTCGCACTCTTATATGGATTATTACAACCGAAAAAATAGCGCGATTTACGGCGTAGTCGATAGTGACATAGGCGATAACTCATGGCTTAGCCTTGGTGCGTTTTATCAAGAGCTAAGACGCCGTGGCGTTAGGTGGGGTGGCATGCCAGCTTTTTACGCAGATGGCTCTAGGACAAATTTTAGTAAAAATGAAATTTTCTCTCAGCCTTGGACTAGGTGGGATATAAAAACACTTGATTTTTATGCTGATTTTAAGCACTACTTTGAAAATGAAGCGAGCTTAAATTTAAGCTACTCATTTTAGACGGGCAAACACTGACTCAAATCTACTCTACTACGGCGGAGCGGTAAATTTAGATGACACCGGCAACATAGGTGATCTTAGCGTTTATGCAAACAAAAGAGAGGAGAATATCCACAACGTCGATGCATACGCAAATATCCCTTACGAGATAGCAAATTTATCCCATGAGTTTGTCTTTGGCGCGATGTATAACAACTATAAAAAAGTAGCGATAAGGTAAGTAGCTACTGGCTGCAAAGGACTACGCCAGCTGGGCTTGCTTATACGGCTAGAAGCAGGATTGATTTTAAAAACTTGCACCTTGATGATCCGAAATTCCCTTATGAAGATCAAAACAACAAAGACAAAACGATACAAAAGGCATTTTACGCGGCAAATAAACTATCAATCACCGATGAGCTTAAATTTTTGCTAGGTGCTAGGGTGAGCTACTACAAATACGAGATCGAGGGTGGTAAAGGCAATAGAAATTTCACAAATGAGATCACACCATATCTTGGCATCACTTACGACATCGGAGCAAACCACACTCTATATGCGAGCTACACGAGCATATTTAAACCTCAAAGCGTAAAGGACGCAAATGACAAGTATCTTGATCCGATCCAAGGCAAAGACTATGAGGTGGGCATCAAAGGCGAGTATCTTGACGGGGCGCTTCAAGCAAGTCTTGGCGTCTTTAAGATCGTGCAAGACAAGCTTGGCATAGATACTGGCAAGATAAATCCAGCGACAAATGCCAAAATATATGAATCTGGCAAAGGTGTCACAAGCAAGGGCGTCGAGCTAGATCTAAACGGCGAGATCACTAAAAACTTAAGCCTAAGCTTTGGTGCAACGCACTTTAACGCAAAAGATGCTAATGGTGAAAAATACGCCACCGACTCATCAAGAAGCACGGCAAATTTATTTGCAAAGTATGAATTTAGGGACTTTAGAGTAGGGGCTGGAGCTATGTATAAGAGCAAAATTTACACTGGCAAAGGCGCAGGTGAGATCACACAAAAGGGCTACACCTTGGCAAATTTGATGTTTGGATATAAATTTGCCAAAAACTTTGACGTGCAGCTAAATATCGACAATCTCTTTAATAAAAAATACTACGAGGGCATCGGCAAAAACATGATGGTTTATGGCGATCCACGCACCTTTAATCTCAGCTTTAACTACAAGTTTTAGCTAAATTTACTCTAACGCGCCAGCTAAATTTCTAGTTGGCGCCCTTCATTTTTTGCTCAGGGGTGTATAATTTCAAGAAAACTAAGGAATTTGCATTGCTTAAAGTAGAAGTGATATATAAATTTTGTCTTGTTTGCGCTCTTGCTTGTGGTATCTGCCTGCTTGCATTTACTGGGCTAAATTTCGCCATGGGTGATTATAGTGAGTGGATGATGAGCGCGCATAAATTTGCAGGAGCTTTGATCGTTTGTGCCGTGATCTTGCACCTTTTTAACCGCAGAAGAAAACTAGTAAAGCTCGTAAATGAGATAATCGACGTCACCACGCACCGCAAAAATCCAACTATGTGCAACATGGACCGCATCATCGCCTCGCTTGAGCCTTACACGATCAGTGAAATTTCACGCATGCTTGGCTTTGACGAGACTGAGTTTTGCAAGAGTTTGCGCGAAAATGATGTTAAATTTAATAATGCCAGCCAGACCCTGCGCCAGATCGCACGGTTAAACGATGAGAAGATATTTTTCGTGCTTGTGCTCATCGTCGAGGCCAAATTTGGCAAGAGATTTTGCGGCGCGGTAAGCTGCAGCGTCGGGAGAAAATTTTAGTGCTCGCTATGTGGCTGCCACCTCTGCTCCTCAAGGTCGATGTGATATAAAAACGTCCTAATCACCTCTTCATCGATCTTTGGATCTTTATTTAGCTCACAAAGTGCCTTTCTTTGCTCCTCTAAAATTTCAAAATATCTCTGTCTAGTCTCGTCGCTGATCTCAAAATTTTCACTCTCAAGCTCGAAATTCCAAACCTCTTCAAGCTTTTGAAATAAGAAATTCTCATCGCCAACAAATTTCTCTTTTTTAAATTTAAGCGAAGCCTGCGCAAGCGCCTTTTTGATCTTGATCCTTGCAAGCTCATTTGGCATGTGGTCGTTAAAGTCTGGAAATTTCACACTTTTGATGAGCAGTGGCAAGCTTAAGCCCTGAACCACAAGCGTTAGCAAGATCACGACAAATGTTATAAACAAGATGAGGTCTCTGTGCGGAAATGGCTCGCTCCCAGCCATGGCAGGGATAGAAAGTGCCGCAGCCAGCGAGACTACGCCTCTCATGCCAGCCCAGCCAACGATAAAAGGTGTCGCTTTGCCTGGGTTGCGATCGTCCGCCACACTGATAAAGCGCTTCATAAACATCGTGATATAAACGGCGCCATAAGATGCCATGAGGCGGATAACGATGAGCACGGCAGTGACCAAAACGCCACTTGTATACCTGTGTACCCCTGTGTACCAATGTAATACTTTTTTAAAGTAAAAAATATATCAGGAATTAAGAAAAAAAATAATAAAGTAGATAATCTTTTAAATAGGAGACTACATGATTTGTCAAAAAGATCATAGGCACAACAACGAATTTGCTTCGTTGCCAAACGATCAGGGGGGAGACGGTCGCCATAAATGCGCGGGGTGCGCATATGAGGCTGGACTTGAAGCCGGAAGAAGACTACAGGCATTTTTAAATATTAATTTTGACAACCTAGATGAAAGCCAAGCAGGAACCGTAAGGCACAAAAGCCCTCATGCGGCTTTTGCTTTGGGCTATTTAAGGGGAGTTTTTGAATATTATGGGGAGGTCTGTACTTTTTAATTAAAAATTTTTATTTGCCCACCTAATAAACTCAACAAGTTTCATAACTTGGATGGTTTTGCCATTGTTTTGGGATTGATACCGCCTCCTATTGACGGCGGTATTTAGCCACTTGATGGCACCTTGCTTGTAGCCACCGCCATCGACCAAAATAATAATATGATTCTCCGGCATTGCCTCAATGCAATTTAAGTAAAGATACGGAAATTTTTCATCAACACTCCCTGCTGCTTGTTGCCATTTACACTCTATTCTTATTTCTAATCCCCGTGCCGCACTTTTTAATAAAAACTCAGTCTTCCCACTATGCCCATATATAGTATCATATGGGACGTTTTTTAAAAGTAGTTCGCCACCGTAGGCACCCGGATGTTTGGCCCACTTGCTATAACTTACCAGTGCAAAATCTTTAGCTGTCATGGTTGATATAACGGCTTGCTCCAAAACATTACCGGAACTATTGGCGGCGTTCCCTTGCGTTCTACCCGGCATGGTATACCGCCAAAACTTCTCCAGCCCTGCTTCTTTTTTCGCCGATACATGAAATATATCTTTGTACCTCAAACTCTTCTATTAGATTGGCGCCACTATAAAGATTTTGTGAAAACTCATTATTGTGGTTTGAGATAATGATCTTTACGCCTTTTTCTCTCAAGCCTTGCGCTATATTCATGAGATCTATTTGATCTTGTTTATTAAAGCCGTCCTGTACATAAGACGTAAAGTTTGACGTTTTAGATAGTGGGATGTATGGTGGGTCACAATACACAACATCGCCTTTTTTTGCACTCGCCATAGTTTTTCTAAAATCTTGGCATAAAAATTTAGCTTTTTTTAGCTTATCCCTAAAATCTAGCATTTCTTTCTCGGGGAAATACGGGGCTTTGTATTTTCCAAAAGGTACGTTAAAGCTGCCTTTGCTATTATATCTACAAAGGCCATTAAACCCATGTCTATTTAAATAAATAAAAAGAGCTGACTTTAATCTTTGGTCTTTTGTAAGGTTAAATATTTCTCTGAGTTCATAAAATTTTTCTTGTGTATTATTCTTTACATCAAAGAAAGATTTTGTGTATCCAATAAAGCTATCGTCCGCTATTACGGTTTTATAAAGTGTTATCAGGTCGTTATTTATATCGGAGATAATATAATTTTTTGCATCAACATTTAAAGATATTGCACAACTGCCCGCAAAAGGCTCTATAAACCTATTTTTGCAATCTATATACTTTTTTACAATATCTTTTATTTGGCTCTTGTTGCCTGCCCATTTTAAAAATGTTTTCATAATATCCTCCAAAATGCAATAAAATTATATCATAAAATACTTTTTGAGAAACTAACAGTTATTATGATTACGTAGTATAAAAGTGATTTAAAACGCTATTTTTTGTATAAAAGTTCAAGTTATAAAGCAAATATTAATAAAGTTAAACTTATAAAGTTTTTAAATGAGCCCTTTGTTTTTGTAGGGCATAGCTATATATTACTAACTAAAATAAAGTTAATATTTTAAGTAAAATTTTGTCAAATTTCTGGCGGGTAGAGAGAGATTCGAACTCTCGGTGAGTTGCCCCACACACGCGTTCCAGGCGTGCTCCTTAAACCGCTCGGACATCTACCCAAGAAGAAGGTGATTATATCTTCATTTGCTTAATGCTTGGCTTTTAGAGCTTTAGCCCCAAGATAACGACATTTTTATACTCGCCATCCATCAGACAAACGCCAGGCAGTTCGCCCCATTTTTCAAAGCCAAATTTCAAAAATAGCCCAAGGCTTGCTTCGTTTTTGCTAAAGATTAGTGCGATGACGTTTTTTAAATTTAGCCCTCTAGCTTCATTTAGGCTGTGGGCTAAAAGCTGCTTGCCGATGCCCCTTTTAAGGGCTTTTTTAGCGACATATATGCTTATCTCTACGCTTATATCGTAAGCAATTTTTGGGTTAAAGTCACTTAGCGAGCAGTAGCCTAAAATTTCATCATTTTCTTTGTAGATAAAAATAGGGCGCGAGCCGCCGTGGGCGTTAAACCAAGGCTCTCGCTCCTTTGTGCTAACTGGCCGCATATCAGCAGTCGCACTTCTTTCTAGTATGTAGTCATTATAAATTTGCGTGATCGCTTCAAGGTCGCTTAAATTTGCTCGCTCGATCAAGCCTAACCTTTTTTGGTTGCTTGATAGATCGGCTCAAGCTTTGCTGCGATCTCTTTTAGATCCTTGATCCTGCTCTCGTTTGATGGGTGAGTGCTTAAAATTTCAGGCACTTTGCCGACATTCATCTTGCTCATTTTAACCCAAACTTCGACCGCCTCTTTTGGATCGTATCCAGCTCTTGCCATTAGCTCAGTGCCGATGTGATCGGCCTCGGTCTCGTGTGAGCGAGAAAATGGCAGTGAGATGGTGTATTGGCTGGCTAAATTTAGAGCGCTTGCGCCAAGGTCGCCAAGTCCTGTGGCGGTTGCGACTGCGAAGATGCCGATGTTTTTGAGCTGGTCGGTGCTCGCTTGCTCCCTGCTGTGCTCTCTAAGCGCGTGGGCGATCTCGTGACCCATGACCGCTGCTAGCTGCGCATCTGTCAAATTTAGCTTTTTAATAATACCGCTATAAACGACGATCCTGCCCCCTGGCATGCACCAAGCATTTAGCGTATCTTCGTTTATGACATTTACTTGCCACTTCCATTTTAGGGCATCCTCTCTGAAAACGCCAGTTTGCGCGATCAGCCTTCTTGCGATATCTTGAACCCTTTTTGTGAGGATCGGATCGACATTTAGCTCGCCCTTGCTTCTAGCAGCTGTGAGCGTCTTGACATAAGCTTGAGCCGAGCTTTGCTCCATCGCTTCAGAAGATACTAGCATGAACTGCTTGCGATCTGCGCCCACGACGCCTGACTTTGTGACGCTCGTGCAGCCAGTGATAAGCATGCTAGCTGTTAATAACGTAAGTAAAATTTTTTTCATTTTCATCCTTTTTGGATTAAAATTTGGCGTATTATAGCTTGTGTTGGATATGCATTGTTAAACGAGGGGTGAAATTTAAATTTTGCGATTTTAAAAATAGAAAATTACTACTTTTGTAAATTTTAAAATTTACCAGAGTTTTAGACTGCATGCAGTGCAAAGCACTGAAGCATGCTACCTCTAACGTCGTCGGGGTTAGGGGATTGTTAAGGGGGAAGGGAGCGACTTCGTAATTCAAGCCTCTTCCCCCTTAACAAAGAAATAAAACTTTAAATTTATAAAAAATCTATTTTGCAAATTTTAAAACTTTCACTCACTTGCAAGAATTGACTACTAAAATTTGGCTTCGCTTGTAGCTTAGCTCAAATTTTAGAGCCGAAATTACTCGTTCATGAAATTTTAAAATTTGCTTGACATTCACTTGATTTGACTAAGTAAATTTACAAATTTTAAAATCTTACTCGCTCGCCTTAGCAGACTACTAAATTTAGGCTGCACTTCGTTTAGCACTAAATTTAGAGCCGTGATATGCTCGTTCATAAATTTTAAAATTTGCCCGAATTTGCATCGCATAAAATCAAAATTTAGACGCTATACCCTAAATTTAACCCCTACGCTTTATAGTCTATATTTCTCTCAAATTCTCTCAAACGCTTATTGACCGATCTTAGCTCCGTTATCGTCGTCCAGTTATCTATAAAGACGCTAAAACTCTCTCTGACCTGCGAGAAAGCGTTGCTAGCTTGGATCAAAACACCAAGTGTGATGACACCGCTAAATAGGCCATTTCCCATGATGATGTAAGGCACGATGACTAAAATTTGCGAAAACGAGATGAGCCAAAGATTAAAGTAGCCGTAGTGCAAAAATAGCTTGTAATAGTTTAGCTTGACCCCTGTAAAAAGCTCTAGCATGACGTTTGGCTGGCAAAATTTGAGCTTATCATCCTCGCCATAAACTAGCTCTTTTCTAAACGCCGCCTCTGCTTTTTGGTTGTTATACTCAAGATGTGGTAGCTTTATGCCTACAAACCACGATACGATGAGGCCTCCGATGCTAATTAGTAGAGCGATATAAACCAGCGAGCCCTCGATGTCTTTGATGTAAGGTAGGCTCACACTCTTGCTTAGCTCCCAAAGCACCGGTATAAAGGCGATGAGCGTCATAAACGCCTTTAAAACCTGCACGCCAAGGCTCTCCATGATCTTAGCAAAGCGGTAGATGTCCTCTTGGATACGCTGCGAGCTACCTTCGATGTCATTTTGGCAGTTTCGCCAAAATTTGAGGTATTTAAAAGTCATCGCCTCCCTCCAGCGAAAGACCCAGTGGCTCGCAAAGAACGATATCACCGTGTAGGTCACGACGTAAGGCATGGCGATCTTTATGAAATTTAATATCTCGCGCCAAAACTCATCTACTTTGTGATCTTTTGAGTTTTGCACGATGTCGTAGAAATTTTTATACCACTCGTTAATGCGGACGTTTAGATGCGTTTGATAGACAAGTAGTAAGATGATAAATATCGCTCCGCCGTAAGCCCAAAGCGCCCATTTTTTGTCTTTGAAAAATGATGAAAACATAAAGTGCCTTTTGTAAATTTTGGCAATTATAGCAGGCAAGGTTTAAGCATTTATATAAAATTTAAATCCAAACTATATCATTTTGCAAATTTTAACGTAAAGGAAAATGATGAAGAAATTTGCATTTTTAGCCCTTAGCCTTTGTGCGACCTTAGCGCTTGGGGCCGATATGAAGGTCTATAAAAGCCCAACTTGTGGTTGTTGTGGCAACTGGGCCAATGCTATGCAAAAAGCTGGCTTTAGCGAAGAGACCATAAAAGTAGATGATATGGTCAAGGTTAAAAAAGAATTTCACGTGCCATTAGAGCTTTCAAGCTGCCACACAGCTATCGTTGATGGCTACGTTATCGAGGGTCACGTGCCAGCTGATGAGGTCAAGCGCCTGCTTGAGCTTAAACCAAAAGATGTCGTTGGTATCGCAGTGCCTGGCATGCCTATGGAGAGTCAAGGTATGGAGCAAGGCGGTAAAGCCGAGCAATACGACGTCATACTCTTTAAAAAAGATGGCTCGCAAGAGGTCTTTGCTACTTACACCGGCTCTAAAAAGCTAAAATAACTTCAAATTTAGACTTAGCTCGTCTTTTGATGGGCTAAGTTAAAAAGAAATTCCCTTGCTAATGGCGATGATGCAGAGCAAAAAGGCTATTGGCACATAGATAAATTTACCTACAAAATACCAAAATGAGCCGTAAGTTTTATTTGCTCCTGAATTTACCTCGTCTAAAATTTCTTCTTTTTTAATGATCCAAAACCAAGATATTGCGCCGATGACTGCGCCGATTGGGATGATGTAGATAGAGACAAAGTCCATCCAAGGTCCCCAGCTGCTAATAGGCTCCATAAATGCTCCAACCCCAAAGCAAACTACGCAAAGCAGAGCAAGCACCCAAAATCTGCTAAGGCGCGGGAATTTATGCATAAGCGACTCAGCCACGACCTCAAACATATTTTGAAGCGAGGTGATGCCACCAAAGATGACCGCGGTAAATAGTATGATCGCAAAAATTTGACCGCCGATCATATTTTGTAAAATTTTAGGAAGCGTTACGAAAAGTAGCTTTGGCCCGCCAGCTGGGTCCATAGCGTAGGCAAAGACCGCTGGGATCATGACAAGTGCTGCCACAAGCGCTGCAAGCGTGTCAAAAAATGCCGTAGTTTTCGCACTTGCAACGACGTCTTCGTTTTTTGAAAGATATGCTCCATAAACTATCATGCCTGATCCCGTGATAGAGAGCGAGAAAAAGGCTTGACCCATCGCAGTGACCCATACCATCGGATCTTCAAGCTTGCTAAAGTCAGGGATAAATAGAAATTTATACCCCTCAAATGCGTTTGGCAGCATCGCAACATTTATAGCCAAAATGGCAAATAAGACGAAAAATAGTGGCATCATGATTTTATTAGTCTTTTCGATGCTTTTTGCTCCAAAAAATAGCGTAAGAAGCGTGCCAACGATGACTATGAAGTGATAGGGCAAGACTGAGTACTCAGCAAGAGCAAAGGAGTCAAACCAGACATTTGTATCAACGCTCATAAACGAGCCAGTAAGTGCCTGCGTGAGAGCTTTTAGCACGTAAGCGATGATGACTGCGTAGCCTATGGCTATGCAAAGTGAGCCAGCAAGTGGAAGCCAGCCGATGATACTGCCTATGACGCCTAAATTTCTACTCTCCCATGCGTATTTGTAAGAGCCAAGTGTGCCAGTCTTTGCGCGCCTGCCGATCGCATACTCAGCGCTTAGGCCAACGTATGAAAAAAGAGCTACAAAAAAAACGTAGATGAGCAAAAACGCTCCGCCACCATTTGTACCAAGTTTGTAAGGAAAGCCCCAGACATTTGCCATGCCAACGGCGGATCCAACGCAAGCTAAGATAAACGCCCAGCGTGATGAAAAATTCTTTTTACTCATTGTAAAATCCATAAATTTAGTGATGAAAATAATGTTACCAAAATATGATTTAAGAACTTTTTATAAATCTTAAATTTAAGAAACGTTGTTACTTTTGGGCACGGCTAATTTGACCGCTAAATATAAATTCGCTATAATCAGCCAAAATTTTTAACTCTTAAGGATCATAATTGTACCCCAGTAGCGATAACTCGCTTTTAATGGTAATACTTGCCATTATATTCATTTTACTAAACGCATTTTTTGTTTTGTCGGAATTTTCCCTTGTCAAGGTTCGAAAGTCTAGACTTGAAGAGCTTATCAAAGAGAAAAAGCCAAACGCCCAGCTTGCTTTTGAGATGTCAAACAAGCTTGATACCTATCTTAGCGCCACTCAGCTTGGCATCACGCTAAGCTCACTTGCTCTTGGTTGGATCGGTGAGCCAGCAGTCGCAAGGCTCATAGAAGCCCCACTTAAAAATGTTTTTAATCTTAGCGATATCTTAGTTCATACAGTCGGCTTTGCGATCGCATTTACGCTTATCACGCTACTTCACGTCGTTATGGGCGAGCTTGTGCCAAAGTCAGTCGCCATAGCCAAATCAGAATCAGCAGTGCTTAAAATCGCTCGTCCGCTTCACTTTTTCTGGATACTTTTTTCGCCTATCATAAAGCTTTTTGATATCCTAGCTACATTTGGACTTAAAATTTTAGGCATCCAGCCAGCAAAAGAGAATGAGCTAGCACACTCTGAAGAGGAGATCAAGATCATCGTTGGCGAGAGCTTAAAGGGCGGCGTGCTTGATAGTTTTGAGACTGAGCTTATCAAAAATGCAGTTGATTTTAGTGACACGGTAGCAAAAGAGGTTATGACGCCAAGACGCGACATGATCTGTATAAATAAACAAAAGAGCTTTGAAGAGAATTTACAAGTCGTTTTTGAGTCAAAATATACTCGCTACCCTTATATAGACGGCTCAAAAGATATCATTTTGGGCATGATACACATTAGAGATATCTTGCAGCTGCATTTTAGCGAGGATAAAGAGAAGAGTTTTGACGCGATCGTGCGTAAATTTGTCATCGTGCCTGAGAGCCTTTCTATATCAAAGGTGCTTGTGATGATGAACAAGGAGCAAATTTCAGCTGCGCTTGTCGTCGATGAGTATGGCGGCACGGCTGGACTTCTTACGATGGAGGATATCATGGAGGAGGTGCTTGGCGACTTTAACGACGAGCACGACGAGGTCGATCAGCACTATAAAAAGATAAATGAAAACATCTATGAATTCCAAGGCAGATACGATCTAGAGAGCGTTGAGGAGCTTCTTGGTATAAGTTTTGATGAAGAGACCGATCAAGTCACGATCGGCGGATATGTCTTTAATCTTATCGGTCGTTTGCCAGTAGTTGGTGACAAGATCGAGGATGAAAACTGCTACTACGAGGTGAGAAAGATGGATGGAGCTAGCATCTCACGCGTAAAAGTTAGAAAAAAGATAAAAGAAGAAGAGGAGCCTGCTCAGGCTTAGTTTATAAATTTAATGGCTTTTTGAGCCATTAAATTTAACCTCGCAAAATCATAAAAAATAGGGCAAATTTAAGTGGCATTGTGCTTTTTAAAGACTCTAAGCCATCAAATTTATCTCACAAAACCACAAAATTTAAAGTAGCACTACCCTTTTTAAATAGCTCTCTAAAACGTTACCGCCGCTTTTTTGTAAATTTGGTTATAAATTTTAAAATGGCTTGCTAGTTTTAAATTTATCATCCACTTGCAAAAGTAGCCGAGTAATCTTGTTTGTGATATTTAAATTTACTAAAGTTAATTAACCTTGACTGGGAGATGCGATGTCACGAAATTTCGTCATAAATTTCTCTATCGCGCTCATCTAGGCTGCAGCGAAAGAGCTAAATTCTTTTGTTAAATTTTAAAACGCCTCTTAATGGCTCTTTTATAGCCAAATTTGCTTATCTATTTTTATGTGTAAATTTATCTTGATAAAAGCGTGCAGATCTTTGCCATGCTTTAATGCTAGCTCGTAGTACGGCATGTCTGGATCCTCGCCTATCATCTCATAGAGCTTTTTACGAAGCTCTGGCAAAAGGCGAAGATCGCTATAGTCTATCCTCTCTTTATACGCTGGCAAGCCTTGTAAAAGCAGGGCATTTGAGTAGTTTATGCCGCCAGTTTTGTTGCCAGTAATGTTAAATTCATTCTCATATTGCGCGCGAGTTAAGCCAGTTGGTATGCTAAGCTCTCCCCGTTGTAGGCAAATTTTATCATTGCTACTTACGATATACTCTGGAAATTCTAGCTCTTGGTAGTTGATATCTTCGTGATCATAATAGACCCACTTTATGCCGTCTTCATTTTTGCGGTTGAAACTGCTTTTGTAGATGAAGCTACCTGGGATTATAAATTCACGGCTTTTTAGCACTGGCGTATCTGCTATATCTTTATAAATAGCAACCAAGTAGCAGTCACTAAAAAAATCAAGCGGCCAAAGAAGGCCCTCATTCGCTCGCTTTACAAGGCGGTTTTTAATATCAACTAAGATTTTGCCAAAGAAATATCTCTTGTAGTAATCATTATAGACGTAAAATATGTCGCCCTCTTTGAGCTTTGTCTTATCTGGCATTTTATAAATTTAGCTCTTCCAGATGTTTTTATTTAGCTCCAGATCACGCACGATCTCCACAAAGTCGCTAACTCCTGCGATGTAGTTTTGCACGCTCTCGTTGCTGTTTATCGGCTTTTTAAGATCAGGCTCAAAGCTATCCTTTCTAAGATCGATCGCGATGAAAATTTCATTTTTTAAAAAGACTGCCGAGAGCGGAGCGTTAAATTTAGTTCTTAGGTTGTTAAAATTTTCCATTAGTCTTGGTGACAAAGCGTATCTAGCAGCGATCTGATCGGTCGTGTAGGTCTTAAAAAGCTCATTAAATTTAGGATTATCCATCGTCGCTTGCTCGCCATCGCTTCTTAGATCAGAAGTTCGCTTTTTATCGCAGACATAAATCGTGGCGTTTAGCTCTTTTTTAAACTCAGCCTTTAGCAAGATGCCTTGAAATTTCACCGTTGTGGTGGTGCGTTTCTCGCCTTGCGTCTCTTTTGCTGCATAAAAATCACAAAGCTTAAACTGCGTGTTATCGATCTGTCCGTAGATCATATCCTCCGCGTAGTGTCTATTTACGTCAGCGTCATAAATTTTTAAAAAATCATTCAAACTTAGTCCGCCATTTGCGCTGAAATTTAGACCATAGTTTTTTACAATGACGCCAACTACTTTTTGTTTAAATTTTGCTACAAGCTCGTTTTTTAGCCCATTTATAGTCTTGCCAAGATAAAAAACTCCGCCTATTAGCAAAAAGAAAAATAAATTTCCAAGGTGCAGTGATGCCAAAAAACCACTTATAACTATGATGCCAAGAAAGCCATAAACGATCATTTTAAAGGCTTTTTGCCCCATAGCAAGACGCTCTTTTTCAAGCTCGTCAAGGTCGCTTAGATCGATGCCCTTTAGTTCGTCTGCTTGCATTTTTTATGCCTTATTTTTTAAAAAGATCACCGACGTTTGGAGCAACTGCTTCATTTTCAGGGATATCAAAAAACACATCTTTGTGAAAGCCAAACATTGAAGCTACGATGTTTGAAGGAAACATCTGTGTGGCGTTGTTGTAAATTTCAACAGCTGAGTTGTAAGCACGGCGCGCAGCTGAAATTTGCTCTTCAATCTCATTTAGCGTGCTTTGGATGTGAAGTAAATTTTGATTTGCTTTTAGATCAGGATAGTTTTCTACGCTCACTCTAAGGCCATTTAGCAAGCCTGAAATTTTGTTATTTAGCTCAAATTTCTCCTCATTTGTTGATGCACTTCTAGCACTCTCTCTGAGGGCAGTGATGTTTTCTAGCAAGCCCTTTTCATGCACCATGTACTCTTTTGCAGTGGCTACTAAATTTGGTATGAGGTCATATCTTCTTTTTAGCTGCGCGTCGATGCCAGCCTCCACGCTTTTTACCTGGTTTTGCTTTGCAACAAGTGAGTTGTAAAGGCTGATGAAAAAGACAAAAATGACTGCGACAACAAGTATCACGATGACTAACGAATTCATAACTTTTCCTTTGAAATTTAAGTTTGTTGTAGTTTATCCAAAGTTGCTTAAGAGTATTTAAACACCGAGGTTGGGTGATTAAATTTAATATTATAATTTAATCTTAAATTTTACATATAATTTATATAATTAAAAATTGTTTTTTACGAGGAGGATAAATGAGAACGGTAAACGTAAAAGATATAAAAGAGACTGTTGCAAAGCTTTGCAAACAAGCCTGTTACGTTGTTACACCAGATCTAAAGGCTGCTTTTACAAAGGCTCAAACCACCGAGAGCTCATCTCTAGGTAAAGATATCTTGGGCAAAATTTTGCAAAATGCCAAGCTAGCAGAAGAGGGCGTTGCGCCTATTTGCCAAGATACGGGCATGACGGTTGTCTTTGTCGAGATCGGTCAGGATGTGCATATCGAGGGCGGATATATCGAAGATGCGATCAACGAAGGCGTTGCAAAGGGCTACACTGAGGGCTATCTTAGAAAATCAGTCGTTGCTGAGCCACTTTTTGAGAGAAAAAACACCACAAACAACACTCCAGCAGTCATCCACACTAGGATCGTCCCAGGCGATAAGCTAAAGATAAAAGTCGCTCCAAAAGGCTTTGGCAGTGAGAACAAATCAATACTAAAAATGCTTGTGCCAGCTGATGGCATAGAGGGCGTTAAAAAGGTATTTTTAGAGGCTGTAAAATACGCTGGACCAAACGCTTGCCCTCCAATGACAATAGGCGTTGGTATAGGCGGCACTATGGATAAAGCTGCACTTCTAGCCAAGCAAGCTGCAGTTCGTCCAGTAGATAGCAAAAATGCCGATGCTAGATATGCAAAACTAGAAGATGAACTTCTTGAGCTTGCTAGCAAAACAGGCGTCGGTCCTCAAGGGCTTGGTGGCGATACAACTGCCATAAAAGTAAATGTCGAGTGGTATCCAACTCACATCGCAGGCCTACCAGTAGCCATAAATATCAACTGCCACGCTGCACGCCACGCAGACGCCGAGCTTTAAGGAGATAACATGTCAGAAGTAAAAAGAATAACAGCACCATTTGATAAAGAGGTGGTAAAGAGCCTAAAAGCAGGCGACAATGTCCTAATCTCAGGCACTATCATCGCAGCTCGTGACGCCGCTCACAAGGCACTAACAGAGGCTTTAGCACGTGGCGAGAAGTTGCCAGTTGAGCTAAAGGGCGAGACTATCTACTACGTCGGACCAACACCAGCTAAACCAAACCAAGCTATCGGCGCAGCAGGTCCAACAACAAGCGGCAGAATGGACAAATACACACCAACTATGATAAATGAAGTTGGCATAAATGGCATGATCGGCAAGGGATATCGCAACGACGCCGTAGTCGAGGCTATGAAAAAATCATGCTGTGTTTATATGGTCGCTATCGGCGGTATCGGAGCGGTCATTAGCCAAAGCATCAAAAAATATGAAGTACTAGCCTATCCAGAGCTAGGACCAGAGGCAGTCGCAAGGCTCACAGTAGAGGACTTCCCAGCGATAGTCGCTATCGACTGCGAGGGCAATAACTTCTACGAAGTCGGCCAAGCACCTTACAAAAAAATCTAAATTTGATCCGCTAGCAGCCTAAGCTAGCGGAATTTCTCCCAAAATGAAAACTTTTTGCAACGATCAAGCAAAGCCACTACTTAGATTTTTTACCAAAACCAAAAGTGAAATTAGAAATTTAAAGCTAAAGCAAATTTTAAACGAGGGCTTTATCTTAAAACCCCAAGGGATATTTTTAAAAGCTGCCATAAGAAAAAGGCAGAAATTTGAGCAAAACAAGACGCAAAATGAGTGGTCGCTAAATGAGATTGTAGTTTTTGAAAGCGAGTATGAAAGCCCTGAGGAGTATTTTAGCGACGTGGGGTCGTTTGCAGTGAAGTTAGCTGATAAATTTAGAGCAAGTGGCATTAGCGAGGAGATAGTGCTTGCTGTTTCGTTTCAGGCACTGCAGTTTGTCACGCTGGGTAGCGAGGAGTTTAAATTTATATATGAAGACTACGACGAGAGCACAAATGCCGCTCACATTAAAATTTACACCAAAAGAGAAAACGACGAAATTTTGCTATATAAAGATGGGTGTGGTGGCTACAAAACCGAGGCGCTAATCGTTTACGAGGTGGCTAGTAGTAGCCAAGACACATAGTCTCAGTCAGTTTTATGCGCTTTTCAAAGGGCGCTGGCGAGAAAAATTTGCACTTTTCTATATAAATTCTATACGAGTAGTTAAGCTCGAAATCATCATAAAATTTCTTTAAATTTAAAAATTTGATACCGCAAATTTCATGAAATTCAAAAAGATCATAAATTTTAGAGCCATTTTTGGCGACAAGGTGCGAAGGGGCAAGCGAGGTAAATGAACAAAAAACGCCAGTTGGCACAAGACCATTTAAGGGCGTGCACTCTTCTAGCGCGTTTTTAAATTTCTCTGGGACGCTCTTTTTTCTAATAAAAACGATGCGCGAGTTTTCAAATTTAGCGCTGATAGCATTTTTCCAAAAAAGATAGGCGTTTGATGAGATGCTAGCGTTTTTGGCGAGCTGCGCACCAAGCACGTAGCCATCTAAAAATTCGTTTGGTGCAAGGGTTATTTGCATCTTTGTCCTTTTGAAATTTTGTTCATTATAGCCTTTGGTGCCTAAAAATTTAGAAATTTATAGTAGGATTTTGCCAAATTTCAAAGGATAAAATATGAAAAAACAAATTTCAACTAAAAATGCACCGCAAGCGATCGGACCATATTCTCAGGCGATTAGTGCGAATGGATTTTTATTTATCTCAGGTCAGCTTGGCGTCACACCAGCGGGCGAGTTTGCAGGTAGTAGCGTAGAGGCACAAGCCGAGCAGTCACTTACAAATTTACAAAACATTTTGGCTGAGGCTGGACTTAGTTTTGATAATGTCGTAAAGACTACGATCTTTTTAGCAGATATGGCAGATTTTGCCAAGGTAAATGTCACATACGCTAAATTTTTCAAAGAGCCATATCCAGCCAGAAGCACGGTGGCTGTGAAGACTTTGCCAAAAGATGCACTTGTAGAAATTGAGGTTATCGCAGCACAATAATGTCACAACTGTACCAAGTACAATATACAAAGAAGATTAAAATGTCTTAAAATTACGTAAAATTTATTTTACGATAAGGATAGACATACAAACTCAAGTAGGAGTAATCAAACAAATCTCAGGCTTAGTGGTAGCTGTAGATCAAAATGGCGTTAGCCGCGTTTTAAAAGTTGGCGACGCTTTATATCTTGGGGAGGTTGTAAAGACCTCTTCAGCTTCTTCTAAAGCCGTAGTTTCAATGGATAATGGCAAAGATGTCACCATCTTGGGTGATGAGTCGTTAAAGCTTGACGAAAATGTAGCCGCAGGATAAAAACCAAATACTGTAGCAGATGTTAGTGACTTGCAAAAAGCGTTGTTAAACGGCGAAGATCTAACAAAAATAGAGGAGACTGCCGCTGGTGGTGGAGATGGCGTTAGCCTTGGTGCAGCGTCGTTTGATGAGGGTGGTCACTACTCAAATATCAATGAAAATTTCCGCTCTATAGGTGATCTAAACAGTGCAAGAGGTGCTGAGAGGATAGGCGGCGTAAGCGGCGCAGCTGGTAATGCTGGTGGTGACGAAGCAACAATTAATCCAGATCTTACTAGAATTCCGAACAAACCATCTAAGATAGAATTCCCAGAAGATAGCAACCATGATGGTAAAATATCTGATGATGAAAACACCAATAATGACAATGACCATGGTAAGACAACTGTAGATGTTACAGTTCCAACAGATGGCAGTGTAAAACCAGGTGATAAATTAATCATTAAAGATGAGAATGGAAATAAAGTAGGTGAGAAAGAGATCACTAAAGAAGATCTTGATAATGGTGGCAAGGTAAGCATCCCTGATGTTCCAGTTAAACCTGGCAACAACCCAGTAGTTGCTGAGATAATTAATCCAAATAATCCATCTAATCCAAGCGAGCCAGCTATTGGTAATATAGATGAAGATCACGAGGTAAGCATTGACCTAACACCAAAACATGACGGAACGGTTGAAGTAGTATCTCACGACAATGACGCGACAAAGGTTGAAATTTCATACACAGATAATGGCGGCAACACGCAAACAATCACCGTAGTCAAAAACCCAAGTGCTGGCTGGGTCGTAGATAGCACTCCTGGCAAGACGACAGCTCCAACAGGTGCTTTCAAGCTTGATCCACATAGTGGCAAGGTCACTATCAGCGACGATGCGACAAAAGACAACACTCCAGTGACTGCAAAGGCTACTGATGGCGCTGGCAACACAGCCACAGGCGAGACTACTGCTCCAGATAAATTTACTATCAAATTTAATGATGACGCAGATGGCAACGGCACTATCACAAGAGGTGAGAACTATGCTGAGGATGGCGCAAAAGCTACTGCAACTATCAGCATACCAAACCTTGCAAAGGATGGCAGCAAGATCCATGTCGTAGGCACTGGTATAAATGACTACTACACAGTTCATAAAGATGCTAGTGGCAACGTTACAAGCGTTATAGATACAAAAGGCAACAATGTATTTGACGGCGATAATGGCATAAAGGTTAGCTATGACTATAACCACTATCAAACAGTTCGTGGAAATGCAGCTAGTATCACAGCTGAGCTAGAAGGCACAACCCTTAAAGCTACTTCAAGTGTTAAATTTGAAAATGTCAAAATGGCTGACGTTGAATTTGTAGAGCTTGATAAGAATGGTAATGTTTTAAGCGATATGAAAACTGGCAACATAGATACTACTAGGAGGTATGATAGAGCCACGGCTGCACTTGATGGTGACATAAACCATACCACAGCTCGCATATCATTGCCTGATAATATCCAAGATGGCGACGTTATAACCGTAAAATATGGTTTTGGACCTAGTGCTGCATCTTTAGCTGCAACAGGTGGCACAGATACGACTGCTTATAAATATTTCTTAGTTCATAAAGCAGCTGATGGCTCTATGACAGTTGATCAGATCACTTCAGCTGATGATAAGACACCTATAAAAGCTGGTCTTACATCTACAAATGGTGCTGGCGAGAAATTTGGTATAGATATCCACGATATGCCAACAGCCAACTATGATCACACGCATTCACGTGGCATAGAAGTAAAAATAACAGGCGAAGATGATTCGAGTGTGGGTATGAATTCTAGGTATATAAGTAGAGAAAGCATGCAAGCCCCAACTGTTATGTTTGTAGAAGGTAGCAAAGAATTTGATCCAGCCGTAGTAGGCAATGGAGGACCTGGATCTATTGGTATGAAAATGGAATATGCTGGACTAGATGGTGATATACACCACACAACAGCACGTATCAAGCTACCAAGTATCTTCTCAGATGGCGATAAACTAACAGTTGCTATAACTGACTATAACAAAATTTATGCAGATACTGGTGTAGTAAAATATCCAGATGATAATCCAGCTCCAACAGCTGTTAAGACATTTATTATCCACAAAGCGGCTGATGGCTCTGTGACATTTGACGAGGTTGATGCAAGCGGTAATGTCATACGTGCAGGTATCCCATCAGTAAATAACAGTGCTATAGATGTATCTGAAATAACTCTATATAGTAGAGATGAAGCTGGTTTTGTTCACGCAACTCGTGTTGATGCGACCATCACAGATCATCTTAACCTAAATGGCAATGATAGCGCAAGCGACATTGCAAATTATGTCTTCCGTGAGACTGTAAATGTTAAAGATGTTACTATCACAACCATACATGATGATTTTGGTAGCATAACAGGCGACATATCAAAAGGTGGAAAAACAGATGATAAAACTCCAGAGTTGATAGGCAAAGCAGATAAATTTGCTACGATCGAAATTTTTGATGGTACACACTCTTTGGGTACAACTACAGCTGACAAAGATGGTAACTGGAGCTTTACACCTAGCACTCCACTAAATGATGGCGAGCATAAATTTACAGCCAAGGCAACTATTGGTGGCTCTAGCAAGACAAGTGGCGAGTATGCGATAGATATAGATACTCATGTAAGTATCAAGTTAGAAAGTGTTGATCTTGTTGCAGATAGTAGTAGCTTGCCAGGTGCAGGAACTATGCCATTGCCAGTAAGAAATTTAACAGGTGGGAAAATGCCTCTTAGTGACCACAATGATATTCTTAATGTTAGTGGTAATGTTACAGGTGGCGCTGAAGTACTAGCTGGTAAAGGAAATGATAAGATAAGTATAGGAGGATACTTAGGAGGTATTCTGGGCAATAAAGGTACCATTAATCTAGGTGAAGGTGATGCCAAACTAACTAAAACCGTTCGTATCTCAGTTAGCTCAGACGAACACAATAGAGAATTTATCATCAAAGATGCAAATGACCATGAGATAGGTAGAGCCGCCACTGATGCTAATGGAAAATTTGATGGGAAGGTAAATTTAACAAGGACTATTAGCTCTAATGAAAAAATAAGTGTAGAGATAACTGATGCTGTTGGCAACACAGCTTCGGATAGCAAAATGACTAGCCATATAGTTAATAGCGACGGAACTCGCTACTATAACAACGAACTAGGAATAGGCACAGATGTTGATACTGGAACCATTATAGGCGGTAGCGGCAATGACAAGGTAGTAGTCGGAACCTCAGGTCATAGTAGTCGTTATATTACTGATGGATCTGTGGTTGACTTGGGTGATGGAGATAATTATCTAAGCGTTTATTCAAATATATCTAGTTCTAAAGTTCAAATGGGTAGTGGTGATGATATAGTTAAAACCGGCTTTGACGAGGCGAATAATAAATTTACCAAGGGAGATGGTTATATAACTGGTAAGTCAACAGTAGATCTAGGCGATGGCAATAATAAGCTTGATGTTGGAACTAATATCGATAACTCTAAAGTCACAACTGGAAGCGGTGATGACAATGTAGAAGTAAGAGGTTATATATGGAATGCTAGCGGTAAGATCGCAGGAACAACTGAAGAAGAGTACGGTGTATATCTAGGTGACGGCAATAATAAACTAAAAGTTGGCACAAACATAGATAACTCGAAAGTCGTAACTGGAAGTGGCGATGATGTTATAGAAGCTGGAGGCTATGTCGTAAATTCTAAGATAAATTTAGGTGATGGTAATGATACTATAACAGTTGGATGGATCAAAGGCAATAACAACGACATCAACGGTGGTACTGGCTATGACAAACTAGCTATCACTAATCCAGGAACATCTATAAATTTAGATAGTATTGCAAGCCAAGCACACAACTTTGAAGAACTTAATATCTCTAACAAGAGCCAAAATACTACTTTAAGTGTTAAACTAAGTGATGTCATAAGCTTAACAGATGGTGACAATACACTAAAAATAACAGCTGATGCTGGAGACAAAGTAGAATTTAAAGATGCTGGCTGGCAAAAAGGTGCATCAACTGACGGCTATACCGCATATACAAATGATACTAGCGGAACAACTGTTACTGTCGAGATCAAGGACGAAGTAACACAGCCTATGTAATCATAGATGTAAATTTGCTATCAAAGTGGTGGCGTTAAATCAAACGGAGAGCAAGGAAGCTCTCCAATTTTATGTATCAGAAATAAAATTTAAATTTGTAAAATATTTTGCAATTATTTCAACTATCTTTAAGCATCCCTCATATATAATTCCAGCTCACGAAACGAGAAACCACCTTTAACTTCAACGTTAATAAAGCCTTTTTCTTATCGTTGTTCTTTTAACTTACAATTGTTAAACTATTAGTCAATCTTTGAAATCTAAACAAGTGATCGATTGAGCCAGTCTATTATGATTAAATAATAGATTAGACAAACTAATATAAAAATTAAAAGTTTTTT
>NZ_PIRX01000001.1:0-241616 GCF_003048605.1 Campylobacter concisus | reverse complement strand
GATATAAACAAGGATCAGAAATTTCTCTTTGCAAGAGAGCTTTTAAAATTTAAAGAAAAAAGAGGCATAGACGTCTTAGAGTTTATGCAAAAGATAGATAAGAAGCAAATTTTAAATAAGATGGTTTAATGGATTAAAGATAGCTACATTGTTTTATTGTAGAAAGCAATGATTGCTCTAAATTTAGTCCTTTTATGCGGTTTTATCCACTTTTTTATTTGCGACTTTTTCTAAAATTTCAAATATGCTTTCGCCATTATCAAATTCAGTTTTTATAAATTTGTAAAATTCTTTAAATTTTTCATCGGCTTGCATATCATAAGTTTTAAATTTCTTAGTTACTTGCATAGGTTTAAAAGTTTCTTGTTTTTGCGTGTCAGTTTGATTGTCTTGTTCTTCATGATCGCTTTTTTGATCTATTAGTCCATAGTCACCAACCTCTTGTGGCATACTCCTATTTATAACTTTAGAATACCTCTCAATAAATTCATCTACACTTATATTAGACGACTCGAGAAGCTCGCGACCCTCATTACTAAAAGATACACCAAATCTTTCTAAAGTTTGGCGTATCTTTTGTCCTTCTAAATCATTGTCTGATGTTTTGCCCCAAATGGTTTGTTTGCCATCATTGTTGGATTTAAAAGCTCCAGTAAAGTTTGTGCTATTGCCCATCACTTTCTTATAATTAACTCTACTCGCAAATTCTTTTCCTTCAAATAGTGAATTGTTATTGAGATTTGGCGAATAGGTTATATTATTAAGCATTGTTAAGGTCTCGCTTTATTTAGATATTCCAGCATCTCTTTCATAGGTTTTAATGGTATTAATTTGCATTAGAGCATATTACCACCTATCCAGCAGTGCTGTTTTTATACACTAACCCACAATCACTCATAGAATATGAACCATCTATTAATATTAGATAGTTAATCAACCTACTTAGGTTAATAATGCTTTTGTGAGCAAGAGTATAATTAATAACTAAATCGACCTTTCAACAATTTAGTTTATATATGACTTCTCTCTACACAAAAGTCTTGCTAATAGAACTTATCCTCTCGCTCCAAGATTTTGCTAGAGAATTTATATCCTCGCTAGTTGGCTTAAATTTCTCATATTCGTTTGAGGTAACACTTTCTGCGCTAATGTTCTTTGATCTTGCATACATTAAAAGGGTTAGCTCTTTTAGCCTCTCTTTTATGAGTGCTTTTATGCTCTCGTTATCCTTACCCACCTTTTCAAAATCCACAAAGTACTCTTTATGCTCTCCAGTGCTTGAGATATCATTTAAGGCAGCACTGCTAAGCTTAGTCTTTGCACTATCACTTGGTAGCGGTTTAGAACTACGCAAAAATCCCATAAAAAGAGCCTCTTTGCTGTAGCCTTCATCTGCTTGATATACCGACATATCAGGGTTAAAACTAAACTCATCGCCTGCTTCGCTCATAGTAAAATCAACCTCTTTTACTATGAGCCTAACGCCTGCACTTGATAGTTCTTTACTTAGAGACTTAGCGCTATTTAGCTCATCAGTGCTAGAGTAGATGTTTGAGATAGTAGAGTTTGATAGATCTTTTAGCAAGTGTCCTTTGGCATCATAGCGAGTGCCTTTTGTGCTGTAACCTTTTGGTAGTTTGCCTATATCTGCAAGGGTGTAGCTCTTTTTATCATCACCTAAAGCAGAGGTCATTTGATCAAATAGTCTGTAGTAGTGCTTTATGGTATCAGCCATATCGATGTTATCAAATATCTTTATCTGCTCGTCCTTGCTCTTGATGCGGTTTAGCACATGGTTGCGCTCGGCAAATCTACTAAGCTCATCAAGCGTACTTTTGTGGATTTTAAAGTCTTGCGGCAAGCCTGCGGCCTTGTTAAAATCAGCTCCCATAAAGCCAGCCTTATCTACTGTGTAGCCATAAGCTTGAAGATCATTAAAATTTAATGAGATGAGGCTATTTTGCGAAGAAGTGGTATAAGTAAATTTAGCTGGCTCTAGGCTTGGCTCGCTAATCTTTTCTTTGGTCTTTTGGTTAAAGAGATCACTAAAATTTAAAGATCTATTTTGTTTGTGTTGTTGCTTGGTGTATGAATTTACATTTGTGTTTAAGATGCTAATATCATTCATGGTTTGCCTCCTAGCTTCTTTTATAGTTTGAAGCAAAAGGTGTTCCAGCAAATTTGATATTAAAAGAGTGCGGGGGAGATATGCCCTCCCCATAAAAAATGTTATTTATTTTTTATCTTCGGCTACTTCTTCGCAAGCTGCTTTATAGCGGTATTTGCACGCTAGCTCTAGGTAGCTTTTTTGTGTGGCTGCATCGTTTTTTTCGCCGTAAAAGTCAGCTAACTTATAGCAAGCAAGACCAAATCTTTGCTCGCATGATTTTGCAAACAGCTCATTTGCTTTGCCTTGCATTTTTGGGTCATCTTCGTAGTATTCGCCAAGCTCAAAGCAAGCTTTTGGCGTGCCAAGATCGCATGATTTAGTTAGTGATTTTACGATCGTTTCATTGTCTTTTTTTGAGTTGATTGATTTTGAGTTTAGTAAAACCGCAAGTCTGTAACAACCCCTTTTATCGCCTAGATCGCAAGCTTTTTGATAGTACATGACACCTTTGTTGATGTCTCTTCTGGCATATGTTTTACCAAGCTTTAAACACCAAACAGCTTCATTATTTGCGCATTTTTGCTCGATCCTAGCTATCTTTTCAGCTCTACCGCAACCCGAGATAAACAAGATCGCAACAGCAGTTAGAATAAAATTTTTAAACACATTTACTCCTTTATCGTTAAAAATTTATTTAACTGCATTATAAAATCATATAACTTAGATTAAAATTTAAAAAGGAGCAGAAAGGTAAATTTGCCCCAAGAGGGACAAATTTACAGATATAGCATCGTCCCAAGGCGGATCATATTTGAGCCACATTTTATCGCTAGTTCGAAGTCGCTACTCATGCCCATCGAGCAGATAGTTGCGCCTTTTGGTTTTAGGCTCTCATAAATTTTATATATTAGCTCAAAGCTTTTTTGCACCTCTTTTGGCTCATCCACATGCGCTCCGATGCTCATCACGCCTTTTAAATTTATATTTTTACACTCGCTTTGGATGCGCTCATAAATTTCAGTCGCATTTGCGACGCTCACACCTTGTTTTGTATCTTCATCAGCCGAGTTTATCTGAAGTAAAGTGTCTAGCTTATAACTAAGCCTTTTATCGACCTCTAGGGCTCTTTCGAAGCTATCACAGCTTTGCCAAAGCACTGGCTTTAGGTTTATCATTTGATTGATTTTATTGTTTTGCAAACGCCCTATCATGTGCCATTTGATGTCAGTGAAATTTTGCAGTTCTTGCTCTTTTTTGGCTAGCTCTTGGACTCTATTTTCGCCAAAATTTCTTTGCCCCTGTGTGTAAAGCTCCCTTACTTCAGTGCATGTCACATTTTTGCTAACGGCTATTAGCGTCACATCTTTGCTTAAATTTTCTATCTTTTCAAGTAGATCTTTTAAAACTATCATCATAAACCTCCGCTTAATCTCATAATGTCATTAAATGTTGCGAGTACCATGATGCCAAGCAGTAGCGCCCAGCCGCAGTAGGTGAGCGTAACAAGCACTCGCTCATTTATCTCGCGTCTAAAAATTAGTTCATAAATGTTAAATAAAATGTGCCCGCCATCAAGCGCAGGGACGGGAAAGAGGTTTAGCACGCCTAAATTTACAGAGATGAGCGCTACGATGGTTAGAAGCACGCTAAGGCTGATCTTGGCGGCCTTTGAAGTGACATCGGCGATCTGCACGATACCTCCGACCTCTTTTAGTGGCACAGCTCCAACGACTAGCTTTTCAAAGCTTTTAAAGATGAGTTTTGAAGCCTCAACTGTCTCACCAAAGGCAAATTTTAGGCTCTCTAAACCTGTGTGATAAATTTTCACCACTTCGCCATTTGGCTGGATGCCGATCAGTGGGCGCTGAACCTTTTCATTAAATAAATTTATCGTTTCGCCTATCTTTGGTGTTAAATTGATGGTTAGTGACGAGCCGTTGCGATCTATCAAAATGGCGCTTGGCTCAAGCTTTACGTTCTTACTGATCTCGTCCCACTCGTTTATCTTGACGCCATTTATCGCTAAAATTTTATCGTTTATTGCTATGCCAGCGCTTGCAGCTGCCGAGTTTTCTGCTATGTGGCCGACACTTGGAGCAAGCCTCTCAACGCCGATAAATCCAAGCAAAATGTATATGAAAAATGCCAAGATAAAGTTAAAAAATGGCCCTGCAAAGAGGATGTAAATGCGCCTTATGGGACTTAGCACATTGTAGCTGTCGGCGTCGTAGTTTTTGGCCTTTGGGTCGGTGTCATCTTGCCCTTTTAGCTGCACGTATCCGCCAAGTGGGATCGCGCTTAGGCAGTAGTCGGTGCCACCAACGTTTTTGGTGTAAATTTTCTCGCCAAAGCCGATGCTAAAGGTATTTACTTTGACGCCGAGCATTCTTGCTACTAAAAAGTGGCCAAGCTCATGGAAAAATATGAGAAAACTAATGGCTAAAACGGTCACTAAAAAATAAAACGAATACGCATAAAGCCCAAGGCAAAGCAGGGCTAGCGTGAAGAGAATGCCTTTCAAAACTTACCTTTAAATTTGATTTTACCGCTCGAGTTTATCGCTGAGCAAAACGGCGATAAATTTCGTGCTCGGGTTTGCGTCAAGCGCGATCTTTAGGCTCATGGTAAGCGGTACTGCTAAAAACATACCGCCGATGCCGAACAAAAATCCCCAAAAAAGTAGGCTCAAAAGCACCACAAGCGTGCTTATACCAAGGCTTTTGCCTAGAAATTTCGGCTCGATAAAGTTGCCGATGACGATATTTACGGCTAGATATAGTGCCGCAGTCCAAGCACAAGAGGCTGCGTCGTTTAGCAAAAGCGCCATCAAAAGCGCCGGGACGGCCGCGATAATAGAGCCGATCGTCGGGATAAAATTTAGCACGAAAGCTAAAATACCCCAAAGCGGCGCGTAGGGCACGCCGATAAAATTTAGCCCGATAAATATAAAAACGCCCGTCGCAAACGACGCTGCGGACTTGATCGCGAGATAGCGCTTGAGATTTGATATAAACGTATCTACGATCTGGTTCGTTTGCGGATTTTTGCTCGCAAAATACTCGACTTTTTGAGAAAATACCTGCACTTCAAAAAGCATAAAAGTAACGAGCAAAAAGACGAAAAAGCTCTTTGAAACGAGCTCGGTGCCGCTCCTTAAAAATCCGCCCAGTACGGCAAAAATTTTATTTATATCAAAGTCTGCGGGCGCGGCGATGCTCTCGAGATCGATTAGGCCGTGGCTCGCTAGCATCTGGTGGTAATGATCGGCGAGGGCTTTAAATTTGCTCTGAAGCTCGGGCATGTAGCTAACTAGCCCGTTTATCGTCTTTATCACGGTGTTTGCGATAAATCCCAGCGACAAAAACACCACCGCCGTAACTAGCGCGAAGGCTAAAACGCGCGGAAATTTGAGCTTTTCGAGCGCATTTATCACAGGCGTCGCCACGATAGCGATAAAAACCGCCATCAAAAACGGTAGCACGACGACGCTAGCAGTCTTTAGTCCCGCCGCGACCACGACGAAGCTAGCTAGATAGATTATAGCGTTTCCGGTTCTCAAATTTAACTCTTTTTCATTGCTTTTACGTAGGCAAAAATGTACTCAAACCCAGAATAAAGCGTGAGCGCAACAGCGATCCAGAGTAAAAGCTCGCCACCAGGCCAGCTCATCAGCAAAAATCCAACCGCAAACATCTGCGAGACGGTTTTAACCTTGCCAGCCATCGAAGCAGCGACTTCGACGCCGTCACTTGCCATCACGACACGAAAGCCAGTTATGAAAAATTCTCTTACCAAGATAAGATAAACAGCCCAAGCACTCGCTCTGCCAAGCATCATAAGACCCAAAAATGCAGCTAAGATCAGCATCTTATCAGCTAGTGGATCAAGGATAGCGCCAAGCTTGGTCTTTTGATCCCAGCTTCTAGCGATGTAGCCGTCAAAAAAGTCAGTCACCGAGGCGATCACAAAGATGAGGGCTGCGAAGTAGTTTATCCAGCTTATATGAATTTGCGCAAAAATTTCTGGCGCATTTACGAGCATAAAAAACATAAGCGGAGCTAGCAATATCCTAAAAAATGCCAGTGAATTTGGTAAATTTAAGCTCACAAATATGCCTTTATGCCTAGAAATTTCTCTCTCATTTAAAAGTCGTGCCACCATCTATTATAAATGTATGTCCAGTCACCCAACTAGCCTTAGACGAGCATAAAAATAGACATGCTCCAGCTAGATCAGCAGGCTGTCCCATGCGGTTTAGCGGACTAAGCTTTGCCGTCATATCGCGCACCTCTTCGTAGTTAGTAAAGGCTCTTAGCGCGTCTGTCTCGATAGGACCGCCACTTACGACATTTACGCGGATATTTTTCTCGCCAAGCTCGGTCGCAGCGTATCTTGCCATCGCCTCAACGGCTGCTTTTGCTGTGCCGTGGCCTGCGTAGTTTTCGATATAGACCAAATTTCCAGTAGAGCTTAGGCTAATGATACTGCCCCCGCCCACTTTTTCCATGCGCTTTGCAGCCTCTTGTGTGCCTACGACAAAGGCATTTACGGTTGCTGTGAAGATATTGTTTATACCTCTTGGTTTTAGCTTCATAAATTTAGTGTATCCACCAGCCACTGCGCGACCTGAGATGATAGCGTTTGAGATGAAAAAATCAATCCTGTCAAAGTCCTCATCTATCTTTAAAAATAGCTCCTTATAAGTCTCTGGCTCAAGGATGTTTAGCGCATAGGCTCTAGCTTTTATCTTGTAGGTAGCCTCAAGCTCTTTTGCCTGCTCTTTGGCAAGCTCCTCGTTTGAGTTATAGGTAAATGCTATATTGACGCCAGCTTTTGCAAATTCTTCCACTATGGCTCTGCCGATGCCTCTAGTGCCGCCGCTGATGACTAGCGTTTTACCTTTAAATTCGTTTAGTGTGTCCTTCATTAAAATCCCTTTATTTCGTAATTTTTAATAACTTCTTCGATCTTTTTGAAATTTTCTTTGCTCGGTTTGCAAAGTGGCAAGCGGTACTCCAAAGTGTCGATCAGCCCAGCTAGATACATCGCCGCTTTGATCGGTATCGGGTTGCTTTCGCAAAAGAGCGTTTTGTTGATCGTATAGAGGTTGTCATTTATCAGTTTTGCTTTTTTATACTCTTCGTTCATCGCAAGGTGAGTGAGCTGTGAAATTTGATCTGGTAAGAGGTTTGCAGTGACCGAGATGACGCCCTTACCACCGTATGATAGGATAGGGTAGTTTATCGCATCTTCGCCGCTAATGACCACTAAATCAGGCTCGTGAGCTAGCAGATCGACGCATCTATCGATGCTACCTGTTGCTTCTTTGATGCCAAAGATGTTTTTACAATCTTTAAAAAGTCTAAAAACGGTCGCTGGCAAGATATCTACGCCAACTCTGCCTGGGACGTTGTAAAGAAGCACTGGAATTTCTATGCTATTTGCGATAGCCTTGTAGTGCTCGTAAAGCCCTTCTTGAGTTGGTTTGTTGTAGTAAGGAGCGACTGATAAGATGCCGTGAGCGCCGTGAGCTTGGGCAAATTTAGCGATATCGATGGCCTCGTGAGTGGCGTTGCTGCCAGCTCCAGCGAGCACCTTGACATTTGTGCCTTTACATGCATCTACTGCGATCTCGATGCAAATTCTATGCTCATCATGCGTTAGAGTCGCGCTCTCGCCAGTAGTTCCCACTGGTACAACGACGTCTATGCCGTGTTTTATCTGTCTTTTTATCAGTTTTTCAAAACTGGCTTCGTCTAATTTTTGATTTTTAAATGGCGTAATTAGTGCTGTCATCGCACCTTGAAGCGAATTTTTCACGTCTATTCCTTTTTTAAGATTATTGTCGTGCTAGTTTTTTCATTGAAATATCTATTTGCTATCTCTTTTAAAAGCTTGGCATCTATCTTATCTATATTTTTCTCAAGCTCGTAAAGTGGCTTTATGTCACCTCTTGCAAGGTATGAGCCGTATAAATTCGCCACCTTGCTCGCGCTCTCAAACGAGTAGATAAAATCAGTTTTTATCAAATTTTTAACTCTTAAAACGTCCTCTTTGTCGATTGGCTTTCTCTTTAGATCATCTATGATCTTTAAAATTTCAGTCTCAACCGCGCTAGCCTCGACGTCTGGGTTGCAAACTGCTAAAAATATAAATAAATTTTCATCAACGCAGCTCATATTGTAAGCGTAAATTTGATTTACAAGCATTAGCTCATCGACAAGGCGCTGTTGTAAGATAGAACTTTTGCCAGTGGCTAGATACTCGCTTATCGCATTTAGCCCCACTTGATCAGCGTGTCTGAAGTCTGGGATCTTATAAGCGATAGCTAGCATTTGCGTTTGGCTATCTTTGTAGATGATAGCCCTTCTTGCACCGTCTTGCTCAGGCTCTTTGCAGTGCAGTTTTGGTATGGCTCTTTTGTTTTTTATGCTGCTAAAGTTTTTCTTAGCCAGCTTAAATGCCTCATCTTTGCCGATGTCGCCACTTATCATCAAAATGGCGTTTTTTGGCTGATAGTATGTAGCGTGAAATTCTTTTATATCAGCGATCTTCCAGTTTTCGATATCTTTTATAAAACCTATCGGCGTCCAGTGGTATGGGTGGTAGATAAATGCGTGGTTGTAGAGCCTAAAGTAGAGGTATCCCATAGGGTTGTTGTCTGTTCGCCACCTGCGCTCCTCGTGCACCACCTCGCGCTCTGGCTGAAATTCTTTATCTTTTAGGCTTAAATTTTTCATAAGCTCGGCAAAAAGTCCAAGTGTTTTGTCTAAATTTTCATTTGAGGCTTTTATGAAGTAGTGAGTGTAGTCAAAGCCCGTGCTTGCGTTATTTACGCCGCCAAAGCCTTTTACTATCTCATCAAACTCGCCTGCGCGTAAATTTTTGGTTGATTTAAAATTTAGATGCTCTAGCATGTGAGCGATGCCACTTTTGCCCATCACTTCGTTTCTAGAGCCCACTTTGTAAAAAACATCGACGCTTATCACCTTTGAGCCAGGATTTACTGGCACGTGATAAATTTCAAGTCCGTTGTCTAGTTTAAATTTATTAAATTTTATCAATCTCTTGCCCTCTATTTTTTAACGTTTGCGCCGACTGCTTCGCTGATAGAAGCAAAGCCATCTCTTTTTAAAAGCTCTAAAATTTCTAAATTTATATATCTTGCGATCATCGGCCCTTTGAAGATAAAGCTTGTAAAAATTTGCACCAAATTTGCCCCCATTTTTATGCGCTCATAAGCCTCTGCACCGCTATCTATGCCGCCACATGCGATAAGTGTCGTCTTGCCATAAAGCTCGTCAGCCACGGCTTTAAATATATCTTTTGACTTTTGAGCGATCACCTTGCCGCTTAGTCCGCCAAAGTCCTTTAAATTTGACGAGTGAGAGAGCGAATAATCAACGCTTGTATTTGAGATAAGTATGCCACTAGCGCCGTTTTCTACCGCACAGCTACAAAGCTTGATCGCATCTTCGTGGCTCATATCTGGAGCTATTTTAAAGATGATCGGCTTTTTAGTGAGTGGCAAAATGACGCTAAAAAGCTCTTTTATGAAGCTCTCATCTTGCAGTGCTCTTAAATTTGGCGTGTTTGGCGACGAGACATTTATGACAAATGTATCGCAAATTTCGCTAAATTCTCTTACTAAAATTTCATAGTCTTTTATCGCATCTTCGTTTGGCGTAATCTTATTTTTGCCGATGTTTGCCCAGATCGGTATGGTAAAAGGATAGATTTTTTTTACTCTATTTTTGATAGCTTCGCAGCCTTCATTGTTAAAGCCCATCGCATTTTGGATGCTCTCTTCGTCTATGAGCCTAAAAAGTCTTGGTTTTGTGTTGCCAGGTTGTGGTTTTGGTGTAAAAGTGCCAAATTCTAAATGTCCAAAACCAAGAGCCGTAAGCGCCTCAAACATCGTGGCGTTTTTATCAAAGCCACCAGCTATGCCAACTGGGTTGTGGTAGGTGCTTGAGAATAAATTTTGTTTTAGTGCATTGTCATCGACCACGCATTTGTGCGCTAAAAAGCTTAGCGAGCCAGGGAAGATTTTATTTGCCCCAACCATCGCTACTTCAGCGATCTTGTGGGCAGTTTCAGGATCAAATTTAAAAAATATAGATTTTAAAGTATCGTAGTTTAAGCTCATTTTAACCTCTTTAAAATGCCTAAAAATTTACGCAAATCTTAGCAAAAATCGCCTTAAACTAAGGCTTTGCCCTTAAGTCTTGCATAAATTTCATTTCTCTTGCTAAGCTCCTCGTCGCTTCCGCTATCAATGATCTTGCCATCACTCAAAACTGCGATCTTATCGGCATTTTCAACTGTGCTTAGGCGGTGAGCGATGACAAAGATGATCTTCTTGCTTCTTAGATTATTTATCGCTTTTGTGATCTCTTTTTCACTCTCATTATCAAGTGCTGATGTAGCCTCGTCAAAGATGAGGATTTGTGGGTTTTGATAAAGTGCTCTTGCTATGGCGATACGCTGTCTTTGACCGCCTGAGAGGTTGGTGCCAAATTCATTTAAGATAGTGTTTATGCCATCATCAAGCTTGCTTACAAACTCGTAAGCATTTGCTAGTTTTAGAGCGTTTATTACGGCATCTTCGTCAAATTCTCTGCCGTAAGCTACGTTTTTAGCGATCGTATCGTTAAAGATATAGACACGCTGCGTCACAAGGCCGATATTTTCGCGAAGTGAGTGAATTTTGATATCTTTTAAATTTGTGCCGTTTATCAAAATTTCTCCACCATTTACGTCGTAAAATCTCATAAGCAAATTCATAAGCGAGCTTTTTCCGCCGCCACTTGAGCCAACAAGGGCTATAAATTCTGACTTATTTGCCTCTAAATTTATCCCTTTTAAGACCTCTTTGTCGCCGTAGCTTAGGCGGACGTCGTTAAATTTGATCAAATTTATCTCTTCGTTTAGCTCATTTTGGCCATCTTTTATCTGGCTTACCTTATCCATCAAGAAAAACGTCCTCTCGCTTGCTGCGATGGCATCTTGCATCTTATTATAGATATTTACGATGCGTTTTAGCGGGGTGTAGAGCATAAAAAGCGCTGTTAAAAATGAAAAGAATGCGCCCATGTTTATATGCCCGTCGATGACGTCTTTACCACCTATGATGATTACTGCTGCCACGCCTATTGAGCCTATGGTCTCCATTAGCGGGCTTACTAGCTGCTCGATCTTGACGCTTTTTAAATTTAGCCTAAAAAATTTGTTATTTTCATCAACAAAGCGTGAATGCTCGTATTCTTGGGCGTTATTTGCTTTGATTATCTCGATATTTGTAAAAATTTCACTAAGCGCAGAGGTGATGTCTGATGTTTTTTCTTGCGACTGCTTTGAAATTTTCTTCATCCTTTTAGCAAGGCGCGAGATCGGATAGATCGCCACTGGCATGACGACAAGGGCAAAAAATGCCAGCTTTGGACTTTGATAGATGACGACGCAAAGTAGGCCAATGATCGTTATAAATTCCCTCGTAAGTTCAGGGATCATGCTTGAAACTATTGATCTTATGCGGTCGATGTCGTTTGTTGTTCTGCTGATTAGCTCGCCAGTTCTAAATTCATTGAAAAAGTCCATATCTAAATTTAAAAGGTTTGCAACCATCTTTTCGCGAAATCTTCTAATCGTATCTTGCCCGATATATGCCGTAAAATAGGCCTGCATGAAGGTTCCGATGTTTTTTATCACGTAGATCGCGATGATGGCGCAAGGCAAGATGTAAAGTAGCTTTTCGTTTTTCTCAACGAAAATTTTATTTAGCACAGGCTCCACAAGATAGGCACTTACCGCCGTCCCACCACTGGCAAGCCCCATACCGATGATGGCAAAGATGAAGTGTGGGATGTAGTCTTTAAAGTAAGGACCAAAGCGCTTTAGCACATCTTTTAAACCAAAATTATTCATTATTTCTCTCCCAAACTGCGCCATTTGGCGTATCCATGATAGAGATATTCATTTTTGCTAGCTCATCTCTTATCTCATCAGCCCTTGCGAAATTTCTCTCTTTTTTGGCTACCGCGCGCTCGTCAAGAAGTTTTTGGATATGCTCTTTTTGCTCGTCACTTACACCAAACTGAAAGTACTCCACATAGTTTGTGATAGCAATGCCTAAAATTTCGCCTATAAGCTCTAAATTTGCCACCACTTCGGCCTTATATGCTTTATCTTTTGGGTTGTTATCAAGTCTTTCATTTGCCGTTTTTACAAACTCATCGACGCTTGCAAGCGCTTTTGAAGCGTTTAGATCATCACTTAGTGCCTCAAGTAGCTCATTTTTAAAGCTCTCATTTACCATGCCAGATTGCACGCCATCGACCCTTTTTTTGAGGCGATAAATTTTATCAAGTCTCTTTTTTGAAGCCACAAGATCTTCATCTGAATAGTTAAAATGAGCCCTATAATGGCTCGTAAGCAAATAATATCTAAGCACTTCGCCATGAACGTTTTTTAGGGCGTCTTTTACAAAAAAGCTATTGTTTAGGCTCTTGCTCATCTTTTCGTTATTTACTTTTATAAATCCGTTGTGCATCCAGTATTTGCTCAAATTTTTATGATAGGCGCATCTGCACTGGCTTGCCTCATTTTCGTGGTGCGGAAAGAGCAGGTCGATACCGCCAGCGTGGATGTCGATCTCAAATTTATCATTTTCTTTATCGCTTAGAAATTCTCTTATCATCGCCACGCACTCAGTGTGCCAGCCAGGGCGACCCTTGCCAAATGGGCTCTCGTACCATTTCTCGTCAAATTTCCAAAGCACAAAGTCTTTTTCGTCTCTTTTCTCGCCAAAACTAGCCACGCGCGCGATTAGATCGGTGTTATTATCCTTGCCGCTGATGCTAAAATAGCCACTATCCTTGCTCGTATCAAAGTAAATTCCATCGCTCGTCTTATACGCCACGCCTCGATCCATAAGCAGCTCGATGTAGCTAATGATCGCCTCCAAGCACTGCGTAGCCTTTGGTTTAAAGTCTGGATCAAGCACATTTAAAGCGCCCATGTCGCTCTCATAATGCGCTATATATTTGTTTGTGATCTCCTCTAGGCTTTGACCAGTCTGCGCCATTTTATTTAAAATTTTATCATCGATATCGGTGTAGTTTCTTGCAAATTTGACCTTGTAGCCAAGCGCTTTTAAGACCCTTCTTAAAAGATCAAAGCTAACGGCTGACTTTGCATGTCCCAAATGCGCGTCGTCATAGACTGTTGGGCCGCACAGATAGATGCTAACTTCGCCATCTTTAATAGGGCTAAACTCAACCTTTTCTCTTTTAGAAGTATCAAAAATTCGCATTAAATATATCCTTTAAAAATGTTAAACCAAAATAGAGCAAAACCGCCAAAAGTGCGATGGCGGCTATAAATTTAGGCTCGATTATAGCTAAAAATCGCTTAGCTCCAAAGGCTCTTATATATAAAATAAGCTGTAAAAATCCCCCAAGCGAGCTTGCAAATGCAAGGCCAGCAGCTCCAAATTTCTGCATCAAAATGACTGCTAGGATCAAATTTATCACAAGGCAGATGATAGAAATTTTGGCTGCCTCTTTTTGCTTCATATTTGCATAGAGCCAAAGTGAGAAAATTTTAGCCAGTCCAAATGGCGTAAGCCCCACCAAATAGGCGCTTAGCACCTTGGCGCACTCGGTCGTGTTTGCCCTTACGAAATTTCCCCTTTCAAACAAAAGCCAGATGATAAACTCGCTTAGCACAACGCCTGTGATCGTGGCTGCTAGCAGGGCACAAAGGAGCAGATAAAAGCTCTTTTTTGTCCAAAATAGGGCGTTTGCTTCGTCTTTTTGCTTTAAAAGTCTAGTGATCTTTGGAAATAGTGCCTGAGAGAGCGCGATCGCAAAGATGGCAAGCGGGAGCTGGAAAATTCTATTTGCATAAAAGAGGTAGCTTATCGAGCCACTTACCAAAAAGCTAGCTAACCAAGTATCCATAAATGCGCTTATCTGCATCGCACTTGAGCCAAGTAAGCCGTGGTAGAAATTTATAAAAAATCCTTTGCTTTGCGCTCTTTTGCCCTTAAAATATCCGCTTAGACCGCCCCAGAAAATTTTATTTAAGGCGTTAAATTTCATAGCAACTAGATGCACTAAAACCTGCAAAATGCCGCCTGCAACGACGCCAAAGCTAAGATAAAGCGCAACCACGCTCTCGCTCTTGCCACGAGCCAAAAGTAGTGAAGCGATCATGGCTAAATTTAGTAGCGCAGTAGAAAATGCAGTCGTTGCAAAGTGCCCTTTATACTGAAGTAGCGCACCCATGAAAGTGACGATATAGACAAGCGCTAGATAGTAGAAATTTATACGCACAAGTGGCACTGCGTCTGTGATATTTTGCTCGCTCAAGCCGCTTGCGATGATCTTTATAAAGTAGGGGGTAAATAAATTTACAAGAAGCGTCAAAACGCCTATAAAAAGTAGAAATTTGATGAAAATTTCAGCTTGAAAGATCGCTTTTTTCTTGTTATTTGCAAAATTTGGCAAAAATGCTTGCGTAAAGGCACCCTCGCCAAAGATGCGGCGAAATAAATTTGGTATCTTAAATGCTATAAAAAAGAGGTCGCTAAATATGCCAGCACCAAGGATAGAAGCCGTTAAAAGATCTCTTATAAGTCCTAAAATCCTTGAAGTCATGATGCCAACTGAGTTTGAAAAAAAGCCTTTTATAAACATCGCCCACCTAGTAAATTTAAAACGCAATAGTAACAAAAGATGCTTTAAAGCTTACATAACCCAAATTTAATAAAGTTTTAGAGATAATAAGAGCCAAAATTTTATGTGAAATGGATCAAATTTGAGCGAGAACGTGCAAGAAAACGAGAGATTTTTACCGCCAACGCAAATTCAAACTTCAACACCTTATCTATCGCTTAAAGAGCTAAGCAAACAATACAGCGTGCCGGTAGAATTTATAGATTTTAAACTCTCAAATATCTTAACTTACTACAAAAATAAAGACAACGTCGAACCAGTTTTTGTCCCTGAAGAAAATTTAAGCTTTTTTGATGACAACACATTTTATCTTGACGAGACGCTAGAGATCGAGCAGGTCTATGACGTGGAGTTTTTTGACGTTAGGCTAAATGCCACGCCAAAGCTGCCAAAGATCGATATCGGCGTAAATTCAACCATCACAAAGGTCATCGCAAAGGTTAGAGCGAGCAAAGAGTGCGAATACGAACAGCACTACGAAGATAAGCTTTATGAATACATCGCCAAGCAGCTTATGAAGGCTCAAATTTTAATAGGCATAAGGATCGGCAAGCTAAAAGAGGAGCTAAAGCAAATCGCCTCGATAATCCACGTAAAAGGCGAGCTTGACAAGGACTACACACTAAATTTAACCCAAGGCATCAACCCTAAAAAAGCGATCGATGCTAAGATCATCTACTACTACAAAGATAAGCTTGATGATATAAAAGAAGAAGATAAGGTTGATTACGCTGATAGGGGCTTTGTCTTTGGCGTGGCAAAAGATGAAGTGATAATGGAGGAGAAAAAGTCACACGAGGGCGCAAATGGACGCGACGTAAGAGGCAAGCTTATAGAGGTTGCAAAGCCAAAAGAAGAGAGCGAAAAAGAGATAAGCATAAGCGAAAATATCGAGCGCGTAGAAAATGATGAGAGCATAAAATATATCGCTAAAAAAGCAGGCTACGTGGTCGAGAAAAACGGCTCTTTTGACATCGAAGAGCGCATAGAGATAAATGAAGCAAATTTTAAAACGACTGGCTCGATCCAAGCAGGCACCGACACAAACGTCACATTAGTAGTTCGCGAAACTGACACGATAAAAGACGCTATCGGCACTGGTATCATCGTGGAGGCTGATGAGATCGAGGTAAAAGGAAACGTCGGCGCAAATGCGATGGTCAAGGCAAATGATGTAAATATCGGCGGACAAACGCACCAAAAGGCTAAAATTTATGCCAAACACGCCAAAATTTCTATCCATATAGGCAAGGTTGAGGCTGAAAGCGTCGAGATAGATAGACTTGAAGGTGGCACTGTCATAGCAAAAAGAGTGAAGATAAATAGCGTAGTTGGTGGCTCTATAACAGCTCAAAATATCCAGATAGACACGCTTGGCTCAAACTGCACCATCACTGCCTCGCACCTAATAGACGTTAGATATCTAAGAGGCACTGATAATAAATTTATCATCGACGCTAGCAAGATGCCAGAAAGTGCGGAGGCTACGCAAGATCAGCTAAGCAAGATAGAGAGCACCAAGTCTGAGCTAGCTACGCTTCTAAAAAACATAGAGAGCAAGAAAAATGTCATCAACGAGAACAAAGACTCGATCTACACGATAAAAGCTAAGATCGAGGAGCTCTCAAAAGCCAAAGTGATACCGCCAGTTACGTTTATGAAAAAGCTAAAAGAGTATCAAGGGCTTGTTAATGAGTATAACACCTTGCTTAGGATATTTAAAGAGAAAAAAGAGCTTTTGGCTGATCTAAAAGATGAGCTTGAGATGATGCAAAATGGCATATTCTCAGCCAAAGTGATAAACAGAGGCAACTGGATAGAGCTAAATGAGATAAGATTTGTCATCGTCGATCCTCCGCAAAATGTCACCTACATCTCGAAGCAAAACGAGACCGCTCACGTCATCACGCTAGATAAATTTGATAACGGCGGCGAGGTCGAATACAAGATCAAAAAGTCAAACAAACTTGAAGACTACGCGGATATAAATTTCATGGAACAAAAGGTTAAATGATGATAAAAGCAATCGAAGGCGTCGTTACGAAAAAAGAGCCTGCATTTGCCATACTTAAGACAAATAGCGGCGTAAGTTATGGGATTTTCATCTCGCTTTTTTGCTCAGCAAAACTTAGTAAAGGCGAAAAGGTCGAGCTCGCCATAACGCAGATCATAAGAGAGGACGCAAATTTACTCTACGGCTTTTTAGACGCAAACGAGCAAAAGATGTTTGAGATGCTCATCAAGCTAAATGGTATAGGCGCTAGCACAGCGATGGCGGTTTGCTCAAGCCTTAGCTCGCAGGCATTTACAAATGCCATAATGAGCGGCGATGCGGACACTTTTAAAAGCGTGCCAGGTATCGGACCAAAGACAGCTAGGCGCATAATAGCCGAGCTAAGTGACGCTAAACTAATAAGCGACGAGAGCGTGCCAAGCTACCAAAATGAGGCGCTTTTGGCACTTGAGGCACTTGGCTTTAAGCGTGAAAAGATAGTGAAAATTTTGCCTGATTGTAAGAGTGAAAACACGAGCGATCTTATAAAAGAGGCACTTAAAAAACTAGGATAAGGATAAAAAAGATGAATTTAGGCGTGATATTTGGGGCAAAGAGTTTTGAGCATGAGATAAGCATAGTAAGCGCGATAGTTTTAAAAAACGTCCTAAAACAGGAGCTAAAATTTATATTTTGCGATGCAAGTAGAGACTTTTACTTGATAGAGCAAAAAGATATGAGAGCAAATTTCTTTAGCTCTGGCAAATACAAAAACTCAAAGAAACTATCTTTAGCAAAGGGTGGCTTTTACGCGCAATCGCTTTTTGGTGCAAACAAAGTTGAATGTGATGTCATTATAAATTTGATCCACGGCATGGACGGCGAAGATGGCAAGATAGCGGCACTTTTTGACTTTTACGGCATAAAATACATAGGTCCAAGGCTTGAAGCAAGCGCGCTTAGCTACAACAAAGAGCTTACTAAATTTCTAGCGCAAAAGGCTGGCGTAAAGGCGCTTGACTATGAGATGCTAACTCGTCAAAGTGAGCCAAAATTTCACTATCCTATTATATTAAAGCCAGCAAGGCTAGGCAGCAGCATCGGCGTGAGCGTCGTGCATGATGATAGCGAGCTAGCTTACGCAAAAGATGTGGCGTTTGAATTTGATAAAGATGTTTTAGTAGAGCCATTTATAAAAGGTGTCAAAGAGTATAACCTAGCAGGCTGCAAGATCGATGGAAAGATCAAATTTTCTATCGTCGAAGAGCCAAAAAAGAAAGAATTTCTTGACTACGAGCAAAAATATCTTAGTTTTTCAAATGAAAACAAGGTAAAAGAGGCGGAAATTTCTGAAGAGCTAAAGCAAAAGCTTAAATTTAACTTTTCTAAAATTTATGATTGTGGATTTGACGGAGCGATCATTAGATGCGACTTTTTCGTGATAGATGACGAGGTTTATCTAAACGAGATCAATCCAAACCCAGGCAGCCTTGCAAACTATCTGTTTGAGGATTTTGAGAGCACGCTAAACGCCCTTGCTAACTCACTTCCAAAAGAGCGTGAGATAAAGATTGATTATAAATTTATAAACTCGATCACTTCGGTAAAAGGTAGCGGCAAGCTCTAATTTATTTAGTGATATATAAAGTAGTTTGTGATATTTTACATAAAATTTTACATAAAGAGCGACAATGGTAACTTTTACAAAAGATGAAATTTATACAGCAACCGAGGTGGTTAGAAATTTTAGCTCAGTGCTTTCACGCGTGGGAGCTAGCGAGCTAAAGCGCGCTGTCATCGTTAAAAACAATAAATTTGAAGCTGTCCTTTTAAATATGGAAGAGTATGAGCGCCTTTGCGAGGCTGTAAGCGTGCTTGAGAGCATTTATGCTGCTAAAAAGAGAGAAAACGATGGCGAGTAGGGTAGTAAAATACGGCTCAGACGAGTATGAGATCAGCTACGAGGTAGTAAATCCAAAAGCGTCAAAAACCGTGCTTTTCTTGCACGGCTGGGGTGCTAATAAAGAGATAATGAAAAAGGCTTTTGGCTCATATCTAAGCGAGTTTTGCCACGTCTATATCGATATGCCTGGCTTTGGCAAAAGCTCCATTTTTAAGCCTTTAAAAACAAGTGACTACGCAAAAATCGTTGCAAATTTCTGTGACGAGCTTGGCATAAAACCAGACATCATCGCAGGACATAGCTTTGGTGGCAAGGTCGCAACGCTTCTAAAACCACCATATCTAGTGCTTTTAAGCTCTGCTGGCATAGTTGTCAAAAAGCCATTTATCGTACGAGCAAAGATAGCGATATTTAAAATTTTAAAGATATTTGGCTTTGGTAAATTTTACAAACTCTTTGCTACAAAAGATGTGAGCGGCATGAGTAGAGTTATGTATGAAACCCTAAAAAACGTTGTTGATGAGGATTTTACAAAGCATTTTGCTGACTTTGGGGGCAGAGCTTTTATATTTTGGGGTGAAAATGACAAGGCAACGCCTGTAACAAGCGGCGAGAGCATAGATAGACTTATCAAAAATAGCTCATTTTTCCCGCTTAGCGGCGATCACTTTTTCTTTTTGCTTCACGCTAAATTTATATGTGATGAGATAGAAAAAGGGATAAATTTTGAGCTAAATGAAGCAAAAAATGTCGTGCTAGATGACGATGAGAGCGGGATCGAGGAGATAAGATGAGTATATTTTTAAGTCTGAGCACAGTTTTATTTATCTTTGCGCTTGCTTTTTATGTGATCACTTGCTTTCAGTGGTTTTCATATAGGCCTGAGCGCGTGCTCTTTCACTTCACAAAGCCCGCTTGGCACGTCTTTTTCTTCATCGTGCCTTTGGTGCTATTTTACACGACTGGCAAGTGGTTTTTTATCTATTTTTACTTTGCGCTCTTGCCAGCTCTTTATCTTTGGCATAAAAAACTTGATAAAAAGCTAGTCTTTACAGGTAGGATCAAGCACTTTTTTGCCATCCTTGCTTGCGCTATCATCTTAAACTACGCTTTAAATTTAATCATCCATAAGGCGTTTTTAGCTCCTATGCCACTTTTTGTCTTGGTCGTGAGCCTATTTTTTAGTGAAATTTTAGAAAAGATCAAATTTCAAGGCTTTAAAAACAAGGCGCTTAAAAAACTTGGCGCAAACAAAGAGCTAAAGATTATCCTAATCACCGCAAGCTACGGCAAAACGAGCATCAAAAATTTCCTCTTTGAAATTTTAAAAGATAGCTTTGTCTGCTACAAAACGCCTCGTAGCGTAAATACAATGGCTGGTATCATTAAAGATATCAACGAAAATTTAAGCGAGCAAACGCAAATTTACATCGCTGAAGCAGGTGCTAGACTAAAGGGCGACATCCTAGAGATCACTAAATTTCTAAATCCACAAATAGTAATCGTTGGCGAGATCGGCGCGCAACACATAGAGTACTTTAAAACGCTTGATAACATCCGCGTGACAAAGCTTGAAGCACTGCAAAGCGCTCGCTTGCAAATGGCATTTTTACATAGCTCAACAAAAAAAGAGCCAAGCCAAAATTTAGAAATTTATGATGAGAGCTTAAAAGATATAAATGCAAATTTAGATGGAATTTCATTTACGCTTGATGGCAAAAACTACGCTTCGCCGCTACTTGGTAAATTTAATGCTACAAATTTAGCCGTTTGCATCAAGGTGGCAAGATACCTAAAAATGAGCGATGAGGCGATAAGTAGTGCGCTATCTAAGATGAAAAACGTCGAGCACCGCCTAAGCAAGATCGAGGCTGGTGGCAAGCTGATAATCGATGATAGCTTTAATGGAAATTTCTCAGGCATGAGCGCAAGCTACGAGCTTGTAAGCACTTACGCTGGTAGAAAAGTGCTGCTAACGCCTGGTATCGTTGAGAGCGATGCTGAGCAAAATGCAAATTTGGCCAAGGTGATAAATGAAATTTTTGACCTAGTCATCATCACAAGCTCGCTAAACGCCCAAACTCTGCTAAAACATATCGTTAAGCCAAAGATCATCATCCTAAAGGACAAGAACAAAATGCAAGAAATTTTAGCCCAAAACACGCACGCTGGCGATCTTATACTATTTTCAAACGACGCACCGAGTTTTATATGAAAAATATAGTTTTTTTAGCTCTAATCTTAAGCTTAGCCTCAGGCTTTGACATCGATGACTACGATAGGGGCAATGAGGCACTAAACGCCGGAGACTACGCAACTGCGTATGAAATTTTTTACGATGGTTGCGAGCAAAAAGATGTGCTTTCGTGCGAGGCTTTGGGCGATATGTTTGTAAATGAAGAGATAAACGAGCAGATGGATAGTGATCTAAAAAAGCACTCAAATATCGAGCTTGGCGTGAGCTATTTTATGAAAAGCTGCGACCTTGGCTATCAAAACGCCTGCGATGACGTCATAAGCCTAAAGGACGATCTAAATATCACCTTGCCATCTGGTGTCTATGAAAACGCTAAGGCTAGATATGATGAGCTTTTTGAAGAGTTTAAAGAGCAAGAGGCGAATAAAACGGTAGAAGAAGAGGAGTCAAAGGCTAAAAAATAGTCAAATTTAACTTTGCGAGCAGGCTAAATTTCACATCAATTAAATTAAACTGCCGCCCTTATGAAAGCGGCTAATACAAAATAGGCATAAAGACAAGCCACATCTTGCGTCAAAACTACGCACTTTTTATATAAGCAGGGTTAATTTTATGCCGCGAGGCGAAGTAGTTTTTTAGGCTTGCTTCGCCTGTGAATTTTAAAATTTTTCTAAATTTTACTTTCTCACGGCGCTACTAATTAGAAAGATAGGCAATCATCAAATGCTTATGACAAAACACACAAGGTGCCAACTATAAAATTTACCCCGATTAGTCTAATGGCATTTTGCAGATATTCGTTTATAACGTTTGCAACTGCATAAAGTGTCGCACTAATTATGAAAACAAAAAGGACGGCATGAGCTAGAAAAATGGCTAGTTTTAGCGCTCCAAGCCAAATTTGTCTCGTTATAAAGTTAAGAGTGTATAGGCGTTTGCCTTTGGATTGCTTGGGCTTTAAGCTAAATTTGCCCCGTTATAAAGCGGTTTATGTCAAGCTCACCAAAGATGAAGCTCCTCACCCAAAAGACAAAGATAGGCGACTTTAAATTTAAGATAGCTATCTACCAGCTTATCAAGCCTTTTATCTTCAAATTTCTAGCATTTTTAGCAGAGCAAAGCTTGTCTTGCAAGACGAAACGATAGAATTTATGTTTTTCTCGCTATTAATGCATAAAATTTGATTTAAATTTACTCATTCGCCAGATCCTCAGCCACTTTGGCAGCTAGTTTTAGCTTATCACTATCAAAGTGCGTGTAAATTCGCGAGGTATTTAGGCTCGCATGCCCAAGGGCTTCTTGCACTAGCACAAGGTCTTTTTGCTTTTTATAAAGCATCGTTGCAAAGGTGTGGCGCAGCATGTGAGCGCCGTTTTTCTCTTTTCTGATGCCTGCTTTAAATAAAATTTGCTCCACTATGCGGCTAACATAAGCTTGCGTGAGCCTTGTGCCTTTTTTATTTATAAAAAGATAGCCCTCTTTGTTTATGTAGTTTATAGCGATTGCGTTTAGATGAGCTTCGATTAGGTGGCGCTTTATCATTACGATGCGGTATTTGTTGCCTTTACCACGAATTCTAATGATAAAAAGATCACCATCTTCAGTAATATCTTTTCTCTTTAAATTTAGCGCCTCGCTTACACGAATTCCGGTAAAGATGATGATTTTTATGATGAGCTTGTTGCGGTTTGAGTTTTGCTTAAAGTCGCTCTCCTCGATCGCTTCAAGAAATTTCTTGACCTCATCTTCACCCATAAACTCAGGCAGCTTTTGCCCTTTATTGCCACTAACGCCGCCCCAGTTTTTTAAATTTATATCAAAAACATGAGCCTTGCCGTCCTCTTCGTTTTGTTTGTCTAAAAAGGCAAAGAAATTTATCACTGAAATTCTGTAGTTTTTCTTGCTCGCATCACTTAGTCCGCCAGTGGTGCTGGCTAATATTTCACTTAGCAGCTCTTCATCGATCTGCTTTAGGCTGCTAAGCTCATAAAATTTCATCGTCTCATATATCTTTTTAAGCGGGTTAAAGTAGGTATTTATGCCAGTAAGTCCTGCATTTCTAGCGCTTTTTACCAGCCCATCAAGCTGCTCTATGTTTTTTATCTCGCGGCTTAAGGCGAAATTTACACTTGCAAGCGCCTTTGGATCTCTTAGCTCCTTGTTTGAAAGCGAGCTAAGCTTAAATTTGACATAGCGAGTTAGCCAAAAGATAAATGAGCTTTCAAAACTATCTTTGCAGTCAAGTGGAAATTTCATGCTTAAAGCGTTCTCTCTTTTATCACTCTGGCTGTTTCTATAGCGATCTCAAGCTCTTCGTTGGTTGGGATGATGAGCGTTTTTATCTTAGCGCCTTCTTCATCTATGCACCTCTCGCCTCGCTCGTTAGAGAAATTTAGCTCATGGTTGATGTGGATGCCAAGATGTTTTAGATCATCACAAATTTTTTGCCTTGTATTTGGCGCATTTTCGCCGATACCGCCAGTGAATATGAGCGCATCAACTCGCCCTAAAATGGCGTAGTATGATCCGATATACTTTTTCACTCGGTAGCAAAACATCTCAAATGCAAGCTTTGCGCGCTCGTCGTTTTGCATCTTAGCTACGACCTCTCTCATGTCGCTTGAGCTACAAATTCCAAAAAGTCCGCTCTTTTTATTTAAAAAGTTATCGATCTCGTTCCACTTTAAAACGCCGATATTTAGCAGATAGATGACCACGGCTGGGTCCATGTCGCCGCTTCTTGTGCCCATTATGAGCCCTTCAAGCGGACTAAGTCCCATCGAAGTGTCGATGCTTTTGCCATTTTGCACCGCACAAGCTGAGGCGCCGTTGCCTAGATGAAGTGAGATAGCGTTAAATTTATCAAACTCTATGCCAAGCATTTTAGCAGCTTGTTTGCAGACATATCTGTGTGAAGTGCCGTGAAAGCCGTATTTTCTGATGTGATGGGTCTTGCAAACGTCGTAGGGTAGGGCGTAGCGGTAGGCGTACTCTGGCATGCTTTGATGAAACACAGTGTCAAAAACGACCACGTGAGGCACGTTTTTGCTCTCTTTCATCGCGTTTTTGATGCCAGCAAGGTGCCCTGGGTTGTGAAGTGGGGCAAGAGGGCTTATCTCCTCGATCTTTTTTATCACGCTTTCATCAACGATCATCGAGCTAAAAAAGCTCTCGCCACCATGAACTATCCTGTGTCCGATGCCGTCAAGTTCGCTTAGATCGTGCAGCGTATGCGAGGTGGTAAAGAGTTCGTTCATCGCCTCAAGTCCGTCGTGGTGGTCTTTTATGAAGCGTTTTATCTCATAAACTTCGCCATTTGCCTTTAACACCGCCCTTGAGCTAGAGCTGCCGATTTGCTCGACTAGACCGCTTGCTAGGCTTGTTTTTGTCTGCATTTCAAAAAGTTGAAATTTTATCGAGCTGCTACCTGAGTTTAAAACTAAAATTCTCATATCACTCTCCTGCTTGTATCGCGCTTATTAAGATGGTATTTACGACGTCTTCGACGAGGCAGCCACGGCTTAGGTCATTTACTGGTTTTTTTAGCCCTTGAAGTATCGGGCCCACAGCTAGGGCATTTGCGCTTCGCTGAACTGCTTTGTAGCAGATGTTTCCGCAGTTTAAATTTGGAAATATAAATACATTTGCCTGCCCAGCCACATCAGAATTTGGCATCTTTTTGCTAGCCACGCTTAGATCAACTGCCGCGTCAAACTGAATTGGTGCAGCTATTTTTAAATTTGCATCAAGCTCGCTTGCTTTTTTGGCAGCCTCTTTTACAAACTCCACATCGGCCCCGCTGCCACTATCAGCTGTTGAGTAGCTTAGCATGGCGATCTTTGGATTAAGTCCAAAGGCACTTGCTGTTTGAGCGCTACTTAGCGTGATGCTAGCTAGCTCGTCTGCGCTTGGATTTGGCGTGACGGCGCAGTCTGCAAAGAGTGAAATTTCTTCTTCAAGCGCCATGAAAAATGCCCCGCTTACCACGCTTACATTTGGCTTTGTTTTTATGATCTGAAGGGCTGGGCGGATCGTATCAGCCGTACTCATCGTAGCGCCACTTACCAAGGCATCTGCTATGCCTTCATGTATTATCATCGTGGCAAAGTAAATTTTATCTTTTGCAAGCGCGTTTGCCTTGTCTTCATCCATTCCTTTATGCTTTCTTAGCTCATAAATTTTCTTTGCAAATTTGTCTGTTAGCTCATTTTGTGCTGGGTTTAGCACTTTGGCTTTGCTTAAATTTAGCCCCAAAGTGGCTGCCTTTTTTGAAATTTCACTCTCAAGGCCTAGCAAGATGATATTTGCCGCACCTTTTTCTAGCACGATGTGAGCTGCTTTTAAAATTCTCTCATCATCACTTTCAGGCAAAACGACGGTTTTGTTTGCCGCTTTAGCTCTTTTTAGAAGCAAGCTTTGAAATTTAAATGGCGTGATGATCTCGTGCTCATAGCTTAAAATTTCATCAAATTTATCAGTTATTAGAAGCTTTGAGTTTAAATTTAGCGCCTTTAGCTCGCTTGCGTTTTCGTCAAAAACAGGCGCGTTTAAATTTCTAGCTAGCTTTAAATTTAGCTCGCTCTTGCCAAAGACGCTAAAGCCCTCACAGCCAACGACTATGACAAAGTCGCTTCTCTCCTTTAGCTCTTCAAATTTATCTATAAATTTTAAAAAAAACTCCTTTTCATTTAAATTTATTAGATTTTTTTTGTCGTTTTCGTCTGGAGTTATCTTAAAGATCTCAACTTTTTTGAATTTTGTAGCTATAATTTCCTGCAAATATGCTAGATTTTTGTCTGAAAAAATGTAACAACTTTTCATTTTGTGACCTTTTTGGGAACTTAAATTGCTTAATCTTAGCACAAAGATACTTATTTTAAGGCATTTTATGAACTATAAAAAGATTTGGCTCGTCACATTTGCGGGCATTTTTTACACAGGTTGCACCCCAAGTGCAGATCCTCACATCAATATGAAACCTCCAGTTTATGTCGAACAACTCCCTTCAAAAGATAGTGGCAGCGGTCAAAGCAACGCCGGCAGTCTCTTTGGCAAGGGCGAAAATCCGCTATTTTCAGATAGAAAGGCGATGAATGTAAATGACATCGTAACCATCGTCATCTCAGAAAATGCAAGTCAAATTTCAAGCGGCAGCAAAAGCACCAACAAAGATAGCACCATTTCGCTTGGCGGTGGCGTTTTCACAGCTGGAGCCGCACCGCTCTCAACCGTGGCTGATAATCTAAACAAATACGGTGACATCGGCTTTAAAGCAGGTGGCGGCAATAAATTTACAGGTAGTGGCACTAGCAACAGAAGCGAGAAATTTACCGCAACCATCTCAGCTAGGATCATCAAGATCTTAAACAACGGCAACTACTTCATCGAGGGCAGCCGCGAGCTACTTATAAACGGCGAAAAACAGATCATGCAAGTAAGTGGCGTCATCAGACCTTACGACATCTCGCAAAACAACGAAATCGACTCAAAATACATAGCTGACGCCAAAATTTTGTATAAAACTGAGGGCGAGCTAGACAAATCAACTAAAAAACCTTGGGGCACAAGGCTTATGGAGGCTATCTGGCCATTTTAATGCAAATTTAAAAGCCTAAATTTAACCCATTTGGGCTTTTGTAATTTTGTACCTTAAATTTCACTCTTCTTAAAAACACTAAATTATATTTTTTAAAAATTATTAAAAATTTGAATTGATATTTACTTTCAGAAAAATAGAATTTTTGCCATATCATTTCTCAAAATGGGATAAATTCTCACTAAATATTATTTTTTAGCATATTTTAAGACTATTGATAACAAGGCGTTTAAAATTTTAATCTTTAAAATTTATTTAAATATAATTACTAATAGAATAAAATAATATTTGTCTTCTTTAAAAAAGATAAGATACAAAATAAACAAATTTCAAATGAAGGAGCTTATATGAATAATGACTTGCGTCAAAAGATAAATAGACGCTTAAGCGAACTTAGTGCATTGCCTAAAATGAAAAATGACACTAGTATTGCGCAGCTTTTAAAAGATAAGGGCTTTACTAGGCGTGATTTTATGAAGTGGGCTGGTGCGATGACAGCTTTTATGGCATTGCCAAGTGCGATGACACCGATGGTTGCTCGCGCTGCTGAGCTAAGCGATAGGCTCCCAGTGATATGGCTTCACATGGCAGAATGCACTGGCTGTAGCGAGGGCCTACTAAGAACTGACGCTCCAAGCATAGATAGCCTTATATTTGACTACATAAGCCTTGAATACCACGAAACTATCATGGCTGCTGCTGGCTGGCAAGCTGAAGAAAATTTAGAGCATGCGATAGAAAAATATAAAGGCAGATACATCCTGCTAGTTGAGGGTGGCATCCCAACAGGAGCTACTGAACACTTTTTAACAGTCGGACCTCACGGCACAAGCGGCAAAACTCACGCTGTAAATGCCTCTGCTAACGCGGCTGCTATCTTTGCCATTGGCACCTGTTCTAGCTTTGGCGGTATCCAAGCAGCTAAGCCAAATCCAACAAATTCAGTCGGTCTTTCAAAGGTGACTGATAAGCCAGTCATAAACGTGCCAGGCTGTCCTCCAAGTGAGAAAAACATCGTTGGCAACGTGCTTCACTACTTGCTATTTGGCACTTTGCCTGCACTTGATGTTTATAACAGACCAAAATGGGCTTATGGCTTAAGAATTCACGATCTTTGCGAGAGACGCGGTCACTTTGATGCGGGCGAATTTGTCCAAAGCTTTGGCGACGAGGGTGCAAAAAATGGCTACTGCTTATATAAAGTAGGCTGTAAAGGTCCATATACATTTAATAACTGCTCACGCGAGAGATTTAACCAGCACACATCATGGCCAGTTCAGGCAGGTCACGGCTGTATAGGCTGCTCGGAGCCAGACTTCTGGGATACGATGGGGCCGTTTGAAGAGCCGATGGCTGATAGGCTATTTGACACTGTTTTAGGGCTTGGCGCTGATAATGTAAGTGATAAAATAGGCATTGGAATTTTAGCACTTGCTGGTATTGGCATGGCGGCTCACGCTGCACTAGCTTGTATGAGTAAAGATAAAGAATAAGGCGAAAAAATGAGTGAAAAAAGAATAGTAATAGACCCTATAACACGTATCGAAGGGCACTTAAGAATAGAAGTCGTAGTCGATGAAAATAACGTTGTAAAAGAGGCTTACTCTGGCTCAACTCTTTGGAGGGGCTTAGAGCAGATAGTAAAAAACAGAGACCCAAGAGATGCTGGCTTTTTCATGCAAAGAATTTGCGGCGTTTGCACATACTCACACTACCGAGCAGGCATAGTAGCAGTTGAGGATGCCCTTGGCATCAAGCCTCCGCTAAATGCCGAGCTAACTAGAACGCTCATGAACGCAGCTTTATATCTTCACGATCATATCGTGCACTTTTATCAGCTTCACGGCATGGACTGGGCAGACGTCGTCTCTGCATTAAGCGCAGATGTACATAAAGCTAGCGAAGAGGCGTTTAAATATACAAGCACGCCATTTGCAACAGGCGCAGACAAGCTAAAAGAGGTAAAAGAGAGGGTTGAAGCCTTTGTTAAAAAGGGCAACCTTGGACCATTTGCCAACGCATACTGGGGACATAGCACATATAAATTTACTCCAGAGCAAAATTTAATCGTCCTCTCTCACTACCTTGAGTGCCTTAGGATCCAAAGAACAGCAGCTCAGATGATGGCTATCTTTGGCGCGAAAAACCCACACCCACAAAGCCTAACAGTTGGCGGCGTGACCTGCGTGATGGATCTTATGGACCCAGCTAGAATGGGCGAATATATGAGCAAATTTGCTGAGATCAAAGAATTTGTAGATAGAGCTTACTATCCAGACATTTTGATGGCGGCTAAGGCTTATGCAAACGAGCCAAGCGTTCTAAACGACGTTGGAGTATCAAATTTATTCTGTTACGATGAGTTTTTGATCGGCAAAAATGACCATCTATTTAAAGGTGGTATCATCTTAAATGGCGATCTTAGCAAGGTTTATGACATAGACGAAGAGAAGATCACAGAAGAGGCAACAAGGGCTTGGTATAAAAATGACAAAGCGCTTCATCCTTATGATGGTGAGACAGAGGCAAACTACACTGGCCTTGTTGATGGCGAGAGCATAGACGGCGAGGGCAAGCTAGCTCACAGCAAGCTTTTTGACACAAAGGGCAAATATAGCTGGATCAAAGCGCCAAGATATGATGGCATGCCTATGCAAGTAGGACCGATCGCAAGCATCGTCATAAACTACGCTAAAGGCAACGAGAGAGTTAAAAAGATAGTTGATGAGTTTTTAGCAAAGAGTGGCTTGCCACTAAGTGCAGTCTTTTCAACTCTAGGCAGAACAGCTGCTCGTATGCTTGAGGCAAAAGTGGTCGCAGAGCACACAATGGACGCATTTAATGCCTTAATCGAAAATTTAAAGACAGATCAAGAGACCTGCACAAAATATGTAATAGATAACAAAAAAGAATATAAAGGAAATTTTCAAGGCAACGCTCCAAGAGGCGCGCTAAGCCACTGGTGTCGCATAAAAGATGGCGTCATCTCAAACTGGCAAGCAGTTGTGCCAAGCACTTGGAACGCCTCTCCAAAAGATGCCAAAGGTCAAATGGGCAGCTACGAGGCGTGCTTGATAGGCTTAAAGATCGCTGATCTTTCAAAACCGCTTGAGATAATACGAAAAATTCACTCTTACGATCCTTGCATCGCGTGTGCTGTGCATGTTATGGATACGAAGGGAAATGATTTGAGTACTTATAAGATAAATCCAAATTTGTAAGGAGAAAAGATGTCACATAAAAATCCTGACAGGATCAGCGAATACGAATTCTCCATCGGCGTTAGGCTGACACACTGGATTAGATTTATAGCTATCACGCTTTTAGTGGTTAGTGGCTACTACATCTCTTATGTCTTTATGAGTCCAGAGATCACAAGCGAGCCTACAAATTTCATGCAAGCAAAGTGGCGTTTGGCGCACCAGGTCGCTGGCTTTGTGCTAATAGCGGTATTTATCTTTAAATTTTATCTATTTGTCTTTGATAAACACAGCAAAAAAGAGTGGATGAGCGTGCTTGACTTCTTAAGTCCAAAAGTTTGGATAGCGCAGATAAAGTACTACATTTTTATGGGGCCGCACCCGCATTTAAGGGGCGTTTATAACCCATTGCAGTTTGCCTCATACTTTTTCTTTTACGTCATCTTGGCACTCATTTGCCTAACTGGCCTAGTGCTTTACGCTCACGTTTATCACAATGGACTTGGCGGAGCGATCTACGAGCCAGCAAGATACTTTGAAGAGCTTATGGGCGGACTAGCAAATGTTAGAACGATACATAGAATTTGCATGTGGATTATCATGATATTTGTGCCTATTCACGTTTATATGGCGATATTTAACGCCGTTAAAGGCAAAAATGGAGCGATGGACGCCATCGTTAGTGGCTATAAATTTGTAAAAGAACACTGATGAGAGTGCTGGTTCTTGGCATTGGCAACGTTATGTTTGCTGATGAGGGCATAGGTGTTCATTTTGTAAATTTGATGGCTAAAAACTATAAATTTACAAGTTCTAAAAACGAGCTTACTCTAATGGACGGGGGCACTTTAGCCCTCGCTCTAACTCACATAATAAGCGAATTTGACTATCTCATCGTCGTTGATTGCATTAGCGCAAATGGCGCAAGCGTGGGCGATGTTTATTTTTTCGACTTTCTAAACGTGCCAAATTTTATCAGCTGGGACGGCTCGGCTCACGAGATCGAGATGCTTCAAACCCTTCATCTAATGGAGCTGGCAGGCGACAGGCCGACAACCAAAATCCTAGGCATCGTGCCTAGCCGCATAGAGTCATCAAATTTTAGCCTCTCAGATGAAGTGACAAAAGCTTCTAATATCCTAGAAAAAACGCTGCTTGATCACTTAAAAGAGCTTGATTTTAAGTGCGAAAAGGTGGCAAATTTCACCTTAAATGATACCCTCGATGACTACGCCAAAAAAGGTTTAAAATGATACTTGCTTTTAAATTTGACTGCTTTAAAAAGCCAGCCTTTTTGGCGCCATTTTTACGCTCATTAGCTGGGGAGCTTAAGCATTCTATAAGCTGCAAAGATGATCAAATTTGCCTAAAGGTAAGTGGCTTTGCCAATGAGCTTAGCGCCCTAGCAGACAGAGCTAGCGTCATCTTGCCTTATAGCCTTTATATAAAGCATAGCGAGGTTGATACAGCAGATGAGCTTGACGTGGCAGGTGAGATTAAAGATATAAAATTTGGCACGCTTAGCCCATCTCAAGCGGCGGCATTTTTGGCTAATGGCAAGGCTATTTTAAATGAAAGTGGCACGCTTGCTTTGAGTAAATTTGATGGTGAGATAACGCTTGATAATTTTAATGAAAAGCTAAAAACCTGCCTAAATTTATTAAAAAATGGTAAGAGCGTTTGCATAGAGCAAGATGAAAATTTATATGAAATTTCTCTTGGGGTAAATTTTGATGCAAATTTCTTGATGCCTGTAAATTTAAAGCAGCTACCAAAAATTTTTATAACTGGTGATAGGGCGCAGATCGCGCTTGCCAGCTTTGAAAAGCCACTTTTGGCACTAAAAACGACAGCCATTTATAGGCAAAATCACGAGGACGCGCCGCTATTTTTTGACGTGATGGCGCCAAATGATCTTTTTCTTTACGCCCTTTGCGAGCAGTTAAATCGAGATGGCTTTAGCTTTTTAAGCGTTACTGTAAAGGAGCAAAAAAGCGCTCTTTCAAGGCTTGCTTTGCTTGAAAACAGCGCACTTTTAAGCCCATTTTTTTATACAAAAGATGAAGAATTTGAGCTTAACTATTTGGGCGAAGTGGCTTTGGGGCTAAAATTTAGCAAATTTAGCGATGATGAAATTTGCCTGCTTTCAAAATCAAGCAAAACGCAGCTTCTATTTTTACCAAAATTTAGCAGCTTTGAAGAAATTTATGAGCTCATAAGAGCCGATGAGAGCGGCGAAAGACTACTTGAAAACTTTAGTAAAGAGCGCGCCCTGCCAAGTGGTAAATTTAGCTCAGATGCTAGCTTTTTCTCGCTATTTTGCATTGCTGGACGCTTGCTTGGCTTAAGTGATGAGTTTAAAAAAGCAGGGGAGAATTTGCTTCTTATGGCAAGCGATTTTAGCGGTCAAAAGGGCGTTAGGATCGATTATAAAATGAAAGATGACTTTGGTTTAGACGGGGTTAAGTTTGTAAAAAGTATCATTTCATTTATCCTTGCTGGCGCTGGAGAGAAGAATATCAGCTTTGGTTGCACCGAGTCTTTGGCGCATTTTTTGAGCGATTTTAGCTATGAAAAACGAGATAAATTTAAGATCAAAAACGTTACTTTAAGCGGGGATTTATTTTATAATAAGGTAGTTAGCAACTTGATGAAAAAGCACCTAAACCCAAATATAAAAACAAATTTTGACCCCGGATTTGGCATTGAGATCAAGCTTTAGATATGAGATCAAAGGCTTAGTTCAAGGCGTTGGTTTTAGACCTTTTGTCTATACTTTAGCGGACAAATTTAAGCTAGTTGGCGAAATTTACAACGATGATGAGGGCGTGAAGCTAAATTTTAGCGGCGAAGAGGCTAGCTTTTTGGCTTTTGAAAAAGAGCTTTATGAGAAGCTGCCAGCCCTTGCTAGGATCGATGAACTGCATAAATTTAAGATAGATAAAATTTATGAAAAGCTTGAGATCATCGCTTCAAAGTCAGCTACCAAACAAGCGCCTATCTTGCCTGATTACGCACTTTGCGATGACTGCTTGCGTGAGTTTTATGACCCCACAAATCCACGCTACAAATACCCATTTATAAACTGCACCAACTGCGGACCGAGATTTTCCATCATCAAAGCATTGCCTTATGATAGGGTAAATACGACGATGAATGAGTTTAAGATGTGTAAATTTTGCGAGAGCGAGTACAAAGATCCGCTTAATCGTCGCTACCACGCAGAGCCGATCTCTTGCCCAAACTGCGGACCAAAGCTATATCTAAAAGATAAATTTGGCAAAGTTTTGGCTAGTAAAAACGAAGCAGCCAAAGAGGCGGCTAAGCTCATAAACGAGGGCAAAATTTTAGCCATTAAGGGGCTTGGTGGCTTTCATCTGGTTTGCGATGCGACAAATGAAGCAACAGTTTGCGAGCTAAGAGCTAGAAAGCACCGCCCAAGTAAGCCATTTGCGTTGATGAGTAAAAATTTACAAAACGCTAGAGAGATAGCGCAAATTTCAGAAGCAGAGGCTAGGCTTCTTAGCTCAAATTTAAAGCCGATCGTCTTGCTTGAAGCAAAAAATGGCTCAAATATCGCAAAAAGCGTAGCTCCAAATTTAAACAAGCTTGGCGTTATGCTCGCATTTAGTGGCATACATCTTTTGCTTTTTGACCACTTAGAACACGACATCATCGCAACTAGCGCAAACATCTCAGGCGAGGTTGTGATAAAAGATGAGAGCGAGCTAAGAGAAAAACTAGGCGACGTCATAGACTTTTATCTTGATCACGACCGAGAAATTTACTCGCCAAGTGACGATAGTATCGCATTTTGCGTTGGAGATGAGACGATTTTTACAAGGACGAGCCGCGGGCTAAATCCAAATTTCATCCATACAAATTTCAAGCAAAAAGGGACGTTTTTAGCCCTTGGAGCGGAGCTAAAAAGCTCATTTTGTATCTACAAAGACGGGCTTTTGATGATCAGCCCATATATCGGCGACCTAAAAAACGTGGCGACTTTTGATAGGTTTAAAGACATTTTCACCCTTTTTGAAACGACTTATGATCTAAAAATAGACAAGGTCATAGCCGATCTGCATCCAAATTTTTTAAATACAAAATGGGCAAAAGAGCAGGGCTTTGAGCTAGTTCATCTGCAGCATCACTACGCACATTTGCTAAGTGTGATCTTTGAAAATGATTTGCCAGACAAAGAGTATCTTGGCTTTTGTTTTGATGGCACAGGATATGGAGAGGACGGCAAAATTTGGGGTGGCGAGGTCTTTAGGCTAGATAAAAATAGCTACAAGAGAGTTTATCACTTTGATGAATTTAGCTTATTTGGCGGCGAAAATAGCATAAAAAATATCTATCTCATCGCTTATTCTATTATTTTGAAGTACGAGCTTGAGGATGAGGGGCATAAATTTTTAGTAAATTTTGATGAAAAGGTGCTTCGAAATTTCAAGATAATGGAGCAAAAGGGGCTAAATTTAGTAAAAACTAGCTCTGTTGGTAGGATATTTGACGCATTTGGTGCGATAATATGTGGCATTTCTCACTTGAGTTTTGAAGGCGAGAGTGGCATGAGGCTTGAGGCACTTTATGATAAAAATTTAGATGTGTGTTACAAATTTAGCCTAAATGACGGAGTTATCGGCTTTAAAGAGGCTTTTAAAAGTGCTTTAAAAGATGAGCCAAGAGTGGCTGCAACGGCATTTATAAATGGCATGGCTGATATTATTTTTGAAATTTCTAAAAATGAGAAAAAAGAGATTTTACTAAGTGGCGGAGTTTTTCAAAATAAGACTTTGCTTGAGCTTATTTACAAAAAATTTACTAAAGCAAATTTGAAATTTTATATCAATAAGAAATTCTGCAGTAACGATTCTAACGTAAATTTAGGGCAAATTTATTATTATTTATCCACATTTTCTAATAAGTGATGTATAATTATTTTAAACGGTAATCAAACGAGAAAGGAGCAAAAAATGGATAGTGTTATACGTTTTAGTGTTTCTTTGCCTAGTCAATTACTAGACGAACTGGATAGAAAAGTTAGCGAACAAGGCTACGCTTCTAGGAGTGAATTTACAAGGGATTTGATCCGTGATAAAATCGTAAGCGACAGCTGGAAGGACGCTAACGAGGAGTTGATTGGGGTTTTGACGCTCATTTATGTGCATCATCACAACGATTTGGTGAATAAAAAAATGGATATCGAGCATGACTCTGATGTGAAGATCATCTGCACAAATCACGTCCATGTCGATCACCACAACTGCTTAGAAACAATCTCTATAAGGGGCGAAGCGGAGAAGATAGAGCGCTTTGCTGATAGGATTGCTGGCTTAAAGGGTGTTAAGTTTTCTAAACTTACAAAGGCTGCTGTGCCTAAATTTTAAGCTAAAAGCTTTTTTGGCTCTTAAATTTGGGTTTTTGTAAATAGCTAGCAGTGCTCTTGGCTGCGGAGCTTGTCTTATTTTGTCTTTTTGTTAGTTTTTTAGCAGTTTTTGTGATCCATTTTTGCAAATTGTTATTGGGTTTTGCTATTTCTTGCTTGCCTGATATCTTTTTTGTGGCGAAAGTTTGATGACCGTTTGTTTTTACTTGGGCTTTGGCTAAAGCTAAATTTGCAAAAGCCCGCCCAAGTTTTTTGGCTTTTTAAATTTCTCCCTTTTTGTTTTATTTTCTTCTGGCATTTTTGGCGCTTGTATGCTATCATTAGCCACAAAAAAATGTCATTTAAAGAGAATGAAAGATGAATTTTTACAATAGAAATTTTCTAGCCAAAGAGCTAGATCGCTGGCAAAAAGAGGATGTGGTCGATAAGGCCACCGCTTTAAAGATAGCAAATTTATATGATATAGATCTAAACGCTCATAGCGAAAAGACTAGCTTTATCTTAAAGTTGGTTGCTTATCTCTTTTTCGCGCTGGCATTTTTTACCCTAGTTGGAGCCTACTGGGAGGAGATACCAAGGATGGGGCGCCTTGTCATCATCTTTGGCGTGCTTGCTCTTTTAAATTTTGGCGGAGTTTATTATCTCAAAAAGGGCAAAGACAAGCTTGGCACGGCTACGCTCTTTTTGGGAAATTTCTGCTACGGAGCGGCCATAGCGCTTATCGCTCAAATTTATAATATTAGCGACGAGCCAAGTGGCGGAGTTTTGCTCTGGAGCGTTGGAGCTATGGCGCTCTCTTTTGCTAGCAAAAAAGCCTTGCTGGTGGCTCAAAGCCTTGTTTTTGCGACGATCTGGTTTGTTTTAAAGGGCATGGGCGGCGAGTTTGCTTATGAATTTATCGTCTTTATAGCCCTTGGCACCTACATGCTTTATAAAAGTGACTCGGCATTTCTTGCGATTGTACTTTTAGCGGATATATTTTTCTACATCGTTTCGCTTTGTGCTAGGATCAGCGGGTTTAATGAATTTTATGGTTATGATCTTATGTTTAGAGCGCCGATGGCTGCTACTTTATCACTCTCATACGCGCTTTTACTTGTCGCGCTCTTTAACACGTTAGCTGGCTTTAGAGATAGGCTAGCGCACCTTGTAAAAGGCTTTGGCAAGTATCTTGGCATCGTTATCTTGATCGTTTGCCTGATAGCTTATGCAAATGGCGACATCTACGAGCTAGAAGAAGATAAATTTTGGTTTGCAAAAGCATTTTTCTATAGCAGTTTTGGCAAGGTTTTTGCCGTATTTGGCATCGCTAGCATTGCGCTATTTTTTAAAGAGAAAAACAAAAGTGGCTTGCTTCTTGGCTTGGTACTCTTTGCGTTGCCATTTGTCTTTAGCTTGGGCGTGGGATATGCAAATATCTTCTTCTCGCTAGTAAACATCATCGTCGCAGCCGTGCTTATCAAAAATGGCGAGCTAACGCTAGGACTATGCATGATATTCTTAGTTGCGGTGGTTAGATACTTTGAGCTAATAGGCGATTATTTGGGGGCTACGGCGCTATTTATCGTCTTTGCCTTCGTCGTGCTCGCAGTTGCTGCTAAAAAAGGACGTACAAAATGAAGATAAGATCACTAATACTAGCCATAATCTTTCAAATTTTACTAATAATTGCGATGCTCGCATACGCGCTCATGCCACTTTATCTTGGAAAAGAGGTAAAAGTGAGGGTAAATCTTTACGATCCAAGAGATCTATTTCGCGGAAACTACGTGAGCTTGAGCTATGATTTTTCAAATCTGCAGCAGTATAAATTTGATAAAAAAACTGGCGTTGAGATAGATCAATATGATAGAAATTTCTCAAAAAATGATGAAATTTACGCCATTTTGAAGCAAGATGCGAATGCCACTTACGCTTTTGATAAATTTAGCTTTACTAAGCCAAAAGATGCTCTTTTTCTAGCTGGCAAATTTGATGGATATTCATTTGTAAAATATGGCATCGAAGAGTTTTATATGCCAACTAAAAAGGCAAAGCAAACTGAGCGAGAGATGATGGATCAAGACGTGGATGCTGTTGCTGTTTTGATGGTGATGGATGATGGCAGGGCAAGGCTAAAAGATATCATCATCACGCCAAATGGCAAAAAAAGAAGCAATGATGAAAATTTTGATGAAAATGGCTACACAGATGACAACGAGAGTATAGATGATAACGAGAGCCTTGAAGAGCTAGATAAAAACGCTAGTTTGCAAGATCAAAGATAAAAAAATGGCTTAATTTATCTTATTTGCATAAAATGCCCTTAAAATTTAATTTTATTTTTAAATTTAAACGTTAAAATCTCTGGAAATTAATAAAAAAGGATAAGAAAATGTGTAAAGACTGCGGTTGTTCAATGGGAAATCACACCCACACTCACACTCATGCCGATGGCACCACTCACTCACACCCACACACTCACGATGGACATACAGATCACGCTCATGACGCTCACGAGCATAGCCACGAGGCTCACGCGCACCCTGTGCTAAACGAGGGCAAAACGATAGATGTGATAGAGAAAATCCTCTCAGAAAACGACAAAGAGGCCGCTCACAACAGAGCGCATCTTGATGAGAAAAAGATACTTTGTGTAAATTTGATGAGTAGCCCAGGTGCTGGCAAGACCACGCTTTTAGAGGCTACGATAAAGGCTGGTAAATTTAAGATAGGCGTTGTTGAGGGCGATCTTGAGACTAATCAAGATGCCGACCGCATAGTAAAAGCTGGCGCAAAAGCTCATCAGATAAGCACAGGTCAGACCTGCCACTTGGACGCTTTTATGGTGCATGAGGGGCTTCACCATCTACCGCTAAATGAGCTTGATCTAGTCTTTATAGAAAATGTTGGAAATTTAGTCTGCCCTGCAAGCTACGACGTTGGCTCGCACTTTAACGTTGTGCTTCTTTCAGTGCCAGAGGGCGATGACAAGGTGAGCAAATATCCAGTGATGTTTAGAGCTGCTGACGTGCTTCTCATTACAAAAGCTTCGCTTGCGCCGCACTTTGACTTTGATATCGAGCGAGTTAAAAACGACGCTAGAAAGCTAAATCCAAAGGTCGATATCTTTGTGGTAGATAGCAAAACAGGCGAAGGCATCGATAAATGGATAAGTTATTTGGAATTTAAAAAAGAGCTAAGATAATGTGCCTCTCGATCCCTTCAAAAGTAATAGAAATAGATGAAAATAACGTTGCTACCGTTGAGACTCTGGGCGTTACTAGAAAGGTAAGCCTAGATCTCATCTCTGAAGAGGTAAAAGTTGGCGAATACGTGCTAATCCACGTTGGATACGCCATGCAAAAGATCGACACGCAGTTTGCGCTTGAGAGCTTGGAGGTCTATCAAAAGATCGCTGAGGATATGGACGCGGGGAAAATTTGATGGATCTTATCAATGATTTTCGCGATAAAAATTTAATCCTAGCTCTTTCTAAACTGATACAAAAAGAGAGCGTAAAACCGCTAAATATCATGGAAATTTGCGGTGGTCACACGCATAGCATTATGAAATTTGCACTGCCAAGCTTAGTTGGAGAGCATATAAATTTCGTCCACGGCCCAGGCTGTCCAGTCTGCGTGATGCCAAAGAGCCGCATAGATGAGGCCTGTAAGCTTGCTAGCATGGATAATGTGATCTTTTGCACGCTAGCTGACATGCTAAGAGTGCCTGGCTCAAAGACAAGCTTGCAAAAGCTTCGCGGCGAGGGGCACGACATAAGAGCACTTTACACGCCACTTGATGCGCTAAATATCGCTAAGCAAAATCCAGACAAAAAGGTCATATTTTTTGCCATTGGCTTTGAGACGACGACTCCGATGAGCGCAAATTTGGTTGAAAAAGTGGTGCAAGAGGGCATTAAAAATTTATACTTTCACATAAATCACGTGACCGTCCCAGCGCCAGTTAGAGCTATAATGAGCGATGAAAACGTAAGGATAGACGCATTTTTGGGACCAAGCCACGTGAGCGTCATCACAGGTAGCAAAATTTACAAAGAGCTAGCGAGCGAATTTAAAAGACCCATAGCCATTAGCGGTTTTGAGCCACTTGACATCATGGCAAGTGTCTTAAATTTAGTCCGTCAGCAAAACGCAGGCACTTATGAAGTATATAACGAGTATGCAAGGGCGGTCAAAGAAGAGGGCAACGTCAAGGCAAAAGAGCTCATAGCTAAGTACTTTGAGCCGTGCGACTTTGTCTGGAGAGGCCTTGGCGAGATAGCGCAAAGTGGCATGAAACTAAAAGACGAGTTTGCCTATCTTGACGCTAGAGTGCAGTTTGACTGCAGCGTAGAGAGCGCTGGCGAGAGCAAGGCTTGCATTTGTGGGCAAATTTTAAGAGGGCTAGCAAAGCCGACAGAGTGCAAGGTCTTTGGCAAGGTCTGCAACCCACAAAATCCGATAGGATCGTGCATGGTCTCAAGTGAGGGCGCTTGTGCGGCATATTTTAAATACGCAAGAGTTGGTTAAGGAATTTAATGAAAAAGATAATGCTAAGCCACGGCGGCGGCGGCGAGGAGATGAACTCGCTTATAAACGAGACGATATTTAAAATTTTTGATAACGAAATTTTAAGACAGAGCAACGACTCAGCGATACTAAATTTAAACGGAAAGATCGCATTTAGCTCCGATAGCTTTGTGGTAACTCCCATTTTTTTTAACGGCGGCGACATCGGTAAGATCGCAGCTTGCGGCACGATAAACGACCTTGCGATGGTTGGAGCAAATGCAAAATACCTAAGCTGCTCGCTAATCATCGAAGAGGGGCTTAGCATAGAGGAGCTCGAGCGTGTGCTTGGCTCGCTTGCAAAAACATGCAAAGATAGCGGCGTGAGCGTGGTTTGTGGCGATACGAAGGTCGTGCCAAAGGGCAAATGCGACAAAATTTTTATAAACACAGCAGGTATCGGCGAGATAGTTTGCGAAGGCGTGGAGCTTAAAAATTTAAAAGCAGGGGCTAAAATCTTAATCTCTGGAGATGTTGGCAGACACGGCGGCGTGGTGCTAGCAGCAAGAGAGGAATTTGAGCTTGGGCTTGATCTAAAAAGTGACTGCAAAAGCCTAAAAGAGGTTGTTTTAAAGCTATTTAGCGCTGGCATAAAACCACAAACTATGCGTGATGCGACAAGGGGCGGACTAAGTGCGGTGCTAAATGAGTGGGCTAAATTTAGCAAATTTGACATCTTAGTTTTTGAAGAAAATATCAAGGTCGCAGACGAAGTGATGGGCGTTTGTGAGCTATTTGGATTTGAGCCTTATGAGCTTGCAAATGAGGGCACTTTTGTGATGGCTGTCGATGAGAGCCAGGCTGAAGAGGCACTTAAAATTTTAAGAGAATTTGATAAAAACGCGATGATAATAGGCGAAGTAATGGAAGCCAAAAACGAGCGTGTCATCATAGAAAACGCCTATAAATCAAGAAGATTTCTCGAGCCGCCAAAGGGTGAGCTACTGCCAAGGATCTGCTAATGCACGAGCTTAGTATCGTTCAAAATTTAGTTAGCCTTTGCGAGAAAAATGCTGCCAAAGAAAACGCCAAAGAGATAAGCAAGATCGAGATAAAAGTTGGTCGCTTAAGCGGAGTGGAGCCACACTATCTGGAGAGTGCATTTGATGTTTATAAGACTGGCACGATCTGCGAAAACGCCGAGCTTGTCATAAATTTACAAGGCATTGTTGTAGAGTGTTTGGATTGTGGATTTGGCGGGGAGCTTAGCGAAAATGACTTCACCTGCCCAAAGTGTAAAAGCCAAAATTTAAAGGTAACTGACGGCGAGGATATGTATCTTATGCGCCTTGAGATGAAGTAAAATTTTACGTATTATAATGCGTAAAATTTTATGAATTTATTGATTTTTATGGATAGTGTTAAATTTTTCTCAATCAAACGCCTAAAGAGCTATAAAAACGAGCAAGAGCATAAAAAGAACTTTTTGCTAGTACAGGCTGGCTTAAAAGCTTGGTATTTTAGAAATTGCCACTAGAAATTTGGCTTTTTTAGAGCATTGATAAATAATGACGAGATAAATTTTTTAGGTCATTTATCGCGCACTTCAGTCTAGATGATTTTTGGTCTTTATGATAATGGATTAATAAGTTGAGCCAAAGATCTTGCGCCAACTCAAAAATACATGCTAATTAGCCCTTAAACCGATAAATACGGCAAAGTGCGAACATAGTAACAATTCTAAAAGAAATATCGCGTTTATCACTCGACCCTTTTTTAAAGGACGAAATTTCAACAAAGTTATAGCCCTGAAATAGCTTACTTTGGCGGAAATTTTTGCAAAGACAATAGAGCAGGCTAAATTTTATAGCTACATTATAAATCTAGCTAGGTCGTAAAATTTAATACTTTTGCGCACTTGATCGCTTTAGCTTGTAAAAGAGCTGTAGATACTGTGAAAACCTAAATTTAACTATAAAATAAGCTTCTACCAAAACTAAAGTCCATAATATCTTGCTTCAAAAATAACAAGCCCAGCACTTTATTTTAAACTAAATACCAACTCGTACTAAAAAGACTTTGGCAGGGCATTGAACCGCAAGTGTTGGATGGTTTTGTCAATGAAATGTTTTTTGACAAAAACCAGTGAGATATCTAAATAATTGGCGGATAAGCTCCGCCGTGAACTTCGTCGCAATTATACTAAACAATAATGTTTTTTGCGCAACACTTTACTCAAATATCAAAAACGGAGCTTGCAGAACGTTTCTTATTATCTTTAGCGGTGAGAGCAGGGCATCTTGCAAGATTTGTGTTGAGTACTCGGGCTTTTCAGTCGTGCCACGTATGGCGATGACGGTTGAGAGCGAGCGGTCTTTGCCAAGGATGATTTGGTTGATAAGTGGGATTTTGTCGATGATGCCGCTTGCGTCTTTTAGTATCTTTAGCTCAAGGTCGATGTTTATCTTTTTGCTCTTTAGATCGATCGTGCCGCGTCCGCCGATATCTGCGCTCGTGCCTATCATCTCAATCGCTAAAAACTCGATCACGTCGCCCTTTCTAGTAAGTAAAATTTTGCCGTTTTTAACAGTAAAACCCTTGTCGTTAAAGTCAGGCGTTTTAAAGCTAAGAAGTGACGGCACCGAGTTTAAAAAGCTTAAGAGTTTTTGATAAAAGATGTAGTCTTTTAGATACGTGCCAAAAAATCTCACCTCAGCCTTGAAATTTTTCGAGCTCTCTCCAAGCATTTTTAGGCGAAATTTACCGCCCTCAAAGCTCTTGACGCCAAAAAGGTCGTTGATAAATTCGCCACTTATATCAGTTGCGTCTAAATTTATACTTTTCTCATCGCTAAAATATCCAACTCTGCCTTGTTTTGCCAGTCCGTTTAGAGAGGTGCTTTTGCCCTTTTTCTCGGCGCTAAAGCTGGTAAATGGCAAGGTTTTGTTTAGATCTTGCAAGATGATGTCGCCATTTTTTGCAAAGAGCTCAAGTGGCGTGCTTTGCTCTTTTGTGCTGTTGTCATCAAGCACAAGCAAATTTAGGTCGTTGCTCTTGGCTTCTATGCCTTTTTCGGCGATATTTAAAGAGAGTTTTTTGCTCGCACTTTGCACTTTTACGCCAGCCTTTGAGACCGTGATCAAAAAGTCGTCACTATCATATTTTGAGCCATTTTTATCCAAAAACGGCATGTCAAATTTAAGCCCTTTTGCCAAAATTTCAAGATTAGTAAAGTCCTTGCTCTTTATGCTCACATCTTCAAAGCCAAGCACGCCATTTTGCTTTAAAACTGGGGAGTTTTGCATTATAAAGTTGCTATTTTTCGTAGCTATCACGTTCTCATCGCCAAAGCTTAAATTTAGTCCAAAAGGCTCAATGCTAAGCGTGGTCTCGCTTGGCTTGCTAAAGTCAAGAAGCGCGGTAAAGGGCTCATTTTTAAAGGCTAAAATTTCATCATTTTTCTCTTTTAGATCAAAGCTTTCTATGACGCCCTTTATCTCGCCGCTACTCTTTTGCAAGTCGATATTTGCCACGGCGTTTGCTCTGAAAAAATCAAGCCCAAAGCCGCTTGCATCGATGTTTAGCACAGAAGTATTTACGAGCTTTACAAGGGCACTTTTAGCGTTAAATTTACTCCCAGCGATATCTAAAACCGCGTCACTTATCTTAAAATCGCCATTTGCGATGACGCTTTTTTCATCAAAATTTTCTAAGCTTTTTTCGTCAAGCTTTATCAAAATTTTTAGGCTAGCGTCCATTTTGCCGCTTAGCTGCCTAACTGGCACGTTGATCTTATAAGCTCTTAGTATCTCATTTATCGCCTCATCGTAAATAGAATTTGTCTTTATAAAAAGCTCTAAATTTGCACTTTTTTCATCAAAGATATTATTTATAGCAACATTTGAGCCATCAAGCTTTTTGCCTTTATAAACTGGAGCTGTAAGGTCAAATTTAAGCTTTGAGTTATTAAGCGTGATGTTTGCCTCAGCGACATTTACAGCTGACAAGCCTTTATCAAATTTAACAAGTAAATTTTTGGCATTTGCAGTCGCGTTTAGCTCGTTTAAGAAAAGATCATTTTCTTTAAGATCAGCCTTGCCGTTTATCTCATTTAGGTGATAGTCATCAGCCACGATGTAGCCATATATCCAGTTTTTAACCTCGCTGTTTAGGTGTATGCGGCTATCAAGCTCAGCGATGAAGTCCTTGATGCTGCCAGCATTTACGTCATAGGCTTTGTAGATTAAAAGAGTATCTTTTAAGGCGAAGCTAAGCTTGCCATTTAGCTCGTGCGAGGTGAAATTTCCATCAAATTTATAATCATCTTTGTCAAAATTTGCACTGCCCTCGCCGCTGATGCTTACGTTAAAATCTTTAAGGCTTAAATTTTTTACTATGAAGCGATCTATGCCATCTTGCTGCTTATTTTGAAATTTGATATCGATGTTTAGATAAGGGCTATCAACGAAAAATATATCATCTAAAAATAAAATTTTGATCTTAAAATCATCGCCGATTTGCACGCTCTCAAGTGAAATTTCTTGAAAAAAGGTCTCGAGGTAGTCCACGCCCTGACTAAGGTTTAAAAGTCTCTCATCGCTACTTTTTTGTGCTGCGTCTTTTTTAAAGCTTGGAAGCTTGATCTGCTTTGCTCTTACAATTAATTTTTTATCTAACTTTATATATAATTGCTCCAATTTTACGCCGTAAAACTCGAAATCGTTAATTTTTATGCCGTATTTTAAAAGCAAAAGAAGCGAAAGAATCAAGATGATAAAAAATTTTATAAAAAAACCATACCTAGATATTTTTTTTGATATCGTACTCATCGTCGTCCTAAGCATATTTGTCTATTTGGCACGCCCCATAAACACGAGCAAGGTCGTCTTTGTGCCAAAGGGGAGTGTGGGCGAGATTATATCTTATTTAGCTAATCGCAACTTTAACTTAAGCGCCATAGATAAATACGCCATGCGCTTCATCGGTTCGCCTCAGTCTGGCTGGATCGAGATAGGCAAAGATAAAATTTCAAGGGTTGATTTTTTAAAAAAATTAGCCAAGGCAAAGGCTGCGATGACCGAGATCACGCTCATCCCTGGCGAAACGACGATCGTTTTTTTAAATCAAATCGCTGCCCAGCTTGGACTTGACGGAGCTAAACTAAATAGCGAGTATAACGCCCTTGCGCCAGTGAGCGATGGCTTTTTGATGCCAAATACTTATAAGATCCCAGTTGGCATCAGCGAGAGGCACCTAGCTTATTACCTTGTAAATTCATCTAAAAAGGCGCAAAGCGAGATCAGCAGAAAAATTTTTGGTGAATACAACGAGAAAAAGTGGTTTAAAATTTTAACCATCGCTTCAATCATCCAAAAAGAGGCCGCAAATGACGCTGAGATGCCACTTGTCGCCTCAGTCATCTACAACCGCCTAGATAAGGGCATGAGGCTGCAGATGGATGGCACGCTGAATTACGGCATCTACTCGCACGATGTGATCACGGCTGAGCGCATAAGAAGCGACATGAGCGAGTTTAATACCTATCTAAACGACGGCATACCGCCAAGTCCAGTCTGCTGCGTCTCGATAAGTGCGATAAAAGCGGCGATAAACCCCGCAAAGAGCGATTATCTATACTTTGTGCTTGATAAAAAGGCGAAAAAACACATTTTTTCAAAAACCTTAAGCGAGCACAATCAAAATATCGCAAAATAGGGCTAAAATACAACTAGCTTTAATAAAAAACGTGATAAATTTCAAAAAATCAAAAGGGCTAAAATGAGTGACATTATCTGGACAAAAACCGACGAAGCACCGCTATTTGCAAGCTACTCTCTCTTTCCTATCGTAAAGAGCTTTTTATCACGTGCTGGCATTAGCATAACTAGGGCTGACATCAGCCTAGCAGGGCGAATTTTATCTCTTTTTAGCAAAGAGCTTGGGCTAAACAAGGCTGACGAGCTGGAGCTTTTGGGCGAACTAACCGCGCACAAAGAGGCAAATATCATAAAACTGCCAAACATCTCAGCCACACTCGTTCAGCTAAAAGCGGCAATTGAGGAGCTTAGAAGCAAGGGCATAAACGTGCCATTTTATCCAGACGAGATCATCACAGACTACGACGAAGAGGTCGCTAAAAAATATGCAAAAGTGCTTGGTAGCGCTGTTAATCCAGTGCTAAGACAAGGAAACTCAGACAGAAGAGTTTTGCCTCCTGTTAAAGAATTTGCCAAAAAGCATCCACATAGCAACGGCAGCTGGGACAAGGCAAATAAAACTAAAATTTGCTACATGCAAAAGGGCGATTTTTACGAAAATGAGCGCTCAATCATCGCCAGTAAAGATGAGAAATTTTATATAAATTTCATAAGTTTAGATGGCAAAAAAGAGCTTTTAAAAGAGTTTACCGTTCAAAGTGGCGAGATCGTAGATGCGGCATATCTAAACGTAGATGAGCTAGATAAATTTTATGAAAGCTGCTTTGAGGCTGCGCTAAAAGAGAATTTGACCTTGAGCTTACATCTAAAATGCACGATGATGAAGGTTAGTGACCCAGTCATCTTTGCACACGCGATAAAGAGCTATTTTAAAGAGGTTTTTGAGCTATTTGGCGATGAATTTAAGGCTCACGGAGTTGAGGCAAAAAACGGCTTAAAAGATATGTTTTCTAAAATTTTAACTCTTAAAAATAAAGATGAAATTTTGGCTAAATTTGATGAAATTTTGAGCAAAAAGGCAAAAATTTGGGCACTAAATGAAAATGCCAGCAACTTTGACGTGCCAAATGACGTCATCATCGACGCCTCAGTGCCAGCGCTCATTAGAAACTCTGGCAAGGTAAAAGATAAGGACGGCGAGCTAAATTTCTCACTTTGCATGATCCCAGATAGAACCTACGCTAGGGTTTATGAGGCCTGCGTGGCAGACTTTAAGGAGCATGGCGCGCTTGATGTGAGCAACATTGGCAGCGTAGCAAACGTGGGACTAATGGCTAAAAAGGCCGAGGAGTACGGCAGCCACGATAAGACTTTTATCGCAAAAGAGGACGGAGAATTTGTTGTTTGCAACGAAGCTGGCGAGAGCGTCTTTAAATTTAGTGTTAAAAGTGGCGACATTTTTCGGATGACGCAGGCTAAAGAAGACGCGATAAATGCGTGGTTTGAGCTTGCTTTAAAAAGAGGCGAAATTTCAAAAGATGAGCTTATATTTTGGCTAGATAGCAGCCGTGCTCACGATAGAAATTTGATAGCTAAATTTGAAAAATTTAGAGATAAATTTACTAGTGCTGGCGTGAAATTTGAAATTTTAAACTACGAGCAAGCAACTAAAAAATCGCTTGAAGCGATAAGAGCTGGCAAAGACGTAATAAGCGTCACTGGCAACGTTTTAAGAGACTATCTAACCGATCTTTTCCCGATATTTGAGCTAGGTGGCAGCTCAAAAATGCTCTCAGTAGTGCCACTACTTGCTGGTGGAGCGATGTTTGAGACCGGTGCTGGTGGGACGGCTCCGACGCTTGTAAAAGAGCTAAAAGAGAGAAATCACCTACTTTGGGACAGCCTAGGCGAGTTTTTGGCGCTTAGTGCTTCGCTTGAACATTTAGCGTTTTTTAGGCAAAAAAAAGAGGCAAAAGAGCTAAGTGACGCGCTAAATAGAGCCGTTGCTAGCTATTTGGACGAAAACAAAACGCCAAATGCCACTCTTGATACCAGAGAGTCGCACTTTTATTTGGCACTTTTTTGGGCGAGAGAGATGGCAAAAAGCGGTGGAATTTTAAGTAAAATTTTTGAAAATTTAGCAGACGAGCTAGAGAAAAATGAGAGCGAAATTCTAAAGCAGATCAGAGAAAATGATGGTGCAAGCGTGGAATTTGGCGGATACTACCTGCTAGATGAAGCAAGAGCAAATGAGGTCATGAGACCAAGTGAAATTTTAAATCAAATAATAGGATAAGAGATGAAAATAAGTGTAGTTGGAGCTGGAAACGTCGGTGCTAGCATAGCTTATGCGCTTTGCATGAGAGAGCTTTGCGATGAGATCGCGCTTGTAGATATCTTTGGAGACGTGGCGCGTGCAAAAGCGATCGACCTAGCGCAGTCAAGCTGCGTCTTTAACGCAAAAACTAGCGTTTGTGGTGGCGATGATTTTGTGCTAATTGAGGGCAGTGACATCGTTATAGTCACAGCTGGAAGCCCAAGAAAAGAGGGTCAAACTAGAGAAGATCTGCTGCTTAAAAACGCCGTTGTCGTAAAGCAAACAGCGCAAAAGATAGCTGAATTTGCCAAAAACGCAGTGATAATAGTCGTCACAAATCCGCTTGATGTGATGGTCTGGACGGCTCATAAATTTAGCGGTTTTAGTAAAAACAAAGTGATCGGCATGGCAGGCGAGCTTGATAGCGCAAGGTGCAGATATGAGCTAGCACTTTTAAAAGATAAGGACGCTAGCAAGCTAAGAGCAAAGATCGTCGGCGCTCACAATGACGAGATGATCGTATCAGCTAGCAACATAAGCGAAAATTTAAATGAAAATGAGCTAAAAGCGCTCAAAAAAGAGACAAGCACCGGTGGCGCAAAGATAGTTAAACTTCTTGGCACTTCAGCATATTACGCACCAGCGGCTGCAGCTGTGAAGATGTGCGAGATGATCGTTGGCAAGAGCGATGAGATAATAAGCGCTAGCGTGCTAATAGACGATGAGCTAAGTTGCGGCAGGCTAGTAAGGCTCGGACGTGATGGCTTAAAAGAAATTTTAGAGTTAAATTTAGACGAAGACGAGCAAGAGCAACTAAACAAAAGTGAAGCTGAAATTATAAAAAATATCAAATTTTTAAAAGAAAACTTAGAGTAGGAAGATATATGATCGTAAAAGAAAATGTCCCAGTTTGGGTCGATGAGAGCAGGTGTAAGGCCTGTGATGTCTGCGTGAGCTACTGCCCAGCAGGCGTGCTAGGTATGAGGCTTGAGCCAAAGGCTGTGCTTGGCAAGATGATAGAGGTGGTCTATGCTGACTCATGCATAGGATGCCGTGACTGCGAACTTCACTGTCCTGATTTTGCCATTTATGTGGCTGATAAAGGCTTTAAATTTGCAAAGCTAACGCCTGAGAGCAAAGAGCGAGCTGCGGCTGTAAAGGCAAATAAATTTGCAAAACTTGGAGAGAGCGCATGAGAGAGGTAGTATCAACTGGAAATGCCCTAGTAGCAAGGGCTGCGGTCGAGTGCGGCTGTAACTTCTTTGGCGGATATCCTATCACTCCAAGTAGTGAGATCGCCCATGAGCTAAGCGTGCTTTTGCCAAAACATGGCGGCACTTTTATACAAATGGAAGATGAGATAGCTGGGATTTCCGTAGCTCTTGGTGCAAGTGCGAGCGGTGCTAAGGCGATGACTGCTAGCTCTGGTCCTGGGATTTCACTAAAGGCTGAGCAAATAGGCCTTGGCTTTATCGCTGAGATACCGCTCGTCATAGTAAATGTCATGCGCGGTGGCCCTTCAACTGGCCTACCTACCCGTGTCGCACAAGGCGATATCTTGCAGGCTAAAAACCCAACTCACGGCGATGTAAATATGATAGTTTTGGCCCCTAGCAGCCTAGAGGAGTGCTACACGCAGACCGTGCGCGCCTTTAATCTCGCAGCTAGGTTTATGACGCCAGTTATGCTGCTGCTTGATGAGACGATAGGTCACATGCAAGCAAGGGTTAGTTTGCCAGAAATCAGCGAGCTAGAAATTTATAAAAGAAGAGAATTTAGCGGCGAGCCAAAAGAGTATAAGCCATACGAGGCCGCGCACGACGAGCCAGCCACGCTAAATCCTTTCTTTAAAGGCTATCACTACCATATAACTGGTCTTCATCACGGCGCTACTGGCTTTCCAACAGAAGATGGCAAGATCGTTGAATACTCGATGAATAGGCTATTTGATAAGATAAATTTACACACTGATGAGTGCGAGAAATTTGAAGAGTTTATGCTTGATGACGCTGAAATTTGCATCATCGCCTTTGGTAGTGTGGCTCTCTCAGCCAAGCAAGCGATATTAAATTTACGTGAAAAAGGGCTAAAAGTAGGGCTATTTAAGCCACTCACACTTTTCCCAGCTCCAGCTAAAAAACTAAAAGAGATATCAAATAAATTTAAGAAAATTTTGGTCTGTGAGCTAAATTTAGGCCAGTATAGCGGTGAAATTTCAAAGATCATCTTAAGAGATGACTTTGCAAAACTGCTAAAAGCAAACGGCAGACCGATAAGCCCAAGCGAGATCGAGGCGAAGATAGGAGAAATTTATGGCTTTTAATTACGATAAATATTTACGAACAGATAAAATGCCTACTCTTTGGTGCTGGGGCTGCGGCGACGGCGTCATACTAAAGGCGCTCATCCGCGCTATCGACACCATGGGTTGGGACATGAACGATGTTTGCGTGGTCTCAGGCATAGGCTGCTCTGGCCGCTTTAGCGGATATCTTGACTGCAACACCATCCACACAACTCACGGCAGAGCCGTAGCATATGCTACTGGCGTAAAGATGGCAAACCCAGACAAGCACGTCATCGTGGTAACTGGCGACGGCGACGGGCTAGCGATCGGAGGCAACCACACGATACACGGATGCCGCCGAAATATCGGGCTAAATCACATCTTAATCAACAACTTCATCTACGCGCTAACCAACTCGCAAACCAGTCCAACCACGCCAAAGGGCATGTGGACGGTCACAGCGCAGTATGGCAACATCGATCCTAGCTTTGACGCCTGTAAGCTCGCAACTGCCGCAGGTGCTAGCTTTGTCGCACGTGGTAGCGTCATCGAGCCAGAGAAACTTACAAAGCTCTTTGTAGAGGGCTTTAGCCACGATGGATACAGCTTTTTTGATGTATTTTCAAACTGCCATATAAATTTAGGCCGCAAGAACAAAATGGGCGAGGCGGTGAAAAATTTAGAGTGGATAAAGGGCCGCACGACGAGCAAGGTCAAATTTGACATGTTAAACGACGAGGAGAAAAAGGGCATTTTCCCACTTGGCGTGCTTCACAAAGATGAAGAAAAGATCGAATACACCAAAGCTTACGACAAGGTAAGAAAGGCTGCTATGAGCAATGAAGCGATAAATTTTGAGGAGCTAGCATGAAGTCACAATTAAGATTTGTCGGCGTTGGCGGACAGGGCGTCATACTAGCAGGCGAGATCCTCTCAGCCGCCAAGATAAAAGCAGGTGGATATGGCGTCAAGGCCTCTACCTACACATCTCAGGTGCGTGGCGGTCCAACGAAGGTCGATATCATACTTGATGAGAAAGAAATTTTATACCCTTATGCAAACGAGGGCGAGATAGACTTCATGCTTGCCACTGCGCAGATAAGCTACAACGCCTTTAAAAGCGGCGTGAAAGAGGGCGGTGCGATCGTTGTCGAGCCAAATTTGGTAAAAGTGAGCGATGAGGATAAAAAGCGCTGGAAAATTTATGAAATCCCTATCATCTCTATCGCAAAAGACGAGGTCGGAAACGTCATCACTCAAAGCGTCGTGGCCCTTGGCGTAGCAGTGGCGATGAGTAGGTGCATGGATGAAAATTTAGTGCGTGAAGAGATGCTAGCAAGCGTGCCAGCTAAGGTCAAAGAGGCAAACGCAAAAGCTTACGAGCTAGGCCTAAAATACGCAAAAGAGCTTTTAAAATAAATTTTTGGCTAAATTTAAATTTAGCCAAAACCTCCCAAAATGGATCAGATAAAACTAGAAAATTTCCGCAAAGAATATGGCTTTGAGATGCCGATCGTTAGGAGCTTGCCGGCTGGTGAGTGCTTAAAGATAAGAGAAAATTTACTTCATAAATTTAGCCTAGATGATATAGATGAGTTTTTTAAGATAGATAAATTTAGCAAGCTTGATGACTTTAATGCGGACGAAGAAAATTTTGATCTAAATGCTCTTTTTAACGAACTTAACGTCGCCACACCAAATGAAATTTGCATAAATTTTAATAAATTTGAGAGCATTGATATTTTGCGCTTCGATGACCTCTCTAAATTTTTTAGCGATATCTGGTATCCATCTCTTGATGATATTGAGATATTTGATATAAATTTAAGCTTCATTGTCTTGGTTAGACATTATGGAGCTATCTACTATTTTATTTTCTAACTATTAAAAATTTACAAATTTATATGATTTTTGATAATCATACGATTTTTATCTCATTTAAATTTATTAGTTTTAATTATTTATTTAGATTTAAGTAATATCCTCAAAGATACGTAAAATTAGCCATTTTATAACATCTTATCTATTTTTATCAATATATTGCGATATAATATTATTTTTAGCTTTATCAAAATAATAAATTTATAAGTAGTTGCTACAAATGCGATAAAATGGTTATTTTATAAATGATTTTAGCTATCAAATCTCACTATATAACCTAAAATAAATTCTTATGTTTCTTTTAAGTAAATTTTATGTAAAGTTTCATTATTAATTTTTTTATTAATATAGTTATTTTAAAAAATATTAAGAAATGAACTGGCGGTGCGTTTTAAACGTTAAAAATTAACTAAGAATAGGAAGTTATCAATGAGTGAAAAATTTACCAGAAGAGAATTTCTACAAAGCGCCTGTATCAGCGTAGGTGCGCTAGCTACAACAGCTGGTGCGACCAATGTTTTTGCTGGTGAGTTGCCAAAGGGCAATGAAAATGGCTTGCCATCTGTTGATGTGCTAATAATCGGCTCTGGCGGTGCTGGACTTCGTGCAGCAACAGCCGTTCGCAAGCAATATCCAAACTCAACCGTCGTTGTCGCTACAAAGATGATGCCATCACGTAACGCGACTTGTATGGCAGAGGGCGGTATAAACGGCGTTACTGACTTTAGCAACGGCGACAGCTTCAAGCTTCACGCGTATGACACTGTAAAAGGTGCAGCCTATCTTGCTGATCAAGATGCAGTTGTGAAATTTTGCGAGGCAGCAGGCGCAGTCATCCACGAGCTAGACTACAACGGCATGCTCTTTTCTCGTAAAGATAATGGCGACGTGGCATTTCGTTTCATGGGTGGCGCTAGCAAAAAACGCTGTAACTACGCAGCTGATAAAACCGGCCACGTTTTGATGCACGCCTGTCTTGATGACGCTATCACAGCTGGAGTTAAATTTCTAATGGATCATGAGCTACTTGAGATCGGTCTTGAGGATGGTAAAGTAGAGGGCGTCGTTCTTCGCAACATCCAAGATGGTCAAATTTACCCAGTTCTTTGCAAATCTCTAGTCATCGCAACTGGCGGATACACTAGAATTTTCTACAACCGCACATCAGTTCCATTTATAGCAACAGGCGATGGCATAGCTGCTGCGCTTAAAGTAGGTCTTGGTTTTGAAGACCCTGAGATGCTTCAGTTTCACCCAACTGGCGTTCAAAATGGCGGCACGCTTATCACAGAAGCTGCTCGTGGCGAGGGTGGTTACTTGCTAAACAACAAGGGCGAGCGCTTTATGAAAAACTATCACGAAAAGATGGAGCTAGCTCCTCGTGACGTCGTCGCTCGTGCGATCGAGACAGAAATTCGCGAGGGTAGAGGCTTTGGCGAGGGTATGAGTGCTTATGTGCTTTGCGATGTTCGTCACCTTGGCAAAGATACTATCATGAAAAAGCTTCCAAAAATTCGACACACTGCTATGCTTTTCCAAGACATCGACCTTATCGAACAACCAGTGCCTATCCGCCCAACAGCTCACTACTCAATGGGTGGCATAGAGGTAGCTAAATTTGATGATATGAGCACAAAAATCCCTGGAATTTATGTAGGTGGCGAGGCTTCATGCGTATCTATCCACGGTGCAAACCGCCTTGGTGGTAACAGCCTAACTGACGCAGTTGTAACTGGCGATCTAGCTGGCAAAGGTGCTGGCGCTTACGCTCAAAATGCAAAATTTGCAAGCGGTAAGAAAACTTCTGAGCTAGCAAAAATGTGGCAAGATAAATTTAAATCTATCGCAACAGGCGAGGGTGGCGTAAATGATATGTACGCACTTCGTGAAGAGCTTGGTAAAAACAACTGGGATCTAATGGGTATCTTTAGAACTGGTGCTAAACTAGACCAACTCTCTAAAAACCTAGAAGCTATCCAAGCAAAATATGACACCATCAAAGTGCCAAATCAAAACCCAGTAATGAATACTGCCTTTACCGACTATGTCGAGCTTGGCAACCTTATACTTCTTTCTCGTGCAGCATGTCTTGCAGCGCAAAATCGTCTTGAGAGCCGTGGCGCTCACACAAGAGAGGACTATCCAAAAAGAGATGATGTAAATTTCTTAAAACACAGCATAGTCACACTAAAAGACGGCAAGTTGGAGCTTGGCTACAAAGACGTTGTGACAGGCATATTTTCACTTGACGGCAAGAAGCCAGAGTAAGGAGCTAGGATGAAAATTATTATCGACCGTTTTGACGGAACTAAAAAATATGAATCAACTTATGAGCTAACAAATGAAGAGATCAAAGGCAAAACTCTTTTAACAGTGCTTTTTGACATCAAACAAAAAAAGGATGCGACGTTAAATTTCACAGCATCTTGCCGCTCAGCGATATGCGGTGCATGCGCTGTTAGAGTAAATGGTCACTCATATCTAGCTTGCGATACAAAGATGAACGAGCTTTTGGCTGAGTATGGCAACCCAGATACTATTAGAATTTCACCACTTGGAAATTTCAAGGTTATCTCTGATCTTATGGTGGATTGGGAGCCAAGTATCGAAAATTTACGCAAGATCAAACCAAGCATCTCTGCTAAGCCAGAATTTAGCGCTGCAAAAGGCTGTAAGCAAAGCCAAAAAGAGTACGACAAAGTCGCACTTGAATGGGACTGCATACTTTGCGGTGCATGCGCTAGCGAGTGTAATAAACTTGAAGCAGACGCGAGTGACTATATGCAGCCATTTGTATTTGTTCATGCTTACAGAGCTGCCTTTGACTCACGTAGCAAAGATCCTATGCCACACCTAAAACCAGCTATCGACAACGGTCTTTGGATGTGTGTAAAATGCCAAGAGTGTGCTGATCGCTGTCCAAAAGGCATAAGTGCATGCGCTGACATAACTGATCTTCGCATCATGGCTATACAAAAAGGCTTTAATGAGGGCATGGGACCAGATCACGCTGAGGCGTTCTTAACAGATCTAGTTGATGGCTCGGGCAGACTAAATGAGGTTAGACTTGCGCTTCGTTCAGAAGGCGTTATCAAAAATATGGGCAAACTAGACATCGCTGCAAACTTAATGCTTGCTGGTAAGATGAATCCGCTTCATGTATTTGGCGAAGAAGACATAGAAGGTCATGACGATCTAGTAAAAATGATAAATGCGGCTCGCAAAGCTGCTAGTAAGGAGTAATTATGCAAAATGAATTCGCTTTTTTCCCAGGATGCGTACTCACTCAAGCAGCTAAAGAGGCTAAGATGTCGCTTGAGGCCATCGCTCCAGTACTTGGCTGGAAGCTTCACGAGATAAAGGGCTGGAGCTGCTGTGGTGCTCAACAAGCACAAGACGTAGATCCTATGGCTGCACTTGTAGCAAATGCTAGAAACATAGCGCTTGCAGAGCAGATGAATATGCCGATGCTTACGACATGCTCAACTTGTATGCTAACTCTAACAAGAGCTAAAAGCACGCTTGATAAGGGCGCAAAAGATCGTATCAATACATTTTTAGCTGAAGGCAATATGAAATATAATGGTACATCTGAGGTAACAAGCCTTCTATGGGAGCTTTACCAAAATGTTGATACGCTAAGAGCAAAGGTCGTTAAGCCACTTAGCGGTCTAAAAGTAGCGCTATTTTACGGCTGCCACAGCCTAAGACCTGAAAAAGATCTACATAACAAAGAAAGCTCAGTAAATCCAAAGAGCTTTGAAACTGTTGTAAGCGCACTTGGTGCTACTATCGTGCCATTTGAGAAAAGACTTGACTGCTGCGGCTTCCACGCTAGCTATCCAGCTGGAAAATCAGTAAGAAAAATGTCAAGCCAGATCGTAAATAACGCTGATCAAAATGGCGCAGACGTAGTTGTAACTCCATGCCCACTTTGCCAAATGCAACTTGACATCTATCAAGAGAGATATCAAGATGAGAACCACTCAGATGTTAGAAAACCTATCATCCACCTCTCTCAGCTTGTAGGCCTTGCACTTGGCCTATCTGTCGAAGAGCTAGGACTTGATCTAAATATCATCGACGCTAGCAAGATAGCGTAAATTTTATCCCACGTCTTTTGGCGTGGGAATTCCTTAAGAATTTATACCAAATTTCTATTTTACTTATCAAAAATATGCAAATTTTAATAACATTATCGTTTTAAAATTTACTTTGTAACGACAAAACATCTTCTTGGTAAATTTCATAAAAATTTAAAATTTTATCTTGCTAAAAGCTAGCGGCGATTTTTTGGTAAATTTATAAAAAATCAAGTCGTTTTTAAATTTAAAAACGACCCAGAAATGACAAAAATTCTTATATAGATTTTTTATTTACATTATTATTGATTTGGCTATAATCGCGTGAAAATTTAAATGGATGTTTTAGTTTTAAATTTAAAGGATGAAAGATGCAAAGCGTTGGTGTCGTCGCAAAGATAAGTGGAAAAGTTTTTGTAAAACGAAACGGAAAGTTGATCTTGCTAAAGCAGGGCGACGAGATATTTTTAGGCGATGAGATCATCACGCAAAGCAGCAACGACACTATCGTTATAAATTTCGACCACGCTGCGCCTATCACGCTACTTGAACCACAAACTATCATCATCACAAAAGAGCTATCAAATGCAAAATTTGACGCCCAAGGCAATGAAGCGCAAGTAGAAGAGGACAAGAGAAGGATTTTTGGCGAGAGCGAAGAGTCTGGTAGTAAAAGCAGCGACGAAAGCGCTCAAGGCTCTAGCCGCTACTCTCACGGCTCAAGCCACGGTAGCGACGCAGCAAGCATAAATGGATCAAATTTTGACACGCAAGGGCACATTTCAAACGTAGTTTGGTTTGACGGCGGTACGCTAGAGCTTCAAGCTATCATCTCAAGCGAGCAAACAATGCCAGTTAGTTCTATTAGCGGAGCAGCGCCAGTAGCGGCTGAACAAAAAGAGAGTGCTCCAGCTATACCAGCGCCTAGCATCGCACTTTTAAAAGACCTTGACGGCGATGGTTATATCAATATCGCAGAAGCAGGCGGCGATCCTAACCACACAAGCATGGCAGTCGCTTTTAACAATGACTTTAGGCCAGGCGACAAAGTGACGCTAGAAGTTATAAATAACGGCGTAAAGACCACGCTTTCTTACAAAGTAGATCTAGCAGGCACAAGCGTGATAAATGCAAACAATCCAAGCGAAATTTTGCCTATCACGCCAAATGCAACAAATCCAGATCAAAAAGAATTTATCATCCCAAGCGTTGCTATAACGCCAAATGCCCCGTTTAATGTAAGCTCTAGCATCACGTTAGCAAATGGCGCTAGCTCGGCTCCAGCAAAGGCAGCCGCAAGCGTTGATACTGTTACGCCAGCTCTTAGCTTTACAAAGGTCGTTTTAGGCAAAGACCTAAACGGCGACGGCGTGATAGACGCTAGCGAAAATGGCTTTAATCCAGCCAGCAGTACCCCAAGCGACGATGTGAAGATCGTTTTATCACCAAATATGAAAATAGGCGATAAGATAAAGCTTACTACCACCGATCCAGACGGTACTTTGCATGAAAAAACGCTTGTTAAAACATCTAGCGGCACGCTTGTGGATAAAGATAGTGGCGAGAGCTATCCGCTCACAAGTGAGAGCGGCGGAAATGTCGGCTTTAACGTGGCAAGCGCTGTTAAAATTTCATCATCAACGCCAACAAATGTAAATATCCAAATGATAAGCAAGTCGGGCAACCCAGGTGCGACAGATACGATAACTATCGCAAATAATAACGATCCGATCGCCGTTTTTACCCTTGATGAGAACAAAGATGGCATTATAAATGCAGCCGAACTAGCTAAAAGTGGCGGCACGGCGTCGCTTATCGATATCTATGTGCCAAACAACGCCGCAGTTGGCGACAAGATCCGCATAAAGGTCGATGACCCAGCTAGCACACCAACAAGCGTTACAAAGACCTATACTATCGCACCTGACGGACTTACTGCCACGCTTGATGGCGGTAGCGAGACTATCTCTATCCAAAATGGCAAGATCACAGTCGCTGACCCTACAAGCTCAACTGATCCAAGCAGGAAAAAGCTAAGCACGACGATCATTGATGGCACAACTGGAGCTACAAAAGCTTTAAGTATGAGTGAAATTTCAAGCGATACGGTTGCGCCTGTTAGGTCTCCGCACGTGCAGTTTGCAAAAGATGAGAACAAAGATGGGGTGCTAACCAGTAAAGAGAGTGGCTTTAGCCCTGATGGTGCGAAAACCTCTATAAAGATGAAAATTCCAAACGACGCAAGAGATGGCGATAAATTTGAGATAGATATCGCAGGAAGCGACGGCAAAACAGATAAGATAACCATTAAAATTTCTCAAAACGCATCCGGCGCATATAGTGCCACAAGAGATGATGGCGTAGCTATTAGTGTAAATAATGGCACCATAGAGACCACGACAAAACTTTATGGCGTTACGACAAATTTCACGACCACATTTACCGACAAAGCTGGCAACAAAGCAGACCCGGTCACAGACGAGATCACCGTAGATAACAGCATAAAGGTGCAGTTTGCAAGGGATAATGACGGAGACGGGCTAATAGATAGCATCACCACCCCTTCTGGCTCACCATCAACCCAAAGTGACCTTGATATCTACGTACCTAGCAACGCAAAACCAGGAAGCAATGTAAGCGTTACTATCTCAACTCCGACCATACCAGCTGTAACCACAACGGTCAAATACACAATAAGCGACGATGGACTAACCGCATTGCCAAGTGACGGCTCAGCGCCACTTCCTATCGTGGATGGTAAATTTAGCATACCAAATGTCCCTATCTCGGTCGATCACTCTACGCCTGTTAGAGCTACTATCACGACACCAAACGAGGTCACCACAACTGATGGCGTTCGTGGCAGACTCTTTGACTTTGGAATTTTAAGCTACATAGATGACGTCAAGCTTGCCACGCAGATAGATGGCGGAGCTATAAATATCGCTAAATACCTTAGAGTGGAGGACTATGAGAAGGTTATCCAGAAAAACAACTTTGACGATGAGACAAAAACCATAAAAGAGTACAACATCTCACTTACTAACGACGAGCAGCCAAATATTATATTTGGCGTGGACCGTGACCCCGGCACCAAGCTTCGTTTGGCGCTTGAGGATGATCATGGTAATGCCAAAATTTTACCAAGTGGGCAAACATATATAGATCTAGTTGTCGGCGCAGATAAGCGTGTAAATATGGACTTTGAGGCCCTTGGTATAAAGCTAGATGAGAGATACTCAAACATAAGAGCGACCGTTTTAAAAAGTGATGACACAAAGGATGATGATCTAATAGTTCACGTAGATCTAGACGCCACTCCTGATGCGATCGGCACTCCAACGGCAACTTCACATGTAACTAGCGTAGATATCTCAGGCAGTGTTGGTACCGACGCTAGTGGCAACAACACGCTAAATAAAAACACCATAAACAAAGTAGATCTTTACGATCTGCTAAATTCCGTCCATAAAAGCTCAGCTCTTGATGATACGCACAGCTACTCTGAAAATTTTGCCCTGCCAGCAAACAGCACTGGAGCAAATTTCATGATAAAAAATGCCGACACCGCAGGAAACGTCTCTGTTAGCACGGTAACTTTTATCGGCAACAGCGGCCTTGATGCTGATATGTGGTTTTATAACTATGTAGATCCGTCATGGACGGCTAGAGTTGGTGGCAACTCCGGTGTTTATACACAGCGAGGTGGAAAGTCTATCTATAAGGACTATATCAAAATTTACTCTCCAAGCGCCTCTACTACATATGACGTTGTGCAGTTTGCCTCTGGGACGCACTACAAGACATTACGTGACCAAGGCAACATGCATGCAGAAGATCTAGCAAGAGTGGGTAGATATGGCAGTGATGCCTTATATGACGCATCTAACCCATACGCACCAAAGAAATTTAGAAACGGTGTAGATACGACTGCTGGTACAGGAGAAAATATAAGCTTTGCAAACGGCACATTAAAAGGAAAGCCTGGCAACTACACGCTTGGAGAGTCAAACCCTGTTGGCTCTGATCTTGTCATGAAAATGGATGGTTGGATATATGTAAATGCTCCTGGAACATACTCAGTAAGAGCAGCCGACCTACACAACTACGCAGAGCTTACCATAAATGGCAATACGCTAAAATTTGGAAGTGCAACAACATTTATACAACCATCCACAGAAGTATCATATGGCAAAAATGGTCAATGGTATAGCACTGATTATACTTTTAATAAGGCAGGTTTTTATAAATTTGATTTAGAGTATATGGACGGAACTGGCGAGATGAATTTATCTTTATACATAATGCCAAAAGCTAGTGCGCCAAATGGTCCTTATCCACTAGATGCTTTAGTGGGTTCAGAGCATAGCGGTACTCGCCTCTTTAGCAACAACTACGTTGAAGCGCTCATTCAAAATGATTTTATAAAAAAGATAGGCACTACAAATTCTTACGAGATAAACACTAGCAAATATAGCGAGGCAAATTTTGGCGACCCTGTATATCTAAAGCAAGAAGGTGACGTAAAGGGCGGCAACCTAGATGATGCTTTTGTTTATAGTAAGGGCAGGGCGATAGACGGCAAGGGCGGAGTAGATACGCTTATAGTGGTTGATGATGTGGATTTTTCAAATTTAGACAATGTTAAAAAGATAAATAACTTTGAAAAAGTACAACTTGGCAGTGCAGATCAGGCTGTTTCTATAAAATTTAGCCCAAATGGTATATTTGACATCGTAGATAGTAGAAATACAAGAGATGCGAGCAATAGCGCAGCCAGCGAGAGCGTAAATACCGTGCTAAAGGTTATAGGCGATAGCAAGGACCTGGTGCAGCTTACGCATGATTTTGTAAAAGCTACAAAAGCAGATATCACCACGCTAAATAATAAACATAGCGTTGTTGGCGACACTTATAACAAAGTAGATGTCACAAGCGATGGAGACGCGGTAAATCAAGTCTATAAAGCAACCTTTAATCGCCAAGAAACTATCAATGGAAGACTGATACCATCAACACACACTGTTTTTATCGAGATCCAAGACGGCGTGCAAGTTGATCTGTTGTAAAACTTATTTTGATTTATGAGAGGACTAAGAATAGTCTATAAATTTAAAATTTATGTATTTTTATATATAAAATAATATGTAAAATTTTATGCAAATAAAGCTAAATTTGCTCGTTTTTGCTCTCTACTATCTTTTTTATAAGCTCCATATCGCCGTTCATTGATAAACTCATGAAGCAAATGCCGTTTGCGCCAGCTTTTATGGCCTCTTTGTAGTTCCCGCTGTCTAGTCCGCCAAGTGCGTAAATTTCTTTGTCTAAGCTTTTTAGCTCACTTATAAAATTTAGCCCTTTTGGCTCTAAGCCCGCCTTGCAAGAGGTGGCAAATATATGTGAAGCAACGAGCACGTCAGCGATAGAGGCTGAAATTTTAGCCTGTTCTAGGTCGTGAGCTGGGGCGTAAATTTTAGCTGTTTTTCTAAATTCTTCTAAAAAAATGCTGTGATTTTTAAAAAAATCAAGCTGTGCCGAAGTGAGCCAAAAATCGCTCTTTAGCTTGCAAGCTACGTCAAAAAATTGATTAATGATAAATTTCTTGCGGAAGTTTTCACAAATTTGAGCCACAACCCTAGCAAGATCGTAAAAATGAGCCTCGTTTAGCCCCTTTGCACGAAGCAAAATTTCATCCACGCCAGCCTTATAAAGCAGCTCTATCCTCTTTAAAAAGTCATCGCCCTCATAGCTTTCAAAATCAGCCACGCAGAGAATTTTAAACATAGACATACTCGCTCATCAAGGGCTCTAGTCCGTTTGCTTTTATCATTGCTTTTATCTCATCCACGCTTCTGCTATCACTTATCTCAAACTGCTCGTCGCCCTTTTTCTCTTCGCCGTGAGCGCCGATGCTCACTTTCACGCCAGCGCTTATCTTATTTGCGGCGATCTTTACGGCGTTATCGCGAAATTTCGCCTTTTCTCTGGTTGAGATCGTTATGCTGGCTGTTGGCATGAAAATTCTATAAGCGCAGATCACTTGCAAAAGCTCGCGTTCGCCCACGTCGCGCGGATTGATGCGGTCGTTGTTGATGATAGGGCGAAGTCTTGGGCATGAAAATGCGATCTCAGCGTGCGGATACTTTTTTTGTATGAGGCTTGCGTGAAGTGCCGTAGCAAAGGCATCAAGCCTAAAGTCATCTATGCCAAGAAGTGCGGCAAAGCCAACCCCTCTCATACCCCCAAGCAGCGCTCGTTCTTGCGCATTTAAGCGGTATGGGAAAATTCTTTTATTGCCACCTAGGTGGATTTTCTCATATTTTGTGGGATTGTAGGTTTCTTGAAAGACGGTCACGTAGTCTGCGCCACTTTTGTGAAGCAGGGCGTAGTCCTCAGAGTTTAGCGGGTAAATTTCAACCCCAACGACTTTAAAAAACTTCTTTGCCAAAGCGCAGGCGTTTGCGATATAGGCCACACTTGAGTTGGTCTCGCTCTCGCCAGTTAGAATTAAAATTTCTTCTAAGCCGCTCTTTGAAATTTCTCTTAGCTCCCTTGTGATCTCATCGTCGCTTAGCTTTGCCCTTTTTATATTGTTTTTAGCGTTAAAACCGCAATAAACGCAGAGGTTATCACAGTAGTTTGCTATGTAAAGCGGTGTAAAAAGCGTGATATTTGAGCCAAAATTTGCCCTTGTCTTTGCTTGGGCGAGCTGTGCGATTTGCTCTAAAAACGGCGCTGCAGCAGGCGAGAGTAGGGCTTTTAAATTTTCAAGCGAGCAGTGCTTTGCATTAAGAGCTGCTTTTACGTCTGCTTCGCTGTAAATTTCAGGCTTGTAGCTAGCGCGCTCTTTTAAAATCTCATCCATAATGTCGCTACCAACGTCCTGCATGTGTGGCAGCAGCTGCATGTGGTTGGTTCTTGTAAATTTCATCAGTCTAAAAATCCAGTGAGCGGAGATGAGGCGTTTGCGCTTTTGCTCTTTGCGCCAAGGCCTGCTATATAGGCGTTGCGGCCAGCGATGATGGCCTCTTTAAAGGCTCTTGCCATGAGTGGGATATTTTTAGATGAGGCGATGGCTGTGTTTGCCATGATAGCAGCCGCTCCCATCTCCATAGCTTCGCACGCTTGTGAAGGCCTGCCGATGCCAGCATCAACTATGATCTGCGTATCAAGCTCGTTTATCAAAATTTCAATGATATCTTTAAAAACTAGCCCTTGGTTTGAGCCTATGGGTGCAGCTAAAGGCATTATACAGCTTGCTCCTGCGCTTAGCATCGCTCTTGCGGCATTTAGATCTGGAAACATATAAGGCATTGGCACAAAGCCGTCATTTGCCAAGGCTTCGCACGCTTTTATGGTTTCAGCGTTGTCTGGAAAGAGAAATTTAGAGTCAGTTATGATCTCTATCTTAACAAGCTCCCCACATCCAAGCTCACGTGCAAGCTGGGCGATACGAACAGCCTCTTTGGCGTTTCTAGCGCCACTTGTGTTTGGCAAAAGCGTCACGCCTTTTGGGATAAAGTCAAGTATATTTCGCTCTTTGCTCTCGTTTATACGCCTAAGAGCGAGGGTTAAAATTTGCGCTCCAGCCTCGTTTATGGCTGAGTCGATGAGCTCGTGTGAGTACTTGCCAGAGCCAAGGATAAAGCGGCTTTGAAACTTCTTGCCGCCAAGGATTAAACTATCACTTTGCACTTACGCCTCCAAGCCCATAAGTAGCCTAATGGCTAAATTTGCCTCGTGGTTTGCGCAGACTGCGACGCGCGGCGCCATTAGCCCTTGACCGATCTTCGCCTCATTTGTGAGGTCGCCGCAAAGATAGACATTTTTGGCAAATTTGATGGTTTTTATGAGATTTGAGCTAAAGTATCCTGCCATGCCAGAGGCGCCGATGATCTTTTTATCTTTTAGGCTTGCGCCAGCTTCGTTTAGTATCATCGCCTTGCCAGCGACGTTGTCAAAGGCTTCACATAAAATTCCACACTCACCAAAGACGCTAGCCACATTTTTTTCATCTAAAAATATATCGTGAGTTTCGACCTCAACAAAGGGATTGACGTCATTTATCAGCTCTTTAAGCGCCTGCGTCTTTTTTAAGCCGATGTGGCGGACGAAATACTGCTGGCGGTTTAAATTACTTGGCTCAACGACGTCAAAGTCGGCAAGCACTAGCTTTTTTACGCCAACTCTAGCTAGGCTTAGCGCGATATTTGAGCCAAGACCACCAAGTCCAGCCACGCCGATCACCGCTTTACTTAGGGCCAAATTTAGCTCAGGGCTGTTTCGTGAGGCGATCATCGCGCGTAAAACTTCACGCTCAGGCATCACGCCACGCCTTATAAATACGACGTTTGAGCCATCTTTTAGCTCGCTATCTTCTTTTATAGCAAAGCCATCAACGATAAAAATATCTGGCTTTGTCGCGTTAAATTTCTCTAAAAATTTATAAATTTCACTCTCTTTATCGCCAAGCGCAAGCTCTTTTAACTCGCTAAGGCTTTTTACTGGCACCTTAAATTTTGCGCCATTTAATACAATCTCTATCATTTTCTCCTCATCCACCGCCAACTAAAGTAACGATCTCATAAGCTTTGCCCTCGCTCATGAAGCGCTCACGCCAAAGCTTTTTTGGCAAAATTTCCCCGTCTCGCTCAAGGGCTATAAATTTAAGCTCATAGCCATTTTGTGCTAAAAAATCATAAACGCTTATATCGTTTTCAAGCTCGAAAATTTTGCCATTTACGCTAAATTTGATCATTAAATTTTGTAGCTTTTTACAAAATTTGCGATCCTCTCGATCGCTTTTTTTATGCTCTCGATGTCTGTCGCAAAAGAAATTCTAAAATATCCCTCCATTCCAAAGCCCACACCTGGCACGGTCGCTACGTTCGCCTCTTCAAGCATCTTTTTGCAAAATCTAAGTGAGTCGTCATCTACCTCTTTGCATTTTACAAATAGATAAAACGCGCCATCAGGCTTAACTACGCTTAGCCCAGGGATAGCATTTATCATTTCAACTGCCACGTCGCGTCTTCTCTCATACTCTTTTCTCATGTTTTCGATGTCTTCGTCAGTTTCGCCAAGAAGCGATGGGATAGCGCCTATTTGCACGATCGAGCTAATGTTACTTGTGCTTTGGCTTTGAAGCTTTTTGATGCCAGCAATTAGCCAGTCCATCGAGCTTGCGATATAGCCAAATCTCCAGCCAGGCATCGCGCCGCACTTGCTTAGTCCATTTATCGTGACCGTTCTTTTAAAAAGATCCTCACTTACAGAGGCTACTGCGTGAAATTTCTTGCCGTAGATAACTTTTTCATAAATTTCATCGCTTGTGATGATGATGTCACTGCCTTTTAAAACCTCGCCAAATGCCGCGATCTCATCTTTTGTATAGACAGCTCCAGTTGGGTTTGTCGGGTGATTTAGCGAAAAGACCTTTGTTTTTGGCGTGATCGCTTTTTTTAGTTGTTCGGCTGTGACTTTGAAATTTGTGCTCTCATCCGCCTCGATAAAGACAGGCACGCCACCACAAAATTTAACGATCTCAGGGTAGCTCACCCAGTATGGAGATGGGATGATGACCTCGTCGCCTGGGTTGATAAGCGCTTGAAATACATTAAAAAGTGAGTGTTTTGCGCCGATGTTTGTGACGATTTGATTTGCTTTGTAGTCAAGTCCGTTATCTCTTTTTAGCTTTGCTCTAATGGCGTCTATGACCTCAGGCAGGCCCGGCACTGGCGTGTATTTGCCGCTTTTGCTATCGTTATCAAGTGCGTTTTTTACAGTTTCTCTTATCTTTTTTGGAGTCATAAAGTCAGGCTCACCAGCTGAAAGCGAGATCACGTCGATGCCAGCAGCCTTCATCTCTTTGGCCTTTGTGCTGATCGCGATTGTGATTGATTCGCTCAATGTTTGCATTCTGTTTGCTAGTTGCATTTTCGTCCTTTTTAGTTGATTGTCTTTAAGTAGCTATTATCATTTAAAAATAGATAAAGTTCGCCCAAAATTTGCTTCTTTTGTGTTTCGTTTATCAGAGTTGATTTCTCTAAGCGCTCATTTAGAGTGTCTTGGATCTCGTATATATCGTAGTCCATGTCCTCCATGATATCAAGGATCGACTGGCTCTCTAGTAAATTTGTGATCTTGTAGCCATCGCTTGTTATCTCCACGGTAGCTTCTGTTGGATGAGTAAAGAGATTGTGTTTCATGCCGATTACCTCTTGATATGCGCCAACTAGGAAAAATCCCAAGAAATAATCCTCCTTCTCCACATCCACATCGTGCAAAAGCAGTGGGTTTTTCTCGTCATCATAGCTGATCTCGCCGTCGCTATCGCAAGTTATGTCCCAGATCGAAGCTGGCAGAGTAGGGCGCTCATCAAGCCTGTCAAGTGGCATGATAGGGAAATTTTGCTTTAGTCCCCAAAAGTCTGGCAAGCTTTGAAAAATAGAGAAATTTAGCAGGTATCTCTCTTGAACCTCTTTTTGAATTTTAGTTAGATCGCTTGAATTGCTCTTGTTGCCAAGCATCACGACAGCTTTTTTGCTAATGAGCCTTAAAAGCACCTCTGCGTTTGATCTATCTTGCAGATCGACATATCCTAGATCAAAAAGTGTTAGCACGCTCTCTGTGTGGTGGATGGCGTCGTGCAGGTACTCTAGGGCGTTTGAAGGCTTGATTGACTTGTAAAGATCAACTAGCTCTGTTATTAAATTTGGATTGTTTTTCTTTAAATTTAGCTTCTCTTCGGTGTATTCTTGAGAAAAAAGCTCAAGCACAGGAGCGACTAAAAGTGCGTGAGAAGCGGCGATGTAGCGACCTGACTCTATGAAAATATCTGGCTCGATCTCCTTTTTTTGCTCGCTTATGGTTTTAAGCATATAAACAACGTCGTTTGCGTATTCGTTTAGCGTGTAGTTTCTGCTGCTCTCCTCTTTAAACTGCGAGTACTCGATAGCAAGGCCACCACCTAAATTTATAGCTTTTAAATTTGAGGCGCCCATTTTTCTAAGCTCAGCGTAGATGTTGCCAGCCTCGATGAGTGCTTTTTTGAGCGGATGGATTTCGCTTATTTGAGAGCCGATGTGAAAGTGTATCATTGTGAAATTTTCAAGTAAATTTGCCTTTTTTAGCATCTTTACAGCTTCTATTAGCTCGGTTGATGTTAGGCCAAATTTAGAGTGTATGCCTCCACTTTTCGCCCAAAGTCCTGAGCCTGTCGAGTGCAGTCTTACTCTAAGTCCGATCTTTGGTTTTGGCTTAAAGCGCTCTTTTGCGATGGCGATTATCGCTTCAAGTTCGTTTAAGCCCTCGATCGTTAGCGTGATGTTATGCCCCATTTCAGCGGCGATAAAGCCGATATTTATCATCTCTTTATCTTTGAAGCCATTTACCGTTATAGGCGCTTTGTCGTTGTTATAAGCCATCGTTAAAAGTAGCTCAGCCTTGCTACCAGCCTCGAGGCCGTAGTTATAGGGCTTGCCAAGGCGAACTAGGTTTTTTACAAAGCCAGGATATTGATTGACCTTAAGCGGGAAAACGGCGTTAAAGCTGCCTTTGTAGGCAAACTCTTTCTTTGCCTTTGCAAAGCTTGCGTGGATCTGCTCGATCTGCTTTTGGATAAGGTGCGGAAAACGAAGCAGTAGCGGCCCTCTGTAGCCATCGTCTCTTATCTCTTTTACGATGTCGATGATCGCTGGCTTGCTAGCTTCGTTTATGCAGACTTTGCCATCTTCTATCACAAAATTTGAATTGCCCCAAATGCTAAGTCCAAAATCATTCATCCCAGCTCCTTTTCAAACTCATCTAAATTTATCGTTTTTTCGTCTTTGGTTTCTAAATTTTTATACCAAATTTTATTCTCTTTCATCTCATTTTCGCCCACGCAAAGGAAAATTTTTGCATTTTTATTGTCGGCATTTTGCAGATGTTTTTGAAGTTTTTTAGCTTCATAAGAAATTTCAACCTGATATTTTTTGCGAAGCTTTGAGCCAAGATTATAGATAAAATCAACATTCGCCGCATCAAGCGCGCAAAGATAAACTCCCTCTCGCTCATCTCCAGCTTCACCTAAAATTTCCATTATCCTCTCAACGCCCATCGCAAAGCCAACGCCGTAACTTGCTCTACCGCCAAGATATTCAACGAGCCTGTCATATCTGCCTCCACCTGCGACTGCACTTTGTGAGCCGATCTCATTGCTTATAAACTCAAACGCCGTCTTGCAGTAGTAGTCCAGCCCACGAACAAGCTTAGTGTCTATCTCAAATTTAACGCCATTTGCCTTTAAAATTTCTTGCAGTTTTGCAAAATCAGCCTGCGCCTCGCAGCTTAGACTATCAGTGATCACTGGGGCGTTTTTGTAAATTTCTTGGCAACTCTCGACCTTGCAGTCAAGCACGCGGATAGGGTTTAAAAGCTTGCGCCTTTTGCAGTCTTCGCAAATTTTTTCATCGTTTTCATCTAGAAATTTGACAAGCTTTGCTTTGTAAGACTTCATCGAGCTCTCGTCGCCAAGCGAGTTTATTTTTAGGGTTGTTTTTATATTTAGTCTGTTAAAAATTTCACTCACCATCAAGATAATGCTCGCATCTTCATAGACGCTGCCCTCGCCAAAGCACTCACAGCCAAACTGGTGAAACTCTCTCAAGCGGCCTTTTTGTGGGCGCTCGTAGCGAAACATCGAGCCGTGATAAAAGCAGCGTTTTGTCACATTTGCCCTGTCAAGTTTTGCCTCGATAAAGGCTCTAACCACGCCAGCTGTACCCTCAGGACGCAAGCAAACGTCGTTTCCGCCTTTGTCTTCAAACTGATACATCTCTTTGCCAACGATATCACTGCTCTCGCCGACACTTCTTTTAAAAAGCGCCGTCTCCTCGAGGTGTGGGGTCAAAATTTGCTCATATCCGTAGTTTTTTGCGACTTCCTCGCAGGTTTTGATTATCTGTGCGTAAAGTTTTGCGCGAGCTGGAAGCATATCTTTCATGCCACGAAGTGCCGTTATCATCGCATTATCCTTTTTATTTTTTTGTGATTTTACTTAAAATTTATAAAATTTTCTATCTCTTTTGAAATTAGCTCTATGCTTTTAGATGCGTCTATAAAAAGCGTTTCAAAGCCATTTTTGATAAGAATTTGCTTCATCAGGCTTTGCACTTTTAAAAGATACTCTAACCCACGAGCCTCGATCTTATCGCTTGTGCCTCTTGTTTTTAAGCGCGAGCTTATAAGCTCATGGCTTGCTTCAAAAAAGATGATCTTGTCTGCAAATTTATCATTTAGTGCAAATTTATTAAGTTCTAAAAGCACGTTTTCATCTAAGTTTTCATCATTTGCCATAGCGTAGGCGATACCAGAGATAAAGCCTCTGTCGCTTAAAATGAGCTTACCCAAATTTGGAGCGACCAGCTTTTCAAAATGCTCAGCCCTATCAGCTAAAAAGAGTAAAATTTCAGCCCTTTTGCCTATTTTTATGCTTGAGCTTAGTAAAATTTCACGTAAATTTTCACCAAGCTTTGTGCCACCTGGCTCTTTTGTGACGATGGCATCACTAAATTTAGAAGCTAAAATTTCTATCTGCGTGCTCTTGCCAACGCCGTCAATGCCTTCAAACAAAACATACATTTTACGCCTTTAAATTTTTAAGAATTTTTGCTGGCACTAGGTTGCTCACGTCGCCGTCGTGGCGCAAGACTGAGCGGACGATCGAACTTGAAATGAAGGCGTTATTTAAGCTTGGCATAAGATAAACCGTCTCAAATTCGTCCCAAAGTGCAGCGTTTGCGTAGCCGATTTGTAGCTCATACTCAAAGTCGCTAACCGCGCGAAGCCCCCTGATGACGGTGTTTATGCCGTGCGATTTAGCAAAATCAACAAGCAAGTTATCAAAGCCAAGAACGCTTACGTTTTTTAGCTCGCAAACTGCCTCCTTTGCCATCTCTATGCGCTTTTCATGTGCGAACATTGGCTGTTTGCTATCACTTTTTGCGACTGCGACGATTACTTTGTCAAAAATTTTTGTAGCCCTTATGATGACGTCTAAATGGCCGTTTGTTATGGGGTCAAAGGTCCCTGGATAGATGCAAGATTTTTTCAAATTTGCCACCTTTTGTAAAGATTATTTTCGATTTTTAAGGCATCAAGCCACTTGCCGATGATGAAATTTTCCATATCAAGAAGGCTCTTTATACCTGCGTAGTAGCCTAAAACTGGCGGAGCGATGGTAGCTCCAAGAGATGAGAGCAGCTGCATCTGAGAGAGTGCGATCGTAGAAAATGGCATCTCTCTAACTCCCAAAATTAGGGTTTGTCTCTCTTTTAGCGCGACACTTGCAGCTCTTGTGATGAGTGTGTCGCTTATGCCATTTGCAACTTTTGCTAGCGTGTTGGTAGAGCAGGGCGCTATGATCATGGCATCCGTGCCAAACGAGCCAGAAGCTGGACCTGCGCTAAGGTCTTGATCATCATAAATTTTTACGCCAAGATCATCTAAATTTAGCTTCAAATTTTCTTCAGCTTCTAAGACCTTCATAGCATTTTTACTAACTATGACATGCGCCTCACAACTATCTTTGGCGGCATTTACTAGCTTTAGAAAAAGCCCAGCCCCGCTTGCTCCAGTGGCTGCAAAAACTACCTTTTTCATCTGATAACTGCCTCGTCTTTGCCTGAAACTGTGGCCTGTAAAATTTTATTTTCTCTTGTTCTTATCTTTATCATGTCGCCTAAATTTCCATCTTCAAGCGCCTTTACCTCGGCGATTATCTTGACGCCACCCTCGCTTAAAACTGCGTTTAGCATTTGACCTTTTTTGACTAAACTAATGGCGTTAAACTGACGTTTTGTTAAAATTTCTCCGCTTCTTATCTGCATTTTTGTGACAAGAGTTGAGGCGCTAAGTCCAAAGAGTGCATCACGCGGCCATTTGCTAAACTCGATCATCGTTGGTTGATAGTCAAGCAAGCTTAAAATGTGGTTTGTGTTCATTGAGTTTATAGCGATAAAAACTGGCATTTTGGCGTTAAAACTAAATTTAAAATAAAGACTCTTTAAGCTTAGATCAACGTCCTCAAATGAGGCTCTAAAGACGCCTTTTTGGCTATTTTGATCATTTAGAAATATATTTTTAAAAACTAAGTCTTTGAAATTTGCAGGAAGTTTGTTTTGCGGACTGATGCTAAGATCGCTCACGCTGATGCCTGGGTACTCGTTGCTGATCTCTCTTAGAAATTGCATCTGAATTTCATCCATGATAGAGCAGTTTTTCACAAAAGCAACGCTACCACCGCTTTTGTCATTATATGTTTTAAAATTTGCTGTTAGAATTTCATAGAGTTTTTTGCTATCTATTTTGGCAGCTCTTTTGCCCTCTAAGTTTAAAATTTCATTGTCTTCGCCTTCAAAACCAAAAGTGCTAAGTGAAATTTGATCATTTACGACGCAATACATCGGATAGATGCTGACTTCATTTGCAAAAAGTTTTGTGGAAAATAAAAAAATGAGTATAAAAAAGATGGAGCGGGAAACGAGATTCGAACTCGCGACCCCAACCTTGGCAAGGTTGTGCTCTACCCCTGAGCTATTCCCGCAATCAAAATGAAGTCCGCATTTTATCAGATTGTTTTTCATTTGTCAAGGATTATGGAAGTTTTATAAGTGAAATTTCACTATTTTGTAAAATTTCACCTTGATCAGGGCTAGTTATCAGCACAAAATCACTCTTTAATATATGGTTTATCATGCCTGAGCCATATTTTCCGCCGTCAGTTGCTACAAATTTGCCATCAGCTACATTGCCAAAAACCGCATTTGCTCTGCCTGATTTTACCTTTAAATTTTCGCTATTTATAGCTTTTTGCGTCACAAAACACTCGCTTTTTAGAAGTGGCAAAACAAGCATCATCGTGCAAAGATAAGCAGCCATAGGGTTGCCAGGCAAGATAAAAACAAGCCTGCCATCTTTTTCATAAGCCTTGCAAGGTCTGCCAGGTCTTATGTCAAGGTGCGAGAAAATTTCATCGTATCCAAGCTCGCTTAGGGCTATCTTCATAAAGTCAGCCTCACCAGCGCTCGCTCCACCAGAGCAGATAACGATGTCGTAGTTTGCAGCGTTTAAAAATGCCTGTTTTACAGCACTTAGCTCATCTTTTATGATGCCAAGATATGAGCTTTTTTGACCGATTGAGCTTAAAAGTGCTGTGATTCCAAGTGCGTTTGCGTTGTAAATTTCATCCTCGCTAGCTCTTTGCCAAGGCTCGATGATCTCATTTCCGCTTGAGTAAATTCCAACACTAGGCTGCTTTTTAACTTCTATAAAGCTTATGCCCTGAGCTGCAAGCATCATCACGCTTCTTGTGTTTAAAATTTCGCCACTTTTTAGTAAAATTTCACCAACTTTTGTCTCTTCGCCTTTAAATCGGTAAGCCTCGCCTTTTTTAAGCTTAGCTGGCGCTTTTACAAACTCGCCCTCAACCACGCAGTCTTCAAATCTCATGACCGTGTCAGAGCCTTTTGGCATCTTTGCGCCAGTCATTATCTTCACGCATTCGTTTTTGCCGATAGCTAGCTGCTCTTTATCGCCTGCAAAGGCACTTGCGATGATCTTATAAGGTTCATCTTTTTCATCAAATTTAACAGCAAATCCATCAAGCGCTGAGTTATCAAAGCAGGGCAGGTCTTTGACCGCTATCACGTCATTTGCTAAGGTTTTGCCAAGAGTCTCACTAATGGGTAAAATTTCGCTCTCATTTTTTGGTTTAAATTTAGCTTTTAAAGCCTCAAGTGCGTCATTTACTAGCATTTTTACTCCTCAAGCCTAACAATTTTTGCCCCAAGGCTTTTAAATTTCTCCTCCAGCCTCTCATAACCTCTATCAAGGTGGTAAATTCTATGCACCAAACTCTCGCCATTTGCGATAAGAGCGGCTAGTATTAGCGCTGAGCTTGCTCTAAGATCAGTCGCCATGACATCAGCTGCATTTAAATTTGCAGGAGCATAAACGCTTGCGATGTGACCATTTAGGCGGATATCAGCGCCCATTCTAGCTAGCTCACTAACGTGCATAAATCGGTTTTCAAAAAGCCTCTCATCTATCGTGCTAACGCCATTTGCCGCAAGACAAAGCGCCATAAACTGAGCCTGCATATCGGTTGGAAAGCCTGGATACTCAGTCGTTCTTATCTCGATCGGTTTTATCTCATTTGTCGGCAAAATCGTGATCTTATCGCCGTCTATTTCGATGCCAAAGCCCATATCTTCAAATTTATTTAAAATGGCTGTCATATGCGCAGCATTTGCCTTTGTGACTGAAATTTTGCTATTTGTGATAGCTCCAGCGCAAAGGTATGTGCCAGCCTCGATCCTATCAGGGATAACCTCGATATCACAAATTTCAAGTAGCTTTTGACCACTGCCAGTGATCTTTAGCTCGCTCGTGCCTATGCCTTCGATCTTTACGCCACTTCTTGCTAAAATTTCACAAATTTGCACCACCTCAGGCTCAAGTGCGACGTTAAAAAGCTCTGTCGTGCCGTGCGCTAGCGCTGCTGCCATGATGATGTTTTCGCTGCCAGTTACGGTGATCTTATCAAAAACTATCTTTGCGCCTTTTAGCCCATTTGGCGCGGTTGCGACGACGTAGCCTTGCTTTATCTCGATATTTGCACCCATTTTCTCAAGTGCGCTTAGGTGCAGATCTATTGGCCTTTGTCCGATCGCACAGCCTCCAGGAAGGCTCACCTCGCAATGTCCAAAGCGCGCTAAAAGCGGACCAAGCGTCAAGATAGAAGCGCGCATCTTTCTAACGATGTCGTAGTTTGCCGTGGTTGAATTTACACTGCTCGTATCGATACTTAGTGAGTTTTCACCTTTAAATTCGCACTTTGCTCCAAGATTAACAAGCAACTGGCAAAGCGTCTTTATGTCAGCGACATTTGGGATATTTGTTAAATTTACTTTGTTTTTAGCAAGTAGAGTTAGGGCGATGATAGGTAGGGCGGCATTTTTGGCTCCGCTGATCTTTACTTCGCCGCTTAATTTGGCATTGCCTTCTATTTTTAGATAGTGCATCATTATTTTTTGCCTTAAGAAAATATATTTTTTGCCGATTATATTGTTTTTAAACTTAGAGTAAAGAAAACAGGGCGCTATTTTCGCTTTATTTACATTTAAGAGTTAAAATTACGAAAAATTAATTATTTTGGATAAAAATATGTTAAGTTTAATAAATAAAAGAGTATTTTTTGCACTATGCGTTGCACTTTTTACAGGTTGTTCTTTCACCTCAAATGAGCCTAAAATCCCACAAAATGACTACAATCAAACCGCCTCTACAAATAGTGACTTTAGCAGACAAACTTCAAGTGAGCTTTTAGACGAAGATGACGGCAGAGCTGATAAAGAATTTGGTTCATTTTTTAAAAAATACTTAAATACTAGAGCAGGGGGCGACTGCTCAGGCTTCGTCTCTATCGTAAATGCAAAATATAAAAATATGTATTTTGATGAAAAAACTATCAATAACTACTACAGCAAGGGTGGCAGAAAGTCAAAAGCCATCTACAACTTCTATGAAAGTCAAAATTTGATCACTCATAAAAATCCAAAAAAAGGCGATCTTATCTTCTTTTCAAACACCCTTGGTAAAGGCATACAAAAAAATAAAGACAAGAAAAATGTCACTCACGTTGGCATCGTAACGGCCATACTTCCAGATGAGACGGTGAAATTTATCCACAACTCTGGCGGCAGAATAATCCACAGCTATATGAATTTAAAACAAAAGAACACGCATCTAAATGGCGATAAAGAGATAAATAGCTACGTTGTAAGGTGCTCAAACGCTAGCTGCCTAGCGGCAAATAGATTTGCTGGATATGGCAAAGCTAAGTAGCCCAGCTACATTTGCGCTTATCCTTTTAAATTTAGCTGCATTTTTTGGCGTTACTTTTCTGCACTCGCGTGAGCTATGGCTTGCGCTTGGCTTAAATATCTATTTTTTAGAAAAACTCTATATATTTGAGCCCCTCACATCTATCTTTACGCACGCAGGCGCAGGTCACTTGCTCATGAATATGATCTTTTTATATCAAGTTGGCACGATGAGCGAGCTATATCTTGGCACGAAAAAATTTATCATTTTTTATATCGTTGGCGGCGTTTTGACGCAAATTTTAAGCTTTATTTATATATATTTTGCATTTGAAAATGAGAAATTTATAAATTTAGTCGGTGCAAGCGGCGCTTTGTGTATGCTCTTTGGTATGCTGGCGACCTCGATGCTTTACTCAGACAAAAAGGCATGGTTTGGCTACTTTGCCATCGTTGTTGCCATGAGCTTTTTGCCGCTACTTATGGGCATAAATGTCGCATGGTACGCGCACTTTATAGGCTGGGGCATCGGCTGTTTGTATGCTAAATTTTACTTAAAGAGAGTAGATGAGATTTTTTGATGAGATCTGGGACATTTTAAACGAAGGCGATGTGGGGCTTAAATTTTTAAAATTTGAGCTATTTTACGAGAAATTTAGATCAAATTTAGATATTTGTTTTGATGAAATTTCTGCGCCAAATGAGCTAACTACACCGTGCTACGCTAAATTTTGCGACGTTGTTAGCATGAAAGAGCTAAACAAAAAGGTAAAGCCAAAAGATAAAAACCTAAATTTCATCCACTCAGTCGCTCACATCGAGTTTAGTGCCATTGACATCGCGCTTGATGCTTGTTATAGATTTAGAGGGCTGCCAAGGGAGTTTTACGAGGACTGGCTGGAGGTGGCTGATGATGAGATCAGACACTTTTGCATGATAGAAAATTTACTCACAAAGCAGGGCGGTAGATACGGCGAGCTAAGCGTACATGATGGCCTATTTATCGCACTTCAAAAGACTTCAGACAAGCTTACTAGCCGCATGGCGCTACTACCAAGATATATGGAGGCAAACGGGCTTGATGCAAACGCTCACATCATCAAAAGGCTAGAAGCTGAGGGCGGGCAAGAAGAGCTCATTGAGTGCCTAAAAGTCATCTTAAAAGAGGAGGTCTCTCACGTTTATAAGGGCGATAAATGGTTTAAATTTGCCTGCAAAAAAGAGGGCGTCGATGAGAAAAGCTACTTTGACATCATCTTAAATTTATATCCAAATTCATTTAAAAGCATTAGAGAGATCAACGAAAAAGACCGCTTAAAGGCTGGATTTAGCGAGGAAGAGCTTAGTTGGATAAAGAATTTCTCAAAGGAGAGATCATGAGCAAAATTTACTTCATAAGGCACGCAAAAGCAGTTGATGAGAACAAAGACGGCGCAAAAGACGCTTCAAGAGAGCTTAGTCCAAAAGGAAAAGAGGACGCTAAATTTATGGCTAGCAGGCTAAAAATGTATGATGTGATGCCAGGAGCTATCTTTTCAAGCAGTGCTAAAAGATGTGAGCAAACAGCAAAAATCATCGCTAAAACTTTAAAATTTAAAGAAAAATCCATAGAGATAAAAGACGAGCTTTACGACATAAGCTTTGAGGATCTGTTGGAGTTCGTAAGAAATTTAGACAAAAATTTAGATGAAATTTTCATCATCACGCACAATCCAAGCATAACTGAAATTTGCGAATATCTAAGTGACTCATCGATCGATAATATCCCAACTTCAGGCATTTTTTGCATAGAGTTTGAGTCTGAATTTAAAGAGCTAAAAGAGGGCAGTGCAAAAGCTTTATTTTTTGACCACCCAAAGAAACATCAAAGATAATTTATTAAAAAAATCCACAAATTCACTCATCGCAATTTGGTAGACACAAAGAACATCTGCTTATTTTATTTTTCAAATGCAAGTTTTGCTTTTGAACCAAAAATCATTTTCTACTCAAATTTTAAAATTTATCACTTTTTAAAATTTATCACTCCAGTTTTGAAAAAACTTCAAATCACCAATTTTTAAAATTTAACCATTTCAAGTTCAAGTCACCAAGCATAAAAGCAAATTTAAAATCAACCATAATTGCAATGCCAAAATATGACAAAAGGTAAAATGCAAGGTATTTTATATATTTTGTATTGAAAACTGTAATTTTCAAATTGATATTTTGAAATCTTTATTCTGCTCTTTTGAATATTTTAAATGGCTAGATTTGGCTATGTTTTGCATTTTATCTTTTGTGTGATCTAAATTTATCCATTAAATTTGACGCAAAAATATCTGTAAGAAAATTAGTTAAATTTTACACTTTTCAAAAATTGTGAAATTTGCATTTATCTTATACGTAACTTAAAATTTGATCTACCCTATTTTGAAAAAGTGAGCGAGAGCTATCTTTGGAGTTGTGGTTCTTGCTTTTAAACGTAGAGCACCGACCTTGTAATAGCAGCGATAAACGTAAATAAAGCGCTCGCTCAAGCTGGCGCGTTTTTGGATATAAATTTAATCCCAAGTTTTTTCTCTTTCTAAAAGCTAGTAAAACAATCTTATGCATGTAAATTTTAAGAGCAGCATAAAATAGAATAAATGCGTGATATCTTTTTTTGTGCGCCAAATATTGAAATTGCGCGTTAAAATTTTGAGAAAGGAGTTAAATTTGCTATTAATGTAATGCAACTCTAAAACCAAAATTTGCGTAAAATTTTAAAGTTGAGTGATCTTGTGTGCTAAATTTAAGATCTAGGGGTTAAATTTACTATGAAAACACGCATGAAAACTATTTTTCAAGCTAAAGTGCGTAATTAAATTTTATCGTTAAAAAGTGTGTGGATATCTAGTGTATAGTTTTTAGGCATAAAGATCGGTGAGTCTAAAATTTCAAGCACGCCATCATCAAATGAGAGAAATTCCACTACTCTTTTTGGCTTTCCGGCGGTTTTTATGCTCATATCAGCTAGGCGTACTACCTTTACGATCTGCATTTTATCTGTCGTCCATTCAGAAAAAGCTAGAAATTTAGAGTCCTCTGAAAATAAAAAACAAGCTGTTGCTCTTTCGCTAAGTAAAATTTGATGGGCGATGTCATCTTTAACTAAATTTTTATCCATTGATGACGTTTTTGCGTGGTTTGAAAATTCATTTTTTAAATTTATATAATGCTCGCTATTTATAAAAAGTCGTAGCTCGCCAATGGTTGGAGCGCCCATAGCGACCTCACAGCCTTCAAATTTGGCGCTAAATTTGCCATCACTGCTACACGCATTTGCCTCGTAATCCCAAGCCGAGCTCATAAATTTACCTATTAAATTTGCCTGCCATGGCTTTGTAGATATTTAGCTCATCTTGTAAAAGTGTGTATTTTGCTTTTAGTAGCCCTATTTTGGCCTCTAGTTCGCTATTTTTAGCCTCTAAAAACTGCTTTAGCTCGACCTTGCCGTAGGAGTATTTTAGCTCGTAAATTTTTGAAATTTCCTCGTAGTTTTTTATCTGCTCTTGATAGTTTGTAAGTAGCGCTTCGTCGTTTAAGTAGCCTTTATAAAAGGCGTCTATCTCGTTTAATGCGCTATTTAGAGTGCTTATGTAGTTTAGCTTTGCAAGCTCGAAATTTGCCTCGCTAACTTTTAAATTTGACTTTAGCTTGTGATAGTTTAAAAATGGTAAATTTAGAGCGATGTTGCCATTTAGAAATTTAAGGCTAAATGCTTCCTCTTTTTTGTCGGTGCTGCTTTTGAGGCTAGCTCCTAGCGTGATGCTTGGATAAAACTCTTTTTGGCTCGCTTTGTAGTTTGAGATGCCCTCTTCCATGCGGTAAATGGCCGCTCTTAGATCAGGCCGGTTTGCTATGGTGCTTGTTGGCACATCTAGATCAACGCCCACTCTTTTAACGGGACTTAGTGTGAGGCCTTCAAATTTAAGCTCAAATTCTGGTCTCTCATTTAGTAAAATCCTAAGCGTTTTTTTAGCACTCACAAGCTCTTTTTTGGCACTTTCTATCTTATTTTGAGCGCTTAAGAGCTGCGAGTTTATCTGTTTTAGGCTTAGCGCCTCCTCTTTGCCAAGTTTAAATTTAAGCCCAACTATCTCATTTAGCTTGTTATAAATTTCTAAAATTTGCTCATAAGTTTTTATGCTCTCGTTTAGATATAAAATTTGAAAATAGACGTCTGCCACGGAGTTTATCACGCTTAGTTTGCCGGCTTCCAGATCAAATTTAGTAGCTCTAGCTTCAAACATCGCTGCGTCTTTGCTATTTGCTAGCTTTTGCCAAAGGTCAAGCTCGTAGCTAAGCCCTATGCTTGAGCCAAAGCTTCTACTAGAAGCGCCGCCCTCTTTTATATTTTTGCTGCTTACAGCCTCAAAACCAGCGTTAAAGCTAGGGATCAAATTTGCCTGCAAAACACCAGCTTGAGCGAGCGCTTTATTTACATTTACCGCAGCTTTTGCAAGGTCGGTGTTGTTTTTAAGCGCAAGTTCCACAAGCTCATCAAGATAGCTTTGCTCATACTGCTTCCACCAAGAAGTGTTTAAATTTAGCTCACCACTAGCATTATCTTCAAGTAAAATTTGCTTGTAGTTTTCATCTATATTTTTAACAGCGCAGCCGCTTAAAACGAGCACTAAAGCTAGGCTTAGAAATTTCATATTACTCCCTCGAAAGCGCATCTATTGGGTTTAGTTTTGAGGCATTTTTAGCAGGCATGTAGCCAAATATGATGCCAATAGCCATCGACGTGACAAGTGCAAGCACGATCGAGCCGTTTGAAAAGATCATGCTAAAGCCGTTTAAGAAGTTGTTAAAGATGTAGCCGATCACGTAGGATAGGACGATGCCGATGGCTCCGCCAATTAGGCAAAGTAGCACCGCCTCTATCAAAAACTGCTGCAAGATGTTGCTCTGTCTAGCTCCGATCGCCATTTTTATGCCTATCTCTTTGGTGCGCTCGGTGACTGAGACTAGCATGATGTTCATGACGCCTATGCCTCCAACTACGAGCGAGACGACGGCGATACTTGAGATGAGCAGGCGCATGGTCGAGATGGTCTCTTCAATCGTTTGCTTGATGCTGTCTGAGTTTCTTGTAAAAAAGTCTTTTTTGCCGTGCTTGATCTCTAAAAGCTCGGTTAGTGTTTTTTCGGCGATTTGCGCATTGACGCCCTCATTTACTTTGGCGGTGATCGAGCTTATAAATTTATCTCCTGTGACCTTGTTTAGCACGGTCGTGTATGGAGCGTAAATTTTAAGCGTACTTGAATCGCCCATCTTAAAATCATCCTTTTGCAAAACGCCGATAATGCGAAGTGGCTTTTTGTTAAAAAGTATGATCTTGCCGATAGGATCTTCGTTTTTAAAGATGCTATTTTTGGTATTTTGATCGATTAGAGCGACTGAAGCGGAGTTTAAAACCTCGTCATCATCGTAAATTCTGCCCTCTTCTAGCTTTAGCCCATTTACGTCAAAACTGCCAGTGCCCCCGCCTCTTAGGCTAGCACTTAGTGAGATATTTTCATAGGTTAGCACGCCTGAGGTGCTTGTATTTGGCGTGACAGAGTCTAGAAAGGACTGCTTGGCAAGCATGTTTGCATCGCTTATGGAGAGCGTTTTTACCTTGCCTGAGAGCATATCGCCAAAGCCTTTGCCTGGCATGATGTCTATCGTGTTAGTGCCGATCTTTCTGATACCAGCTAAAATTTGCTCCTGCGAGCCTTTGCCAAGAGCGACGACGCTAATGACCGCGGTTATGCCAATGATAATGCCAAGCATCGTTAAAAGCGATCTTAGTTTGTGCGCTAGCATCGCATTTACCGACATTTTAAAGCTCTCTATTAGCTGGTCTTTATAGTAGGTAAATTTGCTCTTTTCTGGCTGAGTTTGCTTGCTTGCTTCATAAATTTTGCTATCTTTTACATTGTCACTTACGATGTTGCCATCTTTTATCTCTATCACCCTACTCGCATACTCAGCGATCTTTGGGTCGTGCGTGACGATGACGATAGTGTGGCCTTTTTTGTAAAGATCAACTAAAATTTCCATCACCCTTAGCCCACTTTTGCTATCAAGCGCGCCTGTTGGCTCATCAGCCAAGATGATCTCGCCGCCATTCATCAGCGCCCTTACTATGGAGACCCTTTGCTGTTGTCCGCCTGAGAGTTTATTTGGTAAATTTTTCGCTTTTTCGCTAAGACCAAGTGAGCCAAGAAGCTCATTAGCTCTTTTCTCTCGCTCGCTCTTGTTTGCCCCTGCGTAGATGCTAGGTAGCGCTACGTTTTCAAGGGCGTTCATCGTGCTAAGCAGGTTATATCTTTGAAAGATAAAGCCAAATTTATCTCGCCTAAGCTTGGCAAGCGAGTCGCTATCAAATTTTGATATATCTTTGCCGTCAAGCAAATACTCGCCCCCACTTGGGCTGTCTAAGCAGCCAAGGATGTTCATCAGGGTTGATTTGCCAGAGCCAGACTGACCGATGATGGCTATAAACTCACCCTTTTTTATCTCTAAATTTATGCCATGCAGTATCTCTATCTCATTTTCGCCTAGCTTAAAGCTTTTGGTGATGTTTTTTAGGCTTATCACTTAAAACTTCTTATGTTCTTTTGCGATCATCTTAGCGATCTCGCTTGATGAGCCTTGAGATGTGATGATCTCATCGCCTTCGTTTATACCGCTGATGATCTGCGTATCGAGGTTGTCTTTTATGCCAGTTTTGACCGCTGTTTTTACTGGCTTGCCATCTTTTAGCAGATAGACAAAAGTGCCGTTTTCATCTTTTTTGATGCCGATGCTTGGTACGATGATGGCGCCCTCGACGTTTGCTATTAAAAGCTCGTTTTGTGTGGTCATGCCTATTCTTAAAATTCCATCTTTGTTATCAACGATACTTTGCGCGTAGTAATAAACCGCTGAGCTGCTGCTTGAGCTACTTGAGTATGAAGATTTACTGCTACTACTTGAGCCGTAGCTGCCATCACTTAGTGTGGTGAGCCCAGGGTCGATCGAGCTAACAGTCGTTTGAAATTTCTTCGTTGGCTCAGAGAGGATCGAGTATTCAACTGGCGTGCCGACTTTGATCTTTGTGATGTCGCCTTCTGCTATTTGCATCTTCATCTTTACATGACTAAGATCAGCGATATTTACGATAGTTGGCGTAGTTTGGTTGGCATTTACAGTTTGACCCTCCTCAACCTGCACGCTTACAACAGTGCCATCTCTTGGCGCGGTGATCTTTGTGTAGCCTAAATTTATCTTAGCTGTGCTTAGCTCGATATTTGTCTGCTTGATCTGCGCTTCAAGCTCCTTTATCTTGGCGCTATTTGCACTATATGTGTTTTTTGCGCTTTCAAATTCTTGCTTTGAGGTGGCGTTTTTAGAAAATAGTGCGTTTTCTCTATCAAACTGCGTTTTAGCGATATTTAGAGCCACTTTTGCGCTTTCTAGCTGAGCTTTGTAGATGGCAAGCTGTGCTTCTTTATTGTCTATGCTATTTTGCTGGGTCGAGCTATCGATACTTGCGATCATATCGCCTTTTTTGACCTGATCTCCAAGCTTAACGTATAGCTTTTTTATCTGACCGCTCACCTGAGCTCCCACGTCGATTAGCTCGGTGGCGAAAATCTCTCCAGTCGCATCGACCTTTTTGCTAAATGAGCCCTTCTTTGCTTTTTTGGTGATAAACTCCACCTTTTCATCTTTTATATTAAAAAATTTATCATAGACGAAGTATCCACCGACGCCTAAAATAAGCAGGATTATTAAAATTTTAGTTTTTTTCATCGCATCTCTTTGTAAAAAATTGGTAAATTCTACTTCACAAGAGTAAATACTCTTTAAGCTTCCTCTTTTGCCATGCCAGCCTCTATCAAAAACCTACTTGGCTGATAATTGACCTTCTTTATCTTGTCGTATTTTGCATAGCTAAGATATAGCTCGTCTTTAGCCCTTGTTACTGCTACGTAAAAGAGCCGCCTCTCCTCTTCTAGGCTGCCACCCATGCTCATTAGCTTTAAATTTGGAAAGCGGTTTTGCGCGAGATCGACGATAAAAACTTGATCAAATTCAAGCCCCTTGCTCGCATGCACGCTAAGCAAGCTAACGCCCTGCCCTTCGCTCATCTCGTTGCTTCCAAGGGCTAAGAAGTTATAAAATTTACTGATATCTTGATATTTTTTAGCTAGCTCGCTTAGCACCACGCTCTTTGCCATTATGCGCTCTTTGACCTCTTCTTTGAGCGCCAGATCGACGTTGCCATTTTTTAGAGTTGCCCTTTTTGTGCTGATGTTTTCAACGATTAGTGAGTAAATTTTGCTAGTTTTTATCTCGTTTATCATCGTAGCTGGCTTTGAGATATTTCTCATGCCTCTTAAAAAGTTGTAAATTTCATATAAAAACTGCGCCCCACTCTCGCTTAGCTTTTGTAGTTTTAGCACGGGGTGACCCAGAAATTTATCACTAAAGCCAAGCTTAGAAAACCTCGAAACCTCGGCAAATTCGTCAAGGTCGTCAAAAAGGCCAAGCTGGTAGTTTCGCCTTTTGTTTGATGAGATATTTACGCTCTCATCTGGCTCAACTATCCCTTTTATTAAATTTCCATGCCCAAGCTTAAGAAGAGTGTCAAAAATTTCTTTGCTGACTGCGCTACCAACACCTTTTGCGTATTCGCAGATGTGGATAAATGCCATTATATCTTTTGGATTGACATAAATTCCCATGATGTCGATGAGTGCCTTGATCTCGCGGCTCTCAAAAAAGCTCACCCCGCCCTTTCGCTTTGAGCCGATGCCTCGCTCTTTTAGCGCGACCTCGATGCCGTCCGCTGATGAGTTATTTCTAAAAATTATGGCAATATTTTCTCTATTAAATGGCGAGAGCGAGATGATATCAGCGATATTTTGATACTGATCAAAAAGCTCGTTATAGACAAGCAGCCTTGGAGGCTTGAAATTTCCTTCGCGACTAACTGTGAGGTGCTTTTCATAAAGCCTTGGGTTGTTATTTATGACCTTGTTTGCAAGGGCAAGTATGCTTGAGCTTGAGCGGTAATTTACATTTAAAGCGTAGATATTTGCGTTTGGAAAACGATCTTTAAATGAGCCAATGATCTCGATATTTGCGCCGTTAAATGCGTAGATGCTCTGGTCAAAATCGCCCACGCAAAATAGGCTCTTTGTCTTAAATGCGTCTATGAGGCTACCTTGAAGGGTGTTTGTGTCTTGATACTCGTCGATCAAAATTTCATCATAAGCTAAATTTGCCCCATTTTTTAGCTCGTCGCGCATTTTTATGAGAAGATCGTTAAAGTCAGCGTAAGAAAATTTAGCCTTTTCAGCCTCAAACTCCTCTAAAACATCTTCATAAATTTCAGCATAAACGCCCTGCTCTTCGCTCTTTTGGCTTATCCATTTGCCAAAAGTTGTGCCTTGTTCGCTGTTTTGAAAGAGCGAATAAAGGTCGTATAGATATGCCCCGCCATAAGGCTTGACGTCGCTTAAATGGTAAAATTTACGCCTCTCAACAAGACTTTTTAAAAGCGTCTTTAGTTCGCTTGGCTGCTTTAGCGTGACGCCTTTATCAAGGCTTTTTAAAAGCGAAAATGAGACCGAGTGAAAGGTGCCTGCAGTGATTTTGGAGGTGATTTGCTTGTCAAAATACCTATTTAAGCGCTCTATCATTTCGCTGGCTGCTTTGTTGGTGAAAGTTAGAAGCAAAATTTTCTCTGGCTTTACGCCTAAATTTAAAAGATGAGCGATGCGAGCGACAATCGTGCTAGTCTTGCCAGTGCCAGCTGAAGCGATGATGAGATTGTGTCCAAATGGCGCAGTTGCGGCGGTGTATTGTTCTTTGTTTAACCTAGATAAGGGCATTGTTTCCTCTTTTTTAAAAAGGCCTAATTATAGCTACTTAAACTTTAACAGCTATAATCACGCCGATGAAAAAGTTTAAAATTCTAAAATTTCTTGCCCTATTTTTGGCTCTAATAGTCGCTATTTTTTTGATACTTGATCAAATTTATCCATTAAATTTAGACGCGCTTAAAAAAGACGAAGCCAAAATTTTGCTTGATAAAAATGGCGAGATCATAAATATGAAGCTTAGTAGCGACGGAATTTGGAGATTTCACGAGCAAAGCTTCCCAAACTCGCTAAAACAATGCGTCGTGCTCTTTGAAGATAGATACTTTTACTACCATTTTGGCGTAAATTTTGCCTCCATTTTTAGGGCATTTTTCCACAACCTAAGAAGCGACAACCGTATAGGAGCTAGCACTATCACGATGCAAGTAGCTAGGATGCTTGAGCCAAGTGATAGAAGCTATAAAAATAAGATAAGAGAAATTTTTAGAGCATTTCAGCTCGAGCTTCACTTTAGCAAGGATGAAATTTTAAATTTATATCTAAATTTAGCCCCGTATGGTGGCAATATCGAGGGTGCAAAGGCGGCAAGCTTTTTTTACTTTGGCAAGGAGCTAAATGAACTTAGCTACGCTCAGGCCGCACTTTTAAGCACGATCCCTAAAAATCCAAATAAGAATAGGCTTGATAGAGTTTCAAACATAAATGCGCTAAAAAACAGGGTCATAAAGATGCTTTACAAGGCAAAGTTGATCGATCTAAGTGCGTTTAAAAGAGCGCAGGCTGAGCCATTTAAAAATGTAAGGATAAGGGCTGTCGTAAATGCAGGCGACTACGCAAATGTCGCTTTTAAAAACCAAATTTCAAAGGCGAGTTTGGATCTAAATTTACAAAAAGATATGCTTAAAATTTTAAAAGATGCGATGTTTTCGCTAAAGGCTAAAAACGCAAACAATGCCGCTGCCGTGGTCATTGATAATAAAAAAATGAGCGTTGTTGCCTTCATAGGCTCGCACGATGAGCGCGCACGCGACGGCAAAAACTCAGCCCTAAATATGAAGCGAAACACCGGCAGCACGCTAAAGCCTTTTATCTACTCGCTAGCCCTTGATAGCGGGCTTATCACGCCAAGCTCGCAACTAATCGATACGCAAATTTATGTCAATGAATATGTGCCAAAGAACTTTAGTAACGACTTTTTGGGGCTTGTAAGCGCAAAGGACGCTCTAAATTTTAGCCTCAATATCCCAGTTATAAATTTAGACTTAAAGCTAAAAGACAACTCACTTTACGAGCTACTTGAAAAGGTAAATTTAGTTGATGAAAACAAGGAGTTTTACGGCTCTTCGATAGTTTTAGGCAGCGCTGAGATGAGCCTGATTGATCTTGCACATCTTTATACGATATACGCAAATGGCGGGGTTTATAGGCCGCTTGAGTTTGCGGGCAAAAACTACAAAAATGAGGACAAAAACATAACCCTCATCTCGCCTCAAAGCGCATATCTAACCGCCAAAATGATGAGTGAGGCCTCAAGGTCATATCTAAAAAATGCTTGGCAATATGCGCAAAACACGCCAAAGATCGCCTTTAAAACAGGCACAAGTGCAAACTCACGCGATCTTTACGCCATAGGAGTTGATGAGGACTACACAATAGCCGTCTGGGTGGGCAACTTTAACGCTGAAAAAACTGACAAACTAACTGGGCTAAATGACGTCTCAAAGATCGTTTTTGATATGTTTAAGCTCATCGCTCAAAAAAGAAATTTAAGCTTTATGAGTGAGCCAGAGGGCATCGAAAAAGTGCCAACCTGCCTTGATGCTTTTAGCTATGAAACGTGCAAAAAAACGGCGCTTGATGATAGGATAGTTGGAGTTAAACTACAAGATAAGTGCGAGAGTTTAAGAGGAGAGGAGCTTGAGTTTTTGATAAAAAATGGCTTTTTAGACAAGAACGAGGTCAAAAATAGCCCTTGCGCTGAAGTTTTCAAAGACAAAAAGCCAGTTTTTGCCTATCCGTATAACGGCGAAGAGATCGTGACAGATGAAAATGTAACACAAATTATGCTAAAATGCTACGCGTTTTTAGGTGATGAAATTTACCTGAAAGTGGATGATTTGAACTTTTCTAAGATAGAAAATGCAAGCGAAAAAAGGCTTGATATGACCCTTGGCGAGCACACTTTAAAATGCCTTGATCAAAACTCAAATCAAAGTGAAATAACAATAAAACTAAGGAGATAAAATGCAGCAAAAAGCGCTACTTCTAGCACTTTTAGGAGCAGTAAATTTATATGCTTTAAGTCTAAATGGCACCGCCGAGGTGAAGTCGCCTTTAAGCGTGGAATTTGGACTAGAAGATGATGTTAGCAAAAATCTCATAGGCACGCTAAGTGAGAAAAAGCTCATCTCATGCGAGCCAGCGCTAAGTGGCACGGTAAAATTTAACGCTCAAAGCCTTACGCTTTTTACAAAAGATATGCACGCAGGCACCGAGTATAACTGCAAATTAGAAAATGGCAGCAGCGCTAGCTTTGAGACGAAAGAATTTGCGCTTGAGAAGATAGAAAAGCTCTCTGATAGCAAATTTATCCTTAAATTTAATGACGAAGTTAGTGAAGAGCTTGTAAAAAAAATAGCCGTAAAAGGTGCAAGCTTTAATGCCTTGCAGCTCTCTCAAAACAGCTTTGAGCTTGATCTTGATAAAAATATAAGCGAGCCTACTTTTGAGTTTGGAGAAAATTTTGAGAGTAAATTTGGCGCTAAACTTGCAGGCGATGGTGTGGTGAAATTTAGTGAGCAAGCAAGCGATGAGAGCGTAAATATAAATGCTGAGGCAAAGAGCTTTGAGATAGCTAAAATTTATCCAACTAGCCTTGATAACGGTATCTTAGCTTTTAGAATTTATCTAAAAGAGTGGCTAAGCGATGATAATAATCTAAAGAAATTTATAAAGATCAAAGGCGTAAAAAGCTTTAGCATAAGCGACGTGTCATATAAAAATGACGATGAAAATGGCGCGCCAAATTCTGAGCTTGAGGGGTATGATTATTACATCGATATTACAAGCGATGAGTTTAAACCGCAAAATAGCTACGAGATCACGATAAAACCGGGCTTTGGAGACGATAGAAATGTCGTAAGAGAAGCTAAAACCTACGAGGTGGTCGCTAGCAACTTCACTCCATTTGCAAATTTCACAAACGAAGAGCCTTACATCTCAAGCGTGGGCGAGATCGGCATTAGAAGTGCAAATTTACCTGAGCTAAATGTAAGCGTTGAAAAGTTAAGCGATCAAAATTTTAGATATTTTTTAAATTTCAACGACAATAGCGAAGATATAAGCAATTTTAGCTCAAAAGTAGCAAGCAAAAGCTACAAGCTAGAGGGTGCGTTAAACGAAATTTCACTAAACAAGATCAAGCTTGACTTTGCAGGAGCAGGAGACGGCGTCTATAAGATAAGCTTAAACTATGGCAAAGATAAGAGCGTCTCAAAGGTTGTCTATCTAAGCGACATCGCCATAAATGCAAAACTTGGCAAGGATGAAATTTTCGTCTTTGCAAACCGCCTTGGCGAAAACACAATGCTACCAAACGCAAATGTAAAAATTTATGGCAAAAGAAACGAAGAGATCGCAGTTGGCGCTACAAATGACGTTGGTGTATTTAAATTTAACAAAAAAGATATCTACAAAGAGGTCTCATCAATCGTCGTCTCACTTGGCAAGGAGCAAAATTTCCTCATCATAAAAGATGGCGAAGCGCTAAATGAGGCAAAGCTCATCAGCCAAAATCCAAGCGAGAGCATCGATGCTTACACGCATTTTGCCTCAAATATCATAAGACCAAACGAGAGCCTAAAAGGGGCTATCTATCTAAGAGATAGAGACTTTAACCCGCTTAAAAATATGCCAGTTAAGATCAAATTTATCGATCCGCAAGGCAAAAGTAGCGCCCAGATCACACAAAATACAAATGATGTCGGCATGATAAATTTTGAAAAAGAAATTTTAAGCGATCTAAGCGGTAGATTTAACATGCAGATAATCTACGCTAGCAAAGTGATAGCAAGCGTGCCATTTTACGTCGAGAGCTTCGTGCCAAACAAGATAAAAAATGACATAGCCATAGACGCGGATAAATTCTTTGCAAACGAGCTAGTAAAGGTAAATTTGACAAGCAGCTATCTCTTTGGCGGAGCAGCTAGCGACTTAGCTGGCAGTATGCAGGTTAGCTTCTTTGATGATGAGTATAAAAATAGCGAATTTAAAGAGTATAAATTTAAAAACGACACTCTAAAAGCGGCTGCCTATCCAAGCATAGAAAATGATCTAACTCTTTCAAAAGATGGCAAATCAAGCCAGATGATAGATCTTAGCTTTAACACCAAAAACGCACCTTCAATAATAAAAGGTGTCATAAATTTCAACGTAAATGACGATGGCAAAAACGTAAGTGACGCAAAAAGCTTTATACTCTATCCTTACAAAGATATGGTTGGCATCGCTGCTAGCACGACATTTGCTGATCCAAACGAAGATGTAAAGATAAGAACAGTAGTTATTGATATGCCAAGCCAAAAGGCAGTGAAGTCAAATTTGAAATTTGATATAAAACGTGTCTCATGGCAGTATCAAAGGGACGCAAACGGCTATATAAAATGGATCCAAACACTTGAAGATGTGGATAGTTTTTATAAAAATAGTGGCAAGTTTAGCTATAAATTTACGCAAAGTGGCTCATACGTCATCACTGCTACAAATTTAGTAAGTGGCGCAAGCACGAGCCTTGATATGGACGTGAGCGGCTACAACTACTCAACCCTAGCCCCTACAAAAGAGCTTAGCAAGTCTCAGATAAAACTAAACAAAAACGTCTATAAAAAAGGCGACGAGCTAAGCGCAGACATAAGCTCAGCCATAAAAGAAGGCATCGCACTTGTCACGCTTGAAGATGCAGGTGTCAAAGCCTATAAAGTCGTAAAAATCAAAAACAACTCAGCAAACGTTAAATTTAAGCTAGACTTTGACTTTAACGGCCTTTACGTGAGCGCAAATATCTACCGCATGACTGACGCTGGGCTAACTCCGTTTAGAACCTACGGCAAGGTCTATGCAAACGGCGATAAATCTTCAAGGAAGATAGAGCTTAGCTTAGAAGCGCCAAAAAGCGCAAAGAGCGATGAAAATATAAAAATTTCACTAAAAACAAAGCCAAAAGCTTATGTCAATTTATTTATTACAGATGTTGGCGTGCTTGATATCACATCGCAAAAGCCAGCCGATCCGCTTAAGTTTTTTGACAAAATTTTACCTGATGGCGTCTTTGACTACGACATTTATAATATGCTCACAAACTACAAGGTCGAGGGCAAAACGCTAAGCTTTGGCGGTGATGCTGCGGCGATGGCTGTGGCGGCGAAAATGGCAAAACACGCAAGCCCAGTTGATAGCAAAAATGTAAAAACTTATGCAAATTTAGTGAGCCTTCAAGCGGACGACAAAGGCGAAATTTCATACGAATTTAAAACGCCAAATGGCTTTAACGGCGCTGTTAGAGTAGATGCTGTGGCAAATGACGCAACTGCAATGAACGCCGTAAATAGCGAGATAAAAGTAAAAGATGATGTGATTATTAAGCCAAGCGCTTTAGTTTATCTTTTAAAAGGCGATGAATTAAGCGCAAATTTAAGGCTTATAAATACGACAAATACGGACAAAAACCTTACTATAAACATCGTAACAAGTAAAAATTTAAATATCAAAACGCAAGAAAAAGCTAACCTTAAGCCGCTTGAAAACAAGGCGTTTGTGCTTAAAATTTCAGCCCTTGAAACAGGTGCTGGCGAATACAATATAACAGTAAGTGACAAAAATAGCTCAAAAACGCTTCAAAATTTACTAGACGTCATTAGCCCTTATACGATCAGCACCTACGCAAAGAGCAGTGTCTTTGATAAAGAGAGTAAAATTTTGCTTCCAAAAGGCTATCACGATGTGAGTGTTGATGCGTCAAGCTCGGTCTCAAGCGTGCTTTTAGCAGCTTCAAGGAATTTAGTAGAGTATCCTTACGGATGCGCAGAGCAAAGGAGCTCAAGACTGCTTGCGCTTTTAAATTTAAAACCAAAAGATGAGCTTGAAAAGGGCGACCAAAAGAGATTTATCGTTAGTGGCATAGATGAGCTAGTTAAGATGCAAAAACCAGACGGCAGCTTTGGCTACTGGAGCGATCTAGGCGAGACAAATGCATTTGCAAGCATCTTTGCAACTGATGTTTTACTTGATCTTAGCGAGGCTGGATATGAGGTAAGCAAAGGCGTCAAACAAAATGCGCTAAACTCTCTCTTAAAATACGCAAATAACGACCTTGAGGCACTTTACGCTCTTTATGTAAGCTCACGTGCAAATATGGCTGACAGATCGATCTTAAATAAAATTTACGACGACAAAGCCTACAATAAAACAGCACTAAGTAAATACCTAATGGCAGCAGCTCTAAAGCTAAACGGCCTAAATGACGAGGCAAAGGTCGCGCTAAAAGATATCAAAAATGCTAAAACAAGCGAAGAAAATGCATCTGATTTTAGCTCAAAAGTAAGAGATAACGCCTTTATCTTATACTTGCACGCAAAATACTTTGAGAAAAACGACTACTCAGACGACCTTGCAAATTTCTTAATCACAAATTTAAATGAGCTAAGCTCAACGCAGGAGCGTGCATTTACACTAAGAGCGCTAAATGCCTACTTTGGCAAAGATAGCGGTGAGAAAAATAATAAATTTAAGCTTAGCTATAACGGTGAAAGTAAAGAATTTGACGGTCTTTTAAGCACGTCATTTACTACAAAAAATGGCGAATTTAGCATCGCTCCACTAGGCTCAAACAAACTTTATGCGACTATCTTAAGCTACGCTTACTTGCCGCTTGATATTAGGCATAAGATCGAGCCAAAAGAGCTTGACATCTACCGCGTTTTTGTCGATGAAAAAGGCAAAGAGTTAGATCTAAATAGTCTAAAAGTAAATGACGTCATTTACTCAAAAGTGGTGATAAACTCAAAAACAATGGTCAGAAACGGCGTGATAAACGAGATCGTAAGCAGCTGCTTTGAGCCGATAAATGAAAATTTAAGCAGCTTTAGCAAGAGCTTAAAAAACAGCTTACAAGTTGAGTATAAAAGCATAAAAGATGACCGCGTGCTAAGCTTTTACACGCTAAGTAGCGACGAAAAAGACGCCGTTCTTTATACGCCTTATCGTGTAAGACTTGGCGGTAAATGTTCTCTTGGTGCAGTCACAACTGAAAATATGTACAACGAAAGACAAAACGACTACGACCTAGCCGTGAGAAGCTTTAACGTTAAATAGCTATTTAAACCACGGGGCGTTTAATCGCCCCAAGCCCATATTTCCCCACTTTTGCAAAGATTTTTTTAAACAAATTTTAGATAACATTAAGCATTTTTTAAACGAAACTGAGGAGATAAAAGTGGCAGATTTTTACAATGCAAAAGAGATAGAAGACAAATTTTATAAAATTTGGGAAGAACGCGGATATTTCGAGATAGACGCAAACAAAGATATCCAAAAAGATGGACGTAAATTTTGCATTATGATGCCACCTCCAAACGTGACTGGCTCGCTTCACATCGGACACGCCCTAACCTTCACACTTCAAGATATTATGACTCGCTACAAGAGGATGGACGGCTACAAGACACTTTGGCAGCCAGGACTTGACCACGCTGGTATCGCTACTCAAAACGTCGTTGAAAAGCAGCTTTTGGCTCAAGGGATCAAAAAAGAAGAGCTTGGACGTGAAAAATTTGTAGAAAAAGTGTGGGAGTGGAAAGAAAAAAGTGGCGGCATGATCGTCCATCAGATGCGAAAACTTGGCATCACTCCGGCTTGGTCACGCCAGAGATTTACTATGGATGAGGGCTTAAGAAAAGCTGTGAAAAAAGCCTTTGTAAATTTATATGACAAAGGGCTAATTGTCCAGAAAAACTACATGATAAACTGGTGTACGCACGACGGCGCACTCTCTGACATCGAGGTCGAACACAAAGAAAATAAAGGCAAGCTTTATCATTTGAGATATTATTTTACAGATGGACAAAATTTAGAAAACTATCAAGCAGAAGTATCACATGATGAATTTGCTGGTTGCGATGCGAGTTCGAATGAAGCGCACTCTTCGTGCGTTGCAGTGAAGAACGAGCAGCAGTCTCCAGCAAAGGCGCATGCGAGACAAGGCGCTTATATAGTGGTTGCTACAACTCGTCCTGAAACCTACTTTGGTGATACGGCGGTAATGGTAAATCCAAACGACGAGCGCTATAAAAATTTAATCGGCAAAAAAGTGGTGCTACCTATCATAAATAGAGAGATCGAGATCATCGCGGACGAGCACGTTGATATGGAGTTTGGAACAGGCCTTGTTAAGGTCACGCCTGCGCACGATCAAAACGACTACGAGGTAGGCAAAAAACACAACCTTGAGTTTATCACTGTATTTGATGAAAAGGGTATTTTAAACGACAAGTGCGATAAATTTGCAGGTCTTGAAAGGCTTAAGGCTAGAGATATCGTAGTGGCAGAGCTTGAAAAACTTGGCAATGTTGAAAAGATAGAAGACTACGAAAATCAAGTAGGCTACTGCTACCGCTGCAAAAACGTCGTCGAGCCATATATCTCAAAGCAGTGGTTTGTCAAAAAAGAGATCGCAGACGAAGCGGTACAAAAAGTCTCAGAGGGCCTTGCCAAATTTTACCCACCACACTGGATAAACAGCTTTAATGCGTGGATGAGAGAGCTAAGAGACTGGTGTATCTCACGCCAACTTTGGTGGGGACACCAAATTCCAGTATTTTACTGCGATGATTGCGGTCATATGTGGGCTGACGAGGGAGAGCCATGCGAGTGCAAAAAGTGTAAAAGTAAAAATTTCCACCAAGACCCAGACGTGTTAGATACGTGGTTTAGCTCTGGTCTTTGGCCGTTTAGCACGCTTGGCTGGGGCAATGAAAATGAGCTAAAAAATGAAAAATGGTTTGAAGGCGACTTGGCTGAATTTTATCCAAACAACCTTCTCATAACTGGCTTTGATATTTTGTTTTTCTGGGTTGCTAGGATGATGTTTCAGGGTGAAAATGCCCTTGGCAAGCTGCCGTTTGACGACATCTACCTGCACGCACTTGTAAAAGATGAGTTTGGCAGAAAGATGAGTAAAAGCCTTGGCAACGTCATCGACCCGCTTGATAGCATAAATGAGTATAGTGCCGATATATTGCGCTTTACGCTGACACTCCTAGCCGTTCAAGGACGCGACATCAAGCTAAGCGACGCCAAGATGAAGCAGGTAAGAAATTTCACCAACAAGCTTTATAATGCGAGTAAATATCTCATGTTAAATGAGAGCAAATTTACAAATTTAGAGGATATCAAGCTTGAAACAAAGCTTGGAATTTATATGAACAGCCGCTTTAACGAGTGCGTGAGAGAGGTGCGTGAAAATATCGATGCCTACCGCTTTAATGACGCGGCAAACACACTTTATAAATTCCTTTGGGACGAGTTTTGCGACTGGGGTATCGAGCTTAGCAAGGCTGATAAAGCGAGCGTAAAAGAGCTTGGAAGCATATTTAAAGAGGCGATGAAACTGCTAAATCCTTTCATGCCGTTTCTCTCAGAGTATCTATTTCAAGAGCTTAGCGGCACACAACTTGAAAATGCAAAGTCAATAATGGTGATGAACTATCCAGAGGTAAAAGAGCGAAATTTAGAGGTTGAGAAGAAATTTGAGCTAGTTATCGAGGCGATTGTCGCTATTCGCCGTGCAAAAGCTACTATCGATCTTGGCAACTCAAAGATAGCAAAAGCCTTTGTTAAATTTAACGACAAAATCGACCTTGACGAGGTAAAAGAGTACATCAAACTGCTTGCAAAATGCGAAGAGATCGGCTTTGTAGATGAAAAAATAGAAAACTCAATAAGAGATGTGAGCGAAAATTTAGAGGCATTTGTCCCGCTTGAAGGGCTTGATATGAGCGGTATCATCACAAGGCTAAGGTCTCAAAAGACAAAGCTTGAAAAAGAGATAGCCAAACTCTCAGGCATGCTAAATAACCAAAATTTCGTGGCAAACGCACCAAAAGAGGTCATAGAGACAAACAAAGAGGCTTTGCAAAGCGCTGAGGCTAAATTTAAAAAAGTATGCGAGGAGCTTGAGGCTCTTGGTGAGTAGGTTTTTGCGGTAAAAGTTGAAGGGTGGCGTTTTATCTTTGGCAGCTTGTAGTTGCCACGCTACCCTGGGTGCTAATATATTGTCTTATTAAAGTGAAATTTATCGCCCTGCACTATCTTGCATGTAAATTTAAAATTTAAAGGATAAAAGATGAGTGAAAAAATAAAAATAGCAGTTTTAGGATATGGAAATTTGGGTCGTGGCGTCGAGCTTGCAGTGCGAAATAGTAAGGATATGGAGCTTGTGGCCGTTTTTAGCCAAAGACGTCCAAGCGAAGTAAAAACGTGTGGCGCACCAGTTTTTAGTGCGGATCAAATTTTATCGCACAAGGGCAAATTTGACGTTTTAGTCCTTTGCGGTGGCAGCGCAACTGACTTACCGACGCAGACGCCAGAGTTTGCAAAAGAGTTTAACGTAGTTGATAGCTTTGACACGCATGCAAAAATACCTGAACACTTTGCCGCAGTGGACGCTGCTGCTAAAAAAGGTGGCAATGTAGGCGTCATCGCTGTTGGCTGGGACCCAGGGCTATTTTCGCTAAATAGACTATACGGTGAGAGCGTTCTTGAAAATGGCAGCAGCTACACGTTTTGGGGCAAAGGCGTTAGCCAAGGCCACTCAGACGCCATACGCAGGATAAAAGGCGTAGTAGACGCTCGTCAATACACAGTGCCCATAGATAGCGCCTTGGAGCGAGTTCGCTCTGGGGAAAATCCAAATTTAACCACAAGGGAAAAACACCTGCGTGATTGCTACGTAGTGGCGCAGGACGGCGCTGATAAGGCACGCATCGAGCATGAGATAAAAACAATGCCAAATTATTTTGCCGACTACGACACAAGCGTGTATTTTATAGATATTGAGATGCTTAAAAAAGAGCATGGCGGTATCCCACATGGTGGATTTGTGCTGCGAAGCGGAGTGAGCGGAGAGCATGGCGAGAACAAACACTTGATCGAGTTTTCGCTAAAACTTGACTCAAATCCAGAATTTACAGCAAGCGTGCTTGTAGCCTACGCCAGAGCAGCATATCGCTTGGCGCAAAGAGGCGAAAGCGGCGCATTTAGCGTATTTGACATCGCTCCAGCACTTCTTTCGCCAAAGAGCGCTGATGAGCTAAGGCGAGAAATTTTATAAATTTAGGCAGTTAAAAGTAAGGAAAATTTAGTGATAAAAATAGAAAATTTAACCAAATTTTATGGCGGCACACAGATCCTTTATGATGTAAATTTAGAGGTTGCAAAGGGCGAAATTTTTGCTATCGTGGGACATAGTGGCGCTGGTAAATCAACGCTTTTAAGGTGCATAAACGGGTTAGAGAGCTATCAAGGTGGCAGCTTAAAAGTCTTTGATCAAGAGATAAAAAATTTAGATGAGATGCAGCAAAGACATTTGAGGCGTGATGTTGGTATGATATTTCAGCATTTTGCCTTGATGGCTAGAAAAAATGTCTTTGAAAACGTCGCTACTCCGCTTAAATTTTGGGGTTATAAAAGCGATGAAACTGAAAAAAGAGTGAGAGAGCTTTTAAATTTAGTCGGTCTTGAAAGCAAGGTGAAAAGCTATCCAAGCGAGCTAAGCGGCGGTCAAAAACAGCGTGTTGCCATCGCTAGAGCGCTTGCTTTAAATCCTAAAATTTTACTAAGCGACGAAGCGACTTCGGCTCTTGATCCAAACACGACAAATCAAATTTTAGAGCTACTTGAGAAGATAAACAAAGAGCTAGACATCAGTGTCGTCATCGTCACGCACGAGATGGAGGTGGTAAAGTCTATCGCAAAACGTGCCATCTTGCTTGAAGGCGGCAAGATCATAGGCTCTGGAAGTATAGAGGAGCTATTTTTAAAGCCAGATGAGAAGATGAAAGAATTTTTAGGCGAAGTAGAAATTCTGCCTAGCACTGGCACAAATATCAGGCTATTTTTCCCAAAAGAAGTGGCTCAAAACAGCGTGATCACGCACATGGCAAGAAGCCTAAATATCGACTTTAACATAGTCTGGGGCAAGCTTGAAAAGCTAAACGATAACGTCCTTGGCTCGCTTGTTATAAATATAGATGAAAAAGATAAAGAAAACGTGCTTAACTATATCAAGCAAAGTGGCGTTTTGTGGGAGGTTGCTTGATGTTTGGTATTGATTTTTCTAAATTTCCTGATGTATTTTCTAGGATACTTTTGCCAGCTATCGGCGAAACGCTATATATGAGCATAGTCTCCACCCTACTCGCCTTTGCTATAGGCCTTATACCTGCGGTTTTGCTCATCCTTTCAGACAAAAACGGCCTAAAGCCAAACAAACAGCTTTACTTTGTCCTTGATATCGTTATAAACGTGCTTAGAAGCTTTCCGTTTATCATTTTGATCATCGTGCTATTTCCAGTCACAAAAATGATCGTAGGCACGAGTATTGGCACGACTGCTGCGATCGTTCCGCTAACTATCGGAGCGGCTCCGTTTGTGGCAAGGCTCATTGAAAATGCCCTAAAAGAGGTTGATAAAGGCATCATTGAAGCAGCACAAAGCTTTGGTAGCTCGAAATTTCAGATCATCTTTCGTGTGATGTTTGTAGAGGCGCTTCCTGGCATCATCTCGGCATTTACGCTAACGCTTATCGTAAATATCGGCTTTTCGGCGATGGCTGGTGCAGTTGGCGGTGGCGGACTAGGATCAGTCGCTATAAACTACGGATATCAGAGATTTCGCCCAGATATCATGCTCTACACCGTGGTTATTCTCATCATTATGGTGCAAATTTTCCAAGTTTTAGGCAACTATCTCTATAAAATTTCAAAAAAATGATTTTAAAAACATTGCAAATGCCAATGCCACACATAAGATAAAAGCGATAAAAATTGTCATAAATTTTGGCTTAAAAAACCTATTAAGAAGTATGATTTCCGGCAGGCTAACCCCTGCCGCCGTTATTACAAACGCTCCAAATGCGGCCGCACTAGCATCCGAGGCAAGAAGTGCTAAGCCAATTGGCACTAGCGATTCTACTCTAACATAGAGTAAAATTCCAAATAATGCCGAAATAAGTATCGAGGCGATGTCGCTAGAACCAAGGTAGTTTGAGATAAGCTTTTGCGGAACAAATCCGTGTATAGCGGCGCCGATAAACATCGCAAGCAGTATGTAATAAAATAGTTTTTTATACTCTTTTACCGAGTTTAAAAGCGCCATTTTGTAAATATTTTTACTATTTTTTATATCCTTGCAAGAGCAAGCTTGTGTCTGATTAACGGGCGTAAAAACAAAGCCTTTAGTTGAATTGTTTGGGCTAAATTTTGGTTTTAAAAAATCATCTTTTAAAAATAGATTTTGATCTGCTTTTGATAACAAAAGACCAAAAGCAAGCGATGAGATAAAAATGACCGTAAAATAAATAATGCTAAATTTAAACCCAAAACTCATAAAAAGAAGCGTTAAAATTACAGGATTAACAAGCGGAGAGCTTAACAAAAATACGCTACTAACGCCAAGTGATACGCCACTTTTTAAAAACCCATTTAAAAGCGGTATAGTAGAGCATGAACAAAACGGCGTAATAGCACCAACCAAAAACGCCTTGATAAAGCTTGAAATTTTTGTGCTTATAAGGTGCTTTTTGAGTTTTTGGCTAAATTTTTCAGATACGATAAATACCAAAAAAGAGACACAAAAAAATAGTAGTGAAATCTCTGTAAAATAAAGTATGAAAAATTTGATAAACTCAAATATATTGTGTTGATTAAAAAGATCGAGCATTTTTTTACCTTTAAATTTTTTATATGATTATATACTAATATAGGAATATAGTCAAGTATAAATTTAGCTCTTTTAAGTTAAAATCATAAAAAAGGTATAAAAATGCAATATGTTGATATTCTTGCGCTAAAAAGCGAATTTATGAGAGTTTTGGCCCATCCTGTTAGGATTGGAATAGTTGAGGTTTTAGGTGATAAAAAGATGAGCGTAGGTGAAATTTGCGAGCTTTTAAATAAAGAACAAGCAACGGTTTCAAAGCATCTTGGGGTATTAAAAAATGGGGGAATTTTAAAAAGCGAGAAGTCCGGACTTAATGTTTTTTACTCGGTTGATATTTGCTGTTTGCCAAATTTTTTGGAATGTTTAAAAAATATTTTAGAGGAAAAAGCAGCCAAAAACTCAAAAAATGCAAGAGGTGTCATAAAAAGTCTAAGATAAATTTCTAAAATTTATTTTTTTTTAAACTTTATTTATTTAGAATGCGCGAAATTAATTTTAGCTGAAAGGACAAAAGATGAAATCAGATATGTGCCAGATGTGCCGCCTACTAAAAAACGCGTCGTCGAAAGACTAATCCCTAAGCACAGAATTTCTTTTTAAGTGCTTAGAAAAAGCTTAAGCGCTTAAAAAGAAATTTAACCTTCTAGCTTAAATTTATCCTTTTTTGGTGCTTGGCAAATTTTAAAAAAGGATAACAAATGAAAAAACTACTTCTTACCTCTTTAGTTGCCCTAGGCCTTAGCGTTAGCGCAAATGCTGCTGACAAGTCAAAAACAATAATCGTCGGTGCTACACCTATCCCACATGCTGAAATTTTAGAGGTTGTAAAGCCTATTTTGGCAAAAGATGGCTACACGCTTGAGATCAAAGAATTTAACGACTACACCACGCCAAACCTTGCGACAGAGGACGGCGACCTTGACGCAAATTTCTTTCAGCACATCCCATATCTTGAAGAATTTAACAAAAACAAAGGCACTCACCTTGTAAAAACAGTTGGCGTGCACCTCGAGCCAATGGGCGTTTATTCTAAAAAGATCAAAGACATAAAAGAGCTAAAAGATGGCGCAGTGGTCTCTATCCCAAATGACCCAACAAACGAGAGCCGCGCACTTGACATCGTAGCTAGCGCTGGACTTATCAAGCTAAATGACAACCCGCTAAAAACTCCGCTTGATATAGTTGATAACCCTAAAAAGCTTAAATTTGAAGAGATCGAGGCTGCTCAAGTGCCAAGAACGCTCGATGACGTTACTATCGCAGTTATCAACACAAACTACGCGCTAAATGCAAATTTAAATCCAACAAAAGACGCGCTTGTGATCGAGGGTAAAGATAGCCCATACGTAAACTACGTAGTTGTAAAAGCTGGCAACGAGAACAGCCCTAAAACTAAAGCCCTTGATAAAGCTATCAACTCACCAGAAGTTAAGAAATTTATCGAGACAAAGTATAACGGCGCTATCATCCCAGCGTTTTAATTAAATTTATAAAAAGCGACGTAAAAGCTTTTACCTTTTTAGCGTCGCTTTAAATCAAATCAAAAAAGGAAAAACAATGAAATTTATCAAACTTTTAACCGCATCTTTAGTTGCTCTAAGCCTTCATGCAGCCGACAAAGACCACACTATCACTGTTGGCGTCTCACCTGTGCCACACGCTGAAATTTTAGAATTTGTAAAACCAAAGCTAAAAGATAAAGGCTACGACCTTGTTATCTCTGAAATTTCAGACTATTCGATACCAAATGTCGCCACAGAAGATGGTAGCTTAGACGCAAATTTCTTTCAGCACTTGCCATATCTTGAGGAGCAAAACAAGGCTAGAGGCCTGCATCTTGTAAGCGTTGCGAGCGTGCATGTCGAACCACTTGGCTTTTACTCTAAAAAGATAAAAAATATAAAAGATCTAAAAGATGGCGCAAAAGTTGCGATCGCTTACGATCCGTCAAATGGCAACAGAGCGCTTAGAATTTTAGAAAAAGCCGGTCTTATAGAGATCGATAAAAACGTAAAAGTTGCAACTGTAAATGACATAACTAAAAATCCTAAGAATTTGCAGTTTGTCGAGCTAGAAGGTGCTCAGATCCCAAGAACGCTTGATGATGTCGATATCGCTGCTATTAGCACAAATTTCGTCCTTGATCTTGGCATGAGCGTGGCAAAAGACGCACTTTTACTTGAAGACGCCAATAGCCCTTATGCTAACATCATCGTCACAAGAGCTGGCAACGAAGAGAGTCCTAAGATCAAAGCTTTAGTTGATGCGGTTCTTAGCCCTGATACTAAAAATTTCATCATCACTCGCTACAAAGGCGAGGTTATACCTGCATTTTAAAAATTGGGCGAGCTTTCGCCCTACTTCTTTATAAATTTTTACTACCCCATTTAATTTAAATTTTATCACTCCATGTTGGTTACTATTAGTAAATAAAGCTTTGCTACAATGCCTAATTTTAAGATAAATTTCGGAGTAAAAATGCTACATGACATTATTGATTTTATCGTTTCAAGCGTGAGCAGCTGGGGATATGCTGGCATATTTGTGATGATGTTTCTGGAGAGCTCATTTTTTCCATTTCCAAGCGAAGTGGCGATGATACCAGCTGGATACCTAGCCCACAAAGGCGAGATGAGCCTAGCGCTTGCCTTTATCTCAGGCACGCTTGGTAGCTTGTTTGGTGCCATTTTTAACTACTATCTTTGCTACTTTTTTGGACGCGAGATCGTCTTAAAATACGGCAAATTTGTGGGCATCACTCACGAAAAGATGGATAAATTTGAAGCATTTTTTAATAAACACGGCGAAATTTCAACATTTAACTCACGCCTCATCCCAGGAATTCGTCAATACATCAGCCTGCCAGCTGGGCTTGCTAAGATGAATATTTTTAGATTTTGCCTATTTACCACACTTGGTGCTGGGATTTGGTGCGCGGTTTTGCTTGGAGTTGGCTACTTTCTAGGCTCAAATCCTGACAAACAGACACTTCTAACGATCACGATCGCTCTTTTGGCGGTGGTTGCGATAATAAGTGCTATCTATATATTAAAGCAAAGGAAGAGATAATACATATAAAAATACATAAAATTTAATGTATTTTGCAAATTTGGCTCAAATTTTTAGCTAAATTTAGCCTAGCAGATCGCTCTCATTTTTTCTAATCTAGCTAAATTCCTTGAAATTTTCTCCAGCTCACTTTGCTCGAAAACCTCCTCACCAGAGTAGAAAAATTTCACATTTGGAGTTAAATTTACACTTGAAATTTTAAGTCCAAGCTCACTTATAAGGCGCTTTATCGTTCCTTCGTTGCCGTCTATTATGCTTACATTTGAGGGCAAAATTTCTCTTAAGCTATCTTTAAAATAGTTAAAATGTGTGCAGCCAAGCACCAAAAAGTCAAATTTACTTAGATCAAATTTAGCTAGTTCTTCTTTTAGATATGACTTCACGTTTTCACTCTCAAATTCAGCCTTTTCAGCGAAATTTACAAGGCGGGGCAGAGCAAGCAGTTCGGTTTTATCTTTTGCGTTTAAATTTGTGATTAGATCTTTTAGTTTTGCGCCATTTACGGTGACTGGAGTGGCGATGACAAGCGTTTTTAGGGCATCATCATGGCTTAGATCGTGAGCCTTTTTTACAGCTGGCTCCATGCCGATGATCGGCACGCTTAAATTTGCTCTAAGCTCTTTTATCGCCACGCTTGTTGCAGTGTTGCACGCGACCACGACAGCTTTTGCGCCATTTTTAACAAGAAATTTCACCGCCTCAAAGCTAAATTTTAAGATCTCATCCCTGCTCTTTTGTCCGTATGGGACATTTTTCACGTCTGCGTAATATAAAAATTCATGCTCGCTAAGCTTGCTTAAAGCTTCGTTTAAGACGCTAAGTCCGCCAAGCCCCGAGTCAAATATACCTATCTTCATGCCCATCCTTAAAGCCTGCAATTATAGCAAATAATATCTTTGTAAGCCGTTTTTTATTATACTTTGGCTCATTTTAAAGTTGGAGCTAAATTTGGCAGTTGATAAGGTTATTTTCTATCTTTGCGCGACTTTGATCGCCATAAGCATCATTTTTTCACTATCCTTGCCAGTTTTTACAGTTTTATTTTTTAACTACGACGAATTTCACTTTTTTATCCGCCAGTTTGCAGTCGGCTGCATAGGAATTTTTCTCATGTGGTGGCTCTCTAGGCTAAATCCCGACAAAGCGCTTGTTTGGATAGGCTTTGGACTTCTTATCTCGTGCGGTATCGCTATGGGGCTCATGCACGCCTTGCCAGCTTCGATGGTGACTGACTCTGGAGGCGCTAGGCGCTGGATCAGGCTGCCAGGCTTCTCGCTTGCGCCTGTTGAGTTTTTCAAAGTCGGTTTTGTCTATTTTTTGGCGTGGAGCTTTACTAGAAAATTTAGCGACGGCAAGAGGACTTTGATGGCTGAGCTAAAGATACTTTTGCCTTATATCATTCTTTTTGGTATCGCTATCTTTCTTATCGCCGTTATGCAAAACGACCTTGGTCAGGTTGTAGTTTTGGCACTTACCTTTGTGACGATGGCGCTTTTTGCAGGGGCTAGCGTTAGGCTCTTTGGTATCGGTATCTTGGGCGCTGCCTTTGTCATGACGGTGGCGATAGTTAGCTCAGAGCACAGAATTTTACGTATAAAGTCATGGTGGGGCACGATACAAAATATGGTTCTCTCTTTCTTGCCAGATAGCGTGGCAAACGTGCTTAGAGTGGCAGACGCACCAGAGCCTTATCAAATTTCTCACTCACTAAATGCAATTAAACACGGCGAGTTTTTTGGCGAGGGGCTTGGAGCTGGGATATTTAAGCTTGGCTTTTTAAGCGAGGTGCATACAGACTTTGTGCTAGCTGGCATAGCTGAAGAGGTCGGTGTTTTTGGCATTTTATGCATAACAGCGATCTTTATCACGCTACTTTATAGGATATTTAGAATTTCAGCTAGGAGCGAAAACAAGGTCTATCACCTATTCTCACTTGGTATCGGGCTTATCTTGTCGTTTTCATTTTTGATGAATAGCTACGGCATCACATCGATCACGCCGATAAAAGGTATCGCTGTGCCATTTCTTAGCTATGGCGGCAGCTCCGTGCTTGCTATATGCATCGGCATCGGCATGGTCTTGATGGTTAGTAAAAAGGCAAAACTATGATAGTTATTTGTGGTGGCGGCACTGGCGGGCATTTGGCGATCGCTAGAAGCTTTTGTGAGGAGCTAAATAGACGAGGCATAAAGCCTATTTTTATCGGCTCAACTAGCGGTCAGGATAAATTTTGGTTTGAAAATGATGAGAAATTTGCAAAAAAATTCTTCTTACCAAGCAGTGGCGTAGTAAATAAAAGAGGCCTTGCCAAGCTAAAATCACTAACAAATATCATAAGCCTAGCGCTAAAATGCAAGCAAATTTTTAAAGAAAATGGCGTTAAAGCAGTCATCAGCGTGGGAGGCTACTCAGCAGCGCCAGCAGCCATAGCGGCCATCATCTCAAAAACGCCGCTTTTCATCCATGAGCAAAATGCCGTAACTGGCAAGCTAAATAAAATTTTAAAGCCATACGCAAAGGGCTTTTTTAGCTCTTATGATGAGCTCTCGCCCTGCCCTTACCCAGTGGCAAATAAATTTTTTGAAAGCCAAAGAGTTAGAAGCGAGCTAAAAACGATACTATTTTTAGGTGGCTCACAAGGCGCAAAAGCGATAAACGAGCTAGCTATAAATTTAGCCCCATATCTTAAAGAAAAAGGGATAAAGATCATTCATCAATGCGGCAAAAACGCCCTTGATGAGCTTAAAAAAAGATATGATGAGCTTGGCTTTAGCGAGGCAAATTTAGAAATTTTTGACTTTAGCAAAGAGATAGAAAAGAAGATGAGCGAGGCTGATCTTGCCATATCACGAGCTGGAGCTAGCTCACTTTGGGAGCTTTGCGCAAACGCCCTGCCATCTATCTTTGTGCCATTTCCTTATGCTGCTGGCAACCACCAATTTTATAACGCTAAATTTCTAAAAGATAAAGGCATAGCTGAAATTTGCCTGCAAAATGGTGAAAATTTAAACAAAGATGAAGTCATAAAAATGATCGAGAGCTTTGATCTAAACAAAAGCAGCAAAGCCCTAAAAGATATCCTTTTGCCAAACGGAGCAAAAGAGATAATGGATAAAATTTTAAGCTAGATCCTCGCCTATGGCGTAGGCTTTTAGCTCTCGTAGCTCGTAAATGAGATAGTGATAGATAAGCTCGTTTGTCTTTAGGCTTTTGCCTGAAAGCACTGGCTTTATCATCTCGATGATCCTATCTGTGATGCCTGCGATCTCAACCAAAAGTAGCTCATCGCCCCTTTGTTTTGCCACTCTTATGCAGTTATAAAAAAATGTATAGATAGTTTTAAAATTTTCCAAAACGACATTTGAGACGATCTGTGAGTCGAGATGTAAAATTTTATTCATCCTATTTTGTAGTTCCATAAGCTCTGCAAGTAGCCCTCTTATCATCACTGTGTCACCACTTCTTGAGAAGATACTCTTTTTCTTTTTTTTATTTTGTATCTGATATTCAGCGACTAAAATTTGCATGATATTTGAGATGTTTGTCAGGCTCTCTTGTAGGTTTTGATTAGTCTTTAGGCTCACTCCAGCCTTTTCTATCTTGTAGTATAGGCTTTTGTTTGTTTGGTCTAGGTATGAGCTGATGTTTTCGTAGTAATCTTCAGTGTTAAAGACATTTTTAAAAAAACTGCCCTCGTCTGTTGTGTTATAAAGTCTTTTTTTGATCTCTTCGACATTTTTATTAAAAGTAAGCGCATCGATCTTTGTCTCAGGCTCGACAACGCCGTTGTTTTCGATAACTTCCAAGTTTTTCTTAAGCGTATTTATCAGCTTATCAATCTCATTAAAATCCATTTTGCCTCTTTGAAATTTTTGGCTATTTTACTATAAAAAACTGAAGTTTTCGCTTGCAATTCTTAAAGAGATAAATTTATACTTCTTTTAATAAAATATCTCAAAAAAGGAGCAAAAATGAATGGCGAAGTTTTTAACGCTTGCATTATCGTAACATCCATAAAGCAAGCCTTAAAGTCAAATTTAGAGCTAAACTACAAAAGCGAAAAATTTATAAAAAGCCTAGTTTTTGACTATGTCTTAGGTGATGAGCCAGAAAAAAGAGAGCAAGCTAGCATAAATGAGTGGTTTAAGCACGCCTTAAAGCTTGGACTAAGCGACGTGAGATACACCACAAATTTGACAGTCTCTTCAGAGGAGCGCTCGCTGCAAGGCTTTTCAAACGTAAGCCACAAGTCGATTCTTTGCATTTATAAAGATAAGATGAGCTACTTCGTGCCCCACTGGAGCTTTAAAGAAGATAAAAAGGGCTGGGATGTCTGGGAGATAGTCTATAAAGAATTTAGCCTAGATGGCATGCCAGAAATTCAAAAATTTAGCGATAACACTTTGGAGTTTAAAGATATCCTAACAAGGATCTCTAAATTTGCAGATGAGATAGAGTGTGAGAATTTTGGTGACTGCTTTAGAAAGGGGCTAAAAGCGCTAAATGAGCCAGAAAAGATAGAGCAAAATATCCTAAACGCTCCACTTATGCCAAAGCTAAATTTGGCTCTTTTTACTGCGGCAAGTGCGGCTGATGTCTTTGGTGGTATGGGCTCATGGAACGACGACGCAGCGGGCTGGGCGCAGCATAAAAAACGTGCTAAAGAGTACGATGAGCTTAGCAGTGAGCTTTTTACCCAGATGCGAAAGGCCTTGCTTTTTGCCATAAATGAGTGGTAGCTAGCCGTTTATCTGGTAAATTCTTTTTCGCTGGCTTGAGCTGCCGATATTTAGAATTTTGCGGTATTTTGTGATGGTTCGACGAACGATTTGGATGTTAAATTTAGCTTGGATTAGCTCTTGGATTTTTAGATCAGAAAGAGGCTTTTTGTGGTCTTCATTTTTGATAAGCTCTAGCAAAAATTCCTTTATCGCGGCGTTTGAAGTCTCCTCGTCAAAGCCAGTTGCGAAGAAATTTTTAAGTGCGACCGTGCCTCTTGGAGAGCTTAGATATTTGTTTGCGATCGCTCTTGAGATGGTTGAAGGATTGCGTCCAAGCTCGTCAGCTAGGTCTTTTAGCTTCATAGGCTTTATGTCGCCACCCAAAAAGTAGTCATACTGATACTCAACTATCATGAGCCCTATCTTATAAAGTGTCGCCTTTCTCATCTCAAGGGCGTCTATGAGCTCGCTAGCCTCTTTTATGCGTGAGCTTACAAAGGCCTCTTTCTCGTCTAGTCCCTCGGTGTCGATAGAAATTTCTGGATAGTACTCGTCATTTATCTGCACGCTTATGCCACTACTTGTGCTTAGCACGAAGATATCAGGCACCGCCTCTTTTTCATCTTCAAGATATTCAATAGCTGGGGGATTTTTAAATTTCTTTATGATCTTTAGCGCGTCGTCATAAAATTTAAGCTTCCTAAGCTTCTCTATATTTTCAAAATTTAAGATGATCTTTCTTGCGCACTCTATGATCTCTTCACTCGCATCTGCCTCGCTTAGCTGAAACAAAAAGCTCTCTTTAACATCCTTTGCACCCACGCCACAGGGCTCAAGGTAGGCAAATCTCGCTCTAACTCGCTCCACCTCATTCTCATTAAAACCCGCAAAAATTTCATCATCATAAGAAAAATATCCCTCATCATCTAAACACTCAATGATCTTATATGCGATATCCTGGGACTTTTGCGTAGGGAAAAGTGGTGGATTTATCTGGCTAACGAGCTTTTCATAGAGGCTTTCTTTATAGATGCTTAAAGCCTCGATACTCTCGCTAACCGAGTTTTTGCTAACCTGCTCGAAAAAATTTCGCTTTTTTTCGCTTTTTTCTAAATTTTTATGTTCGATCGTGGCAAATGGATTATCTTTTATAAAAGGCTCAAGCGTCTCTTTTAGCTCATCAAGCCCGCTTTGAAGGATAGGAAGCCAGCTTCTTAGCGTTTGGTTTAGTTTGATCTTTGGCGCTAAAGTTTGCTTTTGCCTTAGCATCATCTACTCAAGTAGCTTAAATTCTTCGCCAAGATAGTGCGTTCTAACAAGCTTATTGTTTGCCACTTCGCTAGCACTGCCACTTGCTAGCAGCGAGCCATCTTTGATGACGTAGGCTCTGTCGCAAATGGCTAGTGTCTCACGGACGTTGTGGTCAGTTATCAAAACGCCGATACCTAGCTTTTTAAGGTCTCTAACGATGCTTTGGATGTCGCTAACTGCGATAGGATCGACGCCTGCAAATGGCTCATCAAGCAGCAAAAATTTTGGCTTTATGATGAGACTTCTAGCGATCTCACAGCGTCTGCGCTCGCCGCCACTTAGACTAACGCCCTTTCTTAGGCGGATAGGCTCGATGTTTAGCATATTTAGCATCTCATTTACTCTTTTAGAGATCTCTTCTTTGCTTTGATTTAAAATTTCAGCCCCAAGGAGTAAATTTTCTTCTACGCTTAGCTCTTTAAATATGCTTGATTCTTGCGGTAAATAGCCAATACCAAGGTGTGCTCTTTTGTGAAGTGGGACGTTTGTGATCTTTTCGTCATTTAAAAAAACATCTCCGCTAGTTGGTGAGATGAGCCCGCATATCATATAAAAAGTGGTCGTCTTTCCAGCGCCATTTGGCCCAAGAAGCCCCACCACTTCGCCACTATTTACCTCTAAAGATATACCTTTTATGATCTCACTTTTTTTTATCGTCTTTTTTAGATCTTTTACTTCTAGTTTATGCACTTATAACCTCGTATTTTCTGCCATTTTTGCTAGGAGAAATTTTTACTAATGTATAGCTCTCGCCGTTTTTCTTTAGAGCTTTTTCTAAATTTTCATCGCCCCACTCTACTAGATGAAGCCCCTCTTCAAACAAATTTTCAAAAAGGCCATTTTTAGCCATTCCGTCAAATCCGATCTGGTAAATGTCGTAGTGGTAGATATCTTTACCATAAATTTGCATCAAAGAAAATGTCGGCGACGTCACGCTCTCTTCTATGCCATGAGCCTTGATGATCGCCTTTACAAGCGTCGTTTTACCACTTGCCAGATCGCCACTTAGTAGCACCACGCCACTTTTTGGCAGCACCCGCACAAGCCCATCAAGCTCATTTTCTAAAAGCTCAAAAACCATCAAAGCTCTTTTACATATTCGCTTTGAGCGCTTTTTGGTATGCTTTTTGTAGTTGGGATCGCTAGCACCTCGTATCTCGCCTCACGAGCTAGAAATTTGATAGTGATGACATCGCCGATCTTTACATCTTTTGCCGCTTTTGCCTGCACGCCGTTGATGCTCACAACGCCGCTTTTGCACATATCTTCGCTAACGGCACGCCTTTTGGTGATATTTACTACGTTTAAAAATTTATCTACTCTCATGCGGCGGATTTTAACAAAAATAGCCTTAAATTTTTAATCCTTTAGATATTTTAAAAGCTCTTTTAAATTTAGAGGTATGACGCTGCCATGGGTTTCATTTTTAAAAAGCTCAAAGTGAGAATTTACCCCACTTTGCTTTAAAATTTGAGCTAGATCACTCGCCTTTAAAATGCCAGCTTTGTCTGTTTTGCCCTTTCTCTTTTCAAGCTCGCCAACGCTAAGAAAGACAAATTTGGCCTTTAGTTTCTCTTTAAATTTACCCTCACTCACGTTTTGCTTTAAAATTTCAGACTCACCCCACCAAAGAGATGGCGAAGCGATAAAGAAATTTGAAAATACGCCCTCATTTTTAAGCAAGGCATAAAGCGTAAAAAGCCCGCCAAAAGAGTGTCCATAAAGGCTCTTTTGGCTATTTTGCACATTAAATTTCTCATCGATTAGTGGCACTAAATTTCTAGTTAAAAAGTGGTAAAACGCATCTGCGCCACCACCCTTGCTAAACTCCTCGCCCTCTGCTTTTGGCGTGAGATCTCTTGTGCGTTTTTCTACCTCGTAGCTTTTGTCGCTGTCATATCCTATGCCTATTATTAGTGGTGCAGCCTTGCCATCAAATTCATTTAAAAGCATGTTAAACTGGGCGTTTGCGTCAAGCAAAAAAAGCACGTTTTTAAACTCATCTTGCCCCTTTAGCTTGGCTGTAAAAATTTTATAAATTTCATCATTTGCACTCATTTTAAAGGTTGAAATTTCAAATTTACTAGCAGCTTTTTGGCTAAGTGGCTCAGGCGTTTGTTGCGGAGCTGCTTGTAAAATTTGCGTCACACCAAGCGTAAAAAGCAAAAATTTAAAGGCTCTTACCATTTTGCAGCGACCTTAAACCAAAATCTCCTGCCCTCTTGCGGATACCAGTAGTAGTTGCCGTCGTCTGCTAGCGCCTCATCGTATCTTACTTTATCAAAGATGTTGTAGGCATTTAGGCTAAGCGTTAGGTGCTTGTTTGCGTCCCAGCTGACGCCTGTATCGAAGGTGAGTAGGTCTTTTGTGTTCTCTCTTACTCTGTTGCCAGCACCGAAATTTACGCTTGTTAGCTTGCTCTCGTAGTTTGCGCCAAAAAATGTCTTGACGCTTTTTACAGGCTTATATGTAAGCGTGGCGTGAAGTGTGTGCTCTGGCGTTGCTGTTAGGCTTTTGCCATCAAGTCTGTTAAGCCCAGTTTGGCTAAATTTCATAGGGCCATTTGGCGTATTTATCGTTGGGTTGCCAGTTTTTATCTTTGACTTATTATAGGTGTAGTTTGAGCTTAAATTTAGGTTTGAAAGGATGTCGTAGTCGCCACTTAGCTCTACACCCCAAACGGTCGCACCTTCTATGTTAAAGTAAGTTCCCCAACCAGGGCAAGTAACGTCTGGTGCATTTGTGCAAGTGCCAAAGGCTGGAATTCCATTTACTCTTTTGCTGCCATCAGTGTCTAGGATCTTATCTTTAAATTCATTTCTAAAAAGCGTTACCGAGCCTCTAAAATCAGCCTGATTGTCATAATACGCCCCAACTTCATAGGTTGTACTCTTTTCTGGTTTTAGGTCCTTGTTGCCAAAATCAACTATACTCCAAGCCTTTTGAATAGTGCCTACTTCTGGGGAAATTTGATTGACATTTGGCGTTTTATAGCCAGTCGCTACGCCGCCTTTTAAACTTAGCGTATCTGTGGCGTTATAGACTAAGTAGGCTCTTGGCGAGAGGTGGTTGCCAAAAAATTCGTTGTGCGTGAGCCTTGAGCCAAGCGTTAAAAAGAGCTTCTCATCTAAAATTTGCCACTCATCTTCGATAAATCCCGCATGCTCGCTCATCGAGTAGGTCTTTGGATCTTTTAAGCCGTTTCTTGAAGCGTTTGAGACGATGAAGGTTGTGCCTACATTTTGCTTGCTAAAGTCATAGCCAAAAGTTAGAGTATGTGCGCCAAAAAAGGTTGTAAATTTTGAGTTAAAGTTGTGATTTTTAGCTTTTGCTGGTATAAATTTGTCAAAAAGGCTTGTTCTTTGCGTCTCATCATAAATGTAGCTAAGATCGGCATTTAGACTATCAAATTCGCCAAGGTAGCCCACGCCGTAGCTCTTTTTCTCATAATCATAAGCGTTTAAAACCTTATTTGTTTTTATGGTAGCTGTTTTGCCAACGGTGCGCGAGTAGTCGTGTTTTTCGCTTGAGCCAAGGATGAAAAATTTATTGTGCTCATCTGGAGTGATCCAAAGTTTTGCGCTTAAATTTCTCTTATCGCTCTTTTGATAGCCGCCTTTGTAATTATCCTCATCTCTTAGCTTTTTATATCCCCAAAGCTGAAGCGCGAAAAGGTCCTTATAAAGAGGCAAATTTAGATAAAAGTCGCCTTGCCTGCCGTCGCCTATGCCTTTGTGAGTGTTTATCGTGGTTGAGATGCCGACGTTGCCACTAAATTTTGAAAAGTCCTTTTTAGTAATGATATTTATAACGCCTCCAACTGCGTCGCTACCATAAAGCGAGCTCATAGGGCCACGGATGATCTCTATACGCTCGATCGCTTCAGCTGGCGGGATGAAATTTGAGTTCATATCCCCTGCTCCGCCCTTTGGGTTTGCGCTACTTGAATTTACTCTTTTGCCATCAATTAAAACTAGCGTTTGAGACTTCTCCATGCCGCGTATCGAGATGCCACTAGCTGCCCCGTCCTCGCCACCAACGACATTTACACCTGGCACTTTTTGGGCGATTGAGTGAAGTGAGGTAAAGCTATCTTTTGTAAGCTCATCACCACTTAACACGCTGATGCTTGCAGGGGCTTCTTTGATCTGCTGCGAGAAGCCACTCGCACTTACTACGACGCCATCTAGCTTAGTTTCGTTGTTATCTTTCTCTACTGCATAGAGAGAATTTGCCACACAAGCGCTAAGGCAAATGGCGATAAATTTTGATCTATTCACGGATATCCTTTTGTTAAATTTAATCTTTGATAATGAAAGCGAAACGCAAATTTAACAAAGCAAGCATAAAAACAATATTAATTATCATAATTTTAAACAACAATGTAGAAAAAATTTATGAAAATAAAATTTAAATCAATCTAAGAGGAGCTAGACCCAAAGCGAGTCTAGCAAATTTGAAGTTATTTTGAAGCGACCATTTCGTTGTATGAGTTAAATATCTCTCTACTAAGATCTTCGAGCTTTCTAAACTCAGTGACAAAATGTTTTAAATTTTTCTCGTTATAGCCCTTGCCAGCTTCTGTCAAGATGGCTTTGATGTTTTTGTTAAACTCATCCACTAAATGGCGTGATTTTTCGTAAATTTTAGTGTGACTAAAGCTCTTTGCGCACTCATTTTCATACCACGCTACAAGATCGTCCGCGTCTTTTGCTATATCGTCGCCGTAGCCCTGCTCATTTACAGTGTCTGAATAAACGCCCACTTTATAAACGATGATAGCTATCTTTGCGATGATGCCAAAGGTCTTGTCTTCTACATATTTTGACCTTTGGGCTGTCTCTTTTGCATTTTGGTTAAAGCTAGCTAAAGTTTGTTTGAAATTTTCAACATTTGCTGTGGCGATCTTTGAAATTTCATCTATCTTTTTAGAATTTTCATCTATATCTTTGGCTTCTTGCTGAAGTGTTTGGATATTTACACCGATCTCGTGTGTTGCTTTTTGGGTATTTTCAGCTAATTTTCTAACCTCATCAGCGACAACTGCAAAGCCACGTCCATGCTCGCCTGCGCGTGCCGCCTCGATGGCTGCGTTTAGAGCTAGTAAATTTGTCTGCTCGGCTATATCTTTTATCAAATTTACAACCGAAGTGATGTCGTCTGTTCTACTATTTAGCGTGCTTATGGCGTGGCTTGAGCCCTCTATCAGCTCCTCAAGTGAGCTCATATTTACGCTTAGCTCATTGATGCTTTGCGTCGTATCCTCGGCGATTCTAGCCGTATCTTTTGCCATGAGTGCCATTTGGCTAAGGTTTTTGATACTCTCATTTAGATCGTTTCTAACATCTTCTATGCCGTCGTTGCCATTGCCAAGTGTGTCAAGTTCTTTTGAAAGCAGACCTCTTACTTTACTTTTGTGACTATCTTTTATGCCAGTTACGCCGTTGCTCATAGAGATGGCATTTTGTTTGAATATACCGCGAAACCCCTCTGTAAAGATATTTCTATATGTTAGTCCGCTTTGAGCAGCGTCTATTGAGGTTGAAATTTCTCTTTGAAGCGCCTCAACTTGATCAAGCAAGTCATTTATACCAAGTGCTACTTCATAAAGTGGGTCATTTTCTTTTACATTTACTATCCTAGGCTCTAATATGCCATTTCTAGCTGAGCCTACTACGCTTAAAATTTCATTTATAGAGTCAAGTTTTTTTCCAAACATATTATAGCCTTTGTAGGTTATTTACAAATTCATCATAACTTATATTTTTTTCTTTTAAAAATTCAGTTAAAAATTTCATCGAAGCATCCATGCCACCGCTCTTTTCTACCGATAATAACTTTTGATATATAGGCTCTATCACCTCGATCGCCTTTGGATTTGGCTTGCGTCTAACTGAGTAGTAGCCAACTGGATTATTTTGTACATCAAGCGAAGTTGTGATGTTTGCAAAGACCCAGTAATATCCACCATCAAAGCTTTTGTTTTTAACATAAGCAAAAATTTCTTCTTTATTTTTTATGCGCTCCCAAAGTAGCTTGAAAACAGCTCTTGGCATATCTGGGTGCCTTATGATGTTGTGCGGTTTGCCCAAGACCTCAGACTGCTTAGCGCCAACGATCTTTAAAAATGGCTCATTGCAGTATGTGATACGTCCCTTTAGATCGGTCTTTGAGACTAAAAAAGCACTCTCTTCGACCTTATGTTCTTTATTTTCAGACATCTTCTCTCCTTTAAGATTTTATTATTTTTTAGTTTTTAACGGCTTTTGATAGATCCCACATCGGCAAAAATATACCAAGAGCTAGTAAAAGCACCATCGCTGCTATAAAAACAAGCAATATCGGCTCGATATAGTTTGAGATGTTATCAATAATATCGTTAAATTTCATCCTGTAATAGTCAGTTACTTTTCCAGTCATATCATCTAAGCTACCGCTTTGCTCGCCAGCGCTTATCATCTGTATGAGCATATTTTCATATAAATTTGTATCTCTAAAGGCCTCCGTTAGGCTAACACCCCTACCAACAAGTATCTTAACGCCGCTTAGCTTCTTTTTGATATCCTTATTTGAGACCGTTATCACAGCCGTATCAAGGGCATCTGCTATAGGCAAACCAGCTCGAACAAGCTCTGTAAAGATGAGGTTAAACCTGCTCATATTTGAATAAAATATGATCTTACCAATGAGATAGACTTTCAAAAGGTATTTATCGACCTTATCTTGAAATTCTTCACTATCAAGGTAGTATTTTCTAAGCAAATATCCGATAAATGCAAGTGCTCCAAGGATATAAAAGCCGTAGTTTGTCATGACGTATTCGATATTTAGCAAAATTTTAGTTGGCAGTGGTAGCTCTGCATTTAACTGCTCAAAAATTTCTCTAAACTGCGGCACAACAAGTATCATAAGGATGACAAAGGCTATGATGATCGCGCAGATGACTGTTATCGGGTAGCGGATAGCTTTTTTAAATTTTTGCTGATTGTCCCAGACCTCTTGCAAGATAGAGGCGAGCTTTGCAAGCGCGTCAGCCATATTACCAGTGCTCTCACCAAGCCTTATCATCGCTAGCGTCACGTCGCCAAGCTCTTCTTTAAAATTTTCTATGCTATTTGTGAGGCTTGAGCCTTGATTTAGCTCCTCATCTATGGTTTGAAATATAAATTTCAGGCGCTTATCCTCGGTGGAGTTTGCAACCTCTTTAATGCTATCGTGGATAGAAATTCCAGCATTTGTCATAACGCTAAGCTGTCTTATAGTGGCAACTAAATTTGGGATTTTGACCTTTGGACTAGTAAAAGCCTTTGCGATCACATTTTGTAAATTTTCAAAGTTATTTATGCTAGAAGTTTGCGTCTCTTTAATCTTGACGATCATGCCAGTAACATTTGCTTTATCTTTGATCTCGCTTTTATTGTTCGCTCTTAGGCTCATCTTATGGCGTTTGCCGTTTTGGATGTACTCAACCTCAAAGTATTTCATATCTTAGCAACCCTATAAACTTCTTCAAGCGTAGTTATGCCATTTGCCGCTCTTATGACGCCATCATGAAACATATCTATAAAGCCCTCTTCGTAGGCTACGCTTTTAAGCTCATCTTTAGAAGCGCCATTTGCGACCATACTTGCTATATGGTCACTAATAGGCAAAATTTCACTTATCATCTCACGCCCTAGATATCCAGTTTGCGAGCATTGCGGACATCCGACACTTTTATAAAACTGGTAGTTTTCAGGGACAAATTTCTTAACCTCGTCAAATGCCTTTTGAGATAGAGTGATCTTTTGTTTGCAGTGTGGGCAGAGCTTTCTAACTAGCCTTTGAGCCTCTATGCAAACGAGCGCGCCACTTACTAGATAAGGCTCGATGCCCATATCTATCATACGAGGAAGCGCGCTAATGGCGTCATTTGTGTGAAGTGTAGAAAAGACAAGGTGACCAGTAAGTGCCGCTTGTATCGCTATGCGAAGCGTCTCTTGATCCCTGATCTCGCCTATCATTATAACATCTGGGTCTTGTCTCAAAATAGAACGGAGCGCTGAAACAAAGGTAAGTCCAGCCTTTTCATTTACATGCACTTGTTGGATCATATTTAGCTGATACTCAACTGGGTCTTCAACTGTTATGATCTTAGTTTTTACGCTTTTTATATCATTTAGCGCACCATAAAGTGTAGTAGTCTTACCTGATCCTGTTGGACCAGTGACTAAAATGATACCATAAGGTGCTTTCATGCTCTTTTTAAATTTGGCAAAGTTGTCTGGGTGCATGCCGAGGTCTTCTAAATTTATAATGACCTTTGACTTATCAAGAATTCTTAAAACTATACTTTCGCCATTTAATATAGGTAGCGTCGAGATACGAAAATCATACTCTTTGTCTAAAATTTGAGCTGAAAATCTACCATCTTGTGGGCGGCGGCGCTCTGCGATGTCCATGTTTGATAGTAGCTTCATACGGCTAACCATCGGCGGATAGATATCTTTATCAAATATAAATGTCTCACTTAGCATGCCATCGATCCTGCTTCTTACGATGCAGTTTGTCTCGGTTGGCTCGATGTGGATGTCGCTGGCTCTGCTTTGGATAGATGTTTTTAAGATGATCTCGATTAGCTTTAAAATTCCAGAGTTTTCACTGTTTTGCCCTTGGCTAGCCGAGCTTGAAAGCTCTCTTCTGATCTCTGTTATCACATCTTTTATGCTCTCATTTAGTGCTAGCTTGCTTATATATTTTTCTATCTGAGTTGGCTGAGCTATGGCAACTTTTAGCAGTTTTCTATTAAATAAATTTTGCACCTTATCTTGAGCCATAACGTCAAATGGATTTTTAAAAGCGACATATACGCTTATCTCATCTTCTTTTACTGGGATCGCGCTATATGTCTTTAGCTGAGCGGTGCTTAGTTTTTCGCTTATGCGGTAGTCGATGTCGATATCATCAAGATCAAAGTATAAAACCTTAAATTTCTCGCTTATAAATTTAACAAAAGCCTTGATATCAAGCTCAAGGTCGTTTGAAATTTCATCGATATTTACATGCCCTCTCCTATAAATATCAGACAAAATTTCCATAAAGTCATCGTCATTTAGTAAATTTTCATCTCTTAAAATTTTAACAAGGCCTTTGTCTTCTTGCTCGCTTATCTGCTTTATCTTTTCTATATCTGATGTGCTTAGTTTGCCGTTTTGTTCTATATTTTTTAAGATTACATTTTCTACATTTTTCATTATCTATACTCTATTTGTGATTTCAGGTCGTTATTTTTAAAAATTTTAAGCACTAACTTTGGTATTTGTCCATTTGTCGGACTGATCTCATACCTCGTGTCAGAGTTTGGCTCTTCAAAGATAAATGTGCCAAGCTCTTCAACATACTCTTTTTTTACAAATTTATCAAACAAAAATGAAAGTATATAATCACTCTTTGGAAGCCTGATATAGCTTATATCAACGCCATCTATCATAGCGTGAAATAAGAGCTTTTTCTTAAATAAGATGTCAGCAAAATAGGCAGCATTTTCTCTTGATTTTTCGCTCTTTACTAGCTTATCAATCGGAGTTGCTAGCCTGTTTAGATCGTTCATCTTTATGCAAGCGATGCCAAACATAGAAATTTGCTCTTCATTATTTTGTGTTTTTAAAAAGTCCTCAACCTTTTGGTTGCAGACTTTTGCGTAGTTTGCGCTGTTAAAGTCATCCCTAATCTCAGTTAGGCTAACAGCAAAAACTTCACAAACAAAAACCAAAAAAATAGCAAAAAATTTCATAATGTTCCACTTTTTATCTTATTTATAAGCTCATTTATCGAAGCTTTGTTTAAGTTTTTATTATACTCCCTTAGAGCTTTTACGGCATCATCGCTTTGCTTTAGCTTATATTTTGACTTTGCAAAGATGATCCACGACTCCTCTAAGCTATTATCTATATCGTTTGCAGCAAGCGACCACTTTATAGCTTCTTTGAAATTATTATTTCTAAAATTTAATCTCGCAAGCTCAAGTGCAATAGTTGGATTATTTGTCTTTAAAAATTGTTCTCTTAGCACGCTCTCTTCATTTGATGCTGAAGTTACTTGTATATTTACACGCTTTCTAGCTGGCTTTGACTCAAGATCTATCACTTCATCTTGTGGCATGCTTATGCCATTTATACCATTTTGTTCGGTAAGTGGCTCTTCATCAGGGATATTTAGCTTAAGCCAACCTTGTGAGCTTCTTTGCCTTTTTGGGTCATTTTTCGAAGTATCGTTTGTCTCGTTTATCTTTACAACCTCTTCAAGCTTTTTAGCTATCTTATCAGCTAGCTCATCTTGCTTTTTACCCTCTTCAAATTTAGTCTTAGCAACCTCACTCTTTTGCTTTAGCTCACTAAGAACGCTTACATTTGTCTCATTTTTTTCTACCATTTTTACTGTGGTTGCATTTTTGGCTAAAACTTTATCGCTTTTATTAGCAAGACTTGGAGCTTTTTCTATGCTAAGCACTATCAACGCAGCTAGCAAAATGATGATAAACAAAAGCTCGATGATTAAAATTTTAGAGTTTTTGGCATTAAAAATTTTATGCAAAAAGCCACCATTTTTTTTCTTGTAGCTCTCATAAAGCTTTTCTAGTCTTTGAATTTCTTGTGGTTCAAGCATCGATTAGCCCCGCATCAAGTGCAGCCATGGTAAGTATCATGATATTTGCCTTATCGCCGCTAAGTTTTGAAGGCTGATACTGCTCGTAGTATTCGCAAATTTCATAGAATTTATACATTATCTTGTTTAGTGTTCTTAAATTTCCGCCGCAAAATGAGTAGGCGCACTCGTAATCTTTTTTGTCAAATTTAAGGTATTTATCATAGTTTTTTTGACTAAGTTTTCTTTGCAAGTAGATGATGATCTCATTTACATCAGCGCTACTTAGCTCGATGCTCTCCCAGATCCTAGTCTGAAAATAATCTTTTGCCAAAATATCTTCGTTTTCGGTTTTGTGTATCGTAAAGAGAAATTTAAACATCCTAGTATCAGCCATAAGCCTTATCTTCTCGATAAGCTCAGTCGGATAGAGCTGCGCTTCATCTAGTATAACCGTCATTTGATTTTTTAAAATTTCATCTTTACCGCTAAAGTCTTTTGAATAAAATTTTATAAAGCTCTCAAAGTTGTTTATATCTTCAAGCTTTTTGCCATAAATTTGCTCACAAAGTGCTTCGATAAATGTCGCCTCGCTAAAAAATGGATGCGGGAAAAAGATGAGACTTTTATCCTCTTTTAGATCATTTGCGATCTTGTTTAGCAAAAAGGTCTTGCCGCTACCTGGCTTGCCATAAAATAAGATGAGCTTTAGTGGCTTTTTTAGGGCTAAAACTATCTTGTTGTAGCAGCTTATAGAATTGTCTAAATTTACGAAATTTAAACTCTCGTCTTCATCTATGAAAACATCTTTTATATGTGTATAAATATTTTCGTTACTCATAGATCGATTTAGAAAATCCTAGATCTTTTAGCGACTGCTGAACTGGTTTTGGATCTTCAAGATCAACAACTCTTGGCGTGATGACAAAGATAAGCTCAGTAGTTTTTACGCCATCTCTTGTGCTTTTAAAGACACTTCCTATCAAAGGTATATCAGCTAGAAGTGGCACAGCTGTATTTTGCTTATTTTTAGTCTGTCCGATAAGACCACCAAGTATGATAGTATCGCCACTATTTACTTGAACAACTGTTGAGAGTTTTTTCTGAACGGTGTCAGGCGCTATCTCTCTAATAGAGGTGTTTTGACCTCTTGTGTCGTCTTCTGCATACTTAAAGCTGCTTAAGCTTGGGTTGATGCGAAGCATGATCTTGTTGTTATCTGAAACTTCTGGAAGCAAATTTAACAAGATACCGATAAATACAGAGTATTGCTTATAAGTTGTTGTAAGCCTGTTGTTATTGTTATTGTTGCTACCATTATCTGTCTCTTCCATTACGCGGTAGTTTATATTATCACCCACGGAGATTAGTGCTTGTTGGTTGTTTAGAGTGGTTACTTTTGGACTTGAAACAACCTTTGTTTTGCCATTTGTTTCAAGGAAATTTATCATACCATCAAGGCTAAAGTTTAAATTTGCAGCGATATTTAGTGTGCGACCAAAGCCATCGCTTAAGCTGTTGCCCTTGTTTGTCCAGATTGCACTTGAGCCGGTGTTAGAGCCTGGGTTGCCTATATATGAGTTAAATCCAAGCTCAAATTTACTCCAATCAACACCTTGCTTATACTCATTATTTAGATCAACTGCAATGATAGAAACATCGATGATGACTTGTTTTTTAAGTCTTCTTTGCATCTCCGCTATATATTTTTCAACGCGTTTTAGCTGTGACGGGGTAGCAGTAACCGTGATAAGTCCAGCATTTTGGTTTATGATAGGATCTGGCGCGGTGATGTGCTCACTGCTATTATTTAAGATAGCTTTTAGCTCAGCATCAAGCTTCTCCCAAAAGTCAAATTTCTCAGTTGTTCTTATCAAGTTGTTTTCATTTTTTATGTCGTTTGAGCTAGTATCACTGCTTGAGCTATTGCCTACTTCTGACGGAGAGGCATCAACTGAAGCTTTTGTGATAGCTGTGCCCTCACGGATAGAGGTAATATAGTCTATTTTAAAAATTTTTGTTTGAAGCGATGAGATTTTTAAGACATTATTTGAAAACTCATAGCTTAAATTTTTCTCGTTTAAAAGCAGATCAAAGACTTCGCTTAGGCTCATATTTCTTATATTTACGCCAAAGACTTTATCATCAAGCTCTTTTTTACTATAAGCATCTTTTGCAACGATACTAAAATCACACATTTCAGAGAGCTGATTTAAAACATCTCCAAGACTTATATCGTCTGTGATCTTCATACTAAAATTTTTACTCAAGCATGTGCTTGGTTTTGCCATTATAGGGGTAGCTAAAAATGAAGCCAACGCCGCAGTTATAATAAATTTACTTAATTTTGATACCAACATTTTTACTTCCATTTTTAAGAGTTAGTTCTTGTTTTTCATCATCTTTTACAATGATAACCTTGTTATTTTGAACACTTGTGATATTGTAATCATCAATCATATCTCCCACTTTATACCACTTGCCATTTATATTTGCTTTATTTAGCAAAATGGCCTTTAGCATAAACCCCCTTGCAGAAGAGTATTTTGTAGTGTTTTGATCGCCTTTTGGAGCAACTGGCAAATTTAGCTTGAAAGGATCTTGCAAGCTAGAAATTTCACCGCTATTAAGCCCTTTTCTTTGCTCTTTTATCTTAACAAAAACTTCATCATAGTTTTTCATCTCGCCTTCAAACTCACTGCCAAATAGGCTTAGAGCTAAAATTAAAAATAAACCAAATTTTTTCATCAGTACTTCATGCCCCACACAGAGATAGAGAGCTTAGCTCCTAGATCTTTTTGAGTGGAATTTATATCCATCTTGTGAAGATCTACTACGAGTTTTGACTCTTCAAGTCCGTTTATATAGCTAAGCATATCTTTAAAATTTCCAAGACAAGTGACATCTATATTTAAAATTTGCTCTATCTTTTGGAAATTTGGCTCTTTTATATCACTTTTAAGCTCTAAAATTTTTATATTATTTTGTTTTGCCAAAAGCACGATACTATCTATATAGTTTGCCCAGTTTTGATTGTCAAAAAGCAAAAAAGAAAGCTCTTTAAGCTTTGAATCAAAATAGGTATTAAATTTCAAAATATTCGTGTAGCGAAGTTTTAGATTGCTTAAATTTCTATTTTCTTCGTTTATCTTAAAATTTCTATCGCCATCAGGGGAGCTCACTGAGGCTAGATAGTTTCTAGTGTTTTCTAGTTTTGTAGAAATTCTCGTGTGTTTATCAAGCTTTTCATCAAAGAAATTTTGCGCAGGATCAAAGCATAGCATATAGACAAGATAGGCTATAATAAGCGCTGAGCCAAGAAAAATGAGGTTTGTTTCGTTTGGCTTTTTACCATCAAAGTATTGATCTATTTTGCTTAAAATATCTTGTCTCATTGTCTAATCTCTATGCTTATGTTACTTTCATACTCGTGTTTAGCGTCATCTGAACGAATTTTTTTAGTATTTACCAAGTATTTTTCATCTTTGCTGATATCTTTAATCAACTGGGTTATCCTTTTTTCATTATCGCTAACTGCAGTTATAGTCAAATTTCTATCGTTATTTACGATGTTTGTGATATGAACTGCGTTTAGATTTAAAATATCGGTAATTTTAAAAAGATTTAAACCCTTCATAGCGTAATTATCTTTTTTATTTTCGATCTCAGCAAGCAGACCTTTTCTAAAATTTAGCTTTTCATTCTCTTTTTGAGTCTGTTCTTTTACCGCCTCTTGTTCTCTTGAAATTTTAGCTAGCGTCTCTTTTATCTGCATCTCTTGTGCGTTTAGGACACTATATTCGTCATTTAGTCTTGTGCTGTCTTTTTCTAAAACAAGACCAGCTATGTAGTTGTAAGCTGGATATAACATACTTAGCGCAAATGCCGCAGCACAAGTGAGCAAAAATTTACCACTTTTTCTTTTGACAAATGGATCTGGACGGAGCATATTTGAGAGGTTAAAATTCTCATAAAATGGCTCTTTGGTATAAAATCTACCAAATAAAGCCATAATGTTATAACGCTCGTTTATAGTATAGTTTTTGTTGTTTATCGCAACTTTTATGTTTATATACTCTGCATCCAAACCAAGCTTGGTTGAGATAAAATTTGCAAAATTTTTGATCTCATAGTCGCAATCTATGTAAATTTTCTTTATGGCTATGCCATTTTGGCTATTTATAATGTTTAAAATATCGTTAAAGTAAAAGATATAATCTTCAAAAACTGTGTTTAGATCGTAGTTAAAGCCATCATCGTCTTTATTTACAAGTCCTCTTTGAGACAAAACTTCGATAAATTTTTCATCGCTCAAGCGATCGCCGCTTTGCTCCAAGAATTTATCTTTAAGATAGTTTAAGTTATAGCGAATTTCTCTAGCAGTAAAAAAATCACCATCTAAATATATACTTAAAAATGATTCATCTTTTCTAAGCGCGATAAAGCAGTCTGCTTGTGTGCTAGGCAGCAAGCCTTTTTTATAAATAGCAGAGTAGATCAAAGGCTCAGGCGCAAGATAATCGATATATGGGACCTTTTTTGCAACCGCTTTAAAGGTTGAATTTATATCTTCATTTGTGATAGCAAAAACGGTAAAAATTCTCTCTTGAGCTTTTGTAGTGCCTTCTGAGAAAAATATCTTATTGTCAAGCGCTGGATCAAGTGTGAGCTCTGCATAGGCCTTTGAATAAAGCTCCTCATAGAGGGTGTCGCTATCAACGCTTCTAGGGATAAAAATAGTTGTTGTTTTTAAGTCTTTAAATTTTATATATGAGATGAAAAAGTCGCGTTTATTGACTGTTTTTGAAAAGTTAAAAGCTTCTACATTGCTGTTGTGATAACGAAATCCTTTATAGTCATACGGATCTAGCGCAACTATAGAAATTTCACTATTTTTTTTAATATTCATCATGAATCAAAAAACCTTCCTAAACGCTTATATTGGGTATTTTAATATCTTTAAAATAAAAAATCAATAGCCGATTATCTGATTTAGGCTCTTTTCTTCTTTGCTCCAGCCTTTTTTAACGACTACATCGAGCTTTAGAAAGACCTTTGTGTTGGTTAAATTTTGTATTAACTTTCTTGCAAAAATTCCTATTCTTTTAATGGTTTCGCCATTTTTCCCGATGATCATACTTTTATGGATGTCACGCTCTGTGATAATGCTCGCATAAATTTCAGTTATGCCTGTTTTTTCTTTTACGCTTTTTATGATCGCATCGCTAAGATAAGGTATCTCGTCGCTTAAATTTTCATAGATCGCTTCAAGTATAAATTCTCTAAAAATTTCCTTTTCATTTGTCGGCGTGAGAAATTCTGGATCGTAAAAGTACTCATGCTCTGGCAAAAGCTTGCAAATTTCATCAAGAAGCGGCTTTTTATAAGTAGGCTGCTTGGTGCTAAAAGTAAGAAGTGCTGCAAATTTATCTTGAAATTTTTGATACTGAGTGATCTTTTCTAAGACTTTAGCATTTGAGCTCTCATCGACTTTTGTTAGCACCAAAATGTGCGGTTTTTCAGGATTTAGAGCTAGAAATTTCTCATAGTCACTTGTGTCATCATGGATAGGTGCTAAAAATACGATGAGATCGCAGTCTCCCATCGATTTTATAGCTTGGCCAATTAGTAGTTGATTTATCGCCTTGTTGCTCTCGTGAAGCCCTGGCGTGTCGGTGAAGATGATCTGATCTTCACCATTCATCACGATGCCATTTATCTTTCTGCGAGTTGCGTTTTGCTTGTGCGAGACAATGGCGATCTTTTCGTTTAATAATGCATTTAAAAACGAGCTTTTGCCAGCATTTGTGCGTCCTATGATGCTAACAAAGCCTGATTTCAAAGTATATACCTCGCTAGGTCTTGATCTTCGACCACATCTTTTAGGCGCTCTTTTACGAGCTCTTTTGTCACGTTTATCTTTTCGCCGCTCTTTTCGCTAGCCTCAAAGCTGATATCTTCTATCACGCGCTCGATCACCGTGTGAAGGCGTCTAGCACCGATATCCTCCATCTTTTCATTTGCTGCGTGAGCGATCCTTGCTATCTCTTTTATCGCTTCATCGTCAAATTCTAGCTCGACATTTTCAGTTGAAATAAGTGCGATGTATTGTTTTAAAAGCGAATTTTTTGGCTGAGTTAAAATTTGATAAAGCGCGTCCTCATCAAGGCTATCAAGCTCAACTCTTAGTGGAAAACGGCCTTGAAGCTCTGGGATGAGATCGCTTGGTTTGCTTATATGAAAGGCGCCAGCTGCGATAAATAAAATATGATCTGTCTTTAAATTTCCAAATTTAGTATTTACATTTGAGCCTTCAACGATAGGTAGCAAGTCTCTTTGCACACCTTCTTTGCTAGGGTCTTGCCTGTTTGAACTACCTGAGCCGACGGCTACCTTATCGATCTCGTCTATAAAGATGATGCCCTCATTTTCAGCTCTTCTTAAAGCCTCAGTTTTTACACTCTCAAGGTCTAAAATTTTATCATTTGCCTCGCTTTGAAGGGCTTTTTTGGCGTCTTTTACCTTCATCTCTTTTTTGATATTCTTGCCGCCGATACCAATTATCTTTATAAAACTCTCTTGCATCTGCGCCATATCAGGTGGCACGTTTGAGCCAGCTTCAAGTGGGTTTTGCTGCACCTCTATCTCGATACTTAGCTCGTCAAGCTCGCCGTTTCTTAGCCTATTTAGCATCTTGTCATAGCTCTTAGCGTACTCTGCTTGCTTCTCTTCGCTAGCACCTTTTGGAAGTGGCGGAAGTAGCTTTGAGACGATCTTTTCTTCGATGTAGGCATTTATCTTGTCTTGATTTTTCTCGCTTTGCTCGTTTTTTACGAGATTATATGAGGCCATTGCAAGGTCTCTCACCATGCTCTCAACGTCACGACCAACAAAGCCAACCTCAGTATATTTGCTAGCCTCGACCTTGATAAAAGGCAGCCCCATCATCTTTGAAAGGCGCCTTGCGATCTCGGTTTTACCAACGCCAGTTGAGCCGATCATCAAGATATTTTTTGGCATGATGTCATCTTGCAGGCTCTTTTCAAGCTTCATACGGCGATACCTGTTGCGAAGTGCGATCGCTATGATCTTTTTGGCGTCCTTTTGACCGATCACATAGTCATCTAAAAATTTAACAATTTCTCTTGGTGTTAAGTTCATTTTCTCTCTTATTCTAAAACATAAGTTTTGATGTTTGTATTTGTATAGATACAAATTTCGCCGGCGATCTTGAGGCTCTCTTTGACTAGCTCCTCTTCGTCGATATCAGCAAATTTATCTAAGGCACGAGCCGCTGAAAGGGCGTAGTTTCCGCCACTTCCAATAGCTGCTATCTTGCCATCTTCTGGCTCAACAACATCTCCAGTGCCACTAAGTAAGAAAATTTTATCCCTATCAAGCACAAGCATCATCGCTTCAAGCTTTCTTAGATACTTGTCTTTGCGCCACTCTTTGCTAAATTCTATCACTGCCTTTAGCAAATCGCCCTTTGTATGCTCCAAATTTTTCTCAAACATATCAAAGAGGTTAAACGCGTCAGCAGTGCTGCCAGCAAAGCCAGCTAGGACTTTGCCATTGTGAATTTTGCGGATTTTTACAGCATTGCCTTTTAAGACAGTGTTGCCAAAGCTCACCTGTCCGTCGCCACCGATGACCGCTTTATTTTTGCCTTTGTAGGCTAAGATGGTTGTCGCATGAAACATCTACTCTCCTTGCACATCAACCTTTAAGGTCGCATTTATCGAGTGACCAAGCTTTATAGAGACATCATAAAGACCAACTGCTTTTAGGTGAGTGTCCGGGTCGATAGCCTTTTTCTCAACTACCAAATGATGCGTCTTTTCAAGCTCTGCTGCGATCTCCTCTTTTGAAACTGAGCCAAAAAGCGAGCCATTTGCGCCAAGAGTTTTCTTGACGACGACTGTCACTTTTGCAAGCTCTTCTTTTAGTTTTTCTAAATTTGCGATCTCATATTTTAGCTCTTCAGCCTTTCTTTTTTGAGCCGCTTCGTATTGACGAAGGACATCTGGAGTAGCTGCTTTTGCAAAGCCTTTACCGATTAAGAAGTTGTTGCCGTAACCATCTTTTACCTCTTTTATCTCGCCAGCTTTTCCAAGTCCTTTTACATCTTTTATTAATAATACTTTCATTTTTATCCTTTTAAATTTTATTTTTAGTCAAATTTTCGCCCATTTTTGCGTGCGATTATAAAGCGAAGTGCATTTAGTTTGATAAATCCAGCTGCATCTTTTTGATCATAAACGCTATCTTCTTCAAATGTGCAGTATGCCTCGCTAAATAGATTATCATTTTTGCTGCTTCTGCCAAGGATAGTCACATTGCCTTTGTAAAGCTCAACTTTAACAGAGCCATTTACGTGCTCTTGGCTCTTGTCGATGAGCGCTTGGAGCATATTTCGCTCAGGTGACCACCAGTAGCCGTTGTAGATTAGCTCGGCATATTTTGGCATGATCTCATCTTTTAAGTGAGCTGCACCTCGGTCAAGCGTGATGCTCTCAATCGCTCTGTGAGCTTTTAGCATTATCGTGCCGCCAGGAGTTTCGTAGCAGCCGCGGCTCTTCATACCAACTGAGCGGTTTTCTACAATGTCAAGTCTGCCGATGCCGTGTTTTGCGCCAAGGCGATTTAGCTCGGTTAAAATTTCAGCTGGGCTCATTTTTTTGCCGTTTATGCTCACTGGATTGCCTTTTTCATAGCCGATCTCAATGATCTCGCTCTTATCTGGAGCATCTTTTGGGCTTACTGTCCATCTCCACATATCATCTTCTGGTGCGTGGCTTGGATCTTCAAGCACTAGACCCTCATAGCTTATGTGAAGTAAATTTGCGTCCATTGAGTATGGGCTCTTGCCTGGTTTTTTGGTGATATCTATGCCGTTTTTCTCAGCGTATGTTAAGAGTTTTTCGCGGCTGTTTAGATCCCACTCGCGCCATGGAGCGATGATAGTTAGGTTGTCGCCAAGTGCGTAGTAGCCAAGCTCAAAGCGAACTTGGTCGTTGCCTTTGCCTGTTGCTCCGTGGCTCACACCATCAGCGCCAACAAGTCTTGCGATCTCGCTTTGGCGTTTTGCTATAAGTGGGCGCGCGATTGAAGTACCAAGTAGATATTCGCCCTCATAGATTGCGTTTGCTCTAAACATTGGAAATACATAATCACGTACAAATTCTTCTCTTAAATCTTCTATAAAAATATTTTCAGGTTTCACGCCAAGTGCTAGGGCTTTTTTGCGTGCAGGCTCTAGCTCTTCGCCTTGTCCGATGTCAGCTGTAAATGTGACTACTTCGCATTTGTATTCGTCTTGGAGCCACTTTAAAATAATACTTGTGTCAAGTCCGCCTGAGTATGCTAAAACAACTTTTTTTACATCTTTTTTCATAGCTGTCCTTTTGTTGAAATGGTCGTATTTTAGCCTAAATTGATTAATCTTTAATAAATTAATCTATTAAATAATGTAAGTAAAATTTTATTTTTCTGATAGTTTTTATTCGTAGAAATTAAAAATTTTACTTTAAATGAAATTTGCTTGCAAATTTTAAATTTACAAGCAGAGTGTTTTTCTAAACGCCTAGTAATTTAGCAAGGGCAAAATAAAATATAGCCGATGATATCGCAGCTGCAGGCAGTGTGATGAGCCAAGCTAAGATGATAGGTCTTACCATTTTCCAGTTTGCATTTTTATTTACGATGCCAATACCCAAAACCGCGCCTATTAGGATATGCGTAGAGCTAACTGGTATGCCAAGCTTTGTAGCTAGAAGTATGACGATACTTGAGGCAAGCTCCGCGCTAAAGCCAGTCGTAGGTAAAATTTCAGCTAGTTTTGAGCCAATAGTCGTGATCACTTCTTTGCCTAAAAACCAAAGTCCAACAACAAGCGAGATGCCAAAGGTTACCATTGCGATGCTTGGTATGGGTGAGCTTTCGTTTATAGAGCCAGTTTTTAGCACGTCAAGCACGGCTGCAAATGGTCCAACTGCATTTGCGATGTCGTTTGCGCCATGTGAAAAAGCAAAAGATGAAGCGGTAAAAATTTGAAACCATGAGAAAATTCTATTGATGCTCTTTTCGCTATCGTTTTTGCTCATGACGTTTATGATAGCAAGGCTTGCAAGATACGCTAGAGCGCCGATGACAAAGATGATCCAGACTGTTTGGATGATACTAAAGGCTAAATTTATATGCTCAAGCCCTTTAAAAAGCATCATTGATGAGATGACCATTGCGGCAAATCCAGCGATGATTGGGATGTGCTTTTTCATCGCTTTAAAGGTATCTATCTCTTTTTCGCTATCTTTCATGATGCGAATTTTTGAGCGGTATTCGCTGTATTCAGTGGTTTCGATCTCGTCCTCATCTATAACTGCGATCTTTGAAAGAGTGGCTATCTGCTCCTCAGCTGGCTTTGTTTTGAGCGCTTTTATAAAGCTTTCTTTATAAGCTTTTCTCTCAGCCTTTAGCGCTTTTAAATTTGTCTTTAGTTCGTGCGTTGGCTCGATTATTTTGCTTTTTACGTAGCCAAATATAATGTAAGACATCACGCCGCCAAGCAGTGGTGAGATGACCCAGCTAACGGCGATCCTGCCGATCTCACCCCAAGAGACCATATTAAGTGGCTCAGGATCTTTTATCATAAAACCCATGGCAAGTCCTGCGCCAACGATGCCACCAACGATCGAGTGAGTTGTTGAGACTGGCAAACCCTTTTTAGACGCATAAAATAGCCAAAGACCAGAGCTAAGAAGGGCTGAGATCATAATGATGACAAATTTCATAGGGTTTATGTCGCTTGGAAATTTCACGATCTCGTTTCTAATCGTATTTGTAACCTCAGATCCTGCAAATATCGCGCCGCTAAGCTCAAAAATGGCGGCGATAACAAGAGCTTGTTTTAGTGTGAGTGTTTTTGCGCCGACGCTTGTGCCAAAGCTGTTTGCAACGTCATTTCCGCCGATATTAAACGCCATAAAAAGACCAAACATACCAGCGATCAAGAATAAAAAGTAGTTATTTGCCGGGATGTATTGATAGCCCCAAACGAAAAATCCAACGCTGCAAATCGCAAAAATAACTAACGCCAAGAAGTTATCTCGAAGCAATCAAGCCCCCTTGTAAGAGTTTTTGGCAAAATTATATCTTGAAAATTATTAAAGTTTTTAGAATTTTCTCACTTTAAATGATACTAAATTATCATATGTTAGAATTTGGCAAAAATATTAAGGATAAATTTTGGTTATAGCGATCGATCTTGGCTCAAACACCTTTCGCGTGGCACTTATAAAAAAAGAGCAAAATGGCTTTATCAATGAGCAAATTTATGAAAAAATAGTTGGAGCTGCAATGGGCTTAAACGAAAGTGGCAAGATAGGCTTGGAGGCTAAAAATAGACTTTTTGAAGCGATAGCGGAGGCTAAAAGCAAATTTGACTTTACTAAATTTAAATGCGTAGCAGTCGCGACTGAGGCCTTTAGAGTGGCATCAAATAGCGAAGAAATTTTTAGTGAGATAAGAGAAAAATTTGGCATAAATTTTCATATCATTGATGGGCAAGCTGAAGCAAAACTTACATTTTTAGGCGTGCAAAATGCCTTAAGAAAGCTTGGCATAAATGATAAATTTAGCCTGATCGACATCGGCGGTGCAAGCTCCGAGATAGGCGAAGAGGGAAAATTTATAAGCTTTAAATTTGGCATCATTACCTTTTACGAGAGGTTTAAAACGCTTGATCTGATGCAAGAAAATGCAAAAATTTATACAAAAGAGGGAAGTGAATTTCTAACAAGCCTTGACAATAGACTTATAGTGCTAACTTCTGGCGTGCCGACCACTATCGCAGCACTAAAGCTTGGGCTAAACTACGAGAGCTATGACCCAAAAAAAGTGAGTGGATATGAACTTAAAAATGACGATCTTACTTGGTTTGTAAATGAGCTTTTAAAGATGGATGACAAAAGCGCTGATGCAGCAGTTGGAAGAAGTAGAAAATATCCGCTCATCGCTGGGACACTTCTTTTAAAAGAGCTTTTAAGCGGGCAAAAAGCGAAATTTATAGTTATCGATGATGGGCTTAGAGAGGGCGTTGGAGCTGCTTATCTGCAAGGCTTATTTCAAGAAATTATCACAAAATTTTAGTTATGATTTCAAAAATTTAAAGGAGAGAAAATGAGTATAAGAGAGCAAATTTTAGCTGACATAAAAGAGGCTATGAAGGCAAAAGATGAGTTTAAAAGGGACACTTTAAGAACGCTAAATGCGGCACTTAAGCAAGTTGAAGTCGATCAAAGGATCGAGATGACCGACGAGGTCGTGCTTCCGCTACTTCAAAAAGAGATCAAAAAGAGGGCTGACTCGGTTGAGCTTTATCTAAAGGGAGCAAGAGAGGATCTCGCCAAAAAAGAGCAGAGCGAGATCGGGCTTATCAAAGCATATCTGCCAGCTCAACTAAGCGATGATGAACTAAAAGAGAAGATTAAAAGTATCATTGAAAAGGTTGGTAAAAATTTAGGTGCTGTGATGAAAATGGCAAAAGATGAGATCGGAGCGAGCGCTGAAGCAAAACGCATAAGCATGATCGCAAAAGAGCTTTTGGGTTAAAAACCAAATAAACCCATGTAAATTTTCGCATGGGTTTTAAAAGCTATAGTTAAATTTTAAACGTTATAAAAGTATTTCATTTATTTTTTAATTTTTAAAAAGCTATCTTAAAAATAAAAATAATTTTGCATATTTTTTTTAAAAAACCTTGACAAAACGTGTTAAAATCTATATAATTACAACTCTTTAAACGTTGGGGTATCGCCAAGCGGTAAGGCAACTGGTTTTGGTCCAGTCATTCAGAGGTTCGAATCCTCTTACCCCATCCACCCTTAAAATCCCAAACAACTCTTATCGCGGAGTAGAGCAGTGGTAGCTCGTCGGGCTCATAACCCGAAGGTCGGCGGTTCAAATCCGTCCTCCGCAACCAAATACCAAGGACTTTTACCACCTTTTAACTAAATACCAACTCCCACGCCATCACGTATATCATCAACATTTAGATGCACGTAATGCAGGCTACTTTTAATATCTGTATGACCCATAAAAGCCATCAATTTATGAGCATTAAATCCCTTCAAACTCACTAACCTAGAAGCCACTGTATGGCGTAATACGTAAAGTCCGTGAGTATTGCTAGTCCCTAAATATCCAAGATGGTTTCTCACAGCACACCACATACGATTTGCACTATCGTGATTTAGGTGAGTTATAGGACATTTATCTAGGGGTAAGTCTTTGCAGTTATCATAAAGTTAATTTAAGGCATCAAATTTATTTCGGCAGTGAGGCATTACTTTTTGCAGTTATAATAAAGCTCATTAAGGCATTAAATAGCGTGTATATGAGGTGCGCCACTATTTTTACTCTAAAGAGTTTAAATATTTTTGATTATATTTTTAGCTATTTCAAAATTTCATTTTAAAATTTTTAACGATAATTTTAATTTGTAAAATTTCATTAACCATCAAATTTAGTAGATAAATTTAAATTAACACAAGGCTTTTTATATCTTATCTGCGACACATCTAACAAGTTCATCTTCATTATCGCCCAGATATTCATCACTCCAAAAATCAATCTTCAAAATTTTTCCTAATTCCTTTGAATTTTGCAAATCATCCAGCCAACGACCATCTATATAATCAACCTTTTTAACTTCTGAGAGTAGAATTTTTTGTGTTTTTAGCTCGTAAGTTTTTCTAATCAATATTGCATCATAATCATCCTTTTCTTGCGCATCATCAAAAGATCTGTACTTTTCTATACACTCTTCGTATCTCTTATACTCTTCATTGCCCTGATATAGCAAATTTGCACTTTTCTCTAGCCTATGATTTATAAAGTCCATTTGCACTATATGCTTTGGTTTAGGACCATTATTATCACTACTAAAATACTTTATAAGTTTAAAATCTTTTCCATCTAATGCAAAAACATACCCCCAGTATCCATACCTGCCATGGCCATATAAAAATTTTAGTTCGTTATTTTCTATCTCTACTGCAAGCTCTGGTGGATAATAAACGCCACCATCTTCATTTGGGCTCTCAAAGATATCTCGCTTAGTTACTACGGCCTCATATTTATCACCATTTGAGAGCAAGATCACGATACCACGACGATTTTTATTTACTATTTGACACCATTTGTCGTCTTTAGTACTCTCGTCGCAACCTTCACTAAAAGGTAAAAATTTATCCTTAAATGTTTCTTGAATTACCACAGCTACATCCTCTATGCCATCTTTATTTAGATCACCTTTAATGGCATCATATAGCTCGGTTTGTTTTGGCAATGATGCTTTTACAGCCGCTAGCATCTTATCATCTAGCTTGGATAAATTCTCTATTTCATATTCATCGCCAGAAAAAGGTATGCTCATCTGCTTTAGAGTTTTTAGCATAGATGTTGAGTTTTTCTCTACAATACTCGTATTAAGATCTTTAGCAAAACAGAAATTTAGCATAAAAAGAATACAAAAGATAGCTCCAAATTTAAACATTTTTACTCCTTTATCTTTACATTGCTATATAAATTCAGACCAAAATGTCTCTTTGGCCTTTTGCATTGACTGGGCTTAAAACACCCATTTTTTCCATCTGTTCGATTATATTTGCAGCTTTGTTGTAGCCTATTTTTAGACGTCTTTGTAAGTAGCTGATCGATGTTTTTTGCTCGCTTAAGATGATCTCTTTTGCCTCCTCATAAAGCTCATCCAGTTCATCTTCGCCTAATGCGCCAGCAGCCGAGCCTGCACTAGAGCCCTCTTCTGCTAGAAATCTCTCATCATAGATCACATCTTGCTGTTCTTTTAAGAAATTTACGATCGTCTCGATCTCTTTTTCACTAGCAAATGGCGCATGCAGCCTGATCACTCCAGGGCTTCCAGGAGGTGTAAATAGCATGTCCCCGCGTCCTAGCAAGCTCTCAGCTCCCATTTGATCAAGAATGACCTTACTATCGATCCTCTGCCCTACTCTGTAGCTTATCCTGCTTGGTAAATTTGCCTTTATAAGGCCAGTCACGACATCGACACTTGGGCGCTGGGTCGCCACTATCAAGTGTATACCGCTAGCCCTTGCCATCTGCGCTAGACGGCCGATGTAAAGCTCCACGTCTTTGCCGCTAGTCATCATAAGATCAGCCAGCTCATCGATGATCACGACGATATATGGAAACTGCTCACCGCCATCGCTCTTCATCTTTTCGTTGTAGCTCTCTATATTTTTTGTGCGAGTTTGGCTCATTATCTTATATCTTCGCTCCATCTCAGCGACCATATTTGAAAGCGCTGTGATCGCCTTTTTAGCCTCTGTGATAACAGGCGTCAAAAGGTGCGGGATGTCGTTATATATGCTAAACTCAAGCATCTTTGGATCGATCATCATTAAGCGCAAAGTTTGTGGGCTATTTCTATAAAGCAAGCTTAAAAGCATCGCATTTATGCCCACACTCTTGCCAGATCCTGTTGTACCAGCGATTAGCAAGTGTGGGAGCTTTTTGAGGTCAGTCACAAAAGGAGCGCCCACGATATCCTTGCCAAGAGCCATGGTTAGCGGACTGCTAGCATTTTTAAAGACTTCGCTCTCTAAAATTTCTTTTAGATAGATCGTCTCTAAATTTTGATTTGGCACCTCGATACCAACGACATCTTTGCCAGGGATCGGCGCTTGGATACGGATAGTTTGAGCCTTTAGCGCCATCGCTAGGTCATCTTGTAAAGTGAGAATTTTACTCACCTTGATGTGTGGGGCTGGGCGAAACTCAAATGTCGTGACGATAGGGCCAGTGTAGGTTCGCACCACGTCGCCATCTATCTTAAATTTACGCAGTTTATCGAGTAAATTTGAAATTTGCTGATCGATCTCGGCTTCATTTATATTGTGCGAGCGCTTTGGAGGGTCGTTTAGAAATTTAAGCGGCGGCAAGACAAAGTCTTTTGGCTTTTCGACCTTGCCGCGCTCTATCTGATCAAGAAGTTTTTTGTTTTCAGCCACTTCGTTTAAAATTTCAACCCCACTTATAGTTGCAGGTCTGCTCTCTTGTGCCGGCTCCATCTCTGGCTCTGGCTCACTATCTGAATTTGGCTCATCATCATTTAGCACCTGCGCGTCTATAAGCTCTTCTTCTTTTATCTCTTCAGCTTTTGGCTTTTTGCGCTCTATCTTTGGTATCTGCCTTGCCCTTACCTCTTTTACGCTTCTGCTTTTTTCTTCATAGCTATTTGGCTCTTTATCTACAAAAGCCTTTCTTAAAACGATGATAAAATTTTCTCTAAAAGCAAGCCCAAGTGAGATGATAAATATCATAAGTATAGCAACCGCAGTGCCGATAGCGCCGATGACTTCTTTTAGCGCTGAGACTATAAAGCCACCTATCACGCCACTATTTGCCCCAGAAGTACTTAGCGCTTGAAACATCAAAAATGCGATAAAAAATAGAAAAATCCCAACTACAAACTGGGCAAAATCAAAGTCAAATTTCTTAAAATTTTTATATACAAAATAGCCTAAAACGATAAGCAAAAATGGATAAACATAGGCTATAAGGCCAAAATATTTAATATTAAAAACACCAAGGCTTTGTCCAAGTGAGCCTACAAAATCAGCAGTCGGAGCAGCCGTAGCGATACCAAAATATATAAAAAAACAAACAAAAATAGTAAATAATATATGTCTTAAAATTTTAGATCCTTTTGTTAAAAAGGCTTATTATAGCACGCTTGAGTTTAATTTTTAAAAAATCAGCAAGCTAGGCCTGCTGATTTATCATTTTAGTTTAGGTAGTTTAGCAAGCTTAGTTGATTTATCTTAGCGCTTGCTTGAAGAGTAGCTTGATATGAGAGCGAAAGCTGCGTAAATTTAAGATATGACTCTGCATAGTCTGCGTCTATGACGTCATTTTTAACGGTTAGCACATTTACTTTCATAACCTCTGCACGTTGGTTTGTCGCAGTTAGAAGCTTTGTTTGAGAGCCTATCTTTGTAAGCTCTTTATTTGCGTGATCTATCAAGTGATCTAGCCTTTTTAAAGCGCCTTGCATGCCGGTATTTCGTGGATCGTGATTGTTAGCATCTGCTCTATAGTAGCCATTTCTAACGGCAAATATCATATCATCAAGGTCTTGAAAGACGCTTGTGCTTGGCTCATCGATAGTTAAAGCGTTATTTTCGTTAAAGCTAAATACTGAGCCCTTGCCTTGAGGGTGGCTTGCAGCGCCTGCTGTGTTCATACCAGTGCTATCTCCGTCAAACATATCTCCATTTTTCGCATCATACATAGTTAGCTCTATGTTTGTGACAGATTTTGTCTTGTCAGTTAAAACCATCCTGCCACGATCGTCTAAATTTACCTCTACTGCGCCTTTAGTCTTTGACAAAGCCTCTTTATAGGCGTTGTAGTTTTGATCTCTTCTTACCTTTTCTATATCTGTATCAAAATTTGCATTTTCTACGTTTTGAGGATCAGGGATGTTATCGCTTGCAGCCATCGCTACTATATCCATTAGCTGGCGATATGTAAAGTCGCTTGCATAGGTTCTGTAACTGCCAAATTCATCTGAGTTATAGACGGTCAAATTTCTAGTTGGAGATACCACGCCAGCAGCAGTTGTTGATGTTATTTGAAACTGCACTGGGGTATTTACGCCACCTGCTTCGCCCATTTTTACTTTGATGTCGTAGGTCGTGCCGGTGATTGATTTTACTTGAAGACCTATCTCTTGATTATCTATGTTGTAAAGCTCTCTCTTTCTAGCATCGACATCTTTTGGGTATAAATTTCTATTGTAGCTCTCTTTTGTACCAGAAACCTCGCTTAGCTTTGTCTGATCGGTTGCAAACTCGCCCGTTTTTCTAGCTACTTGAGGTAAATTTGCGATTAATTCATTGTCTTTTCGCTCAAATCTAACCTTGTCATAGTCAAATGCGTTTGTCAAATTTCCATCTTTATCAAGGTATTTGCTCTTTGTAAATTCAGTTATATGAACCGTTTTTGGCACAGCATTTGCCATATTTTCAAGACTTTGTAGAGAATTTATCGTATCAAGAGTATTATTTGGAGCTATCGCACCACGATTTGCCGCCACAGAAGTAGCTGCAACCATGTGAAAGTCTATCGTTTGATTACCTTTAGTAAGGTCTTTTATGTTAAATTGTCCGTCGTTATTTATGCTCACATCGACAACTTTTGTCGTCTTTGTGTTGCCAAATTCCATACCGATCTTCTCCATCAAACCAGCCATTGACGTATCAGCACTCATCTTAAATTTACTCGTAAATGTCGTGCCGTCTGGCTTTTTGCCCTGCATAAAAAAGTATGTGTCAGGAAAATTTACATTTGAAGTATCCAAAAAGTCGAAATCAGGCTCGATCGTGCCTTTATAAGAGCCGTCACTGCCCACAACTGAGTCGCTAGCGTAGTTTAGGCCGATCATATTTTTTATCTTGCTATTTTCATCAAGATATTTTGGCGCATAAGAGATGTCTGTTCTAGTTTGATCAGCTAGCATCACGTTTGTTGTTAAAATTTTGTTGTAGTCGCCATCTTTTCCTAAAAATAGATCAAATCCTGGGATATTGTAAGGTAGCTCAACCTGCGCGCCGGCTGAAGTTTTCATATAGTCGCGGTTGCCTTGATATTTACCTGAGCCATCGATCGGCTTAGTATCCACAGCACTACCTGAGAATAAAAACTGCCCATTTATAGAGGTATTTGCGATATTTACAAGGTGATTTTTGATGCCTTGAAGGTCGTTTGCTAAAGCTTCAAGAGATGTTGTGCTATGCACGTCGCTGGCTGCTTGAACGACTTTAGTTTTAAAATTTTCAAGCTGTTTTTCAAATTCTTTCAGCGCATTGTCCGTATTTTTCGCAAAATTTACTGACTTACCGGTAGCATCTGCCACTTGAGTGAGAGTGGTCGCTTCATAATCAAGCCTCATCGCATCGTTATAAACCGCAGCACCGTCGTATGGATCTTGGATCTTTAGTCCGTTTGAGAGCTGCTGGTAGCTTTTATTTACGCCAACCATATTTTTTTGATAGTCGTGCAAAGTCTGACTAAAACGTAGTTGATTTGTAATTCTCATAATTTTTCCCTAAATTTTTATTCACTCTAAGCAAGAATAATTCCGCTTTGTGATATATCGGTGAAAATTTGATTTTTTTTAGAGCAAAAAAGTTTTATTGTATAATCTGCAAAAATTTACATATATAAAATAGGAAAGAAAATGGCGTTAAAAATCCTCTTCTCACCAAGTGAAAGCAAAATTTCTCTAAATACAAATGATAAATTTGATGGTAAAAATTTGATATTTTCTGAGTTTTTTGACAAAAGGGCTGAAATTTTAAAAAGATATGATGAGTTTTTAAAAAGTGCAAATTTAGACGAGATAAAAAAGCTTTTTGGACTAAAAGAGCTTGAGGATAGCGAGCAACTGCGAGAAGGCCTATCTAAAAAAGGTAGCATAAAAGCTATCTTAAGATATGACGGCGTTGCCTACAAGCACCTAAACTACCGCGGACTAAGCGATGACGCTCAAAAATATATAGATAATAATGTTTTGATATTTTCAAATTTATTTGGGCCAATTTTAGCAAAAGATGAGATAGCCGAGTACAAACTAAAGCAAGGCGAAAAGCTAGCTGGCTTTGAAATTTCAAAATTTTATGAGCAAAATTTTAGCAAGGCAGTCGATAGCTTTTTAGAAAATGATGAAATTTTAGATCTTAGAGCTAAATTTTATGAGAAATTTTATGTGATAAAGAAAGAATTTACGACATTTTGCTTTTTAAAAAACAAAAAGATACTAAGCCACCATGCAAAAGCTTATAGAGGTGAGGTTTTACGCCAGATCGCAAATGCTAAAGTGACAAACAAAGATGAGCTAATGGGTTTAAATTTTGAAAATTTAAAGCTTGTAGATATAAAAAAGATAGGGCTAAAAAACGAGCTTACGTTTGAAATTTGCGAGTGAGAGTTCAAAATTTGGTCTTTTTTACTAAAAAAATGCAAAAAAAGAGCTAAATTTAGGGAAAAAGTATTGTATTTTTTTTTAAAAGAGTGTAGAATTGCCGCATAACTTCTTAAAAGGATGGTTCATGAAAAAAGCTGAATTTATTCAAGCGGTTGCCGACAAGGCTGGTCTTTCAAAAAAAGATACTCTAAAAGTTGTTGATGCTACTTTGGAGACAATCCAAGCGGTTCTTGAAAAAGGCGATACAATTAGCTTTATAGGCTTTGGTACTTTCGGTACTGCTGACAGAGCTGCAAGGAAAGCTAGAGTTCCTGGAACTAAGAAAGTAATCGACGTTCCTGCTAGCAAAGCAGTCAAATTCAAAGTTGGCAAAAAACTTAAAGAAGCAGTTGCTGCTGGTGCTGCTAAAAAAGGTAAAAAGAAATAATTTTCTTTTTCGGGGAGCAAGTCTCCCCTTTTTCTTTCTTCTCACAAATCTAAAAATTCAATCTTAACTTAGCCCGAGTGGTGAAACTGGTAGACGCGTCAGACTCAAAATCTGATAAGGGCAACCTTGTGTCGGTTCGAGTCCGACCTCGGGCACCATTATAAACTTAAACATTTTATAAATTTAACCGATATTGTTTGCAACATCTTTAAAAGGATTTTAGATGAATGTCGCACCGCAAAAGTTTGATTTTATAAATTTAGATGATTTGCAAAATTTATCCAAGAGATTTTTAAATCATAGCGATCACAATAGTTTAAAAGTAAATTCAAGTCAGCTTAACGAGCTTTATGAAGCAAATAAAACAGACACCATCTACATAACTGAAGCTGATATCAAAGAATACAACAAACGTTTAGCAACACAAAAAGCAGAAGAAATTTTAAAAGACTACTCGCAAAATTTAATAAACAGCAACAACAAAATTTACTCTGACGAACTTTCTAATGGCTTTAGCAAAAGCGCCTACTTTAAAAATATAAATGCCATAGATGATGCCGCCATGCTACCTGTTTTAAAAAGTGGCTACTTAGAAAATACAAAATTTAAAAATTTAAACGACTACGCCTACTCAAACACACTAAAGACAAATTATGGTGAAGTTGAAGTCTTTTTAGATATTTACGGCGATAACGATAAGCTAGGCATTGGAAAGCTAGAAAACAATAGCGCACTTTTTAGCTTTGATAGCAATAATGACGGCATGCTAGATCAAAAAGATATGCTCTTTGACAAGCTAAAAGTAAGAGGATATGACAAAGATGGAAATGAAAAAATAGCAAATTTAAGCGATGTCATGGCTAGAGTTGATCTTAGGCAGTTTATCAGCACAAATGTCATAAATCACAACCAAATAACAAGAGAAGAGCTAAATCATAAAGCAATAATCACAAATAGCCCCGATCTTTACGTGGATACAAAAGAGATCGATCACAGGCACTCCTACTACGCCTCAGATCCAAATACCTTGTTTGCTGCTGAAAATAGGTATGAAAAGATAGGCAAAAATGATATAAATAATTTCTTTAAAAAATATGCTCAAAATAACGGCTGGGTCGATCTAAGGCACAATAATATCTTTGGCAAGGATAGCTCTTTTAAAAATTTCGCTTATACAAAAATAGGCTTTGATGATACTGCAAGACTAAGCGAGTTTAACCCGATCATCGAACCAAGCAAAGAGCACAAAAAAGATGAGAATTTCTCATATACAAAATTTCAAAAAGATAGTTTTATGAAATTTTATAATGACTACAACACCGAGCTTAATACGCATAATAAGATGTTAGAAAATCTTAGCGCTAATTTAAAGAAATTTGACGAAAATGCGGACGCTTACATATCAAAGCTCGAAGATACAAAATCCGCCAAAATGATCGCAATGGAAAATGAATTTAAGCAAGCAACTGGACTTGATTTTAGCATCTCAAATTTAAAAAAGGTAAAAAAGGCTTTTAGCGCAAATGAAGCCACAGCTGCCACTGCACTGCGAGATAGCGATAGCGTCATAGCCATGAAGCTAAATCAAGATGGCACGATAAGACTAAAATTTGATAGTGGCAGAGAACTAGACGTAAATGAGCTTTACAATGACACTGGCAAGCTAAATACGCCAAGCGAGCTAAAAACTAGCGTAAATTTAGATGCAAAAAAGATGGATAATGCACAGCTAAATAGCCTAAATTTCAATGATATCGGCGTCATGCAAAGCGGCAAGATCACAAGCCTAAAAGATGCTGGAGCGATCGCTATCATCAACCTATCAAATAAATTTGAGAGCAAATTTTTAATCAGCCTAAATAGCGGCAAAAGCATATCTGCAAGGGAAATTTATAATATCAGCTATCTTGAAAACGATCTAAAAAATAAAGAAAAGATAGATGAAAGAGATAAATTTTACAAAAAGGTTGATACTAGGGTTTAAATTTAAGAGTAAAATCCAAAAAAGTTTATTGTAATTTAATCTTTTGGGGCATATAATCAATTCTTTGTAAATTCCAAACTTAAAAGAGACTGCTATGAATTTCACACCACTTTTTGCAATATTTTTCATAATCGCAACTGGTTTTTTTGCTAAAAAAGTCGGCATTGTTGAGCAAAAGCACTCGATCCCATTTGTGGATTTTGTCCTTTGTTTTGCAATGCCTGCGTTAATCTTTGACAAAATTTACCACGTAAATGTCGATGCCTCGCTTATAAACACGATTCTAATCGGCTTTGCCTCAACCGCCATTAGCGCCGCTTTGGCATTTGTCATAGGTAAAATTTTTAAATTTACCAAAATAACAACCGTCAGTATGGTCATGCTAAGCCTTTTTGGTAACACACTATTTGTCGGTATGCCTGTCATTCAGGGCTTCTTTGGCGATGCGATGGTAAATGAGGTCATCTTTTATGATCAAATAGCCACTGGTATCCCGCTTTCGATCCTTGGACCACTCATCCTATCTTTTGCCGCACCTGAGAAGGTTTCGCTATTTCAAAATACAATGAAAATTTTAAAATTTCCACCATTTATAGCGCTCATCATGGGTCTTATCTTAAAAGAAGTCCCACTTCCAGATTTTATCTTTGCGCCACTTAGGATGTTTGAAGGTAGCGTCACTCCAGTCGCACTTTTTGCGATCGGCGTTGGTCTTAACTTTAGCAGTATCACAAGCTCATATAAAGGCGTTAGCGTCGTGCTTTTGTGTAAGATGATATTGCCAGCTATCGTATTTTTCATCATATTAAAAGTCTCAGGCATCCAGATGAGCAAAACTTGGGTCGTTGGTCTCTTTCAATGTGCGATGCCGACATCAGCCCTTGCAAGCGCGATGGTCATAAAAGCTGGACTTGATAGCTCACTAGCCATCTCATCAGTTGCTATTGGCGTGCTTTTTTCATTTATCACGCTTCCAGTTATCTATTTTGTATTTGCGTAAATTCACACTTATTTCACACTAAGTGACTACAATTGCAACATAATTTAATTTAAAGGAGACTTTATGAAAAAGTTAATCTTAGTTGCACTTGGTGCTATGTTTATGTTTGGCGGTCTTGCAAATGCTACTGAAATGATGCAAAAGGACAAGATGGGCAAAGATGAGATGATGAAGAAAGAGCAGATGATGAAAGATGATATGTCTAAAAAACATCCTGTCAAAAAACACGAAGCTAAAAAAGAAGACATGGGCATGAAAGACGAAATGAAAAAAGACGACATGGGTATGAAAAAAGACGACATGGGCATGAAAGACGAAATGAAAAAAGATGACATGGGTATGAAAAAAGACGACATGGGCATGAAAGACGAAATGAAAAAAGGCATGTAAAGGCACTTGATGGTCAGAATTTTGCTTGTTGAAGATGATGAAACATTACTTGATCTAATAAGCGAGTATCTGGGCGAAAATGGTTACGATGTCACCACTACAAACAATGCCAAAGACGCACTAGATCTTGCATACGAGCGAAATTTTGACCTACTTATACTAGACGTCAAACTCCCGCAAGGCGACGGCTTCTCCCTACTTTCATCGCTACGTGAGCTTGGCGTCACAACACCTAGCATATTTACCACCTCGCTAAACACCATAGACGACCTTGAAAAAGGCTACAAAAGCGGCTGCGATGACTATCTAAAAAAGCCATTTGAGCTAAAAGAGCTACTTATCCGCATGCAAGCTCTCATAAAAAGAAATTTCTCACACCAAAACGGCGAAGATATCAAAATTTTAGATGATCTTTGCTTTCACCCACAGAGCAAAACTCTAAGTAAAAACGGCGAAAATGTAAATATCTCGAGCAAAGAGAGCGACCTGCTCGCCCTATTTTTGCAAAACAAGGGCAAAATTTTAACCAAAGATGAAATTTTTAATAAAATTTGGAAATTTGACGAGGAGCCAAGCGAGCTTAGCCTTCGTGTCTATATCAAAAATTTACGTCAAATTTTAGGCAAAGATGCTATTTTAAATAGGCGTGGAGATGGCTACATCTATGTCTGAAAAGACGCAAATTTTATTTAAAATTTTATCCCTCTATCTCGTTAGTTCCGTGCTCTTTCTGGGCTATTTTTTTATACACGAATACCAAAATAAAAAAGAAGCACTCATCTTAAACGAGGTCAAAATGCTAAAAGAGATAAAGATGGGCATTTACATGAAAGCTAGAATGAATGGACTTGACTCAATCTCAAGTCTAACAAAAGAAAAAGGGGTGAAGGCCTGCATCATTTCAAAAAATGGAGCGAAAATTTATCAAGACTTTGCCTGCGATAAGATAGATAAAGAAAAAAATATAAATTTGATAAACGGCAAGGTTACGATATTTGAAAACATCCAAAGCATGGATAACGACATAACAGACGAGCTTTCTAGCGCCGAGATATTTTTAGTGGGCAAGGACATCAAAAAAGAGATATTATCCCTTGTAATTTCATGCATTGTGGATGCTATATTTTTCCTTTTTATACTGCTTTTCATCGCCTTTTATCTAGCAAAGCTAAGCCTAAAGCCACTTTATGAAAAGATAGATACGCTAAATCACTTCATAAAAGACTCAACACACGAGATAAATACACCTCTAAGCGTCATTTCTATGAGCATAGAAACGGCCGATCTTGAAAACCTAAATGAGCGAAATTTAAAGCGTTTTAACAACATCAGCCTTGCTGCAAAGAGCCTAGGCAGCATCTATGACGCGCTCGTTCATCTAAGTTTTAACCTTGATAAGCCAAGCAAAAAAGAGCTCATAGATCTAAATTTGCTAACTACGCAAAGGTTAAACTATTTTTCACCATTTTTTGCCAAACGCGGACTTAAGATAGATGCTAGCCTAAAGCCTAGTTTTATAAACGCAGACCTTGAAGATGTGAGTAAAATTTTAGACAACCTCTTAAGCAACGCCTCAAAATATGCAGCGCCAAATTCAAAGGTTAGCATCATTTTAGCGCCAAATTTCTTTAGCATAAGCAACACTGGGCGTGGCATCAGTAAAGAGGACCAGATAAAAATTTTTGATCGTTACACGAGATTTAACGACGATCAAGGCGGCTTTGGCATAGGACTAAATTTAGTAAAAGAGTGCTGCAAGAAAAACGGCATCGCCGTAAAATGCCAAAGTGAGCTTGATGGCGAGACTACATTTTCGCTCTCCTGGCAGAGTTAAATTTAAAACTACCCTACTCTAAATAATAAAATTTATTAAAAAAGAGAATTTATACCAAAAATTTATTTTTGATAAATTTTATTAATATTATAATCCTTTTACAAAATCTTAATCAAGGAGAAAAGTATGAAACTACTTGAAAAATACGGGCTTTTCATAAATGGTGAGTGGCGTGACGCAAAAGACGGCGCTACACTTGATGCCAAAAATCCAGCAAACGGCGAGCACCTTGCAAAGATCGCTGACGCTACCGAAGAAGATGTAAATGACGCAGTTCGTGCTGCACGTGAGGCTTTTAAGAAATTTAAACACACCACAATTAGCGAGCGTGCAAAGCTACTAAACAAGATCGCTGATATCATAGACGAACACAAAGAGCACCTTGCAAAAGTCGAGAGCATGGACAACGGCAAGCCAATCCGTGAGACGCTAAATGTCGATATCCCTTTTGCAGCCGAGCATTTTAGGTACTTTGCTGGCGTTATCATGGGCGAAGAAGGCAGCGCAAACGTGCTTGATGAGAAGCAACTCTCTATCGTTTTGCGCGAGCCAATAGGCGTAGTGGGTCAGATCGTGCCTTGGAATTTTCCATTTTTAATGGCAGCTTGGAAGCTAGCTCCAGTTATCGCAGCGGGCGATGCTAGCGTGTTTAAGCCTTCAAGCGAGACAAGCCTAAGCGTGCTTGAGCTATTTAGACTGATAGATAAAATTTTGCCAAAAGGTTTGATAAACATAGTAACTGGCAGAGGTAGCAAGAGCGGCGAGTGGATCAAAAACCACCCAGGCCTTGACAAGCTAGCATTTACTGGCTCAACCGAGATCGGCCGCGATATCGCCATAGCTGCGGCTCGCCGTATCATCCCAGCCACACTTGAGCTTGGTGGCAAGAGCGCAAATATCTTCTTTAGCGACGCAAATTTAGACAAGGCGCTTGACGGCCTTCAGCTTGGAATTTTGTTTAACCAAGGTCAAGTTTGCTGCGCGGGATCAAGAATTTTCGTAGAAGAGAGCTTTTATGAGAAATTTATAGAGGCTGCGGTTAAGAAATTTAGTACTATAAAAGTTGGCGATCCGCTAGATCCTAGCACTCAAATGGGCTCTCAGATCAATAAAAAACAAGCCGAGCAGATATTAGAGTACGTAGAGATCGGCAAAAAAGAAGGTGCAAAAGTGGCAGTCGGTGGCAAAGCCTACACCACAAATGGTTGCGACAAGGGCGCATTTGTCGAGCCAACACTGCTAGTTGATGTGACAAATGATATGAGAGTGGCTCAAGAAGAAATTTTCGGACCAGTTGGCGTTGTCATCAAATTTAAAGATGAAGCCGAGCTTATCAAAATGGTAAATGACAGCGAATACGGACTTGGTGGTGGAATTTTCACGCAAGACATTACAAAAGCACTTCGCGTTGCAAGGTCTATGGAGACTGGCAGGGTCTGGATCAACACTTACAACCAAATTCCAGCAGGCAGCCCATTTGGTGGATATAAAAACTCAGGTATCGGCCGTGAGACGCACAAGATCATACTTGAGCACTACACTCAGATGAAAAATATCATGATAGACCTAACTGGCAAAGTTAGCGGCTTTTACGCACAATGATTTTAGGGGGCTTAGGCTCCCTACTTTTTTAAATTTCATAAATAAATTTTTCTTTCTAAATTTATCAGCAAATAACAATCTTTATTTTTAAGCTTAATAGACTAAAATTTGCACCAAAGGAGAAAATTTGAGCGAGCAAATTTACATTATCGGCGACGTTCACGGCTGTTTTAACACGCTTTTGGAGCTTATAAAGCAGTTTCCAAACAAAGAAAAATCTCAAATTTGCTTTGTTGGCGACGTGATAGATCGGGGGCTTTTTAGCTGCGACGTAGTCGAGTTTATCATGCAAAATGACTATAAAATGGTAATGGGAAATCACGAGCGAAGGCTACTTAGCAATAAATTTGAATTTCTAAACAACAAAGTGCCATTTGACAGGAGCTGGTTTTTTGGAAACGGCGGTGAAGCGACGTATAGATCTTATCTTGGGCAAAGCGTGGAGTTTAAGCAAAGACATATTGACTTTTTAGAACAAAGACCAGTTTATCTGGAATTTAAAGAGTACAAAAACCAAAATGGCGAGCATTTAGTCGTCTCGCACTCAGCCGTTGGCAATATGTGGGAGCTAAGAAACGATAAATATGCTAGCGAAGAGTTTAAAAGGCACCTACTCTCAGGCAGAGGCGACGAGATGCAAGTAGAGGGCATATTTAACGTCTATGGCCACACGCCAGTAAGAGAGGTAAAATTTTATAAAAATAGCGCAGATATCGACACAGGCTGCGTTTTTAACGAAGTTGGTTATGATAAACTAAGTGCGTTAGAGTTTCCATCGATGAAAATTTATACGCAAAGAAATGTTGAAAATTTTAACAAAAAGGATAAAGATGTGGTTTTCTAAAAAGGGCTCTAGCTTTGCTAGCAGGGTTGATAAATTTTGGTGCGAGCTTGGTAAAAATTTAGACAAGATCAAGCGTAATTTAGAGGATAAAAATTACGAAACTGCAAGTAAAATGACTGAAGAAGCGCTAAATTTATGTTTAGTAGATCCAACTTTTATGATAGGCCTTGTTAATGACAAGATCGATCTAGTGCTCACTCCAGAAGGGATGAAATATAGGCTTTTTTGGCTCAAATTTATCAAATCACGTATGCCAAAAGAGTATGAGACAAAGCTTACTTGTACGCTTGGCAAACCACGTGCACCGCGCGACGTAGCCACTATACAGATGTATGGCGTGAGTGTTGATGCAAATGAGGTCATGGTCTATGCAAATTTTGAAGAAAAAAGCGTGGATATGTGCCTATACAACGAGACTTTAAGCAAGCTAAAAAGCGAAGATGAAAACAAGGCCTACACGCTAGCTTTCATACTTTGCGACAATGTTGTTGGCGAGACAGCGATGATAAACACACTTGGCGACTTTGAGATCGTAGATGAGCCAAGAGAAAAAGGCGTCGCGCTTACCGACTTTGCCGATCTTATAGATGATAAATTTGGCAAAGAAGCCTCGAGCGAGCCACTAAAGCAATTTAGCTTTTATGAGCTTGAACCCCGCTCAGACGCACTAAGAGATGATGTATTTATGGGATATACGAGCCTAACCTCGCTACTAAATGAATACTATGACGGCAAAAGCGATATCTATAATGAAGCCTACGAGCTTGGCATAAATTTCTGCTTTTTAGCCCTTGATCACGGTGGCGACGTGCAGTTTGGGGTTGATAGCAAAACTAAGATAGAAGATGAGCTTGAAACTAGCACTTTTTGCGAAGGCATGGGTGCAGCAACTGGCACTAAGCACTCTTATGTTGATCTTATCTGCTTTGATAAAGACGAGCTTGAAAAGGCTGTTAGCAAATTTAGCAAAGAGCTTGATATCAAGATAGAAATTTGCGAGTTTAAACGCTAGATACATAAAATTTTACGTAAAATATTGCATATACTGCTAGCTGGTAAATTTAAAATTGCCGGCTAGCAATAAATTTATCCTTTAAATTTAGAGCTGTTTGAGAGATAGGCGCAAAATTTAAGCCCATATAAAAAGATGATCCACGAGATGTATATCCACACAAAGAAGAAAAGCACGGCTGAAAACGAGCCATAGACGCTTAGATAGGTCTTGTTGTAAAGGACATAATAGACAAAGGCTGACTTGCCAAGATACCAAACGAGCGAGGCGACAAATGAGCTAAAAAACGCGCTTTTAAATTTTATCTCGTCATTTACTGAGATGAGATATGTGACGCAAAATATCACCCAGATGATGAGATATGGCACGATGCTTAAGAAATTTATCCAACTTGTAAATTTAGTCGAGTTTAGCATCTCTTGCACAAGGCTTGAGAGATAAAAACTACCAGCAAGTCCGAGTGGTGCAAGCGTTATAAGCGTCCAGTACGAGCTAAGTGCCGACCAAAAGCCCCTAGCCTTGCTAGCTCTTGTCACTTTTAAGACTACGTATTCATAATCGCTAAAAAACATAGCTGAGGTAAATATCATCGCCACAAAGCCAACTATGCCTAAATTCCCGCTATTTTGGAGGAAATTTTGCAAGTAGTTTGAGATGATCTCTTGGTTACTTGGCAAAAGAGCTGAGAAGACAAAGTCTTGAATTTTGGCGTAATAATCCTCAAAGCTAGGCAGTTTTGTAAAGATAGAAAACGATATAAGAAGTATCGGTATGATCGATAAGATCGTGTGAAAACTAAGGCTTGCTGCGTAGTGAAAGAGCTCTTTGTCCTTAAGAGCAGCTAGCAAATTTAAACCACTCTTTAAATCGCTCTTGCTTAAGGACAAACGGCTCATTTATCAGTTATCTTCTTCAAAAAGTTTTTCGTAGTGAGCGTCGTAGTTGTTGATGTGCTCGCTATTTAGCTTCCAAAATACAGTGTCTATGTCGCTAACTCTTGTGTAAAATGGTAGTTGATAGTACTCAACCTCGCCAGTTTTAAACTCTTTTATCACCTTAAAGCTTTGGCAATCAGCAAAAATGCTTCTGCCATCCATCGCGACAAAGATAAGACCAGCTGCACTTTGAGCGCACATTTTTCTAAAGTCGTCTCTGCTTGGATTTGGCTTGTATTCGTAGCTTAAGTATGCTCCAACAAGATCTGGGTGGATAAATATCATATTAGGAAATGCGCCCAAAACCTCTTCATAAATTTCTTTATTTGGCACGACGATTAGTGAGCGGTTATAAAGGTAGTTTAGCACGACTATATCGCCACTTGCAGGTGCGATGCCAGGGAGTGGGAGAGCCTTTTGCTCAAGCAGGTCAAACACCTCAAATCTAACCTTCGCAAAGCCGGCATTTTTAGAAACAACGCTCACTCTTGCGATGATAGAGCTATCAGTGTCAAATTTATGAAGTACGACGCCGCTTGATCCGATCAAAATTTCAGGACTATCAACTATCGTTGCTGTGCCGTCACTCTCGACGCTAATAAGAGGAGTTCTATACTCGTTTAAAGAAAAATCAGCCCCAAAAGCAAAGCCAAAAAACAGCGATAAAATCACGATTATACGTTTCAAAAATATCTCCTAAGTTTAAATTTTTAGAGCGATTATAGCCTAAAATGCTTTATCTTTTGCAAAATTAAAGCAAGTTTTAGTTAAAATTCCCTCCAGCTTTTTAAAAGGATATCGATGCCTCGTATTTTTGTGATTTTTGCAATATTATGTATAAATTTATATGCCATAAAACCAACTGTTGACGAGCTTAGTTGGCCAAATGGTAGCAGCTTTTTAAATTTCCTAGAGACAAACAAAATCCCACTTTCACTTTACTACAACCTAGCAAGCGAAGATCAAGAGCTAACAGAAGAGATCATCGCTGGCACAAAATATCAAATTTACAAGGACGATAACGGCGAGGTAAAACAAGCTCTCATCCCAGTTAGTGACGAGCTTCAGATACATATTTATAGAGATGACAAGGGTAAATTTCAGCTTGAGTTTATCCCGATCTTATACCAAAGCGAAGATAAAGTTTTAGCCCTAAAAGTCGATAAATCAGTCTCTGAAGATATCTTTGACTACACTGGCTCTGGCACGCTAGCGCTTGGTTTTAAAGAGGTTTTTAGCGGCAGCGGGATCGATTTTAAAAAGATAAACAAAGGCGATACGATCGCTATCGTTTATAACCAAAAACTACGCATGGGACGCTCTTTTGGCACACCTGAAATTTACGCAGCGATGATAGAGACTAAAAACAAACGCTACGTGATGTATAAATTTGAAGATAAATTTTATGATAAAAATGGTAAGAAAAATGATAAATTTTTGCTCGTTCGCCCTCTTGCAAACGCTAGGATCACATCAAATTTCACTCTAAAAAGATGGCATCCGATCCTTCAAAGATATAGAGCGCACCTTGGAGTTGATTATGGTGCTCCAAAAGGCACACCGATCAAGGCTGCAGGCGATGGCACGGTCAAATTTGTCGGACAAAAGAGCGGCTACGGCAGAACCGTCATCATCTCTCACGCTGGCGGCTACGAGACACTTTATGCCCACCTAAATGGCTTTGCAAAGGGCATAAGAAGCGGTCTTAAAGTAAAACAAGGCACGCTAATAGCATACGTTGGCACAAGCGGCATGAGCACTGGCCCACACTTGCACTTTGGCCTCTATCTAGGTGGCAAGCCGATCAATCCAGAAAGCGCCATCAAAGTCGTAAAAAATATAGAAGACAAAAAAGAGTCTGCTAAATTTAAGGCAGTCATAAATAGAAATGACGAGCTGATAAAACAGGCTCTAAGCAACGACAAAGAGTATCACAAGGTGGAATTTTTCCCTAACGTAATAGATTTTTAAAGGTAAAACTTGAGCCAAGAACTAGAAGAAGCAAAAGAGCTGATAGATCAGCATTTAGATGAAAATTTAGAAGACGGCGAGCTCTCTGCATACGAGCTTGCCCAGCACCTAAAGACACTTAAAAAGCATGACGAGGAGCTTTTTGCCAAGTATCTTGAAAAGCTAGATCCTGAAATTTTGGGTGATGTGGCGATCGAGCTACCTGATCACATGCTAAAAGACGTGATCGATACGCTTCCAGCTGAAAAGATCGTAGAAGCGCTTGAAGAGCTAGAGAGTGACGATGCTACCGACCTACTCCAATACATCGAGGATATCGATGAAGACAAGGCTAGAGAGCTTTTTAATGAGCTAGATAAAGAAAATCAAAATGAAATTTTAAGACTTAGAAGCTACGATGAAGATAGAGCTGGTGCGCACATGCAAACAGAGCTATTTTCAGCTCATCTTGAAGAGAAGCTTGGCAGCGCAGTTGCAAGACTAAGACAAGAGAAGCAAGAAGGAAAACTAGAAAATGTCTCACAGCTTTTCATCATCGATAAAAATAGTGTCTTGCAATACGCCATCCCGCTTGAAGATCTCATCCTCTTTGACTTTACAAAGACGCTAAAACAAAATATCGAATCAACCCAGATCGACCACTACAAGCCTCACATGGCAAACGATATGGATCTCATGCAAGATGTCGCTGATATGTTTCAAGAGTACGATCTAAACGTTATCGCAGTTACAAGTAGCACTGGAATTTTGCTAGGTCGTATCACATATGATGATATCCACGACTACATCCAAGAGAGCGCAACAGAGCAAATTTATAACCTAGCTGGCGTTGATGACGAGTCAGAAGAGGACGATACGCTATTTAAAGCGGGTCGTGGCCGTGCGGTTTGGCTTGGTGTAAATTTACTAACAGCACTTTTTAGCTCATCTATCATCGGACTTTTTGATGAGACGATTGCGGCTTACGTCGCACTTGCCGTGCTTATGCCAATAGTTGCTTCAATGGGTGGCAACACCGGCACACAAGCACTTGCTGTTACGGTTCGTCGTTTGGCACTTGGCGAGATAGAATTTAAAGATGCAAAGAGCGTTTTAAAGCGTGAGGTGACGATCTCACTCGTAAATGGCCTCATCTTTGGCGTCATCATGGGTATCATCGCCGCTGTTTGGTTTGACAAAGGCATGCTTGGCGTAGTCATTGGCCTTAGTATGGTTACAAATTTATTCTTTGCAGGCTTTTTTGGCACAATCATACCTTTGACGCTAAGGCGTTTTAACATCGATCCTGCCGTTGGCTCGGCGGTCATTCTTACTACATTTACTGATGCGATAGGATTTTTTAGCTTTTTAGGACTTGCAAAATGGATACTACTATAACAAATTTAGAAATTTTACCTCTTGGTGAGTCAAAATACCTAAAGCCATTTAAGATGAAATTTAAACAAAATGGCTTGCAAAGGGACTGGGACTGCGTCAAGGTGATGAATAGCGTTAGTATATTTTTATATCACGAGCAAAAAGATGCATTTTTATTTGTCAAGCAGTTTCGCCCAGCCGTTTGGTACTCGCAAGAAAAAGAAGGCATCAAAACAAACGAGCAAGGCTTTACCTACGAGCTTTGCGCAGGGCTTATGGATAAGGGGCTAAGCGAAGAGCAAACCGCTAGAGAAGAGGCAGTCGAAGAGGTCGGATATGAGCTAAAAGAGATGGAGCGCATCACGATGACGTATGGCGCTTTTGGCTTTGGTGGCAACATGCAAACTATGTTTTACGCAAAGATCGATGAGAGCATGAAGGTAAATGCAGGTGGTGGCATTGACGGCGAAGATATCGAGCTAGTTTTTATAAAACGAGAAGATATGATGAAATTTGCCTTTGACGAGAGCAAGGTCAAGGGCTTTGGGCTCATCTTTGCCTACTTGTGGTGGGAGAAATTTAAAGGCTAAAAAGAGACCTTTTTGATGAGCGCAAAGACAACAACCGCCACAACAAAAATGCCAACTAATATAATGTAATCCGACATAAAAAACCTTTACGTTTAAAATTTGCACTATTGTAACTAAATTTTTAACAAAATAAGAACTTTATAACCGCACATATCATAAAATAATCAAAAATCATAAGGAGAAAATGATGAGCGAAAACGAAACTCTTTTTATCAACCGCGAATTAAGCTGGCTACGCTTTAACTCAAGGGTGCTCGCTCAGTGTGAAAAGAATATACCTTTACTTGAAAAGCTAAAATTTATAGCCATTTATATGACAAATCTTGATGAATTTTATATGATAAGAGTGGCCGGTCTAAAGCAGCTTTTTGCAGCTGGAGTGACGACAAGCAGCAGCGATGGCATGAGCCCACTTGATCAGCTAAGAGAGATCAGAAAATATCTTCAAGATGAGCAAAATTTAGTTGAAAGCCACTACAAAAGCACCGTAGATGCGCTTAGTAAAGAGGGTCTTTTTATCAAAAACTACGACGAGCTTGATGATAGTTTAAAGCAAAAATGCGACGAATACTTTTTCTCAAACATCCTGCCAGTCATCGTGCCTATCGCCGTTGATGCGACACATCCATTTCCACACCTAAACAACCTTAGCTTCTCGCTTGCCGTTAAGCTTGCTGACATCGAGCATCCTGAAATTTTAAAATACGGCATGATAAGAATTTCAAGGGTATTGCCAAGATTTACCCAGCCAAGTAGCAACGTTTTTGTGCCAATAGAAACAATAGTGCACCGCCATGCAGAAGAAATTTTCCCAGGATATAAGCTTATTAGCTCGGCTGCCTTTAGAGTGACAAGAAACGCTGATATCGTCATCGAAGAAGAAGAGGCGGATGATTTTATGATGATACTTGAGCAAGGGCTAAAGCTTCGTAGAAAAGGGGCTTTTGTGCGTATGCAGATAGACAAAGATGCAGACGCTGATATCTTAGAGTTTTTAAATTTTCACATGAAAATTTTTCACAAAGATATCTACTTTTCAAGCATCCCGCTCACACTTAGCTCTCTTTGGGAGATAGCTGGGAGCAAGAACTTTAGCCATCTAGCAAATCCGCCCTACGCCCCAAAAACACTGCCTCCATTTGGCAACGGCATCTCAGTTTTTGACGCTATAGACAAAGAAGACGTGCTGCTAGTTCATCCATTTGAGAGCTTTGATCCAGTCGTTAGCTTTATAAGAGAAGCTAGCAAAGATCCAAAGGTGATCTCGATACGCATGACGCTTTACAGGGTCGATAAAAACTCGCCGATCATCCAAAGCCTGATAGACGCTGCAAGCGACGGAAAGCAAGTAACTGTAATGGTCGAGCTAAAAGCAAGGTTTGACGAAGAAAATAACCTTCACTGGGCAAAGGCGCTTGAAGATGCTGGCGCACACGTGATATATGGCATCACGGGCTTTAAGGTGCATGCAAAAGTTAGCCAAGTGATCCGCCAGATCGGCGATAAACTCAAATTTTACATGCACTTTGGCACTGGCAACTACAACGGCAGCTCGGCAAAAATTTACACCGACGTTAGCCTATTTACGAGCAAAGAGGAATTTAGCCAAGATACGACCTCGTTTTTTCACATCCTCTCAGGATATAACAAAAACCGCCGTCTAAACGCCCTTAGCATGTCGCCCTTTCAGATAAAAGAGCGCATCATCGAAAAGATAAGAGTGGAGGCTAGCAAAGGCAGCGAGGGCAGGATCATCGCTAAGATGAACGCGCTAATAGACGAAGACGTGATAAACGAGCTTAGCCGCGCTTCAAACGCAGGCGTGAAGATCGACTTAATCGTTCGTGGTGTGTGCGGACTAAGACCTGGCGTAAAAGGCAAAAGCGAAAACATCAGAGTTCGCTCGATCATCGGCAAATACTTGGAGCATGCTAGAATTTTATATTTCAAACACGCTAATCCAAAAATTTACATCTCAAGTGCTGACTGGATGCCACGAAATTTAGAGCGCCGCTTGGAGCTCATGACGCCTATCTTTGAGCCAAGACTACAAGAGAGACTGCTTGAAATTTTAGAGCTTCAGCTAAGCGATAACGACCTAGCATTCGAGCTACAAAATAACGGCGAATACACAAAAGTAGCTAGACGCGAGGGCGAAAAAGTGATCTCTTGCCACGAAGTTTTAGAAAACTATATCTCTAAAATTTACAAATCCGTCAAAAAAGACACTGACAAAGCAAAAGCAGATATGCTTGCAAGCAAGCTTTTAAAAGAGAGCTAAAAGATAAATGGCTTTTAAATTTAAGTTTAGAAGCCATTTTTACCATAAATCCTAAATCTTAAATCCAAATTTCTAAATTTTCATATACTTTAAATTTACATTCTAAGCCTTTGTAGTGCTAACTTTTATCGCATAATAATTTTTATATATAAATTACTCATAAAATTTCATAATTAATTATCAAATTTTATATTTTAAATATTACATAAGCATAGGCATTATAATATTTAAACAAATTCCAAATCAAAGGAGGCTTTATGAAAGAGAGTAGTGATACTAAAAAACTCGTCATCGGTACGATCACACTTGCAATTGCGATCGTTTTCTTCGGAGGTTTTTTACAAAACACCTATGGTGGCATTTTTGACTTTAGCAAACTTGCTGGTCAATTTCCAGAATGGTTTAAAACAGGAAGTGGCACTAGCGCAAAAGGGGGCTTTTTATTTGCCCTTAGCCTTGCCCCTGCCGTTATGCTCGCACTTGGTTTTGTCGCTATTTTTGAGAAATACCATGCACTTTACGCAGCTTCAAGACTGCTAACACCTGTTTTAAAGCCACTTATTGGCATACCAGGATGTTGCTCTATCTCTTTGATAGCAAGCACACAAAGCACCGACGCAGGCAGCTCAACGGCTAAATTTTTGCGTCAAGATGGCCTCATCTCGCACAAAGAGCTTCTCATCTTTGCAGCGTTTCAGTTTAGCGCTGGTGCGATGATCACAAATTTCTTATCTTCATTTGCACCAGTTCTACTAGTTACCGACAAAGCTGGGCACACAGCCCCAGCCACCATAGCCATGGTGCTTGGCATAGTCTTTGTCTTTAAAATTATTGGAGCAAATTTGATGAGACTTTATGTCAAAAAATTTGTCAAAGATGATGAGGAGTAAGAGATGACTGAAAATAAACTAATAACCGATGTATTTGTAGAGGGCGCTAGAAAAGGCTGGGACATCGCCGTAAAAAACACTATCCCAAACGTGCTTATGGCCTTTGTCATCATCCACATCTTAAAAGTATCTGGCGCGCTTAGCGTGATAGGCAAATTTCTAGGATTTATCATGCTTCCACTTGGTCTTCCAGGTGAGTCCATAGCCGTTTTCATGGCTGCATTTTTGAGCTGGGGCGGCTCAGCAGGCGTACTAGTTGCACTTGTGGGAGATGGTACGCTAAACGCAAACGATATCGCTGTCTTGCTCCCTGGCATGGCGCTAGTTGGCTCGACTGTGCAGTACATGGGACGAGTTTTAGGCGTGCTTGAAGTACCAGGCAGACACTATCTCGTACTTTTTGGGATTTGCATCCTAAATGCCTATTTAGCGATGTTTGTGATGAGCTTGCTCGTATAAGGATAAAAGATGAAAGATAGTGAAATAGACAAATATTTGGCCGATCTAAAGGAGATAACCGACATAGAAAGCCCAACTTCAAGCATCGATGGCGTAAATGAAGTTGCAGCTTGGTTTAAAAAAAGAGCCGAAATTTTAGGCTTAAAAAGCAGAAGCATAGAGCTAGGCACCGACAAGGTCGCTCCTTGCCTTTTCATCTCAAACGACCTTGAGGCAAAAAGCTACGACTTTTTATTCATAGGTCACATGGACACCGTTTTTCCTGTGGGCACAAAGGCTGATGTGCCATTTAGCAAGATAGATGAGCGCATAAACGCACTTGGCGCGATCGACGATAAGGGTGGCAGCCTGCTCTCACTTTATGTCATCAAAGAGCTTGATCTTAACAAACTAAAGATCGGCCTCTTTTTAAACTCTCACGAAGAGACTGGCTCAAATTTCGCTAAAGACGCCATAAGAGAGCTAGCCAAGAAGTCTCGCTATGCCCTAGTCGTCGAGCCTGCAAGAGAAGATGGCTCGATGGTAGCCACTAGAAAAGGCGTGATCTCTTATGAGCTAAATTTCCGTGGTGTTAGCGCGCACGCTGGCAACCACCCAGAACGCGGTCGTTCGGCTGTCGTGGAGGCTGCAAATTTCATCGTTGAGCTCTCAAAACTCACTGATTTTAAGGCAGGCCATACATTTAATAGCATAATGACAAAAGGCGGCGACGCCCAAAACGTCGTGCCAGACTTTGCCAGTGTGACATTTGAGATGAGATATCGCCACGCTAGCTCAGTGGAGTTTTTGCATGAGAAGATGGATGAAATTTTATCTCATCCGATAGTGTCAGAAGTGAGCTGTGAGCGCATCCTCATAAACGAAGAAGGGCCGATGATAGACGAGGTAAATTTACCAAATATCAAAAAAGTCTTTGACGAGGCTGCGAAGGCCACTGGCACAAAGGTCACTTGGGTCGATGCTGGCGGGCTAAGCGATGGCAACATCAGCGCATCGGCAGGATGTCCTACGATAGACGGCCTTGGTCCAACTGGTGGCAACATGCACACGAAAAACGAATATCTAGAGATAAACTCAGTCGTTAAAAAGTGCAACCTCATAGTTGAAGCGATCAAAAAACTTTCGTAGTATAGGCAAGCTATATGCTTGCCTAATTTTTAAATTTATAACGAAGCAGTAGTCAAAACCTACCCAAATATCTCAAATTTATGAAAAAGCTCTGGCTCATCTTTTACCACGCCACGCTTCACAAGCTCAGCCACCACTTCACGCTTGCAGTCAGTTTGCATAGGCCAGCCACGCTTATAGCCCTCAAGCTCACTCTTGCTCGTCGCATCCATGCAGAAATTTTCGCCATCGATATAAATATCTCGCAAGGCATCTATGTTATTTGTCACGCGCCAAAGCAGCATATATGGATTTTCTAGGTAGTTTTGCATATCAACTAATACTAGAAGCTTGAAAACCCCTAAACGCCAAAAGTTTAGCAAATAGCTCTTTTACAGGGCGATCTTTTTCAAATTTCACCACACAAATAGGTGTTTTACTCTCTTTTTTTTAAACTGCCTAAGCTCTTTAATATTTGGCGCAAGGCTTTGAAATTTAGCCAAAAGCTACTCATCACTTAAAACCGCAGAGCTAAATTTAACTCCAAATTTATCACGCAGTTTTAGTGAAAATAAATTTTCACATTGGCAAAAAGCTCTAAATTTGCTACAAAAGCAAAATCGCCTAGCAAACTGCGTTATCGGTAGCGACGGCTTGGCTACGCGCATACAAAACTGGCTTTCACGAGAAATTTATCACAATGGCAACGTTGTTTTTCAAGAATTTTGTAAAGATCGGCGCTTGCAGGGCGATAGATCGCGGCGTTTTGAAAAGCACAATGATCGCAAACCGAGAAAAGATAGACGATCTCGTTCAAAGGGGACACACCTAAATCAAATTTCTAAATTCCCAGCCAAGTGGCTTAAATTTATACGAGCCCTACTCCAAAGCTTTTAAAACTGGCTCTGGTTTTAGCTTTACGCTTGGGGCATTTTTGCTAAAGCTTATGAGATCCTCTGTCGTTTGGATACTAAAAGGTAGGCGAGTGAGGCAGACTTTAAAGATTTCGGCCGCTGCTACCGCGTCATTTAGGGCTCTGTGGTGGGTGTTGTTTATGCCAAGGAGCTCTTTTAACGAGCCAAGGCCGTATTTTTGCGAGGCGATGGTGCGGCGGCTAAGATCGATGGTGCAAAGCTTTCTGTTTAGCAGTATGCCAAGGCCGATCTCATTTAGACTATGCGAGATAAATCCGTAGTCAAAATTTACGTTGTGCGCGATAAAGACGCTAGTTCCTAGAAAAATTTTAAACCGCTCCAGCACGTTTAGTAAATTTGGCGCACCGACTAGATCACTAGCCTTTATGCCAGTTAGCTCAGTGATATTTTCAGGTACCGCACTAGCTGCCACAAAGCTTTCAAAGCGCCCTATTTCGGTGCCATTTTTCATTTTTATAGCGCCTATTTCTATGATCTGGCCATTTGTCGTGCCACCAGTCGTTTCGATATCCACGATGCAAAATTCCTGCTCGCTAATATCTCTAAATCTCGTGCCAAGCTCGATCTCGTTGCTTTCATTTCTAGTGATATCAAGCCCGAGAGTTCGCCACATATCAAGGTCACGCACGTCAATGAGCGATGAAATTTCCTCGATATCGCTAAATTTTAAAATAAACTCGTGATAGCCTAAATTTTGCCTAGCTAAAATTTCAATGCTATTTTCTAAACGCTGTTTTTTTGGTTTCAAAACTCAAGCTTTATGGCGCGAATGGCTTGTTCGTAAGAATTTGATGAGAAGATATAGCTGCCAGCCACCAAGACATCAGCCCCAGCCTCTTCAAGATCAGGCGCATTTAGTCCGTTCACCCCGCCATCTACTTCTATGAGGCACTTGGCGTTTTTGCGCTCTATTAGCTCCCTTAGCGCCCTTGTTTTCTCAAGCACGACTGGCATAAATTTCTGACCGCCAAAGCCGGGATTTACGCTCATTAATAGCACCATATCGACTTCATCGATGATATGCTCGATCGCACTAACTGGCGTGTGCGGATTTAGCACGATGCCAGGACTTACGCCATTTTTTCTGATGTGATCGATGAGCCTCATCGGATGCTTCTCTTCTTCTATGTGAAAGGTTAGAAATTTTGGCTTTAGCGGCAAGAAAAGGTCGGCAAAAAAAGAGTTATTTTCAACCATCAAATGAATATCAAGTGGCTTTGTAGCGGCCTTTGCAACGGCACTTACCACGACTGGTCCGATGGTTAAATTTGGCACAAAATGCCCATCCATAACATCAACATGCACCAGATCGCACCCAGCCTCACAAATGGCTCTTATCTCAGCTGCCAAATTTCCGAAATCAGCCGACAAAATACTAGGTGCAACGTACATTTTAAATCCTTATTTACTTATAAAAATCACGCCAGTTTGGCTCTCTTTTGCATTCAATGTGGCAAAAATTCCACTGCTTGCTCTGTCAAAAAACATCTCATTTTCGAAAAATTTAAAGTTGCTAAGTTTTACCTTTAAATTTCTCTCTATGAAAATGTCTAAAATTTTGCTTGCAATGATACTAAAAATTTGAGAAAATCCGCTTAAACAGCCACACTCCAGATCGCCATTATCTGAAAAAATAGAGCAAATTTTACCAAGCTTGTCCTTTTTAACACCAAGCAAAATTCTCATCTGTACGTCGCCATAAAAGAGGACGCAAGCCCGCAAATAGTCATTTTCGCCCTCTACATTAAAGTTGCTAATCTTCGCATCAAGGCATAAAATTTCACTCTCTATCAAAGGCGAGAGCACGTCTGTGACACTTGAAATGACAAGTGGCAAAAACTCAACCAAGTTTTTATTCATCTTTGTTGGCTCTATATCGATAAGGCGCTTTTTAAAATAAAGCGTCGAGTCATCTTTGAAAAAATCATCCATCTTTTTATATAAAAGTATCTTTGCCGCTTTTAAATTTGACGCAAGTGTCTCTGAGATGTTGCCCTCATTTAAACCGCAAATCGCCAATATACCGCCACTTTTTTGGCTAAGCTCAGATAGCTTTATCAAAAAACTAGCACCTATGGTATTTAAAGCGCCAACCGAATCAGACCAAAAAACAAAGAATTTAAAGCCTATCTTTTGCAACCTTTCGTGAAATTTATAGTCAAAATTCTGCACAAAAGAGCCATCTATGAGCCCTGCTGTCTTGTAAATGACAACGTCACCTCTTACAAAGGTGCTAAACTCTTTTTTGCCTAAAACGATGTGATTTAGAGTGCTGATGGTGTATTTGTAAGCTTGCTTGGCAGCGTTAAATTCTTCTACGCTTTTTACAAATTTACACTTGTAACACTTTTGCTCCAAAAGCGAGTTTATGTAGTCTTTGTACTGCTCATTTTTGTTATAAATCACGATGGCTTCACTGCTATCTGCTAGCGTATCGTTTAAAAATAGCGTCGCAACTTTTTCATTTTCAAAGAGTGAAAATCTCAAAATATTTTTTGAAGTCTTTGCGACAAGCTCGTAAAAAGTATCATCATAGTCGCAGACTGCAAACTCAGCGCCTATCTGCTTAGCGATGCTTGATAGATGCTCGCATGTGCTATTTAGCCAAAGTGGGCTAAAAAATGTGACATTTTTTAATGAAAGCAAAATGGCACTTATCTGCCTTGCGCAAATTTGCTCTACTTCGGCCTTTTTGATACTTGAAGGAGTGATATTAACCTCCAAAAATCCAAATGGCCTAACAATGGCCAAAGAGCCCTCAAAAGTTACTTTCATTTTCTAAGAGCCTTTTTTAAATTTATAACCATATCAGCCGAAGCATGGACGCTAACATCGGTGATCCTATCGATGCCAAAGTCGAAAAATTTAGCAGTACTTGCCTCATAAGAGAGCAAAATTTTAAAGTATTTTAAAACCAAAACCTCTTCTCTAGTTAGCCTATCGCTATCCCATCCCGCAAGCTTTAAAAGTACTCCAAATAGCGAAATATCAAATCTTCGCTGCAAGATCCTATCAAAGCTCATATCAGAAAAACCAACGATATGTTTAAGTGAGTGCGGATACTTCAAAAAGATCAGCTCGCAAAATATAAGCAAAATTAGCGCGTAGGCAGCTAGAAACAAATTTTTTTGATTTTTTAGCCCAAGATAGTTTAGAAGTTTACTCCAGTCAGATAGAAATTTGGCATTAAACTCCATCATCGAGTGTAAATTTACGCCAAAATTTTTATATCTTTTTGGAGATTTGATAAAAACAAAATAAGAGCAAATTATCATTTTTAGGTTGTCTATGCCTAGCGGATAAGCCATCGCATAGATATCTCTAGTGTAGTTTTGAACGCCAAAATCGCCTAAATTTACTATCGTAGCAAAGTACGCTTTAAAAGTCTCACTACCCCTAAAAAGCTCCATAGCAGCAGTGATGTCGCCCTCATCCAAGTGCTTTTGGCACTCATAAAAAGCATCGGGCATTTTATAGATAAAATTTGAAATTTCATCTATTTGATTTTTAGTTAGCATTTTTGTTTTACCGATTTTTTATTTTGGGGCTATTTTAGCCTTAATTAAATAAAAAATCAACAAAACTTCTAAATATAAATATCCATTTTAAGCAATACTTTGGTTTTGTTTAGATAAAATCAGCAGAAATTTTTGTTTATAAGGAAAAAAAATGTCAAAAAGATGTGCGATAACTGGCAAAGGACCAATGGTAGGCAACAACGTGAGCCACGCCAACAATAAAACTAAAAGAAGATTTTTACCAAATCTTAGAACTATCCGTGTTACTCTAGAAGATGGCACAACAAGAAGAATAAAAGTTGCTGCTTCTACTCTAAGAACAATGAAAAAGCAGTCAAACTAAGAGATAAAATGAAGAGGAATTTATGTCTTTTCTCTCAAGACTTTTAAAATTCCTCAACTGGTCAAACTCCGCAAAACCAGAAATAAGCCTAGATACTGAGCTTTACGAACAACTAAAACCTTTTAGATTTCCACTAATTTCAGTTGTACTACTGTTACTTTTTGGAACACTTGGTTATATCTTTATAGATAACTTCTCTCTCATAGATGCCTTTTACCAAGCAGGCATGACCTTCACAACGGTCGGTTTTACTGAAGTTGCGCCCATAACTCCAAAGGGGCGAATTTTTACTATAACATTTATCCTTGTTGGCTTCATCATTTTTACGCTATCAATCGGTATCGTTGTAGAAGTTCTAAAAAGAGGCACATTAATTAGCATTTTAAAGGAAAGGCGTATGCTTTACAAGATCGCAAGACTAAAAAATCACTTCGTTATTTGTTATCACAACCTCTACACGATCGAGCTTAGCGCTCAGTTTCGTGAAAATCACATACCATTTGTGGTGGTTGATGACAGAGAAGATATCGCAGAACTAGCTCAAATTTACAAGTATCCATACTTCATAAAAGCTCAGCCTCACACTCAAATCGCCTTTTTAAAAACGCATCTATCAAGCGCAAAAGGACTAATCACTCTTAGCCCAAATATCGCTGATAATATCGCGCTTATCGCATCTGTTAGACTTTATGAAAAAGAGATAGGCCGCAAAAAACCTTACCATATCATCACAAACTCCGATAGTGAAGATGACACACAAAGGCTTAAAAAACTTGGTGCTGACAACGTAGTCAGCCCATCTCGCCTAGTCGCACAGCGTCTAAGTGCCATGAGCGTAAGGCCTGATATGGAAAATTTACTCGAGCAATTTCTATACACAAAAAGCTCACCTATCGATATAGAAGAAATTCTTGTGCCTGACTACTCTTGGATAAGGTTTAAAAGACTAAAAGAGACGCACCTAAGAAATATCACAAATGCTGACGTGGTAGGCATTAGGGACATAAATAACAAATTTATCCCGATGCCAAATGGTGACACGTTAATCGGTACAGGCACAAAGCTTTTAGTCATCGGTACAGTTGATGGCATACGTCTAACCAAGCGCCTAGTAAAGAGCAAGCATAAGCCAGAAGAGCTAAAATACGTTTAGTTTTTGCATTTTGTGATAAATTTGGCTTAACCACTAAGCTTTTATAGATCTAAATTTAGATAGCCAAACATTTACAAAGCCTTGTTAGAATTTATAAATTTTTTACAGGAGCTACGTATGTTACACGAATACACTGATCTCATAAATGAGTTGAAAAAAGTAGATGTTCATTTTGCCGCACTTTGCAAAAAGCATGACGAGCTAAATGAAAAGATAGATAGCAAAGCAGCGCAAGCCTCTGAGCTTGATGCCTTGAAAAAAGAAAAATTAAAACTAAAAGATGAAATTTACGCTCAAGTTTTAAAATACAAAGAGCAAAAATAAGCAAAAGTCAAACTAACAATGGAGCCAAATTTAACTTAGCTCGTATTTTAGGCTTTTGCTAAACTATAAATTTAAAAAGCCCAAATTTCTTTGGGCTTACAAATTTTATATAGCTTTTATCATCACTTTTGTTAGAAGCTCTGAAAATTTAGCTGGATTTTCTAGGCTCATACCCTCATTTAGCCTTGCCATATCAAGAAGCAAAGGCGCTATGTCATAAATCATTGCCTCATTTTTCTCAAGTTTTGCAAAAATTTCATGATCAGCATTGATCTCCAAGATCGGCTTAACTTTTGGAGCATTTGCGCCTTGTCCCATCTGTTTTAGCATCTCTTGCATAGCGTAGTCAGGGTCGTTTTTATCATATATTAGCACCGCAGCCGAGCTTGAGAGTCTTGAGCTTAGCCTAACGTCTTTAACCTCGTCTTTTAGGATCTCTTTCATCTTAACAAGCGTGTTTGCAACCTTGCTCTCATCGACCTTTTCATTGCTTTTGATCTCGTCGTTGATATCAGCGTGTGAGACCGATTTTAGAGGTGTTTTGTCAAATTCATTGACCATTGGCATGACGATCGTATCGATCTCTTCGTCCATTATTAACACTTCGATGCCGTTTTTCTTAAAGCTCTCAAGAAGTGGCGAATTTCTTAGCATATTTTCGTTGTTGCCGCTGATGTAGTAGATCGACTTTTGATCCTCTTTCATCGCCTCTTTGTACTCTTTTAGGCTGATAAGTCCGTCTCTTTTTGAACTTTTAAATAGGCAAAGATCCAAAATTTGCTCTTTTTCAGCGCTAAAACCGTAAAGTCCCTCTTTTAAAACCTTGCCAAATAGTTTGTAAAATTTTATGTATTTATCGCGGTCGTTATCTTTTACTTTTGCAAGCTCGCTTAAAATTTTCTTCACACTCTGCTCTTTAACGGTTCGCATGATCGCATTTTCTTGTAAAATTTCACGGCTAACGTTTAGCGGTAGATCCTCAACATCGATCACACCTTTGATAAATCTTAAATACGGCGGTAAAAGCTCTTTTGCATCGTCAGTTATAAAAACCCTCTTCACATAGAGCTTCACGCCACTTTGATAATCAACCCTAAAGAGGTCAAACGGCTCAGTGCTTGGCACATAAAATAGTGTCGAGTACTCGATCTTGCCCTCGGCTTTTGTGTGGATATAAAGTAGTGGATCGCTGCTGTCATGTGAAATTTGCTTATAAAAGTCGTTGTAGTCTTGCTCTTTTAGGCTGGCTTTATTTAGCCTCCAAAGCGCATTTGCCTTGTTTATCTGCTCGTTTTTAGCCTCATAAGTGCCCTCTTTTTCGCCTTCTTTTGGTGCGACATAGCTCTCTTTATCCATAAATATAGGATAAGGGATGTGGTTTGAGTATTTTTTGACTATCTCTTCGATGCGCCAAGAATTTGCAAATTCATCGTCGTTTAAATGTAAGATAATATCCGTACCAAAGCCATCTTTTTTAGCATCTTCGATCTCGTAGCTTTTTGCATCAGATGTCCATTTATAGGCCTTCTCACTTAGTGCTCGTTTGCTTATGACTTCGATCTTACTTGCCACCATAAACGCTGAGTAAAAGCCAACGCCAAACTGGCCGATCAGCGAGCTATCTTTTTTGGCATCGCCGCTTAAACTTTGCATAAAACCTTTTGTACCACTTCTTGCTATCGTGCCTAAATTTGCAATGAGCTCGTCTTTATCCATGCCTATACCGTTGTCGCTGATGGTTAAAGTCTTAGCTTTTTCATCTACTTTGATATCGATCCTTGGAGTATAGCTTAAGCTTTTATACTTTTCATCGGTCAAGCATAGGTAGTTTAGCTTGTCAAGTGCGTCGTTTGAGTTTGATATGAGCTCTCTTAAAAATATCTCTTTGTTTGAGTAAAGAGAGTGGATCATCAAATTTAAAAGGTCATTGACCTCGGTTTGAAATTCAAATTTATCTGCCATTTTCTTTTCCTTGTTTTAAAATTTTTGGCAGATTATAGCATAAAGTGATAAAAATATACTTAACCTTGATAGCATTACTATCAAGTTTTTTAACAATTTTTTAGGCATGTATGCTAATTTATAAATAAAATAAAAATATATGTTTAATTTTTATTATTTAGAATGCTAATTTGTATAGTATTTATTTAAAATAATGCAAATTTAGCTATAAATCTTTTACAAAATGTTGCTAGTCTGTCTTTCAAAATAAGAAACAAATACCGGTATAAATGTATAACAAAGATCAAAAACCAATAAATTTAAACCCTTTGGCTTGAGTTTCAAACGTTTTATCTATCTTATAACGCTACACGAGGTAATAAATTTGAGTTTGAAAACTAAAAATAGCTCTGTAATGTTTGACTTGAAAGGCATGCAAATAATAGCCGCTTTAAAAAATTTAATTTACCAATAATCACTATGCAAGCAATCTTTGATACCATGCTTTGCAAATTTTCGCCACTCTGACTTAATCCGCAAAATATAACATAAACGCTGTGTATTTCATTAAATTTAGCAACAGTAACAAACTAAAAACTAGTCAAAAAAGACACATACAAAAGTAAACATCAAAATAGCAGCTAGAAAGCATCAAATTTAAAGAGGTAGCAGTAGTGGATAAAATAAAAATTTGCCACCTCTTGCAAGGCGGGCTTAGAGCCAAAAGGGCTAAATTTTATAAGCGAGCTAAAAAACTTAGATAAAGAAATTTACGCACTTGGCGGACTAAACAACCAAAACTACAAAGAGGCCATAAAAGCTGGCGCAAACGGCATTTGCTTCATGAGTTTAGCGATGAACAGCGATATGGAGCTTGTAAAAAAGATAGTAGAGAGCAAAAACGGCTAAATTTAGTATAAATTACATAAAATAATACGTAAAATTTTACTCATTTTTGCTAGCGATATATGTTTTTATATCAAATATAAGTAGCGTCACAAGCGATGGCAGCATATAGGAGTTTAGCACTAAAAGCAGCGACTTTGTCAAATTTGACTTTATTAAAGTCTCTATGTCAAAGCTGCTGTTGTAGTTAAAAAAATATAGCAAGGCAAACTCGCTAACAAGAACTATGCGAGTGATCTTTAGCAAGATGTCATTTCCCGGTCTTGCAAATTTATCATCGACCACAAGCGACAAAGTGATCCAGCCAAGCAGCCAAACTGCGCAGGCTAAAGCATAAACAGTAATGCTTTCATCAAATTTTTCAAGTAGTAAAAATACCAAAGGTTGCAAAAATACAAGGCTAGCGATAAACCAAAGAAGTGAGCTAAAGGCTAGCAGGCAAACACAGCCAAAGATAGAAATGGCAGAGATAAAGCCAAAAACCTCTAACCCAAGATAGTAGGCCAGCGCATAGGATAAAAAAGAAAAAACAAGCCAAATTTTAATAACAAGTCGCCACCTATTTGCAAAGGCAGCGGCTTTTAAATTTAGGCTATCTGTCAAACCCATTTACGAGATTTTCTTTTGTTTTGGACGGAAAACTTTCATCACGTTTTCATCAGTCTCGATAAATGCACCCTCTATAAGATCAATGCAGTATGGCACCGCTGGAAATACCGGCTCTAAGCACTCTTTTATCGCCTTTGGCTGTCCTGGTAAATTTATGATGAGCGCATGGCCTCTTATGCCTGCTGTTTGGCGTGATAGGATCGCTGTTGGGACATATTTTAAGCTCGCAGCTCTCATTAGCTCGCCAAAGCCTGGCATCATCTTCTCGCAAACTGCCTCAGTAGCCTCTGGGGTGACATCTCTCACTGCTGGTCCTGTGCCCCCAGTAGTTAGCACAAGGTCGCATCCTAGCACGTCTATCATGTGCACGAGCCTCTCTTTTATGAGATCAAGCTCATCGGGGATCACCTCGTAAAAATACTCTCTCTCGCTTACTATCCAACCGTCAAGTACCTCTTTAATCGCTGGGCCTGATTTATCCTCGTATGTGCCCTCACTTGCGCGATCGGACATAGTTAGAATCCCTATTTTTGCTTTCATTTTTTCTCCTTTATTAGTAGTTTTCATTTAAAATTTTAGCAAGCGTCTCTTTATCTACGCTCTCGTAAGCAAGCAGATATGAGCTTATCCTTGCGATTTGCTCATTTGTGCCCTTTAAAAAGGACATTATCTCATCTTTTGCTTGTTTTAAAATTTCTTCCACATCGTTTGGATTTGGCACGAAAGAATTTCCCATGCCATACTCATAAACCATCTTTGAGGCGATCTCTTTTGCTAAATTTAGATCGTTGCTAGAGTTTGAAAAGATGTCGTTCTCATCTATCTCGAGCTTACACATGCCAGAGATTAAAACCTTTATGCGTGAGAGCATTTGCGACTTTGACTCGATCTCTTGCTCAGTCGCCATAAAGCGGTCTTCTATGAGCGAAATTTTTTCAAATTTCACATCAAACCAGTAGGCACTTAGCGCCTTTGCGCCTTGATAGATGGCTTGAATTTTCTTCTCGCTCTCGCTGTAGCTTAGCACCTTTTTCTTGCCGAGCAAGACCTTGTTTAAAACAGCCTCAAAATCTCTCATCCTAAGCACGCTTTCGCCGTTTCTTAGAGCGTTTATCGCTGCTTCATTTACAAGCGTGCTAAGTGCCGCACCAGAAAAGCCAACGCTCATCCTAGCGATATCCTCAGCTGGCACTTCGCAGTTTTTATCTCTTAGATATGTGTTTAGGATAGCCACCCTGTCGTTAAAATCAGGCATTGATAAAAATATACGCCTATCAAAGCGCCCTGATCTAAGCAGCGCCTCGTCGATCATTTCGATCCTATTTGTTGCAGCTATTACTATGACGCCGGAGTTGTCCTCAAAGCCGTCCATCTCGGTTAGCAGCTGATTTAGCGTGGCTTCTCGCTCGTCGTTTCTAGTGCCACCCCTGCTCTTGCCGACAGCGTCTATCTCGTCGATAAAGATGATTGATGGTGCGTAAGACTTTGCCCTACTAAAGAGCTCTCTAACTCTTTTTGCGCCCATGCCGACGTAAATTTGCACAAAGCTTGCGCCATTTTGGTAAAAAAACGGCACATTTGCCTCGCCAGCGACTGCCTTTGCCACAAGCGTCTTGCCAACGCCTGGAGGGCCGATCATTAGCACGCCTTTTGGCATTTTGATACCAAAATTTCTATATTTTTGCGGATTTTTAAGAAAATCAACTATCTCGCTAAGCTCGCTTTTTACCTCGCTAATGCCAGCTACATCGCTAAATCTAACGTTTGAGATGACTGGCATCGCATTTTGATTTAACACGCTTTCTATCTCAAAAGCGCCATCTTTTTTGTTTAAAAGACTCTCCTCTTTTTTCTTGATAGCCCTAAAAATATAGGAGTACCAAAGCACAAGACAAACAAAGATGATGCTTCCCCAGACCATGCCTGGCGTGATATATTGCACGCTTCGCTCGACTGGGACCTTTTTTATTAGCTCTTTTAGATCGATCCCCTCCTTTATGATGGCAAAGCGGTTATTTTGCGCATAGAGGATGACCTCATCTTCGTCGATGACCGCTTTATCGATGAAATTTCCATCCATTAGTTGCATATATTGCGAGTAGGTGATGTTTCGTGGCTCTTTGCTCACTGCAAAAAGTAGCGCTATTATCAGAGCCATAGCGGCTATTATCAGGATATTTTTCTTGTTAAATTTAAATTTTTGCATAATTGGCATCTGGCTTAATTTCATATTCGCTTACCTCCAACCACTCTTTTGTTATGTCGTTTTGACTAGAAATTTTAGCTTTGTTGTAAAACTGATCAAAGCCTTCGTAAAAGTCGCCGTTTTTTTGCTCGACTAAAATTTTTAAAGTTTCATTGTGTTTTTTTCTAAAATTTTCATTGTTTTTAAAAGCAATGCCTTGTAAAACCTTTAGCCTTGCCTTTGCCACATCGCCACTTACGTCGCTTTTTAGCGTCGCTGAGTGCGTATCACGCCTAGGCGAATAGACAAAAGCATGCAGATGTGTGATAGGAAATTTCTTAAAATTTTCCACCGCTTCTGCCCAAATTTCTTCACTCTCGCCTGGATGACCCACGATATAGTCAGTCCCCAAAGCAAAGCCAAGGGAGCTTAGCTCATTAAAAAGCTCTAGGTCGCTAAATGCGTTGTTTCGCCTGCGCATGATCTTTAGCATCGCCTCGCTCGTGTGCTGAAGTGCGATGTGAAGATGGCGCTCCAGCCACTCCTCTTTTAAAATTTCTCTAAAGCTCTCATCTATCTGGCTTGGCTCGATACTGCCAAGCCTTATGCGTCTGATGCCTGAAATTTTGCCTAAATTTGCTAGCAATTTGCCAAGAGAGCTATTTGTATCTTTGCCGTAACTGCCTATGTTTGTGCCAGTTAGAACGAGCTCATTATAGCCATTTTGAGCTAAAATTCTAGCTTCTTTTAAGATCATCGCCTCGTCCATGCTCCTAGCTCTGCCACGCACTGATGGGATGATGCAGTAGCTGCAGTTAAAGTTGCAACCTTCTTGAATTTTTATAAAAGACTTTGTGTGATTTTCGTAGTTTGTGACGATGTTTTTATCGACTGAGTTTAAATTTCCAAGCTCAAAAAATGGCTTCTCTTGCTTTAAAAGCTCGTTTAAATCGCTCTTTTTACTAGCTCCTAGCACGCCAAAGACGCCACTACTAAAAAGCTCTTTGCCCTTGCTAACTGCACCACATCCTGTTAGTATCACCTTTGCGCCACGTCTTTTTACGCCGTTTATATAGTTTCTAACGCCACTATCAGCCGAATTTGTCACGGTGCATGAATTTATGACGACGATATCAGCGACCTCTTCGTCGTTTGTGATCTCGTAGTCTTTGATGTAGCTCTTTAAAAGCTCGGTGTCATAGATGTTTGTGCGGCATCCAAATGTCTTAAAAAATATCTTTTGCATTAGATATTTTCGCCCTCTTGCTCAGCGTGAGCTACGTGATCGCTTGGCGTTTCTTTTTTGCCTATAAACATAGTTTGTGTTGGGTAAGCTATCTTTATATCATCGTGAGCCAAAAATGCCTCTATGATCTCAGCGCTTATCGTGCTTCTAAGAGCGAGCGTGGCGTATGAGTTTGACATAAACCAGCATGAGATATTTATGCCGTAAGGCTCAAAAAATGTATAAATTCTTGGCTCTACGTTTGGATTTTTGATGCTGTACTGGCTTCTTAGCTTGTTCATCTGACGTTTTGCGATGTCAGTGTAGCCTTTTGAATATTTTTTTACTATATTTTTTGCTAGATAGGCGGCCTTTTTGTGATTACTATCAAAGCTTATCACGACATCTATGCCGTCCCAAACGGTCTTCATGCCGTAGTGCGAGTAGTTTGCGATGAGGTCTGTAAAGATATAGTTATTTGGCACAAAGATGATCCTACCTGCACGGCGGTTTGTCTTATAAGTTGAGTAGCTAACGTCTTCAAAAACGGTTAGGCGAAGCAGTGAAATATCTATCACATCGCCCACAAATTCGCTACCGTCATGATAGACTCTGACGCGGTCGCCCACGTGGATCGTGCCACCAAACATGATAACCATCCAGCCAAGCATGCTCATAAACATATCTTTCATCGCGATAGCGATACCAGCTGAGGCAAAACCTAGCACAGTTACTAGATATGTGACGTTTTCGATGTATGAAAAGAGTAGGATTATGATGATAACGGTGATGTTTAACACGTTTAAAAATTTATTGACCGTGTAAAATCTCTCGTTATCAGTGATCGTTCTTTTAACGATAAATTTAGCGATAAATGTTAGTCCGATCGTTAAAAGGATGACGATGGCTGTGTAGCCCATGCTTAAAAACTGAGCCTTTATGTCAGATGTCGTCATATTTACCGCTTCGTCCGCCCTTTTTTCATAGACGCTATAAGTGGTATCAGCGATCTGTTTTGCCGCTTTGAAGTCGCCTATCTCTTGCTTTGCAAGGTTTAGACTTGCTCTATTTTGCTCGCTGTCATCTATCAAATTTAGCCTATTTAGCAAATTCTCTTTTGCTTCAAGCTTCTCAAGCAAGGTGTCAAGCTCTTTGATGTGCCTTTGGTACTCGATCTTGTCGCTTCTTATCTTTTTGATGTATGAAAAGCCAGATACCAGCGCCACTGGGCTATTTATCCTAGGTGGAGTCTCCATTTCTGGAGCTGCAAGCATATTTGAAAATGGCGTTTTCTCATACTCTTTTAGCAAATTTATCTGCTCTTTTAGAGTTTGACTTCTCTTTATGAGATCACCACCTCTTTTTGAGCCTTTATCAAGCTTTTTAAGCTCATTTTCATTTTGCTCTAGCTCATCAAGAAGCTTTTGATAGGTGTTGTAGTTGGCGTATCTTGTGATCCAGATGTTGTTTTTTAGGGAGTTATCTAGGTTTGAAATTTCTTTTATAAGCTCGCTATTTTGTAAATTTTGTGAGACATTTTGCTCAAGTGTGGCATTTTCTTCAGCGTAAAGTGCAAAGCAAAAAAATAAAAAAACTAGGATCTTTTTCATTTAAATTCTCTCAAAGTTTCTAAAACGTCCTCTTTTTTGACGTCATTTTTAATGAACGCACTGCCGATTTTATCTGCGATGATGAAATTTATCTTATCACCTTTTGTCTTTTTATCCATAAAAAACGCCTCGTAAAATGCATATTCATTTTCTATTTTATAGCTTACAGGCAGATCAAATTTCACTAATACCTGCTTGATCTCCTCTGCCTGCGCCTCACTCATTAGGCCAAGTCTAACGCTTAGGCGATTTGCCATATTCATACCTATCGCCACCGCTTCGCCGTGTAAAAATTCTTTGTAATTTGTCTCATTTTCGATGACGTGAGCGAAGGTATGTCCGTAGTTTAGGATGGCTCTTAGCCCCTTTTCTTTCTCATCTTGCTCGACCACCCTAGCCTTTAAATTTATAGACTTTTCAACTAGCTTTGCTAAGTTTTCATCGTCTAAATTTACGCTCTTTAGCCAGCCAAACATCTCTTTATCAAAGGTTATCGCCATCTTTAAAGCCTCAGCCACGCCAGCTGCAAATTCTCTCTTTGGCAATGTTTTTAAGAAATTTATCTCGCAAAAAACTGCCTTTGGCTGATAAAATGAGCCTATTAAGTTTTTACCAAATTTGTTATTTACTCCAGTTTTTCCGCCCACACTAGCATCGACTTGTGCTAGAAGCGTGGTTGGGATATTAATGAAGTTTATCCCTCTTTCATATATGCTTGCCGCAAAGCCGGTCATATCGCTGATGACGCCACCGCCAAGGGCTATGAGCGTAGATGAGCGGTCAAATTTACTAACAAAAAGCTGCTCTAAAATTTGCCCTATCGTCTCAAGATTTTTATACTCCTCGCCGTCTGGGACGCTTATGATAAATTTCTCATCGCACTTTAAAACGCTAAGTAGCTTTTCAAGGTGAAGCCCCGCCACTTTGGCGTTTGTGACGATGCCGACCTTGCCCTTTAGCTCCAATCTCTCAAGCTCGTTTATATAAATTTTATAGCTTGACGCCTTTTCCTTAAGGTTTAAATTTATCTGCATTTTCTACTCACTTACTGGCACAAAAAGCTGTGCGTTTTGGCTTAGTTTTTTATAAAGTCTATTTAAATTTGTCGATAAAAAGGCAAAAGCGCTACCATTTGCCACGTTTTTAGTAAACATCACAAAATGAAGCAGATCATTTGTGCCTTTTAGCTTCACTAGCGGGTTTTTGAGGCTGTGATTTTCTATCTTTATGCGCTTTGAAAAGAGCGTGCTAATGCTCTCAAAGTGCTCTTTTAGCGCTTCATCGTCGCTATGCTTGTTATCAAAATAGTAAAATCTCATCTCCAAATCAAGCTGCGCGCAGCAGTCTGTAATGACAGCTGATTGGTTTTCCACCTCTTGGCTTTGATCGCCCAGTATCACGCCCTCTTTTATCTTTGAGAGTAAAATTTTACCCGTTTTTAGCACTGGGATTTTAAGATCATAAAATAGCTTTTGAAATTTAAAAAAGTATCTATCATCGCTTATGATTAGTCCGATGTCGTGTTTTAAAACGTCATCTTTTATCGATTTATTGTCGCTATTAAAATAATCCATCAAAACAAGGATGTTTTTCTCTTTTATCGCCTTTAGCGTCTCTAAATTTTCGCCTAAAGTTGGGTTTATCACCCTAAAGATAAGGCGTTTGTTGTTTAGCTTTGAATGCACATATAAGCTATCTTTTATGAGTTTGCCAACTCGCTCTTTGCTCATTGATCTCATATCGATTAGAGTATAGATATTGCTGCCAAATGGACTTGGAAACTGCCCACTTTCGCGTTTTATCGAGCGATAAACGTTTTGAAGTACGTTTGGATCGCCAACGATTAGCAAGATATCGCTTGGCTGGATCATTGTGTTTGGCTTTGGCAAGATGATCTCAGCACCCCTGTAAATAAGCGCTATCCGCCATCTTTTTTGAGCGATCGAGCTTACATGGCGATACATATATGAGCTGCCAATAGGCACCTTCACCTCCATGATCTCGCCCTCGCTAAAGCCAATATTATCAGCATATACAGGCATATCTGGCAGATAGTCCATGAGCCTTGAAGCTGCGATATCTCTGATATCAACCACGCTTAGATGCTTATCACTTGCAAAAGTCTCCTTGCACTTTTCATCTAGCTCCCATGAGTTCATAAAAATGGTCTCTGTTTTTGTGCTAATCTGCCTTAAATTTTCATAAATGGCAACCGCCTCTTTTTCATTGTCACTCACGATACAAAACTGGCTAAAATAGCCGTCGCTTATGCTCTTTAGCTTTGAAAGGCTTGTTGGGTCAAACTGATAAAATGTAAAATTTTCGTAATTTACCTTTTGGCTGTGATCTTCGTTTGAAACGACGATATAGTGGTGTAAATTTGACTTTGCTCCAAGAAGTCTATCTAAAAAATTTCTTGCAAAAGCTCCATCTGCGATTATTAAAATTTTCTTCATTAATTCTCCGTATTTTAAAGCCACATTATAACAAAAGGTCTTTAAAATAAGCTATTTTTGGCTGTAAATTTAAGCTTTCACAGCCAAAAAATTTAAGAAAATTTTAGTAGATTATTTCAGAGATTAAAATATCGATAGCTGAATTTGCAGCCTTATTTATCGTCTCAAAAATAGTGCTTGAGCTTGGATCTGGGCAGAAAATTTCTTTTGTTATCATGCCTGATTTGAGCGAGGTGTTTGCGTTAAATAGCTCGTAAGCTAGCGAAACTTCGGCCTTGTCGCCTCTTATCTGAAGCGAGATGATGCTAACTTTTAGCCTAAGATCCTTTGCATTTGGCGAAAATATCGGCTTTGCAGCGCAGTTTGAGTAAAACCCTTTTACGAGCGACTTATAGATCATCTCGCTTGGTTCAGAGACAAATTTAGCATCTGTCAAATATCTTATCTTATTATTTTCAGCGACGATTAGTATCTTTCTGGTATCGACCATATCAAGGGCGCTCACGTTTTCGATGAAGACATTTTTTAGCTCTTTTTGCTTGTTTTCAGCTGAGCACTCCTTGTTTGAGTAGTGTATCTCATACATCGTGGCTTGTGGTACGTCGGTCTTTAGCGAGCAGCCAAAAAATAAAAATGCAGCCGCAGCGTATATCAAATTTCTCATTTTTTGTCCTTTTTATCTGTATTTGGCACTGGATTTGTGAAGAAGAACTCGTAAGGGTTGTCCTCAAGTCTTTGAAGCGCGCCTCTAAACTCACGTAGCGTCTTGTCAAATCCATTTAAAAACTCACTAGCCTCTCTAAGAAGCGGAGAGACCGTGTTTCTAAGGTCATACTCGCCGTTTTTTACCTTTTGAGTGATGATATCTTGAAGCGAGCTATATCCAGTGACGGCTGAATTTGCTGATTTAAAAACCGAATTTGCACTTGCGATTAGCGTGTTTAAATTTTTAGCAAGCTCTTTTGTGTCTGTTTTATTTAGGCTGTCGGTGAAATTTTTTACATTTTTAACGATGCTATCAATCTCGCTTAGACCATTTTCATCGGTTAAAACCTGAGTAAATTTATCGATATTTCTTAGGATTGACTCGATGTGAGAGATATTTTCAGCCGAGAAAAAGCCATCAACCTTATCAAGGGTTTGATTTATCTTAAAAGTGATGTTTTCTGCGTTGTTTCCAAGCTTTGAAAAGAGGCTCTCCTCAAGATGCAAGACAGGCTTTTGACCTGACTCAAAGTCCTTTGTGCCGCGGCTTATATTTATGCTAGCCACACCGCTAATAGCCTGAACTTCGATACTTGCAACGCTATCAGCCTTTATAGGTAGGTCCTCTCTTATCTTCATCGTGATATTTATAAGAGCGTTTTTGTCATCGACAAAGCCTATATTACTAACAGTTCCTGCTGGCACGCCGATAAATTTAACCGTAGAGTCCACCTTTAAGCCGCTTGGCAGTTCGCTCGTGTGGATGTAATACTCCTTGAAATCAACCTTTGTGTTATTTTTACTAGTCATCCACCAGATAAATATCGCAAAAGCTGTAAGGCAGGCTATAAAAAACATGCCGACAATGGTGTAAGAATTTCTATTTTCCATCTATTTTTTCCTCATTTTAAATAGCTCTTCAAGCGGGTTATTTTCGAGATATTCAAGCTCTTTTATATCTCCCTCAAAGGCTATTTTTTTGTTATCTATTATCAAAAATCTATCCAAAATATCAAAAATACTATCCGCATCATGTGTCACCATGACGACAGTTACACCGATGCTATCACGAAGCTCTTTTATGAGCGCGTCCATCTGCCGCGAGCTAACAGGATCAAGGCCGCTGTTTGGCTCATCTAAAAATAGCACCCTAGGGCTTAGCACCAAGGCTCTTGCAAGCGCAGCACGCTTTTTCATACCGCCACTTAGCTCGCTTGGATAGAGCATTGAAACCTCTTTTTTAAGCCCCACTTTTTGTATCCAAAACATCGCTATCTCATCGATCTGGCGCTTGTTAAATTTAGAGTACTCATGGAGCAAAACGCCCACGTTATCAAGGATCGTCATCGAGCTATAAAGCGCTCCAAACTGAAACATCGTCCCACTTTTTAGCTTTATCTCTTGCTGCTCCTTTTGGCTACTTTTCCACATATTGACGCCGTCAAACGTTATATCGCCCTTATTTGGCTTTTTTAGATATATCATCGTCTTCATTAGCGTCGTTTTACCAGTGCCACTGCCGCCTAAAAAGCCGTAAATTTCAGCCTCTTTGACGCTCCAGCTCACATTATCGTGCATTATCTTATCGCCATAACTTGTCGTTATGTTTTTTCCAACTATTATCTCGTTCATATCTTTAGCCACATAAAAATTATCGCGAAAAATGCATCAAGCGCAATGACCCAAAATATCGCATTTACAACGCTAACGGTTGTCATCGCTCCAAGGCTTTGGGCGTTTTGACTAACGCCAAATCCCCTCATGCAGCCAATGATCGCAATTACCGCGCCAAAAAATGGAGCCTTTATCATACCAACAGCAAAGTGCCTAAGCTCGACCATCTCGCGAAATCTATTGAGATAGTCGCTAAAGCTGATATCAAGTATCGTTTGGCAAATGATCATCTGCCCTAAAATGCTTATACTATCAGCTATAAAGATGATGACAGGCACGCAAAGCACCATGGCGATGATGCGCGGCAGCACCAAGAAGTTAAAGGGCTCAAAGCCCATAGTCTTCATCGCGTCTATCTCCTCAGTTAGCTTCATAGCGCCAATTTGCGCGGTAAAGCTAGAGGCCGACCTGCCCGCCACGACGATAGCGGCGATGAGCGGAGCGACCTCTCTAAGCGTTAGCATGCCCATGATCTCAACTATAAATATACTTGCCCCAAAGCTTGCAAGCATCGCACTGCCAAGATATGCAAGCACGACGCCTATCAAAAAAGCGGTGAGCGATACGATGAAAACGGCATTTACGCCGCCATCTTTTATATAGTTGCTAAATTCTCTAAACCTTAAATTTGCAGGATTAAATAAAATCCTTACGCTCTTTATCAAAAACTCGCCCAAAAACGAGCCAAACTCAAGCAAATTTACAAATCCCTCGCAAATTTTCTCCCCCAATCGTGAGAAAAAATTTAGGCTATTGTGAGGCGGCATATATTTAAAATCGATCTTCTCGTCATTTAAAAGATCGCTCATCGCCTTTATCTTCTCATCATTTGTGATGATCTCAAATTTCTTGCCATTTAGCGTGTTTTTTAAAAGGATCAAAACAGCATAATCAATGCTCTTTAGCTCGCTAAAGTCAAATTTAACATTGCCTTTAAGCTTTTGGATTTTTTTAAAAATGCTTTGTAAATTTTTTGCGTCTTTATAGCTAAACTCGCCTGCAAATTTTATGGTCGCAGTGCCGTTTGCTTCGGTAAAAACGATATCATTTCTCTTTTGCAAAAAGTTCCTTTGCCTTAAAATTTCTGGATTATATTATAATTTTTGTTAAAATAAAAAATAAAAAATCAAAAATTAAGGGACTTAGATGAAATTTGAAGTTATAAAAAAAGATGGCAACGCAAGGCGCGGCATTCTCACGACTGCTCACAGCGTGATACAAACGCCAGTTTTCATGCCAGTTGGTACGGTTGGCGCAGTTAAAAGCCTAGATGCCTTTGATATGAGTGAAATTTTAGACGCAAAGATAATTTTAGCAAACACCTACCACATGTATCTGCGCCCTGGCAGCAAGGTCGTGCGTGAGTTTGGTGGACTTCACGGCTTTTCTAAATTTGATCGCTCGTTTTTAACTGATAGCGGCGGATTTCAGGCATTTTCGCTTAGGTCAAACACCAAAAACGACGATGGCGGAATAAAATTTAAAAGCCACATCGACGGCAGCACGCACTACTTCACGCCAAGATCCGTCCTTGACACGCAGTATGACCTAGGCAGCGACATCATGATGATACTTGATGATTTGGTTGCCTTGCCAGCTGAGCCAAAAAGGATAGATCTCAGCATAAAGCGAACGATAAAATGGGCAAAAGAGGCGATTGATTACCACAAATTTATGCAGAGTAAGGGCGTTGGCTTGCAGCAAAATATCTTTGGTATCGTTCAAGGTGGCACCAACTATGAGGCACGTAAATTTTGCGCTGAAGCCTTAAATCAGATGCCATTTGACGGCCTTGCCATAGGAGGTCTTAGCGTTGGCGAGAGCAACGAGGCGATGTATGACACGGTTGAGGCGGTTATGCCATTTATGGATGAGCTAAGACCTCGCTATCTAATGGGCGTTGGCACGCCTGAAGACCTAGTTGAAAACGTGGAGCGAGGCGTCGATATGTTTGACTGCGTCATGCCAACAAGAAACGCAAGAAACGGCACGCTTTTTACTAGCTTTGGCAAGATAAATATAAAATCAGCCAAATTTATAAACGACCACGCGCCGATAGACCCAGCTTGCCAGTGCTACACCTGCAAGCGTTACTCCAGAGGCTATCTAAACCACCTTTTTAAGGCAAGGGAGCTAACATTTTTTAGACTTGCAAGCCTTCACAACCTGCACTACTATCTAAATTTAATGAAAGAGATGAGAGAGGCGATAGAGGCTGGCGAATTTGCTAAATTTAAGCGAAATTTCTACGCAAAAAGGAGCACAGATGAGCTATAAAAGCACACTTAGCGGATATTTTTATGGAGATGAGTTTGACTACATCACGCTCATCTCGCCGTCGCAAAAGCAAGTTTTTAAATTTTTATTTAAAGATGGCAAAATTTACAAAGAAGATCTTGAGCATGAATGCGATAAAAGCGCGTTTGAAGCAGCTATTAAGGGGATTTGCAACGAATATGCAAATAAAATTTTAGAGCACCAAGACGAGCTAAATGAGTATGAGAAAATTTATGCTAGCCAGAAAAATTTTGACAAATTTATAAAAAGACACCACTTTTTAAAGTATGAGATCAGAAAATTTCAAAATAGCATTTCGCACTTTTACGAAGCTCTTGCAATATGTCAAAGCGAGCAGCAAGGTCTTAAAAAAGAGCTTAAAAACAGCATCCACGAAGCAAGTGTCTTTAAAACCATAGCTAACGAATATGCCTGCAGGGTCGAAGACATCTATACTTTTATACAAAGCGCTAAAAATGACAAGATAAATAAAAATATCTACCTCTTGACGCTCATTTCGGCTCTATTTTTGCCGCTAAATTTCATCACTGGCTTTTTTGGTATGAATACAAATGGCATGTTTTTAAGCTCATTTAAAGATGGTACGTTGATAGTTTTTGCCTTTGTAGCGATGCTTTGCGTGCTGTTTTTTATATTTTATTACAGATTAAATAAGGATATTAGTTAAATTTATAGTAGGCTTGGCAAGTTGATCCAACCTGCCAAGTAAATTTGAAGTTATTTTTTCTTAATGATAATCTTCTCACCGTCGCTATCAATGGTGATCTCATCGCCACTTTCAAGCTCATCTTTTAAGATCATATCAGCGATCTTATCTTCAACTAGCTCATAAAGTGCTCTTCTAAGAGGTCTTGCACCATAAACTATGTCAAAGCCAGCTTTTGCGATAAATTTCTTAGCCTCTTCGCTTAAAACTGCCTTGATGCCGCGGTTGTGAAGAGTTTTTTCAAGCTCTTTAAACATGATCTCAACGATAGAAATAAGCCCTTGCTCGTTTAGAGGATTAAAGATGATAGTATCATCTAGCCTATTTAAAAACTCAGGCTTAAAGTAGTTTTTAAGCTCGTTTTTAACAGCCACGTCACGGTCTTCACCCTTTAGCTCCATAATGAAATTTGAAGCGATGTTTGAAGTTAAAATGATGATCGTGTTTTTAAAATCAACCGTTACGCCTTTGTTATCAGTCGCGCGTCCATCATCAAGTATGCCCAAAAGTATGTTAAATACGTCTTTGTGAGCCTTTTCAACCTCGTCAAAAAGTATGACTGAGTAAGGCCTTCTGCGAACTGCTTCTGTTAGCTGACCGCCCTCATCGTAGCCTACATATCCTGGAGGCGCACCAAGAAGCCTGCTCACGCTATGTTTTTCCATATATTCGCTCATGTCAAAGCGGATAAGCGCCTTCTCATCGTCAAACAAGAACTTAGCCAAAGCCTTAGCTGACTGAGTTTTACCAACGCCTGTTGGTCCAAGAAATAAAAATGAACCAATCGGCCTTTGACCCTCATTTAGACCAGCCTTATTTCTCTTAACAGCACGTGCAAGTGCGTGTAGTGCGTCATCTTGACCGACAACGCTCTCTCTTAGATGCTCTTCGATGCGCAGATATTTCTCTTTTTCGCTTGTTAGCATCTTTTTAACTGAAATTCCAGTCCATTTGCTCAAAATTTCAGCTACAAGCTCTTCATCGACCTGATTTTTAAGAAGCACGCCCTCTTTTTTCATGTGTTCCCATTTTTCTTCAAGCTCGTGTTTGTGCTTTTTAGCGTCTGCTATTTTGCCGTATTCTATCTCGGCAGCTTTTTGAAGATCGCCATTTCTTTTTGCTATCTCGGCTTGTGATTTTAAGCTATCGATCTCTTTTGTTGCTTTTGAAATTCCGCCAAAAACGGCCTTTTCATTTTCAAATTTAGTATCAAGCGCTAGCTTTTTCTCATTTAGATCAGCTATCTCTTTTTCGATCTCGCCAAGTCTCTCTTTATTTTTATCCGCATCCTCCATCTTTAGTGCTTCTTTTTCTACTTGAAGCGTTACGATCTCGCGTTTTATCTTTGAAAGCTCGTATGGCTCGCTCTCTATTTGCATCTTAAGCTCAGCTGCTGCCTCATCTATAAGATCTATCGCCTTATCTGGCAAGAAGCGGTTTGCGATATATCGGTCGCTTAGCCTTGCAGCGGCAACTAGCGCGCTATCTGTTATCGTGATGCCGTGATGAACTTCAAGGCGCTCTTTTATACCACGTAAAATTTGCAATGCCTCATTTACACTTGGCTCTTTAACGTCTATAGGCTGAAAACGTCTTTGAAGCGCTGCATCTTTTTCAAAGTATTTTCTATACTCTTTTAATGTTGTCGCACCAACAGCGTGAAGCTCTCCACGTGCAAGAGCTGGTTTTAGGATATTTGCAGCGTCCATTCCGCCCTCGCTAGCACCTGCTCCAACTATGGTGTGAATTTCATCTATAAAAAGTATGATATTGCCAGCTTTTTTGACCTCGTCGATGACAGCTTTTAGCCTATCTTCAAACTCGCCTCTATACTTTGCTCCAGCTACAACTGCGCTCATATCAAGTGCGATGACACGCTTGTTTGCAAGGCTTGTTGGCACATCGCGAGCCACTATCTTTTGAGCTAGCCCCTCAACGATAGCTGTTTTACCAACGCCTGGCTCACCAAGCAAGATAGGGTTATTTTTGCTCTTTCTTATTAAAATTTGCATCATTCTAGTGATCTCTTCATCACGTCCGATGACTGGATCAAGCTCTTTATTTAGGGCTTTTTGTGTTAGATCGATACCAAATTTCTCTAAGCTATCAAGAGTATCATCGCCAGTTTGGCTATCTATCTTTTTACCACCTCTTATGCTCTCAAGATTCTTTTTGATCTCTAAGATGTCGCAAAATTTGCTTAAAATTTGTTTGATCTCACTAAGCTCAAGAGCCGAGATGATCCAAGTATCAACAGCTATGTAGCTATCGCCCATGCTTACCATTAAAGCTTTTGCATTTTCAAGCGAATTTATAAGCTCTCTTGAAACTGAAACGTTATCTTTTGTGACGTTTGAGCTGCTTGGGAGTGACGAGATCTTGCTTTTTATCTCAAGCTCGACTGCGTCTTTGCTTATGTTCATCTTATTAAATACTTGATTCAAAATAGAATTGCTATCAGCGAGCAAAGCCCAAAAGACGTGAAGTGGCACAACTTGTGGATTTTTAGAAAAGATCGCTAAGCTAACGCCTTTTTCAAGTGTCTCTTGCATCTGCGCTGTTAAATTTTCTGTTATGTCAGCCATTAAAGCTCCTTAAGTTATTTTATAATGGCGGCATTATATAACTTTAGTCTTATATTGTCAAGTATTTTTATAACATTTGTCACTCTTTTTATTTAATTGCTAAAATTTGCTGTTATAAATTTGTGTTAAAAATAGACAAAAGCTAAAAATATAAGGCTAAATTTATGCTTTTTTTAGCCAAATGTTAATAAAATTGAACCAAAAAATATAGGAGATATTTTGAACAAATTTACTAGATCTTTTGCGCTAAAAATAACAGGCGCCCTACTCATCTCAAGCGTAGCAGTAAATGCGCTTTTTGCTAAAACCGAAGATGAGGCGAGTGCGAAACTTGAAGCACTTTCAAAACTTACAAAAACCATCTCAACTGTTGAAAAATACTACGTTGATGACATTAAATTTAAAGAGATAATCGACAAAGCCATCGCTGGTTTGATGCAAAATTTGGATGCTCACTCAAGCTTTTTAAATGAAAAAGCATATAAAGATATGCAGGTGCAAACAAGCGGCGAATTTGGCGGGCTTGGCATAACAGTTGGCATGAAAGATAGCGCACTAACCGTTATCTCGCCTATCGAGGACACTCCAGCTGATAAAGCAGGCATAAAAGCTGGCGATATCATTTTAAGGATCGATGGCAACTCAACTATCGGTACAACGATAGATGAAGCTGTAAATAAGATGCGCGGCAAGCCAAAAACCCCGATAACAATTACGATTTTGCGAAAAGGCGAGCAAAAGCCATTTGATGTAAAGATCATAAGGGATCTTATAAAAGTTGAGTCTGTCTATGCAAAAATGATAGAAAATGAAAACATCCTTTATATACGCGTCACAAATTTCGACAAAAACGTCGTCACAAAGGTAAAAGATGCGATCAAAGAGCATCCTAAAGCAAATGGCATCATACTTGATCTTAGAAACAACCCTGGCGGTCTTTTAAATCAAGCTGTTGATCTAGTGGATCTTTTCGTAGATAACGGTATCATCGTATCTCAAAAGGGTCGTGATGCATCTGAAAATGTAGAGTATAAAGCAAGCGCTAGCAAAACCTTATCAAAACTCCCACTTGTAGTGCTGGTAAATGGCGGAAGTGCAAGTGCTAGCGAGATAGTAAGTGGCTCACTGCAAGATCATAAGCGTGCGGTGATAATTGGCGAAAACACCTTTGGTAAAGGCAGCGTTCAGGTAATCTTGCCAATAGACGATACTGAAGCGCTAAGACTAACCATTGCAAGATACTACTTGCCAAGTGGCAGAACTATCCAAGCTGTGGGCGTCACGCCTGATGTAGTCGTGCATCCTGGCAAAGTGCCACAAAGCGATGATAGTGCATTTAGCATCAAAGAGAGCGAGCTAAAAGCACACCTAAAAAGCGAGCTAAACAAGATAAATCCAACAAGTGAAGGCAATAAAACTGAAGCAAAAGATGATAAAAACATAATCACACAGAAAAAAGTCGATGAGGATATTCAGTTAAAAACAGCGATTGATACGATTAAAATTTTAAAGATAAAACAACAATAATCTAAAGGAGAACAACATGCAAAAAAGAGAGCTTATCTACGAAGGAAAAGGCAAGAAAATGTACGCCACAGACGATCCAAATCTACTTGTGGCTGAATTTAAAGACGATCTAACAGCATTTGACGCTCAAAAAAGAGGCAACGAAGCTGGCAAAGGCGCACTAAATAACAAAATCTCTACTCAGCTTTTTAAACTGCTAGAGAGCAAAGGTATCGTGACTGACCTAGTTGAGACAATAAGCGACACTGAGCAAGTGGTCAAAAAATGCGAGATCATACCTCTTGAAGTTGTTGTGAGAAATATCGCAACTGGCTCACTTAGCAAAAGACTTGGCATAAAAGAAGGAACAGTTCTACCTTTTACACTTGTTGAGTTCTACTACAAAAATGACGATTTACACGATCCTTTGGTGACTGATGAGCACTGCATCATCATGGGGCTAGTAAAAAGTGAAAAAGACCTTCAAACCCTAAGACATACAGCAAGAGAGATCAACTCTATCTTATTTAAATTCTTTGCAGAGAGAAATTTAAAACTAGTTGATTTTAAAGTCGAATTTGGTATCGACAAAGATGGCAACATCATATTAGCTGACGAGATAAGCCCTGATAGCTGCAGATTTTGGGATGCAACAACAAACGAAAAACTTGACAAAGATAGGTTCAGACAAGACCTTGGTAGCGTAAAAGTAGCTTACGAAGAAGTTTTAAGAAGAATTCTTTCTTAAGGACAAAGATGAAAGCTGTCGTAAATATAGCATTAAGAAGTGGGGTCCTTGACCCTGCTGGTAAGGCAGTAGAACACGCGCTAAATTCACTTGGGTTTAGCGGTGTTTCAAATGTTAGGATAGGCAAACAAATCGTTTTAGATATCGACGAGAGCGATAAAAATAAAGCAAAAGATCAGCTAAAAGTTATGTGTGAAGAGCTTCTAGCAAACACCGTCATCGAAGACTACGAGATCGTGCTATGAAAGTAGCGATCATACTTTTTCCTGGCACAAACTGCGAAGAAGACACAGCTCACGCTTTTAAGCTACTTGGCTGCCAAACGCAGATCATCTGGCACAAAGAAGATAAGATCGATGCTGATCTAGTCGTTTTACCTGGTGGTTTTAGCTATGGCGACTATCTAAGGACGGCTGCGATAGCTAAATTTAGCCCAGCGATGCAGGCTGTAAAAGAGCATGCGAAAAAAGGTGGCTACATTTTAGGAATTTGCAATGGCTTTCAGATGCTTCTTGAGCTTGGACTTTTAAAAGGTGCGATGAGAAGAAATGAAAATTTAAATTTCGTCTCAAAATACCACCATCTAAAAGTGATCTCAAATAACAATAAATTCTTAGCAAATTTAGCCAAAAATGAAGTGGTAAATATCCCCATCGCTCACGGCGAGGGCAACTACTATACCGACGAAGATACACTAAAAAGCCTATATGATAATGAGCAAGTCCTGCTAAAGTACTGTGACAGCCACGGCAATGAGATAAATCCAAATGGCTCAGTTGATAGCATAGCTGGGGTTTGCGACGAGAGTAAGAGGATCTTTGGTCTTATGCCTCACCCAGAGCGCGCTTGCGAGAAAATTTTAGGCACAGATGATGGCATGAAGATGTTAAAAGGGCTAGTTTGGTAAAACGAACACTTTTTATCGCCCTACTCGCGCTAAATTTATTTGCTGCAAACACTGATGAAGTCAGCGTTTTTGACATGATGGATGAGGCAAGAGAGGATAAATTTGTAAATAGCCCAAGTTCAAAGCCGCAAACAAAGACTCCAAGCGAAGAAGAAATATCAAGAAAGCTCGTCTCTCCGCGCTCTATCGCCCCACAGCCAGAGCGTATCACTCCAGAGCAGATGCGAAATATCGTACCGACAAACGAACCAGACATCAGCGTCCCTGATAATCAAGTCTATGACAAGATAAAAATAAAAGACCTCCTTTTAAAAGCGACAAATATCCCTAAAAATGTCGTCGTAGGAGAAATTTTTAGCGTTGAGATCGTAGCTGATACGCAAAGTGACCTTGAGTTTGAGTTTGAGACACAGCTTGATGAGACAAATATCAAATGGCTAAATAAGAAGAATTTTCAATGGGTAAAAGGCGATGAAAACAAATATATCGGCACTTTCTACCTTGAAGCAACGAGCATTGATGCAAAGACTTTACGAGTTAGCTTGGATCTAAAAAGAAATGGCGAGAACTATCAAAACTCAAACATAAATATCTTTTTACCAAAGCTAAAAGAGCTTAGAAGTGACGAGAATTACAACCACATCGTCGCTGATAACCTTGAGGTAAAGAAATTTAAAACGACTAAATTTGATGATATAAACAACATCATGGTCGTGGAAATTTACGGCAACAATGTCGATCTAAGCGCCTTTAATATCGAAAATAAAACGATCCTAAAGCAAGGCGTAGATACGATAAACGGTGATTTTAACTCGCAAAGTGCATATTATTTTGCAGTGTTTAAGCCAAACAAAAAGACGCTTGACTTTAACTACTACAATCTAAAAAAAGCTAAATTTGAGAGCTTTTCACTGCCTGTGAGCGTCGAAGAGGACGAGGTTAGCACGCAAATCGGTCTAAATCCAAAACAAAGCGAATTTAGCACCTACAAAGATATCACGATCTACTCTTTGGTCGCTATCTTTATCTTGCTAGCGATCTGGCGTAGAAAGCTAAGCTACTTCTTTGTGGCAGCTGTTTTTATCGCACTTGGAATTTATACTTACAATCCTTTTGGCAAAGCAGTGCTTAAGCCAGATGTGAGCGTCACTATCCTGCCAACTAAGAATTCAACCGTTTTTTATACATCTCGCAAAAATGAAAATGTTGAAATTTTAGACACAAAAGATGACTACTCAAAAATTTTATTCGCAGATGGCAAAATAGGCTGGGTAAGAAAGGGTGATCTTGTCAAAAATTAGAGCTTTTTTCTTTTCTATCACATTTGTTTTTAGCGTTTTTGTCGTGGTATTTTTTATGTGGCTTTTTAACTCGAAAAATAGACCTATTAGAAAAATTTGGGGCAGAGCTCAGAGATTTTTTGGCGGTTATACACTTGAGGTGGTAGGTGAGTTTAAAGATGAGGCGAATATCTTACTAATAAATCATCAAAGCATGCTTGATATCATCGTGCTTGAAGAGGTGCACCCTAAAAATCTTTGCTGGATCGCAAAGGCGCAGATAGGTAAGATCCCGATCATCGGTAAAATTTTGAGCCTTCCTAAGATGATAGCAGTCGAGCGAGAAAATAAGCACTCGCTAATAAAGCTTTTAAGCGAAGCAAAAGACAGAGTAGAAAATGGCCGTGTTTTAGCGATATTTCCAGAAGGCACAAGGTCTCAAACCAAAGAGCTCTTGCCATTTAAAGGTGGCGCAAAGTTGCTAGTTGAAAAGCTAAATTTAAAGGTTCAGCCTATCGTGATCGTTGGAAGCGATGCGATGAAAGTGAAAGAATTTAGCTTTAAAAAGGCTGACATTAAGCTCTTTTGTCTTGATCTAGTCGATACCTCAAAACAAAACTGGCTAGAGGCGACTAGGGAGAGCATGCAAAAAGTCCTAGACGAAAATAGAAAATAAATTTAGCTTTGTAAATTTACTATTAAAATTTCATATTTCGAAAGCAATTACCGTAAAGGTTTAAAACCATAAAGCTACAAAGCAGATGTTAGTGTGATATTACCTTGCAAGTTTAGGCAAATCATATTAGTAAAATTTCACTCGCCAGCGATTTGTTTGATATTTTTTATAAGTTTTTTGTATATCAAAGCATGTGTCCAAATTTGCTTTTACCACCATGAGAAAGAACCAATTCACGCAGTAGATGGACTTGCTCCCTATATCGTTAAGTACAAAAATTACTACATCTTACTAGCGCCTCGCTCATATTAGTTAAGCTATATTTTATTATGAGTGTTAAATTTACTTAATATACAAAAATTTGCTTTGACAATAAAATCCACTGCTTAGCTAAAAACTCTTGCTGGTTACTTCATTATTAGCCGTAGGCTTTTATTTGACCATAAATGTGGTTTGTGATTGCGGTGAAATAAAACAATAGAAAAATTTAAATTATAGAAGTACGACAACTATTTGGCGGAGAGCTCCGCCAAATTTAGTTTTTCTTAAAAAATCTCAATATCTTTGCTTGTAGTTTAAACTGCTCTGAAAGCTCCATTATCGGATAGGCTCCAGCGTATTTTTTGCCGCCAGGTAGGTCTTTGCTAACGCCGCCGCGTGCCGCGATCTGAGCGAAGTCTCCGACGCTTACGTGACCAGCTGAGCCGCTTTGTCCGCCCATGACGACGTTTCTGCCCAGCACTGTTGAGCCAGCAAGTCCAGTTTGTGAGACGATGAGGCAGCCATTTCCAAGCTCGCAGTTGTGGCCTATTTGAACGAGATTGTCTATCTTTGTGTAGTTTGCGATCATCGTGCTTTCAAAGACGCCACGATCTATCGTCGTGCAAGCGCCGACCTCGACAAAATCCCCCAAAACAACGTTACCATTGTGATAAATTTTCACATGCTCGCCAGTTTTTGTATGCGCATAGCCAAAGCCGTCGCTGCCTATAACGCAGTTTGCTAGTAGATGGCACTCATTGCCGATAACGCAGTCATTATAGATGACGACGTTTGGATGGATGATGCAGTTTTTGCCGATAGTTACGTTATCGCCCAAAAAAGCCCCAGCCATCACTATCGTGTTTTCGCCAACGCTCACGTTTGAGCCTATATAGACATTTGGCATTATAGTGGCGCTCTGGGCGATATTTGATGGTTTTGGCTCGCAAAAAAGCGGCTTAGCGTAAATTTTACTAAGGATGGCAAATGCAAGGTGCGGGTTGTCGCACACAAGCGCTACCATGCCAGCTGGCACTAAGTCCAAAAGTGATTTTGTCACCAAGATAGCTCCAGCGTTTGAGCTGCTTATAAATTTAGCATTTTTCTCGCCATCGCAGTATGTCAGCTCAGCTTTATTTGCATTTTTTAAAGAATTTAGAGCAAAAATTTCAAGATCTTCTCCGCTAAAAGTGGCATCTACTTTTAAGGCTATTTCGCTTAGTTTCATCATATATCCATTATCACAGATCCGCCGCGCACGACATCAACTGGGTTAAATTTTTTTATCGATTTTAAAAAGCTCTCTACTCTGCTCGCATCATCAGCCACCATGACGACGATGTAGTTTTCGTTTGTGTTTGTGACGATGCCATTGTATGTCTTTAGTATCGCCTCAAGACCGGCGAAATTTTCGCCAAGTGGGATTTTCACAAGAGCCATCTCTTTTTCGACAAATTCGCCACTTTCTATGACTTTATATGTTGGGATGAGCTTGTGAAGCTGTTTTACGATCTGCTCCAAAACCCTCTCATCGCCGCTTGTGACGATGCTTAGTCTTGAGAAGTTGCTCTCAGGTATCGGAGCGACTGTGAGCGTGTCGATGTTGTAGCCCCTGCCCGCAAAAAGCCCAGAAATTCTAGCCAAAACGCCATGTTCATTTAAAACTATAACCGAAATCGTTCTTCTGATACTCATTTTTCTTCCTTGCTCTTTAATATCATATTATAAATCGCAGCCCCTGCTGGAACCATAGGAAGCACGTCCTCAAAGCGGTCAATCCTCACATCAATAAGAGCTGATTTTTTACTCTTAATCGCCTCTTTTAAAGCCTTTTTAAACTCATCTTTGCTCTTGCATACAAAGCCAACGCCGCCAAATCCCTCAGCGATCTTGACAAAATCAGGCTGCAAGCTAAGATCAGTCGATGAGTAGCGCTTTTCATAGAAAAATGTCTGCCACTGGCGCACCATGCCTAAGAAGTTGTTGTTTAAGATGATGTTTATGACAGGGACATTTGTCTCATAAGCAGTCATTAGCTCTTGGATATTCATAAGTATCGAGCCATCGCCTGTAAAATTTACAACCAAATGCTCAGGCATCGCACACTTTGCGCCGATAGCTGCTGGCAGGCCATATCCCATCGTGCCAAGGCCGCCACTTGTGACAAGCTGTCTTGGGCGGTTAAATGGATAAAACTGCGCCACCCACATCTGGTGCTGACCAACGTCAGTTGCGATGATAGCCTCAGGGCCAACTATCTTTGCGGTCTCTTCAACGACCCATTGAGGCTTTAAGACCTTGTCGCTATCTGTATAGCCAAGCGGATTTAGCTTTTGATATCTATCTAAAATTTCTCTCCAAGGCGCATAGTTTTTAGGCTCACCTTTCACCTCTTCATAAAGCTCGCTTAGCACGTTTGTAAGGTCGCCAACTATCGGATAGTGTGCGTTTATGATCTTTGAGATAGAGCTTGGATCGATGTCTATATGGATGATCTTTGCATGTTTAGCAAACTCATCAGTTTTACCTGTGACCCTGTCGCAAAATCTAGCGCCAAGTGATATGAGAAGGTCGCACTCGCTAAGAGCCATATTTGAAGCGTAGCTGCCGTGCATGCCCGCCATGCCTAAATTTAGCTCATCTTTTGCATCAAGCACGCCAAGAGCCATAAGTGTCTCGACCGCTGGGATGCCAGTTTTTTTCATAAATTTACGTATGATCTCGCTTGCTCCAGATGCGACTGCGCCACCACCGATGTAAAGAAGTGGTCTTTTTGCTTCATTTATCGCAGCTGCGGCTTTTTTGATCTGCTTAGAGTTGCCTTTATATGTCGGCTTGTAGCTTGGGATAGAAATTTCTTTTGGATAGACAAAGTCGCCAAGCCTTGAAGTGACGTTTTTTGGGATATCGATATGAACTGGTCCTGGGCGGCCCGATCTTGCGATATAAAACGCCTCTTTTATGATGCGAGGTAGCTCCTCGACGCTATTAACCAAGAAGTTATGCTTGACACAGGGGCGTGAAATGCCGACTGCATCAATCTCTTGAAAGGCATCTGTGCCAATCATAAAGGTTGGTACTTGACCGCTTATAAGCACAACTGGGATGCTGTCGCTGTAAGCTGTGGCAAGACCAGTGACCGCGTTTGTAAAGCCAGGACCGCTTGTCACAAATGCCACGCCAACTTTGCCGCTAACCCTAGCGTATCCGTCTGCTGCGTGAACGGCAGCTTGCTCGTGGCGAACCAAGACGTGTTTAAAATAAGTTTGTTTATATGTCTCGTCGTAGATATTTAAAGCTGCACCGCCAGGATAGCCAAAAACTATCTCAACGCCCTCTTCGTGCAAGGCTTCGCTTATCATCTGTGAACCAGAAATTTGTTTTATCATCACTTTAGCCTTTTGATAAATTTATCGCAAATTATATCCCAAAGCATTTTAAATCCATTTTAACTTTTTAGCGAAATTTGGGCGTTATCTTAAATTTTTTGAAAAAAATTTGAGTTAAAAAAGCGAAAAATACAAAATATTTTACATATATTTATACATATTATTTTTAGTATTTTGATAAATTTGGCAAATTTAGAGCAAAATTTAGAAAAAAGCGGAGGGGCGATAGCCAATCCAGCCAATCCAGCCAATCCAGCCAATCCAGCCAATCCAGCCAATCCAGCCAATCCAGCCAATCCAGCCAATCCAGCCAATCCAGCCAATCCAGCCAATCCAGCCAATCCAGCCAATCCAGCCAATCCAGCCAATCCAGCCAATCCAGCCAATCCAGCCCCAGATAAACAGATAAACAGATAAATTTAACTAGAAATTTTCACAAAAATGACAAGAAATTTTATGTTGAAGTATAAAAATAGCCTTAAAATAAGCCATTTTTAAGCAAAAAAAGTAAATTTACCAAGTACAAAAAGGCTAAATTTAGAGGTGAAATTTACCAAAACAAAGCGCCAAAAGGATTTAAAATTTAGCCTCAGCTCTTATCAAATTTAGCTTTTTTACAGCCTCTTCAAAGTCGTCAGAGCTTACAAAAACATCAATGTTTTCATTTTTCTTATAGACCTTGTCGTAGTATTTTGTGAGTAAAATTTCAGCCACTTTGGCGATGTCATTTTCGTTAAATTTAGCCACCGCCTCATCTCTGGCCTCTTTGTCGATAAAGGACGAAATTTTTTTTATGCACTCATCAAAAAAGGCTTTATCCACGCTTTTATAGTCGTTTGTGATGCAAGAAATTCTATTTTCTAAACTTGCACTAACCTCGACACAGATGCCACAACGCATCGCCTCATAAAGGCTTTTTGGAAGTGTTAGCGAGCCGATCCTTCTACTCTCGCCCTCGATAAAGCAAATTTGATCTTTTAGCGTGATGAGCTTTTCAAAGAGCGCGTCTTCAAAGCTTTTTTGGCTAGGCTGTGCGCCATTTATCGCGCCAAAGACCGAGCCTAAGTGATTTGCCATCGCTTCGAGGTCGATTGATGGCGAGAGTGCCCTTATTAGCTTGCTTTTATAGCAGCCAGTGTTGCCAAAAAGAGTGATAAATTTCGTGCTTAAAGGACGCTCTAAAAACTCCAAAACGTGATTTCTATAAGCCTTGTAGCCGCCATTTAGTCTGTAAATTCTATATCCGATCATACTTAGCACATAGGCAACCGAGCTTGATCTAAGTCCGCCCTTTGCGCAGTAGATGCCCACTGCTGAGCCAACCTTAGCCCTTTTATAGACCTCATCGATGATATTTTGTAAATTTTTGCAGATGTATTTTGCGCCAAGGCTCTTGGCTAGGGCTCTGTCACTTTTGTAGATAGTGCCTACCTCTTTGTGCTCAGCGTCATCAAGTGCGTATAAATTTAGAGCATCTTTTATATGTGAGTAGGCATACTCATGTGGCGATCTAGCGTCTATCAGGACTTCAAACTCGCCTCTTTTTTCAAGCCACTGCTCGATATCAAGCTCAAATAACGCCACTAAAAGCCTTTTTTAGCTTTTGATAAAGCGGATGAAACGGCGTGCCATTTACCCTGACATCGGCGATCGTTGTGATGAAATTTGTATCCCCGCTCCACCTTGGCACAAGGTGATAATGCACGTGCTCAGCTATACCAGCGCCTGCTGCCTTGCCTAAATTCATACCGATATTTACGCCTTGCGCGTGAAGCTCACGCTTTAAAATTTCAACCCCAAGCCTTACAAATTTACTCATCTCAAACCACGTCTGCTCGTCAAGCTCCTCGATCTTGTCGGTGTGATGGTTTGGTATGATCATAAAGTGTCCAGGAGAATATGGATATAAATTCATGATCCCAAAGCAGTGCTTAGCACGAAAAAGCACGCCATTTTTTTCGTCGTCCTCTTTTGAATTTATGATCTCGCAAAAGACGCAACTATCTTTTTTTGCGCTGAAATACTCGCTTCTCCAAGGGGCACAAAGGTGCTGCATCACTCGCCCTCCTTTATCTTTTTAACGGCATTTTTTATATCATCTTGCCTCATGAAATGCTCTCCTATCAAGAAGGCATCAACTCCGATCTTGTTTAGCTCACAAAGCTGCTCATGCTCGTAAAGTCCGCTTTCAGCGACTATTATCTTGCCGTTTGGCAAAAGCGGCACGAGCTTCTCGCAAAGGCTCATATCCATCGTAAAATCATCTAAATTTCTATGATTTATCCCTATTATATTTGCTCCTGCAAAGACCGCTTTTTTCACATCGCTCGCGTCATGGGTCTCTACTAAGACCTCAAGCCCCAAGTGGTGCGCGTATTCAAGTAGCTCTTTTAGCTCGCCTTGAGTTAGCGCTTTGGCGATGAGCAAGATAAAGTCTGCCCCATAAACAAGAGCTTCTAAAATTTGATACTTATCAACGATAAAGTCTTTTCTAAGGATTGGCCTTGAGGCGTAGCGGCGAACCTGCGTGATATACTCGATGTCGCCCTTAAACCAGTGAGGCTCTGTTAGGATACTAAAGGCATTTGCGTACTGCTCGTACTCCTGAGCGATCTTGATCGGCTCAAAGTCCTCTCTTATCACGCCCTTGCTTGGGCTTGCTTTTTTTATCTCGGTTATGATCTTTATAGGCTCATCTTTACTTGATCTAAGTGCGCCCAAAACGTCTCTTGGCACGTATGGGTTGTATGCGAGCGAGCGACCTAGCCACTCCTGCGGATAGTCAGCTTTTCGCTTTTTTAGATCCTCTTTTGTCTTTTTTATGATCTCATCAAGTATCATTTTTTAAGCCTTTTGTTTAAATTTATTATGCAGCGCTCGATTAGATGCAGGTGCTCTTTTGCCTCTTTTGAAGTCCTAAAATCAACATCTTTCATCGCGTGCATCATTATGCCCTTTGCCTTTTTGCACTCGCCAAGCTTGAAGTACCCCCACGCTAGCGAGTCCTCGTAGTAAGGCGAGTCAGGCGAGATCTCAAGTGCTTTTTGCACCATCTCCACGCCCTTTCTAGGGTCTATCTCGTGATCAATGAGCAAGTAGCCATAGTAGTTAAAAAACATATCGTTATTAAGCTTTGGCACGCTAGCTTCAAATTTATCTAAGATATCAGTGATCTTTTTCTCATCTAGACTATCTTTGTTCATCTCGTACTCGTAGATGGCGGCCTTTGCTAAGAAATTTAGATCCCTGCTGTCATTATAAATTTTAACCGCCAAAACGTATGCATCGCCAAAATTTCCAGTCGCAGCGTAAAGGTCCATAAGCGTGGCGTCGTTGTAGCCATATTTTTTCAAAATTTCTATCGCCGCTTTGTAATTTTTAGCATAGACAAAATACTGCACGATCTTGTCAAGATAAGAGGTGTCGTGAGTGATGTCGTAGATCTCTTCAAAAAGCTCGATCACCTTTGGGAAATTTCTTTGCTGAGAGTAAATTTCAGCCAAAAGCTCACATGTCTTTTGGGTGCAGCCCTGCTCCTCGCGAAATTTCTCGAGGTATTTTGTCGCATCATTTACATTATCCATGCGGTTTAAAAGGATATCAACGATGCGGAGTAAATTCTCCTCTTCAGGCTTTAGCGAGTATGCCTCTTCAAAATATTTTAGCGCCGTTACTGTATCATTTTGCATCATGCAAATGGTGCCAAGCATGAGCAAATTTTGAGCGTTTGGCTCTTTTGTGGCAAGCTCTTGCATCAGCTCTTTTGCCTCGTTTAACTTAAAGAGATTGACTAAATTTGCAACCTTGATCCTGATAAAATCGCTATCGTCTTTTAAACTCTTTTCGCCCTCAGCCATGAGGCTATCTAAATTTTCATTTTTTGTAGCAAAGGCTAGCTTGATCGCCTCTTTTAGATAGGTCTTTTGATTTGTCTCTTTAAAAAGTCCTAGATAGGTCTGGATGCTAGCATTTACATCACCGCTATCTTGCGAGATGAGAGCTTGCATTAGGCGTAAATTTACACTTTTGTTATCATCTGCAAGCAGATGCGTGCTAAAAAATACGCTTATAAAAATTATTAAAATTTTACGCCAATGCATTCTGCTCTTAGCTCCTTTAAATTTTTTTTAAAATAATCCCAAAACGGAAATGTCCTGCACTGCTTAGGTCTTAGCTCATAAACCGAGCAGTTTTTATTTTTCTCATCAAAAAATATGCAAGCAAAACCGTCATCATAAGGCTTTTCTTTTATGCTTCGCCTAAGCCCGACACGTATTAAAAATTTGTTCTCAAACTCATCTTTTGACATATCAAAAGCGGCGCAAAATTTTAAAATTTCACCCTCATCTATCCAGATGTAGCCGCTCTCGCCAGTGCAGCATTTGCCCCCGCAACTCTCGCAAAAGTTAGGATCAAACTCATAGCTAAAACCATCAGCCCTCACGCTATCTCCTTGTAAGAGACGCTGTTTGTATCTGCTTTTTTAAAGATCTCACTTGCCTCTTTCGTGTGCGCGCCATCTTCGCTCATCACAAGAGGCGGCAGGACTTTTAGCTTTGAGTTTGAGTTGTTTCGCACTTCAAGCAAAGCCAAATTTGCTGGCTTATCCTTTTTGGTATAGGCAAATTTTAAGCTCACCAAATTTAGCTTATACTCTTTTAAGCATGCCGCTATCTCGCTAAGATCATCTGGCGCATAGCAAAAAAATGCCCTTTTATGTGGCTTTAAATTTACGCTTATGCCTCTTATAAAATCCTTTAAATTTAGCGAGCTTGCATATCTACTAACTTTTATGTGCTCATTTTGGCTTTTTGTAACACCGTCATGATAAAAGGGCGGATTTGAGATGATTAGATCAAATTTCTCACTATCTTTAAAATTTGCAAAATCAGCCGTTATGGCTCTAGCCTCTAGGCAGTTACTCTTTGCGTTAAAGCTAGAAATTTCGCTATTTAGCTCCAAAAGATCAAGCATGCTTAGATCTATCTTTTTAAAATCACGCTTAAGCAAAAGTCCAAGTATCCCGCACCCTGCTCCAACATCCAAAACCCTGCCAGAAATTTCGCCTACGCCAGAGCAGATAAAATCATAAAGAACGAGCGTATCGCTGTTGTAGCGATAGCCATTTTCAAGCTGGGCTAAGATCATCTATAAACCTTGATGATAAAGCCGCGCGTCACATCTTTTACTATCACTTCGGAGCTAAAGCTAATCCTTGCAAAGTCGCCAAATTCCTCTTTTATAAGCTCAGCCGCAGCCTTTGCACGCTCTTTACCAACGCCGTAATTTACGTAGTTATTTAGCTTGCCAAGGTCATCTTTTTTGATATTTTGAGCGACATTTGATGGGATGACAAAATTTTTCTTATCCACGATCGGGATGATCTCATACATATAGTTTGAGTTAAATCTCTGCAAAAACTCGCTAACTCTGTTTTTGCACATTATGCTCACTTTGTCCTTTGAGTCCATATCGTCGCACTCGATGCTAGAGATGAGGACGAGCTTTGTTGGGGTCTCAGGCTTTGTCGTAGCTTGTAAGATATTTTTTAAATTTACATTTTCATTTTCAAGCTCATCTTGTCTGTTTAAATTTTGCTCGATATCCTTTTGAAGCTCGATGATCTGGGCATTTACAGCTCCACCTTTATGACCGCTCGAGCTTAGCTCACTTATCTTTGAATTTAGCCGCTCGATCGTCTTGTTACTCTCGTTTAGCTTTTGCTTTGCATTTTCTAGCTCATTTTGCAAGCTTAGTAAATTTTTGCCGCCGCTTTTGTTGTTGTCAGTTAAAAAGGTTGAGGTATCAACTATCTTTTTTTGTAGCATATTTATCTGCTGGCGCAAAATTTCATAGTTTTGCATGTCGATCTTTAGCGTTCTTTTTTGAGTTTCTAGCTCGTTTTGCTTGGCGAGGAGCATCTGGCTTGTCTTTGTGACATTTTCTTCAAGCTCTTTTATCTTCGCATCTTTTAGATCAAGCTTTGCGCTTAAATTCTTTAGCTCGCCCTCGTTTGAGCCAAGTTTTTGCGACTGCAAAGAGATAGTTTGGTTTTGATCAAATAGCGTTTTTAGAAATTTAGTTGTCTTTGTATCAAGTGCTTTTAGCTCCTCTTGACTCTTTTTAAAGCTCTCTTCGCTTAAACTTAGCTTTTTGCTTAGCTCATTTAGAGTTGAGTTTGCATCTAAATTTTGCTTTTCAAGCTTTTTATTTAGAGCATTTGCCCTCTCAAGCTCTTTTTTAAGCGAGCTTATGTTTTCATTTGCAAGCTTGTTCTCTTGCTCGCTTTTTAAACTCTTTTGTTTTAGATCATCAAAGCTTTTATGAAGTGCTGCAAGCGAGGCATTTAGCTCTAAATTTTTGCCATTATAGCTTTGTGCCATTAGATCCTTTGAGTTTAAATTTTTCTTGATCTCTTCAAGCTCGTAAATTCTATCTTTTAGCGCAGTCTTGCTTGACTCAAGAGCCTCCTGCAGATCAATTATCTTATTTGCCTTTTTAGAAAGCTCATCCTCCATAACGCTCTTTTGCGTCTCAAAGCCATCATTTAGCGCATTTATCTCTTTTTCATAACTAAATTTTTGAGTGTCGGCGTCATTTTTAACTCGCTCGATCTCCTCTTTTAAAAGCAAAATTTCTTTTTTCTCGCCTCTATCTTTTTCACTTTGAGCTTTTTCATACTCTTTTATAAGAGCTTCTTTTTGCGCAAGCGTCGCATTTAGCTCATTATTTTGCTCTTTTAAAGCAGTGTAGTTTGCCTCAAAGCTCTCTTTAAATTTATTAAAGCTAGCCTCGGCATCTTTAAGTTTGCTCTCATCGCCATTTCTAGCGTCATTTATCGCATTTTCAAGGTCAATTATCTTTTTCTCGTAGGCCTTTGAACTCTCTATCATATCAGCTTGCGCTTCATTTAGGCGCTTTGTCAAAGCTTGGATATTTTCAAAGTGTTGCGCCTCAAGCTCGCCAAGAGCCTTTTGATTTTTTTCTACTATCTCGTTTTTTTCATTTTCGATATTTCTTTTCATCTCTGAAATTTTGCTTATGAAGTCTAAATTTTTCTCGCTCATATCGACATTATCAGCTGCTAAAATTTCATTTTTTTTGCTTAGCTCGCGCACTTGCTCTTGAAGCTCATTTACATTGTTTGATAAATTTAGATCCTTATCATCAACAAAATTTTGCATGTAGCTCTTTGGCGTGATGTAGCCGCCATACTCGTAAAGATCGTCTTTGCTTACATATCTTTGCTTCTCTTCTTCTGGGAGATCATCAAAATTTATAGAGTAAATCGTTTGATTAGTATCTTTTGGCGCCTCGTCCTCTTTTTGAAATTTCAAAAACGAGAGAGAAAAGCCAGCTATCAGACAAACAATAGCTAGTGCGATTTTATTTATCAAGCTTGTGCCTGCCTTTTAAGATATCTTTGATGACGCTATGAGCGTGATTTAGTCCGACTACTATCGAGCCGCCATTTTTTAAAACGATGTCGCCTCCCACGTATAGTCCTGGCACGCTGCTTTGGTAATTGCTATCAACTATCGGAGTGCCTTTTTCATCAGTTTTTATCTGACATTTTTGTAAAAAATCAACCGGACTTGAGCCACCGATCGCATAGACAACCCTGTCATAGACACGGATCTTGCCATTTTCATAATGCACTCTTACCTTGCCTGATTCATTATCGATCTCGGTTATATCGTGATTTAGTCTTACTTTTATCTTATTATGCTTCTCAAGCTCCCAAAGAGCGCTTAAATTTGTCTCATTCACACGGCTAAATTTATCTTTTCTGTAAGCGATCGTCGTTTTATTATACTGACAAAGCTCGATAGCATACTCAACCGCAGAGTTGCCACCGCCCACAACTAGCACTTTTTCGCCGTTTGTGCAGTTATCAAGATTAAAATTTACAACTGAATTTAGTGATGGCGGTATCTTATAGTCAGGTTTGTTTGGTCGTCCCATTTTGCCGATAGAGACCATCACGTTTTTGGCTTCATAGACAGCTTTTGAGGTAGTTACTTTAAAAATTTCTCCCTCTTTTTTTACGCTTTCGACCTCAGAGTTAAAAAACGCCTCGATATTCTCAGAGTCAAGTAGCTTGTCAAAATAATCAAGCGTGCTCTCTTTTGTGCCATCTTCAAACGAAACTAGCCCATGTATCGTGCTATCTTGCCCTTTATACTCTTTATCTACGCGTTTATTATCTTTATAAAATTTTCTGATCGTTTGGCTGTGGTTGTCGCCTTTTTCAAGGAGCAAAACATTACTTAAGCCATTTCTTTTAGCCTCTACTACGCTAGCTATGCCACAAGGTCCGCCGCCAACTACTATTAGATCATAAATATTTGCCATATTTTTCTCCAAATTTTATAAATTTTAAGCTTTTTTAACTAGATCAGCCATCAAAAATGCAAGCTCTAAAGCCTGATCAGCATTTAGTCTTGGATCGCACTGCGTCTCGTATCTCTCTTTTAGCGAGCTTTCAGTGATGTTTAGCGCGCCGCCGGTGCATTCTGTCACATCTTTGCCAGTCATCTCAAGATGCACGCCACCTGCTCTTGTGTCCTCAGCTTTATGAATTTCAAAAAAGCTTCTAACCTCGCTTAGAATTTTACTAAATTCACGAGTTTTGTAGTTATTTGAGGTCTTAACAGTGTTACCATGCATCGGATCGATGCTATAAACGATATTTAGTCCCTCTCGCTTTAGCTCTCTTAAAATTTTTGGTAAATTTTCGCCGATCTTATCAGCACCCATTCTGATTATCACATTTAGTCTGCCAGCTTCATTTTCTGGATTTAGCTTATTTGCTAGTGCGATGACATCTTCTGCCTTTGCACTTGGTCCGATCTTTACACCGATAGGATTTTTCACACCACTTAAAAAATGCACATGAGCGTCGTTTATACCGCGCGTTCTCTCGCCTATCCAAAGCATGTGAGCCGAGCAGTCATACCACTCGCCACTAAGGCTATCAACCCTAGTTAGCGCCTCTTCATAAGGCAAAAGCAGTGCCTCGTGAGATGTATAGACTGCGGTTTGATTTATCGCTGGGGTATTTGCTGAAGTGATACCACAAGCTGCCATGAAAGATAGAGTTTTTGTTAGATCATCGGCTAGTTTTGCGTATTTCTCGCCGATCTCTGGCTTTTTAACAAAGCCTAAATTCCACTTATGCACCTGATGAAGGTCTGCCAAACCTCCTCTTGAAAAGGCTCTTAAGAGGTTCATCGTAGAAGCACTTTGATAGTAAGCCTCGATCATGCGTTTTGGGTCAGGAACTCTTGCCTGCTCGTCAAATTCAAAGCCGTTTATGATGTCGCCTCTATAACTTGGCAATTTAACGCCATTTACCTCTTCAAAATCGCTACTTCTAGGCTTTGCAAACTGCCCTGCCACGCGGCCTACTTTGACCACCGGACAGCCGCCACCAAAGGTTAAAACTATCGCCATTTGAAGTAAGACCTTAAACATATCTCTGATGTTGTTTGCGTTAAAATTTGTAAAGCTCTCAGCGCAGTCGCCACCTTGAAGCAAAAAGGCCTCGCCGTTGCAAACTTTTGCAAGCTCATTTTTAAGACTTCTAGCCTCGCCAGCAAATACCAAAGGCGGAAGTGCTTTTAGTTTTTCTTCAGCCTCTTTTAGCTCTTTTAAATTTGGATAAGTTGGTTGTTGTAAGATGTTAAATTCTCTCCAACTATCTCTGTTCCAAGTCATAAATTTTTCCTATCTTTTTCCTTAATTTAGCGCTGATTATATCACGCAAAACTTAAAAAATAAAAGCCATTAATGGGTTATTAAAGATATTTTGCATACAATCGCTACTTTAAATTTACCCAAAAAAAGAGAAGATTTTTTTCATGATAAAAGGCATTTTTTATTCGCTTTTGGCATCAGTTTTATTTAACTGCATCTACTACATGTCAGTGCTCATGAACCCCATCAGCACGCAAGCTCTTATTGGATACCGCATGATCTTTGCCATGCCTTTTGTCATCGCCGCCATTTTTTTGTTAAAACAGCAGCGAAATTTCAAATTTTTACTTCTAAAAATAAAGCTAAAACCTAAAATTTTACTAGTTTTGCTTGCTACCTCGCTCATCGTCTCATTTCAGATGTGGCTCTATCTCTGGGCTCCAAGTAACGGCGCAGCGCTAAAAGTCTCGATAGGCTACCTCATCATGCCAATAGTCATGGTCCTTTTTGGACGGATATTTTTCAAAGAGCACCTCTCAAAAACAAAGCTAGCATCGATCTTTTTCGCTGCCATTGGCGTCTTTAGCACAGCAGTTATAAGTGGCGGCATCTCGTGGGAGAGCGCTGTAGTTTTTTGCCTTTATCCAGTCTATTTTACCATTAGAAAGTACTACAACCTTGCAAATTTCTCAAGCTTTGTTATCGAGATAATTTTTATGTTTTTATTCTCATTTTATTTTGCGCTCACAGCCGATATGGACTACGTAATGAGCCAAAATCCAAACATCTACTACCTGCTCATCTTGCTTGGTGCTATCAGCGGCATAGCCCTCATCGCCCAGATCCTCTCAAGCACGCTCGTGCCGATAAATGTGCTTGGTTTGCTTACATATTTTGAGCCTATAATGATGCTTTTTGTCTCATTTGCCATCGGCGAGAGACTGGAGAAAAGCTCATACTTTTTGATGATCTGCCTAGCCATCTCTGTCACACTTTTGATGATAGATAGTATAAATTCTATAAAAGGCGACAAAAATACCAAGACTAAATGAGAGCCAAAAAGGCGTTGTTTTTGCGCTTAGCGCCTTTTTTATGTGGGGATTTTTGGCGGTTTATTTCAACCTATTTAGCAAAGATGTCGATGCTTATGAAATTTTAGCCCACAGGATCATCTGGTCATTTTTCTTGATGGCGGCAGTGCTTTGCATCAGTGGCAAAATGGGCGAAATTTTTGCGCTTCTTAAGGATATCCGCTCGCTAAAAGCTCTATTTTTAAGCGGTATTTTTATCACCATAAACTGGGGCGTTTATGTCTATGCGGTGGGTAGCGGTAAAATTTTAGACACGAGTTTGGGATATTTTATAAATCCCTTGATAAGCATGCTTCTTGGTGTCATCATCTTTAAAGAGCGCCTCAGCAAAGCTGGTGCCATAGCCGTTTGTATCGTCATCGCAGCTGTCTGCGTGCAAATTTATGCTAAAGGTGGCCTGCCACTTGTCTCTATCATCTTGCCACTTTCATTTGGTTTCTACGCGATGGTTAGAAAGATGGCGAAGATTAGCGCATTTAATGGGCTTTTTATCGAAACATTTTTTATGTTTCCATTTGCACTTGGCTACGTTTTATGGCTGGTTTTTCACTCGCAAAGCCACTTTGGACTAAATGAGAACTCACTTTTAATGATCGCTTCAAGCATCGTAACTATCGTGCCGCTTGTCGCTTTTAATGCAGCTGCAACAAGGATAAATTTAACCACTATCGGCTACTTGCAATACATCTCACCAACCATAGCGATACTCTGCGCGGTCTTTATCTTTAACGAAACCTTAGACGTCTACAAGATCGTCTCTTTTTGCCTCATCTGGCTGGCACTCGCCATCATCAGCATAAACAAAATCACAAAAAGGAATAAAAATGAATAGCGTAACGATCTATTTGCTGCTTGCGTTTTTTACAGCGCTTATTTTATATTTTCAGATACAAAAACTAACCAAAAAGCTTGACGAAGAGGGGGCGGTGCCTGCATATCAAAAAGCTGCGCAAGAGGTTTTGCAAAATTTAAGCAATGCCGAAAAATACCCTAAATTTTGTAATGTCATCTTAAAAAAGATAAATACTTTAAGACAAGACATACTCTTTGAAGATGCGCTAAATGAGACTAGCGATAAGAATAAAGCACTAGATCAGCTTGAGCAGACAAGAGATAAGCTAGAAGCACTTTTGAAACAAGAAAATGCAAACTGGGAGAGCGAACTGGTCGAAATTTTAGACGAGATCGATGACTTTGTGAAGCTAAATTTAAAAAACGGCGAAGATAGAGCCGAGGAGCTAAGGGACGAACTAAAGAAAGAATTTGATGGGTTGTGAAAGTGACTTTGGTAAATTTTGATAATTAAAGGAGTAAGCGTGTTTGAAGATATAGACTATGACGGTTTTAAAGATTATTGTAAAAAAACTTTAAGTAAAAACACAGTTCCACAATATCAAACCTATTTAAGAAATTTTATTAGTTTTTTAGAAGACAATAAAATTTACTCAATTTTTGACTATTATGATGCAAAGAGCAAAAATCCAAAATATCTAGAAGAAGAGTTTATAAAATCAGGAAGACCTAAAAAACATTTTTCTAATTGTAACTCTGCAGTAAACAAATACATAGAATTTAAAAATGGCAAAGGAGATACAATGCCAACAGAAAACAATGGACAACAAAAAGCTAAGGTAAATTTTTCACTAAATCAAATTTTATATGGCCCTCCAGGAACTGGAAAAACATATAAGCTTTCAAAACTCATGGGTAAATTTACTCAAAATCTCAATATAAAATCGAGTGATAATACTGATGCACTATATGAAATGTTAAAAATAGAAAGCTACACTTGGTATCAAGTGGCAGCAGCCATACTGTATGATGCGGCTATGTCAAACACTAATGGCGGTTGGCTTAAGTTAAATAACGGCATAGTAAATCACATTTTATTTAAATTAAAATCAATAAAATCAGGTTCAAAAACACCAATACAAACAATATCATCAGATTTGTTATTTCATGCAAAAATGGATTGTGAATATGTAAAAACACAAGAAAGACGAGCGCCTTTTATCTTCGAGAAAAATGAGAAAAGCGAATGGCATGTAGATATAAAAATACTTAATGATGAGTGTCCTGAGGTCATAGAGCTTTATGAAAAATATAAAGAGATAAAAGAACAAAAAGTAGGCACAAGCTACACTAAAGAGAATTTTAAATTTATAACATTTCACCAAAGCTATGGATATGAGGAATTTGTTGAGGGTATAAAGCCAGTATTTGATGACGAAAACGAAGATGGCGATATAACCTATGAGATATCAAAAGGAATTTTTTATCAGTGCTGCGAAAACGCCTTGCTTCTTAGTGATTACAAAGGCAAACTTAGGGATTTTTGCGATCTGCCAAAAGATGAGCGACAAAAGTTTTTTAATGACAACACACCAAAATATGCCATCTTTATCGACGAGATCAACCGCGGAAATATATCGAAAATTTTTGGTGAGCTCATAACTCTTGTAGAGCCGTCAAAAAGGCTCGGAGCAGATGACGAGATAATGGTGGAGCTGCCATATTCAAAAGAGAAATTTGGAGTGCCGTCAAATTTATACATAATAGGCACGATGAATACAGCAGATCGCAGCATAGCCCTTATGGATACGGCGCTTAGAAGAAGGTTTGAGTTCGTGGAGATGATGCCAGAATATGACAAACTAAACAAAATAAATATCGAAGGCATAAATATAGGCGAAATGCTAAAAACGATAAACGAACGTATAGAGTATCTTTATGACAGAGATCACACGATAGGACATGCTTATTTTATAAACGTGTCAGACTTAAAAACGCTTGCAAATGTCTTTAAAAATAAAATTTTACCACTACTACAAGAGTATTTTTACGACGACTGGGAGAAAATAAGGCTGGTTTTGGGCGATAGTCAATTTATCAAAGAAAAGAAGCCAGCAAAAGTTTTATTTAAAAGCGATACTGACTATATAAACGACAAAATTTTATACGAAATAGACAAAGAAGCTTTTTACGACGAGCAAAACTATCTAAAAATTTACAATTTAACAAGTAGCCAAGCAGATGAAGCAAACCCAGATAACGATTACTGAGTTTGAGCGCATATATCAGCACGATATAGACAAAAAAGACTTTAAAGATATAGAAAATTTTATCCTTAAAAATAGCGATGAAAATGCGCCGTTTTTAAGGATAGCAAGCGGGGTTGGCGGGAAATTTATACAAGCTAGAAATTATGTCGGCGTTTTGCAAACAAAAAGTGGCTTAACGATAGAGATTTTGCCAAAAATAGCAGACAAAAAAGACGCTGAAAGATCAAAAGCAGTTTTTATAAAAATGCTAAGAACGCTAAAAAATTTCCCATTTAAAAGCTCAAATTTAGCTAATCTAAAAACCCAAAATTTACCGCTTTTAGAAATTTTCATCTCGATGTTTTTATGCGAGCTTGAAGCTCTTGTAAAAAAGGGGATAAAAAGTGACTATGTGGCGCTAGAGGAGAATCTAAATTTCCTAAAAGGAAAGCTTAGTATAAACGAGCAGATCAAAAGAAATAGCGTCCATAAAGAGCGGTTTTATGTAGGATACAGCGAATTTTTAAACGATATAAAGATAAATAGGATTATAAAAACAACACTTAAATTTCTATACAAAAAGTCAAATTCTAGTAAAAATCAGCAAAAAATACGCGAGCTTTTGTTTATATTTGATGAGGTTTCGGAGTGTGAGAATTATAAAAATTTCTTTGCAAAGCTTGTCATAAACCGCCAAGTAAAGCACTACGAGCAAACGCTTTTATGGTGTAAGATATTTTTGCTTGGCAACTCTTTTACACCACACAAGGGCGATGATCTAGCCTTTGCCTTGCTATTTGATATGAATGCACTTTTTGAAAGCTATGTTGGAAATTTTATAAAGAAAAAGTTTTCAGGCACTATATTACAACACTCAGAAAAACACCTCGTTGAAGAGCCAAAAAGTTTTAAACTAAGGCCCGATATATTTTTAAAAGGCAAATTTATAGCCGACACAAAATGGAAGATCATAAGCTCAAAAGATGATATCTCACAAGCCGACCTATATCAACTCTACGCTTACGGCAAAAAACACGAGTGCGGCAAGCTTCATCTGATATATCCAAAGATAGACGGCATAAAACAAGAGTCTATGAATTTTAAATACGACGATGAAATACGGCTTGAAATTTTATATTTTGATCTTGAAAAAGACGAAAATAACACAAATTTACTAATCTAACTTTCTAAAAATCAAATTTACATCTTCGCTTTTAGAGCCATTATCCTCTTGTATGATGCGTCGATTCGCTCTTTGCTGATCTTTTTCTCATTTACAGCATCGATTATGATCTGAGTGATCAGATCAGCCGTTCTTTGGTTATTTATCTTAAACTCGCTAAAGAGCAAGATATCGCCACCAGCGTTTATAAATTTCACCACTTTTTGCGCTAAAGCTTCATCGCCAACGCCTTTCATCAGCATATCATCGCTGATAACCACGCCATTAAATTTAAGCTCATTTCGCAAGAGGTCGGTTATTATTTTTTTAGAAAGCGTGGCTGGATTGTCCTCGTCGATGCCCTTCACAAAAAGGTGCCCTACCATGATGATCTGCGCTCTACCAGTGCTTATAGCGTCTTTGTATGGTAGTAGCGCGTCTTTACTTAACGTGACCTCACTCTTATTTTTATGTGAGTCCTCTTTTGAGTTGCCATGCCCTGGGAAGTGCTTAAGTGTCGTTAGGATGCCCTGTTCTTTAAATGCGTCCATAAAAGCATCAGCGTAGATCACAACCTTGCTCGCATACTCGCTAAACGCCCTTTGCTTAGCGGCGATGATCGGCGAGTTTTCATCGTGCAAATCAACAACTGGGGCGAAATTTAGGTTTATGCCGCACTCTTTTAAATTTATAGCCATTTTTGAGTAGAGATCATAAGCGCTTTTGATATCAAGCGTGCTTGCGACCTCGTATGCGCTAGGATATGGGCCGTCAAAGCTCTCATCCTTCATACGGCTTACGTTGCCGCCCTCTTCGTCAATGGCGATAAAAATTTTAGGACTTTTCTCTTTGATCGCCTTTATGCTAGCTTTTAGCTGGGCTTTGCTAGTGACGTTTCTACCAAGTAGCATCACTCCGCCAAATCTCTCATACCCAGCGTCACTTAACATCGCGCGAAACGCAGCGTCTTTTGTGCTAGCTCCGTTAAAGCCAACCATTATCATTTGCGAGACCTTGGCTCTTAGGCTCACCTCTGCGCCGCTTAACCCCAAAGCAAAAATAGCTACAAAAAGTATAAATTTAAAAGCTCTCATCTTCTTCCCAAAAGCGATTTTACGCTCTCAAAAACATCTTTGCCATTTAGCATATTTTCAACCTCACTGGCTATGGGCACATATATGCCCTTTTCTTTAGCGATCTTGCTAATAGCCCTTGCAGTATCGACACCCTCTGCCACCTCGCCAAGCTCATTTAAAATTTTCTCCAGCCTCTCGTGCCTTGCTATGCCAAGACCTACGCGGTAGTTGCGCGAGAGTATCGACGAAGCGGTTAAGAAAAGATCTCCTGCGCCGCTTAGCCCCATAAATGTCTCATCTTTTGCACCAAAAAATTTACCAAATCTAGCCATCTCAACAAGCCCCCTCGAAATGAGGCTAGCCCTTGCATTGTTGCCAAGACCAAGTCCGTCGCAGATGCCACCAGCTATGGCGATCACGTTTTTATAGGCTCCACACACCTCAGCACCGATCACATCATCAGAAGTGTAAGCTTTCATATAGCTTGGGAAAAATGAGGCAAATTTTAAAGCTAAATTTTGATTTTTAGAATTTACCACCAAAGCACAAGGCAGCTTTTGCATGATCTCTTTTGCAAAGGTCGGCCCAGAAAGAAAGGCCAAATTTTCTCTATCAACAAAGTCTTCATAAATTTCATTTAGAAATTTGAGATTTGCCGTGTCTATGCCTTTGCTGGCGACTAGGATCTTTTGACCTTTGTTTTTGTAGTTTTGCTTTAACCATAAATTTGTAGCTTGCGTTGGGATCGTGCAAACTAGATATTCGCACTCCAAAGCTTCATCCAAGCTTACAAAATTTGGCATCTCTCTTGGGGTTCTTGAGCTGATGACGCACTCGTTATTTTCACTAAATGCGTGAAAAAGCGCACTGCCCCACTTGCCAGCTCCGATGACTGCTATGCTCATTTTAGCCCTTTTTTAGCCTATTTTGGCCTTTAAAAGCTCATTGACCTTGCCTGGGTTAAAGGCACCCTTACCCTCTTTCATCACCTGACCGACAAAAAATCCAAACATCTTATCTTTGCCGCTTTTATACTCTTCGACTTTGTCGGCGTTTGCAGCTAAAATTTGATCTATAATTGCGATGATCGCTGAGTCGTCGCTCACTTGCTTCAAGCCAAGCTTTTCGATGACGCTATCAACGTCTGCGTCATGCTCCATTAGATAGTCTAATACCTCTTTTGCAGCCTTGCCGCTTATCGTGCCATCTTCTATGCGTTTTAGTAAATTTATCATCTTAGCGCTGCTAACTGGGCTTGTCTCGATCGTTACGCCGTTATTTAAGCGACCAAGAAGCTCGACTATGAGCCACGTAGTAGCAAGCTTTGGTTGAATTCCAGCGGCGATCAGCTCTTCAAAATATCTAGCCATCTCAACGCTTTGGGTTAAATTTAGTGCATCGCTCTCTTTTACGCCTAGCTCGCTAACATATCTTGCGACCTTTTGCTCGGCAAGCTCTGGAATTTTGATCGCTTCGTTATACATCTCTTCTGGCACTTCAACAGGCAGCAAATCAGGGTCAGGGAAGTATCTATACTCCGCGCTATCCTCTTTGCCACGCATCGATCTTGTCACTAAATTTGTCGTGTCAAACAGCCTTGTCTCTTGATAGACCTCTTCGTCATATTTGCCATCTTCCCACGCTGCACTTTGGCGCTCTACCTCGTAGTCGATCGCTTTTTGGATAAATTTAAATGAGTTTAGGTTTTTTATCTCGACCCTTGTATAAAGCTTGGTATCGCCTTTTGGACGGATAGAGACGTTTGCGTCGCAGCGGAAGCTACCTTCTTGCATATTTGCGTCGCTGATGTTTAAAAAGCGAAGGATCGAGTGTAGTTTTTTAAGATAAGCTACCGCCTCGTCGCTACTTCTAAGGTCTGGCTCGCTAACTATCTCAAGAAGCGGCGTGCCAGCTCTGTTTAGATCAACTAGGCTCTCATTTTCTTCGTGGATATTTTTGCCAGCATCCTCCTCAAGGTGCGCTCTAGTTACGCCGATGCGTTTTTTAGTGCCATTTACGTCGATGATGAGCTCGCCGCCTTCTACGATAGGTATCTCAAACTGTGAAATTTGATATGCCTTTGGAAGGTCTGGGTAGAAGTAGTTTTTTCTATTAAAGACTGATTTTTTATTTATCTTAGCGTTTATCGCTGTGCCAAAGCTGATCGCCTTTTTGACAGCCTCTTTGTTTAGTACAGGTAGCGCTCCAGGCAGAGCTAGGCAGGTCGGACAAACGTGGGTGTTCGCCTCGTCGCCAAAGCTAGTCGAGCAAGAGCAGAAAATTTTAGTTTTTGTATTAAGCTGAGTATGAACTTCTAAACCGATAACGACTTCAAACATATTTTTACCTTTAAATTTATGCAAATTTTTAGTGCGTATTTTAGCGATACTTTCTTTTAAAATATCTAAAGGAGTGCTTTTAAGGAAATTTAAAAACACTAACAATTCGTAACATTAATGATAAAAATTTAAATTACAAATTAAATATTTTTCGTAAGAAAAAAATAATATAGCTATAATAAAAAAAGATAAAATTTTATGAAAGGAGCTTGTATGAGCGACAAAGAGAATGTTGTTTTAGAAGATGGCGAACGTATGCTGTCTCCGGTTCCGATGTCTGAGCGACGCCCGACATTTAACCAGATAATGGTCTGGGTAGGTTTTGGCTACGTCGTTACTGGACTTTTCATAGGTGGCGTTCTGGCCGGTTTTGGCGGAAAGCCTGGCGTCTCACCTCAAACTGCCCTTTGGGCGATCATTTTAGGTATGGGCTCGCTAAGTATCATCACTGCGCTACTTGGCATAATGGCCCAAAAAACTGGTATGAGCCTAGCTCTAGTTTCTAGGTACTCTTACGGCATGAAAGGTGCAAATTTGCCAATGATCATCATGGCACTGCTAACACTTGGCTGGTTTGCCAGCATCACTGGCATGGTCGGTCAAATTTGGGGTTCATTTATAGGTAACCCAAGTGGCGTCATCGTCTTTGATCCGGCAAATTTTGGCTACAAAGATATCACACCGATCACGCTTGAGGTCTTTCTTGCTTGCTTTATCTTTGGCATCATATTCACCATCACAGCATACGTGGGCATCAAAGCTATCGAGGCTATCGCGATCCCTATAAGCCCTGTTATCTTGATCATCGCAGTCTATGTTGGCTACGAGATGTTAGCAGAGGGTGGCGGAGCTGCGGCCTTTTTAGAAAAGACCAAAAATATACAAGGTCTTGGACTTGGAAATGCCATCACAGCTGTCGTTGGTAGCTGGATAGCAGGAGCTGTTATGGGTGTTGATCTATTTAGATTTAACAAATCAGTAAAAGCTGTCATCGCTGGTGTCGTGGCTTGCTTTATACTAACAAACCCTCTTTTAAACATAGTTGGCTACATCGGCGCAGTAAGCGTTGGTCAGTTTAACTACGTAGAGTGGATGCTAACAAAGTCAGCCCTTTTAGCTATCATCGGTGTCATCGCTTGGACAGCATCGCTTTGGACTACAAATAACGCCGAGCTATACTGCAACTCACTATATACTGGCCCGGTGCTCTCAAGCATAAATTTAAACATAAATAGAAAAAAACTAGTGTTAATCGCTGGCGTAGTAGGCACTGTGCTTGGCTCATTTGCCTTTTATCAAATGTTTTTTGCATCATTCATCACGATACTTGGCACATTTGCTCCGCCTCTTGCTGGTCCGCTGATAGCTGATTATTACATCATCAAAAAAGGAAAATACGACATCGCTAAATTTAATAGCGAACCAGACTATCACATGGCTGGCGTTATTTCATTTGTCATAGGCGCTTTGCTTGGATTTATCTTCCAGTACTATTTGCCACTTCCATTTGACCTACCATCAGGTCTTGTAGCGTTAGTTATTACGATTATTATCTATCCGATATTTTATAAATTTTTTAACAAGGAGATGAGATGAAAAAGGTAGTTTTGAACGAATTTAGCGCAAGAGAGCTAAAGCAAAAATTTGAGGCGCACGAGATAGATAGCGCTATCACGACCTTTGGTAGCTGCGAGAGCCATGGCTGGCACCTGCCACTTGGGCCTGATCTTTTCGTGCCTGAAGAGATCGCAAAAAGAGCAGCTCTAAGACTTGGAAAGACCATCGTTGTTCCAGGCGTGCCTTTTGGTACTTCTATCCACTACAATCAATTTCCTATGTCAGTCACTCTTAGATTTGAAACCACGATAGCGATCGCTGAAGATATTTTTGAGAGCCTTATAAATAACGGCATAAAACATATCATCATCCTAAATGGCCACGACGGCAACATCCCTGCCCTTGAGATCGCCGCTAGAAAGGTAAAAGATAGACACAAAGACGCTGTTTTGGTCTTTATCCCTGCTTGGTGGAATATCACAGGAGCTAGACTAAAAGGTATATTTGACGTCTGGGACGGACTTGGTCACGGCGGAGAGGGCGAGACTTCTATAACAATGGCGGTTAAGCCTGAACTTGTAAATTTAGAGTACGCAAAGTCACAAGTGCCTCATGACGTTATCGGTTTTGGCGAGTTTAGCACCATCATCTGGGATATCAAAGAGGTAACAGAAACAGGTGCTACTGGAGATAGCACAAAAGCTAGCCTAGAAAAAGGTCAAAAGATGCTTGATTGTGTGACTGACTACGTTGTCGAGATCGTTGAAAAGCTTGAAAAAATGGGCTGGAAATACGACCACAGAAAATAAATTTATGTGTGCTAGAGATAGCACACATTTTTACTGCTTAATTCTTCACTAAATTTAATACTTTATTTTTTATTTTAAAATGTTGCTTGAAAGTTAAAGTTGATAGATAGTAGAAATTTAAAAAAGAGAAAAGCCATATAAAATATGGCTTTAAATTTTAATGCTCATGCTCGCTAATAGCGACTGCGCCAGCTAGATAAACGTAAGTTAGCATCATAAAAATAAATGTTTGCAAAACAGCCATAAGTGTTAGAAGTGCAAAGGCTGGAAGTGGAGCAAACCAAGGTGCAAGTGTAAGCATCGCAAGTAAGAACAAGTCATCGCCCTTGATGTTACCAAAAAGACGGAAAGATAGCGAAACTACACGTGAAAGATGTGAGATGACTTCGACTGGAAACATAATAGGAGCTAGAAATTTGTTTGGTCCCATGAAGTGTCCAAAGTATTTGAAAAAGCCATTTTCTCTAATGCCCTCAAAGTTATAGTAAATAAATACAACCAAAGCCAAAACTAAAGTCAAATTTAAGCTTGAGCTTGGTGACTCAAAGCCAGGGATGATACCAATGACGTTTGAGAAAAATACGATAAAACCGATAGTTGCAACAAGTGGGAGGTATTTTCTAGCTAGCTTTTCGCTGCCTAAAGTATCTTTACCCATAGAGATAACGCCCTCTAAATAAGCCTCAACTATGTTTTGAAGGCCTCTTGGTACAAGCTGCATCTTGCTCCTTGCGATGTAAGCAACGATAAGGATGATCAAAGCTACAAGGCAAAAGTGAAACGCATAGACAAAGGCATGTGAATGGTTTAGCAAATTTGAGAATAGAAACAAATCTTTCATTGATTTACCTTAGATTTAGAATTTTGCGTGATTGTAACAAAATTATTGTTAAAACATTTTTAATTTTAAGCTTTGAAGTAGTCAAAAAGTAGTTTGCAAATGGTCGCTGCGACAACTATCAAAAACATCGTTCTAATAAATTTGATCTCTTTTTTGATGACTAAATTTGAGCCAAAATATGCTCCTAAAATTTGCCCTACAGCCATCAAAAAGCCAACTAGCCAAAGTATCTGCCCGCCTGCTATAAAAACGCCAAGCGCTACGATGTTGCTGGTAAAATTTAAAGCCTTTGTGTGAGCGACAGCTTTTTTTAAATTTAGCCCAATTAAAGCCACCATCGCAAACATCCAAAACGAGCCTGCTCCTGGGCCAAAAAAGCCATCATAAAAGCCAAGAATTAGTCCAAATATGACATAAAATAGCTTCTCATTCATCTTTGCAGCCCTGTCGCTCTCGCCTATTTTTGGCATAAAAAGCGTATAGATGAAGATGGCGATTAGCAAAAATGGGATGATTATTTTTAAGAAATTTGCATTTAAAAATAAGATGAGCGTTGCGCCAATGGCCGCTCCAATAAATGTAAAAACTATGCCAACAAAGCACTCTTTGTAATTAATCAGCCCTTTTTTAGTGAAATTTAGCGTTGCCGTGAAGCTGCCAAAGACGCCTTGAAGCTTGTTTGTGCCAAGAGCAAGATGAGGTGGCACGCCCATAGCCATGATGGCTGGCAATGTGATCAGTCCGCCGCCACCTGCGATCGCGTCGATAAAACCACCCAAAAACGCGGCGACAAAAAAGACAGTGTAGCTAAGTAGGTCAAATTCCATTTTTGTTCTTTGTAAATTTAAGTTAAAAGCGGATTGTAGTTTAAAATTTTGAAATTTCATCTTAGAAATGAAGGTTAAATTTGAGTGCGAAATTTAAAAAGCCTTTAAACATTAAATTTAAAGGCTTTTTGCGTGGTTTGATTACTTAATAACGCCGCAAAGCATTCTAGCGCCGCCGCCGCCAAGTGCTTTTGGCTGGTCGCTGTGGTTATCGCCACCAACGTGAACCATTAGTGAGTGACCTTTTAGCTCGTCAAGGTTTTTAATCTTTGGAGCTAGCACTGGGTAGTTTGCATTGCCCTCAGCATCTACGTAAAGCGCTGGTAGATCGCCTTTGTGACCCTTATCGTCCCATGCAAATGAGTGCATTTTTGTCTCAGCTGGATCCCAGTGACCGCCAGCTTTCATGCCAAGACCTTTTTCAGTTGCACCGCAATCAGCATTTTGATGAACGTGAAAGCCGTGAAGTCCTGCAGGAAGACCTTTTAAATTTGGAAAAAACGCTACGCCGTAGTTTGTCTTAACAGCTACTATTTCACCAACGTTTTTATCGCCCTTTTCACTTAGCTCATTAACTGGTATAACTAGATGCTCTCCAGCTTTTGGATCAAAGTGATGACCCTCGTGAGCAAAAAGCAAAGTTCCTAAAACTGCACTTAGTAAAACGATTTTTTTCATACGAGCTCCTTATGGATAAAATTGTATGGCAAGTCTATCCTAAATTTAAAAATTTAGCAATAATTTTTATTTTTTGAGATTTTTTACGATAGTTTCTAGCTCTTTGCTCTGCCCTATCCTATAAAGCGCAAAGTCGTATTTGATCGGATCAAGCTTATCAAATTCTCTAAGCCTATTTGTAAGCTCCATGACCGCTTTGAAGTCGTAGCTTTTTCTATTTATAAGCCCTAAATTTAGCGAAACCCTATGCGTATGCACGTCAAGTGGCATCAAAAGCCTATCTTTTGGTAAATTTTTAAACACTCCAAGGTCGATGTCGCTATCTCGCACCATCCAGCGAAGATACATATTGTAGCGTTTATATGGGCTTTGAGGCTCTTTGCTAAAGCTCTTTCCAAAGAAAAACTCATACCCATCTGAGCGGTAAGAATTTAGCCCATAAATAAATTTAATAAGCTCATTTACGCCCTCTATCATCTCGCCGTTTTTTGCAAGACCACGGGCTAAAATTTCCTCTATGCAGCCCTCTTTTTTCAGGCGTGAAAGCGTGATGAAAATTTCTTTTACGTCGTTTTCATTTTGAAAGCGGTATTTGAAATTTGATAAATTTTTCTTGATATTTTGCTCGCTCTCATCAAGCAAACTAAAATCAAGCGAATTTAGAAATTTCACTATCATTTTTGCGTTGCCATAGGCAAATAACGCACAAATGAGTGCTATATTTGGCTCTTTAAATTTAGAGGCGACTTGAAGTGGGTCTGGGGCGTCAAATAGCCCCGAGCTTGTATTTTTACTTAGTACGTGCGAGTCTAAAAGGCTCTTTAGATCACTCATTGTTTTAGTGAAAGAAGAGTGTCTAACATCTGATCAACGGTCGTGATGATCTTTGCAGCTGCGCCGTAGCTTGCTTGAAAGCGGATCAAATTTGTAAGCTCTTCGTTGGTATCTACGCCACTTGTTGATTGAAACTCCTCTTCAGCAGTCCTTTGCAAAGATGTATTTGTGTCGTGGATCGTGTTGTTTGCCTCGGTATCGCTCGCCATATCGGTCGTAAAATAGCGGTAATATCCCTCGATCGTCTCATCCCTATCAAGCGCAGTGCCACTTGAGTAAAATGTCTGCTTTTGGTACTGAAGCTGGATCATCTTGTTTGCAACTTCGTTGTTTCCCACAACTGGCTTTGAGTAGGCACGAAGTTTTGTGTGATCTTGGGTGAAATTTTGATTGATACCTATTGTATTTGAGTTTGTGCCAGAAAAAAATCTGTTGATACCAACAACGCCTGGGAAATTTGTGCCATGATCGACTATTGAGATGCTATAAAGCCCTTGAGCTTGCTTTGGTATGAGCGCAAATGTGCCTTGATGCGTGTTTTTATCATAAAAATACGACGCTTCAAAAAAGTCATCGACGTCATTTAGCATGTTGTTGTCGTTGTTATCGTCTGAATTTGAGTTAAAATCTTGCACAACAGAGTTGCCGTATTTTGTATCATTCATCGTCGTAGTGCCGTTTATCTCGATAGTCTTTTTGGCTACGACGTTGCCTTTGTTATCATAAACGATAGCATCAAAGCTGCCGTTTCTTATGCTGTTATCATGGTTCATCAGCGTCTTGTCGTTTTCTAGGTAGCTGATCGGATCTGAGTTTGAAATTTCAACCGCAGACTCGGCATAGACATTGTTTGTGCTAGTTATTAAAGTTTTTGAAAATGTATTTAGGTTATCGATATATTTTTGGATGATACCATCACTAAATTTATCATTATCTGGCTCGTAGTTACGGCCTCTAAGATCAAGTGCAGCTCCTATCTTGCCATTTGTGATCTTCTCCTCCATAGGGATACGTCTGCCATCTTCTCTTTCATAATAAATTTTAGTGTATTGCCCACTCTCAGTTGAGCTCATAGAAATTTCATGAAAATTTACACCATCAACGATACTCACACCGCCGATATTTAGGTTGTAGTATCTTCCTTGATCGCTTATGCCAGTATCTATCCTTGACTCGCTTTTTAGATCGCTTTTATAAACGGCTGTATTTACCAGCTTTGACATAGCAAGCTCTAGCTCATCGCGCTTGTCACGAAGGTCGTTTGCATTTATCTTGATACCAGCGTCTGCGCCTGATTCAACTCTTTGAATTTGTTTATTGATATTTGCTATTTGCTTGCCAAGTGAATTTATCTCGTTTATATTTATCTTTATAGTCTCATCTATCTGCGTGTGCATATCATAAAGCATCTTTGATGAGCGGTTGATGCTAGCTGTTAAAACGCTAGCTTTATTTATCAAATTTACCTTTTGAGCGCCCTCGTCTGGGTTTGAAGCGAAGTTATTCCACGCTGCAAAATACTCTTGGATATCTTTTACCATGCCGTTATCTTTTAGATCTGGGAAGTATTTTGTCGCCTCTTGTAAAATTCTCTGTTTATAGCCTGTATTTTCTAAATTTGATGATGAATATTTTAGTCTTGAGTAGGCAAACTCATCGTGAAGTCTTGTCACAGTATCTACTTGCGTGCCTGTGCCAACGCCACCAGGGACAGTGTTCATCGCTGGAGACGCAGACTGCACTACGCGCTGCCTTGTGTAGTAGTTACTATCGGCGTTTGTGATGTTGTTTCCGGTTGTGCTTATTTGCACTTGGGCTGCATTTAGCCCTGAAACGCCTGTGCCTAATGACATAAAGATATTAGCCATTGTTTAAACCCTTGATTTGTAAAAATTATTATCTGTGCCGCTGCCGTCTTGACCGTATTCATTAGTCTGAGTACCAAAGACTTTTTTGCTAAGTGAGTCGAAAAACTCCTTAACAACAACGACGTGTCTTGCATATTCTTTATTTACTTTATGCAAAATTTCAAGCTTTGAACGCATAAGCACTAGCTTTGACTTCACTTCATCATCTAAAACATTTGCAAGTGTCGTCGTGCCACTCTCTTTTGAAACCCTTAGTAGCTCTTTATCCAAAGCTCTTTTGGTATCTTCAAAAGCACGCACAAGAGCATTTTTCTTCTTCACGCTCTCATCAACGCTTGAGTGCTTCGCCTCTTTTATATTGGCGATATCTTGCATCGTTAAATTTATAAGCTCGTCTAGCTCGCCTATGGCCTCGTCCAAAAGCTTCTTTATCATTTAAATTCCTTTAAATTTAGAGCAACGCATCAGCCACAGCTTTTGCTGTTTTAGAGATATCTACCTGATAGGTGCCATTTGCTATTGCATCAGCTATCTCTTTTACTCTTGCGTTTTCGTTTGTTTTTACTTCTTTGTTTTCATTTTCAACTCTAGCATCGCTATTTTTATTTAGCGTATTTGCCTGGTAGTTTGGTCTTTGGTTCAAAGGAGTTATCATATCCATACCTCTTAAAATAAAATGTTTATATCACTACATCGGCAAAATATAAATTTACTTAAGAGTCTCTCTTCAAAAAATCGTATAAAAGTTCTGAAAAACCTAAATTTCCACTCAAAGCTTTGCTCATAGCGTCGTTATACATAGACCTGTAAATATCGCTGCCAGCGGCTTTTGGATAGAGTGAGTTCTTATCATCTTCTTTTAAAGCGATATCAAGAACAGCTTTTACCATAAATGCTTCAAAAGCATCAGTTTGCTCTTTTAAAAGTGCATCTTGTTTGGCATTTGCATTTTTTATCTTGTTTGCTGAGATGTCGTTGTATGAATTTAGTGCTAAGGTGTTGTCTATTTGCATTATATTATCTCCAGATCGACTTGTATCGCGCCAACTCGTTTTAAATTTTCAAGTATCGAGATGATGTCACTTGGTGTTGCACCAAGCTTGTTTAGCGCTCTTGTCACGTTTGCGACGGTTGTTTTCTCACCTGAAATTTTAAGTAAATTTTGACTAGGAGCCACCGAGGTGTCGCTACCTATATTTACATCATTTTGCGCCGCCTCTTCGTAGCTATTTGGCTCTATCTTTATAGTTATAGCGCCATGAGTTATCACGACTGGACTAACTACCGCGTTTATACCGCTAACTATCGTGCCAGTTCTCTCATCAACTACGATCTTCTCATCTGGCTTATACTCCACATCAAGATCAAGCACAGCGCTTGCAAGCTCGATGATGCTAACGTCATCTGGCTTTTTAACAATAACCGTTCTTGGATCGATCGCCTTTGCAGTATCGTCTGAGATGTTTGCATTTATGGCGTTTTGGATATCAAGAGCGGTTTTAAAATTTGTATCTTTTAGGCTTAGTTTTATGCTGTCTTGGTTGTAGATATCGTAAGTGACCTCGCGCTCCACAAGGGCACCATTTAAGATAGTGCCAACGGTTGGGTGATTGCCGCCACTTCTACCCGCACTCTTGCCACCGATACTTAGAGGTCCTTGAGCCAAAGCGTAGATATCGCCATCAACGCCCTTTAGCGGAGTCATAAGAAGTGTGCCACCTTGTAAGCTTTTTGCATCGCCGATAGATGAGATCTCGATATCAAGCTTGTCGCCATGCCTTGCAAATGCAGGTAATTTTGCTGTCACCATAACAGCAGCTGCGTTTTTAGACTTGATATCATCTGGATTTATCTTGACATTTACGCCTTGAAGCATGTTTGATAGCGATTGGATCGTAAATTTTGACGTTGAGCCGTCCCCTGTGCCGTTTAGTCCGACGACTAAACCATAGCCTATTAGCTGGTTGTCCCTTACGCCAACGATGTTTGCAAGCTCTTTTATCTGCGTAGCAAAGGCTGAAGTAGCTATCACTGAAGCTGCTACAAAAGATAAAAATTTATTCATATTTTTTCCTAAAATTTAGCTATTTTAGGTTTTTAAAGCAAAAGATGTTCCAAATTTTTACTGAAAATAAGAGAGAGAAGTAGCTCCAAATTTTTTAAATTTAACAAGCTTATACGCAGAAATTTCATCGCCAAATTTAAAATCGCTGTTATGCTCAAAAACTATCATATAAATTTTCTCTTTTTTTAGCTGCGAGATCAAATTTACAAGCTTTTCGTAGATATCATCAAAGCCAGCCCTTATGTCAAATGGCGGATCAAGATAGAGTAAAACCTTACCATTTTGCGAATTTACAAGATCAGGCAAAAGCGCAAAGCTGTCGCCATTTATTGCTTTTAAATTTGGACTTTGCAGGCTTGCAAGGTTACTTTGCGTGATCTTAAAAGCAGCTCTATCTTTTTCGATAGCGATAGCCTCGCGCGCTCCGTTACTAACAGCCTCGCTTGCCATCACGCCGCTTCCGCCAAAGCCCTCTATAAATGTAAGTGAGTACATTTCATCTCTAATGACGTTAAAAAAGGACTCTTTTACGATGCTTTTTGTGCTTCTAGTCGTGCTTAGACTTGGTAGCTCTAGCCTTTTGCCTTTAAATTTACCACTTGAAATTTTGGTGCAAAGCTTCACTGATTTGCCCTTAAAATTTCAAGCAGATCAGCTTTAAATTTATCTATTAAGAGTGATACTTTTTGCTCCAAACTCTTTTCATTTACTATCTGATCTGGCTCTTTTGCCTTTGAAATTTGCGTGGCTGAGTAAAACTCCTCAAGCGTATCAATAAGAGTGGCTCTTGTAAATGGATGAGAAAGATGAGCGTTCTTACCTATTATAAATAGCGGTTTTTTTGTGACAATCTCGCGGTCACTTACTACAAAATCACAATCCTTATGATGAGCGGCTAAATTTCCACAAAAAAGCAGCAAGGTCTTTTGCAGCAAAATGCAGTCGCATTCAAATGAAATTTTCATATCCCGTCCTATAAATTTTGCTCGATTTTAACCTAAATAATCAAAAATTTATATAAATACTAAAGGAATTTAAAATTTTACCGATGTAGGAGCTAGCGTAAGTTTTAAGGAGTAAAACTATGGAAATTTTCAAAGCAGCGGCAAATCAAACACTTGATGCAAGCATGAGCACGTCGGCTCAGCGTCAGATAGACAGCAGACCTATCGAGCACTCTGATGTCAAAGTAAATGCCGATAAAAACGGCAAATCAAAGGATGCTAACGAGCTTGACGGACTTAGCAACGAGGATCTTGCTAGAAAGACAAGAGAGGTCACTGATAGGCTAAACTATCAGATGCAACAGCTCGATACTAATGTAAGATTTGCTTACAACGAGAAGTTAAATTTAATGGTAGTGCAAGTAAAAGACGCCAAAACAGGTGAAGAGATAACACAGCTTCCGAGCAAAGAAGCTATAAAAATCAGCGAGTATTTCAAAGAAAGTATCGGAATACTTTTTGACAAGGAGAGTTAAAAATGGCAGTAGGTAACGTAACAAATTTAGGCATCGGTACAAAAAATAGCGGCCTAAACGATGAGCTTATCAAGAAACTAAAAGAGGCTGATGAGGCTGGACAGATCAAACCACTTACAACAAGACTAGAGAAAAATGAGCTTAAGCAAAAGGACCTTGCAGCGCTAAAAACTCTTGTTAGCAACGTAAATGTTAGTGGCAAAACACTTGGCGGCGAGGCACTTTATCTAAAAAGAAATACAAATAACGCTGGCAAAAGCGTCACTGCTTCTGCTGCAAACGGCGTTAGCGTGCAAAGCTTTAGTATCGATGTGCAAAAACTTGCTCAAAAAGATACATTTCAAAGCACGAATTTCAAAAATTCTTCAAGCATGGTGGGTGCGACAAATACTGGCTCGTTTGATGTTGAGATCGATGGACAAAAATTCTCTATCGGTGTGACAAGATCGACAACTTATCAAGATATCGTTGATAAGATAAATGACGTAAGTGGTGGCAAGTTGCAAGCTAGAATTTTAAATGTTGGTGGCGATAAACCAAATCAAATAATGCTTCAATCAGGCAGCACTGGCGCTACACAGACTATCAAATTTTCAAACGACACAGCTGGCATCTTAGACAAGCTTGGCTGGGATGATACGCAGTTTCAAGACACAGACGAGCACGGCACAGCGCTAACAAATCCTGATGGCTCGCCAAAGATGACATCAAATTTGGAGAAAAATAGAATTCTAAAAGCGCAAGATGCAGAATTTACATATAACGGCGTAAATATCAAAAGAAGCAAAAATAGCTTTGATGATCTAAGACCTGGCGTAAATATCACGCTAAATGAGACTGGCAAGACAAATGTCAGCATCTCTCAAAACACTGAAGAGGTCGTAAAAGCGGTTGAAGAGTTTATAAAAGACTACAACCTAATGACTATGAACCTTGAGATCGCTACAAAATATGACGAAGAAAAAGGTGCTGGTACTTTCCAAGGTGTAAGTGAAATTTCAAGCCTTAGATCAAACATCGGACGTCTAGTAAATGGTCAAGATAGCGAAGGCAAAGCGCTAAGTAAATTTGGCATAGTGCCTGACAAAGATGGTCAGCTTCAGCTTGATCTAAATAAATTTAACGCAGCTCTTAGCAAAGATCCAGAAGAAATTCAGAAATTTTTTATGGGTTCAAGCAAGACCGAGCCGATAAGCTACATGGGCAACTCAACCGTTAGCGCAGGTGCGTTAAATATCCAAGCTGGCGATCTAACGATAAATGGCAAGTCAGTTATATTTTCAACCATAGCTGGCGGGACAGCTGAGGATAACGCCCTAAAGCTTCAACAAGCTATCAATGACGCTGGTATAGACGGAGTCACAGCTAGCCTTGATCAAAGCGGCAAGAGGATCATCTTAAAAAGAAGTGATGGCGAAAATATCGAGGTAAAAGGCAAAGCTTCTGCACTAGCAACTCTTGGTATGAGTGAAGCCACTGTAAATCCGGTGACTAAAAAAACTGATGGTCTTTTTACAAAGCTAGCTAATATGCTTGATGGCGCTGTTGGCAAGAAAGGCACTATGATCGCTATGCAAAATCAGCTAAAAGATGAGAGTGAGTCTATCACTAAAAACAAAGAGAGCACTCAAAAGCTTTTAGATGAGAAATATACAACGATGCAAGAGCGCTTCATCAAGTATAACTCTATCATCGCAAGTTTAGAAAATCAGTTCTCAACTCTAAAATCAATGATAGATGCTGAAATAAACAGCAGAAAATAAGAGAAAAAAATGAATCAAAGCGCATATAGTGCATACGCACAGTCGAGTTTTGGGGGCATTGAGTCCCCAACTAAATTAATAGAAATGCTTTATGATGGGATTTTGAAATTTATATTTCGCACCAAAAAAGCGATAGAAGCTGGAGATATAGAGAAAAAAGTCTACTATATAAATAGAACAAACGCTATTTTTGTTGAGCTTTTAAACTCGCTTGATTATTCTCAAGGCGACGTAGCTCACTATCTTAGCGGACTTTATACAAGACAGATGCAGCTTCTTGCGATGGCTAATATCCAAAATGATATAGCCGCGCTAAATGAAGTAACAAACGTCGTAAAGCAGTTATCAGAAGCATGGAGGGAGGTAACATCAGGTGAATAGCTGGGTCAATGAATTTAAGCTAGCGTTAATAAACGAAGACACAAGAAAGCTAGCTGCACTATCACAAAGCTTTAGCGAAGATATGTTTAAAAGCTTAGCTTCAGCTCAAGAAGCACAAGCGCTAATTGGCGGTGCGATAGAGCTTTTTAAAACTAAATCTTCACACATCCAAAACGAGCTTACAAAACTACAAAAAGCTCAAAAATACGTAAAAAATTAATCTAAACTCAAACTTTCAAGGCACGGCATATTTGCCGTTTTTGTCTTGAAAATCTTTCGAATTTACCAACTGCTAACTACTTGAAATTTACTCTAAATTTAAGGGAGGCACGGCGTTAAGCCGAGTTCTGTCTTGAGCGATCATTTATCTACGCTTGCTTTTACAAACAAGCTCTAGCGAAGGGTTTTAATATAAGACCAAAACCATCCCTTCTTACTGCAAGTTGGGTTTATATGGCCACGCAAGTTACCAAGCGCGCCGGTGGGCTCTTACCCCGCCGTTTCACCTTTACCGCCAAGGCGGAAGTTTGCTTTCTGTTACACTATCCCTTAGGTTTCCCTAGCCATCCGTTAGATGGAACTTTGTCTTATCGCAGCTCGGACTTTCCTCTTTTGCAAGGCGCAAAAGCGACCGCTTACCGTGCCAGAGCGTGATTATATTTAAAATTATATAAATTTACCCTGCGGCTAAATTTTTCATCAAATTTAGCAAATTTTATCTAGACATTTTTTGATTTTTGAACGCAAATTTTGTCACAAGTTGGCATAAAATTAATTTTTTTATTTAATCTTTTTAAAATTTCTTTACAAAAACAAGAATAAAACGCTCCAAATTTCACTTTTTTGTTATTTTGCTTTTAACCTTAAACAAATATAATAAAACAGACGACAAATCAACAAAACGATACAAATTTAAATTTTTAGCCCCGTAAAAACAAGAAATTCTTGCTTTTGCCAAACTATAAATTTTGCTTAAAAAGCTAAATTTAAATAGCAATTTTTTATAAATTTTTACTCCAGTTTCATAAAAGTTATAATTATAAATACAAAGCAAACAAAAATTTAAAATTAGTTATTTTTCCCCAAAATTCTATATGTTTTACGAGAAAAAATTTGTATAATAAGACCTTAAAATCTAAACCAAGGAGGATATAGATGAATTTGCGTAGCATCTTAGTCAAGGTCTCAGCGATCATCGCTTTAGTTCTTGCCATTTGTATGGCTTGCTTTGTATTTTTTATATCAAACGTTTTGGAGCGTGAGATCAAGAATGGAGTGGCAACTACAGTTAAACAAGATGTCGCACTTGCGATGGATACAGTTGAACTATTTGACGAAGACAACCAAGATAATGCACAACTATATATGCATGTCCTAAAAGAAGCTTTAGGCAACATAAGAGCCACTAGCCAAACCATAAAGACAGAAAATGATGATGCTTTAGAACTTGTTTCGGATAAAATGGGTGTATTAAACAACAACCATGAAATTTCTGATAAGATCAAAAAGCTAACAAATGGCGGTATCCCAACTATCTTTGCAAAATCGGGCAATGAATTTGCTGCTGTCTCTACTTCGCTTTTACTAGATGATGGCAGTAGAGCACTTGGTATGCTAAATAAAACGATCTATCCAAAAATGATGAACAAAGAGACATATGTGGGTGCTTTAAATATTTTTGGTAGAAACTATATGTGTGTCTATGAGCCAGTCATTCAAAACGGCGAAGTTGTAGCTGTTTTATTTATAGGTTACGACTTTACTGAAGGCCTAGAAGATCTTCAAAAGACAATGTCACAAATGAAGCTAGGCGAGCATGGATACTTCTCTATCTTTAATACAAAAACTAACAAATTTGAAATCCACCCAACTCAAGCTGGTAAAGAGCTAAGCAGTGATGTTAAAGCTGCTATGGAAAAAATAGCGAAACAAAAAGAAGGTGTTGAATTCGCTAATACTGGTGATGTTGAACGAATAGTTGCTTTTGAGCCATTTGACAAACTAAACTGGATAGTGCTTGGCTCAGCTGTTACTGATGACTTTTTAACACCTCAAAAAGTGGTTAGCAAAAACTTCATCATCGCAAGCATTATAGTTACATTGCTTCTTATTATGGTATCTATCTTCTTGCTTAAAAAGCTAGTTGCAAATCCTATCGATAGACTAGGAGCAAATTTAAATGCTATAACATCTGACTTTACTCTTAAAATCCCAATCTACGGCAAAGATGAAATTGCTAAAATAAGTAATGATATAAATAACTTCATAGAGCGCATAAGAGTGCTTATAAGCGATACTAAAAACCTTTCAAGCGAAAACAGCTCAGTCGCAAATGAACTAAGCTCTACCTCACTTCAAACGGGCAAACGCGTAGAAGAATCAACCCAGATCGTTGAAGAGACAAATCAAAGATGCAAGTCTATGCAAGAAAGCATGAAAGAGTCTCTATCTATAGCTCAAGCTGGTAAAGATGACCTTCAAAAGGCAAGCACTCATATAAAAACAGCAACTGACGCTATCAGAGCCCTATCATCTCAGATAGTTGATTCTGCTAATGTAGAAAATCAAATGGCAGGTAAGATCGAGCAGCTTAGCCGTGATGCAGAGCAGGTAAAATCAGTGCTTGTTGTTATCAATGACATAGCAGATCAGACAAATTTACTTGCTCTTAACGCAGCCATCGAAGCAGCACGCGCAGGTGAGCATGGACGCGGCTTTGCAGTCGTTGCTGACGAGGTTAGACAGCTAGCTGAGAGAACTCAAAAATCTCTAACAGAGATAAACGCAACTATCAACGTTATCGTTCAAGCGATAAATGATAGCAGTGAGCAAATGGGTATCAACTCTAAACAAATTCAAGAGCTAACCCATGTGGCAAGCGACGTTGAAAAGACGATAAATGATATGAGCGCAACGATGAATAACGCCATAGCGATGTCTGATAAGACTATGCAAGACTACATCGCAACTGGTAAGAATGTAAATGAGATCATGGATGGCATCTCAGAGATCAATCAAATTTCATCTGAAAATGCTAGAAGCGTAGAAGAGATAGCTTCTGCGGCTGAGCATCTAAATAAGATGACAGACGCGCTAAATACAAAACTAAGTGTCTTTAGAACTTAAGTTTTACCTCTTAAATTTAATGTCTTAGGTCTAGCTCCGGCTAGACCTTTTTAAATTTCACCTAGCTAAATTTAGCCAGCGACCCTTTTTCTCCTATCTTTAAATTTACCCTACTCAAATATATTTTTATGCAAAATTTCTTCTAACACAACTGTGGCGTATGAGCCCTTTTGAAGTGTGAAATTTAAGCTAAAGTGAGCATTTTCTTCGTTGTATTTGTAGCTTGTGTTTTCAAGATACGCCCAGTTAAAGCGCCTTGAGCCAGCGATCTTTGAAGTTAGCAAAACTGCCTCAGCGAAAATTTCATCCTCAAGCTCTTTTGCCACGCCGCTTGCCTCATAGGCCTTTGCGCCAACAATGAGACCAAGGCTTGTGATATCACGCCTAGCAAATCTTTGCGCCTCTTGATCTAAATTTTCATACAAAAAGAGCTTGCCAAATGGATAGTGCCCCAAGACCTCTCCTGGCAAAAGTTTAAAAAAGCTCTCCTGCGCCTTCATCGCCTGGAGAATTTCTTTGCTAAAGTTTTTATAAATTTCACCTAGCTCATTTAGGCTAAAGTCGCTTACAAACCTTGAAATTTCAACCCTTTTGCTAAGATAGCGGTTAAAAAGTTCGCTTTGATAGGCTGAGATCAAAAAGTCATTTAGCTTCACATTTTTGCTCTTTTTGCCATTTATCGTGCCGTTTTTAAGTAACTCCAGCCCAGTTGTAGCATTGTCGCCAAATTTGCCAAAACGCTGATAGCCAAAGTAGTTTGCATAGCCCATTTTATCGATGCTGACAAAGGCCTGCTCGAGCTTTTTAGCGCTACTTGGCAGCACCTTTTTTAGGCGGATAAAAAAGCTATTACCCTTTAGATGTCCGATGCGAAGCTTGTTTTTATGCACGTTTAAATTTAAAATTTTCATCTTTTCGTGGCTAAAGTTTGCAAGCGCACTCTCAAATTTACGAGGCATAGAGATAAACTGTGTCGTCATACCTTGCTTGTCCTTTAGCCCAGCATAGCCAAAGTCGCGCATTTTTGCCCCTGTAACCTCGCTTAAGGCGTGCAAAGCGTCACTTGTCGTCATATCTTTTTTAGAAATTTCAACGATCAAATGCTCGCCGTCACCGCTAAATTCATAAAGCGGTATCTCGCGCACGACAAAATCATCTGAATTTTTAGAAAAATATGCCTCGATGGGCGCATGAGTTAGCACATAGAGCGGCTTAAAAGTGGTGGCTTCTTGCATTTTGTCTTAACCTTTTGTGTGAAATTTTGGCAAAAATCGTGATCTTTGTCCTAGTTTTTGCGGCAATCCTTTTTATAGCGCTTAAATTTTTAGGTCTAAAGGTAAATAAAACCTCATACTCCTCGCCGCTACTAAGCTCAAATTTGCTTAGCTTTTTTGTAAATTTAGCGCCCTTTTTGCTAGCCTTTAAAAGCTTGCCAAGGTCGGTATTTAGCCCGTCTGAGATATCCATGGCGGAGTTTATAAGATGAGCTGCTTTGTAAAAAAATTTATCTCTTAAGATAGGCTTTTTAAAGCGTGAGTTTTTAGAAATTTGAGCCAGTCTTAGAAGCGAGTTTAGCCCCTTTTGGCTGCCTCCAAGCTTGCCTGTAAATGCAACAAGATCGCCAAATTTAGCATTTTTTCTAAGCACAGCCCTGCCCTTTAGCTCGCCGATCACGCTAACGCTTATGTTTAAAATGGGGCTACTTATCGTGTCACCGCCTATTATCTTTACGCCAAACTCTTCGCACGCCCTATTTATGCCGCTAGTTAGCTCGCTGATCTGGCGCGGCGTGAAGCTCTTTGGCAGACTAAGTCCTAGAAGGGCAAATTTGGGCTTTGCATTCATCACGATCGTATCTGAAAAATTTACGATCATCGCCTTGTAGCCGGTCTCTTCAAGGCTTAGCCAGCCAAGCTTAAAGTGCGAATTTTGCGCAAAAATGTCCTTGCTAAAGACCATTTTGCCAGCAACCGCCGCATCATCGCCGATATATGCGTTACTAAAGCATGCAATCGTAAAATTTTCTTTATCCATTGAGCTATTATAATGAAACTCCTTTTAAATTTAGGATAAAATAAGCCTAAAAAAAGGATAGAGATGCAAAGAGTTGAGATTTTTAGATTTGACGCAAAAAGAGATGTTTTGGCATATTTTAAGCCCTATTTTTTAGAGATTTCAGACTTTGCAAACTTAAACGAGCTTTTTGCCCACGTAAAAAGCATAGACCCCTACTTTAGCCCATTTGAAGGCTTTGTCAAGGTAAATGACGTCGTAGTTAGCACCGCCCAGCCACTTGCAAATTTAGCTCAAAAATTTGATAGCGAGCTTTGCATAGCCCCGCTTGATGAAAAAAGAGCGGTTTTAGATCTTGCCATAAATGATGATGACTTTTGGGCGAAATTTGAGCCATTTGCTAGCTTTTGCAAAAGAGCCGACAAAGAGCTTTACGCTAGCTTTAAGCCCTATTTTTACGCTGATTTTGTAAAAGACTACGAGCCAAATTTTATAGGCGTAGCAGCGATAATGCTAGCTCATCATCTTTACAAAAACGAGAAAAACGATGAAATTTTAAAGCTAGTTGGCGGTAAAAACGGCGTTTTGATAGCCTGCGAGCTTGATGATTTGCTATTTGAAGGTAGCGAAATTTATAGTGAGGCGATTAGATTTTTCAAAGAAATTTTAGGCGTAAAAGCTGCGCCAAAATATGAAAACGAGCTTGAAAATATAGAAAAACTTAGTAAATTTAAAGAGTTTAAGATAGCCATAAAAGACAGACTGCCAGCAAATTTAAGCACATATAGGGCAAATTTTATAGAGCTAAACGCCAAAATGCCTTGTGGATATGAGCTTTTAAAGGCCGATGAAGAGCTAGCTTGCAAGCTTGCTAGTAAGATAATTTTTGCTGCATTTGATAGTGGGGCTGACTTTTTGCTAGCTAGCAATGAAGCGGAGTTTTATATCTTTGACACGCTAGCAAAAAAGCTTGAGAAAAGTGCTAACAGAAGCTTGCAAGACTTTTATGTCCTAAGAGTGAGCGAGCTAATGGCGCTTGAAAATGGCGAGATACCAAGCGGGCTAAAAGAGCATGTTTTGAAGGTTGGTTTGGTAAATTTGTGAGCTAAATTTACTACGTCAAATTTAAAGCATTATGACACTCGTGCGATTTTAAATCTTGTATTTAGGGTTTATAATTTTTCTAAAAAACAAAAATAAGTTATTTTAAACGCTTAATTTACCAAAAGCTGGTAAAAGTTTTTACACTTCTGATCTTTTGAATTTAGATGTTTTTATGCTCACATAACAGATCAAATTTAATTTTCACTTGTCTCTTACTCCAAATTTTATCTCTCACAAGGCAAAATCATATTATTTTACATGAATTTTTACATATTATTTTTAGTATTTTTAGAAATTTGAAGTGCTAAATTTAAAAATTTGCGTTTTCTGGTGTAAAAATTGGCGTAGTTTTTAAGCCAACCAAGCCAACCAAGCCAACCAAGCCAACCAAGCCAACCAAGCCAACCAAGCCAACCAAGCCAACCAAGCCAACCAAGCCAACCAAAAACCCAGATAAAACAGATAAATTTAACTAGAAATTTTCATAAAAATGGCAAGAAATTTATGCCAAAGTATAAAAATAGCCTTAAGCTAAGCCATTTTTAAGCGCAAAAACCAATCTTTTAAATTTAAAAGCAATTTTATCAAGCCAAAATGCTAAATCAAATTTAAAGCTTAATAATAAAGAGCTTTGCCTATACGGCCAAGAGCGAACTTGAGCGATCACGCTCTGGCTTTATGCGCCGATCGAGCCATTTCTAGCGATGGAGACAGCCTAGCAAACAGGGGGCAGCATTTCACACGACTGCGACTGGCAAGTAGCCGCTTGAATATAACTACAAGGGCTGGGCGACTGAGCGCATTTTCTTACCGCTTTTGCGCACGACCGTGCCAAAGCCACTAGGCTACAACCCTACCCAAATATCTCAAATTTATGAAACAGCTCTGGCTCATCTTTTACCACGCCACGCTTCACAAGCTCAGCCACTACTTCACGCTCACAGTCAGTTTGCATAGGCCAGCCACGCGTGTAGCCCTCAAGCTCACTCTTGCTCGTCGCATCCACGCAGAAATTTTCACCATCTATGTAGATATCACGCAAGGCATCTATGTTATTTGTCACGCGCCAAAGCAGCATATATGGGTTTTCTAGGTAGTTTTGCATATCTAGGACAACCAAAAGTTTGAAAAACTCCCTAAATTCCAAAAGCTTACTAAAGAGCTCTTTTACAGGGCGATCTTTTTCAAATTTCACCACGCAAATAGGCGTTTTACTCTGCTTTTTAAACTGCCTAAGCTCCTTAACATTTGGCGCAATGCTTTGAAATTTAGCCAAAAGTTCATCATCGCTTAATACCTCAGGGCTAAATTTACAAAAGTCCTGCGTCGCATCGATGCCAAGCTTGCCGCCAAAGCACGAGTTTGGACTGGCGTGATCGAGCTGGTCGCACACGCCTTGGCTTATCAGCACACTCTCACTGCCAAATTTATCAAGCACAAAGTCCGCAAATTTGTCGTATTCTGCTAGCTCTGGTGCATCGCTACCCACAAAGATCGCGTGCTTTACAAAGCTCATCTGTCCAACTCCCCAAAACGCGTGCATCGCCTGCTTTGCGTGCGCTGGATAAAGGGCGTTGATCTTGGCTAGGATAAGGTTGTGAAAGACGCCATTTTCAGGCATGTTGTAGTCTAGTAGCTCTGGCACGGTCGTTCGCAAAAGCGGCAAGAAAATGCGCTCAGTCGCCCAGCCCATGTATTTATCTTCAAGCGGCGGTTTGCCAACCACGGTCGCGTGAAATACGGGGTCTTGTTTGCTAGTTATCGCCGTGACCTCCATCACTGGAAACGGCTCAACCGGCGTGTAAAAGCCAGTGTGATCGCCAAATGGTCCCTCAAGCTCGCTCTTAGCCGTATCCACAAAGCCCTCTATCACGTAGTCGGCGTCGTACGGGACGTAAATTTCATTAGTTAGCGACTTTACAAGCTTGGCTGGCTCTTTGCGGATGAAGCCGTAAAGTAGCAGCTCAAAGACGCCCTTTGGCAGCGGCGCTTGACCGCACCAGATATAGAGTGGATCGCCGCCGATCGCCACAGAGACTGGCATCTTACGGCCTGCGCGCTTATACTCGTGAAAGAAATTTGCGCCGTCTTTGTGGATCTGCCAGTGCATGCCAAGGCGATTTTTATCATAAATTTGCAGTCTATACATGCCTAAATTTTGCAGCGCGCCATCTAAACTTTGCGTATAGACCTGCCCCATCGTGATAAAAGCGCCTCCGTCATGCAGCCAAGTCTTTAACGCAGGCAGGCTCAAAAGATCAGCCTGCTCGCCCATAAATTTGACCTGCTGGCACTCGCCCTCACCTTTTAGCCTTTTTGTAAAAATCTTTCTCATGCTAAAAAGATAGGCCAAAAAGTCAAGCTTCTCTTTAAAATTCTCAGGTTTTTTGGGCTTTAAAAGCTTCTCTATCTCAGCTGCGATCTCATCAGGCTGCACGCCAAATATCAGCTCAAGCGCCATTTTCGAGCCGTAGATATTTGTAAGCACTGGGGCAAATTTACGCCCAGTTTTTTTGCAGATAGGATTTGTAAAAAGTAGTGCTTGTGAGCCCGCGCGTTTGACCTCGATATAGCTAGCGTGCGCGATCTCTAGGTCGATATCTACTGGCTCATTGATCACCCTAAGTAGGCCGTTATCTTTTAAAAGCTTGATGTAGTCCATATTTTTCCTTATAAATTTATACTTAGTTATCCAAATTTTAATAAAGTTAAATTTAGCAAATTTGGGCTAAATTTGTCGTTTTATTGCGATTTTTAATAAATTTTATAGAGAGAGATATGCAAAATTTACCAAAAATAGGCGATCACATCTTCGTAGACAGAAGCGTACTTGGCATAAAACTTTACGAACATCACGGCATCTACGTCGGAGATGATATGGTCGTGCACTATAACGGCTTGGCACGCGGGATAGTTTTTGAAAAGAGCTGCTTTGAGGAGATTTTAAGCAACGTCGTACCGCTAGATAAACGCAACGTAGCAAAAGTGGAGATGACTAGCCTCGAGGAGTTTGCAAGCGGCGATACTTGGCAGATCAAAGAGCACACAAATGCGCCATTTAGCGGCCAAGATATAGCCCTTTGCGCCAAGTCGCGTGTAGGCGAGCAAAAATACAACCTACTCATCAACAACTGCGAGCACTTTTGCAACGAATGCGTCTTTGGCGAGCATGTGAGCCAACAAGTGCAAAACGCAAAGCAAAACTCGGCGCTATTTAGCGAGATAGAGCCATTTTTAGGGCAGATCATAAGTGAACTTTTTGGTGCACAGACCAAGGATGAGATCAAAGAAACTCTCGTAAAATCATTTACCGCGCTTGCACAATTTACGAAAGATAGCGCGGAGAAAAAAGCTCGCGAGATGATAAAAGAAAACAGCGACAAGGCAAATTTGCAAATAGAGAAATTTATGGACAAAAATGCCAAAATGAACGCTATGTTTAAAAAGATCGGCGCGGACTTAAAAACAAAGATCGCAAAGGATTTTAATATAAAAATTTAGTCCGACTACGGTTTTGACGCTTGGTCAAATTTAAAAGGCGCTTTTAAATCGCGGCTTTATTTCTCGATATCTTATCCGCGTTTTGGCTTGCAGCATTTAGCACGCTAGGTAGCGTCACGTCTCCTGAAACGGCGGCAAATTTTAGAAAATTTCGTCTTTTTATCTCTGAATTTAAACAAATTATTTTGGTACGCTACACTCTAGCAGCTCGCCAAATATCTCTTTGCAGTATTTCATAAAGCGCTCATTAAGCTTTACACCCTCGGTATCTACGCAAATGAGACTATCTTGCACCTCAAAAATGATGCTCTTATCAGTGATCTTTACTCGTTTGCAAGCGTTGTAGCAAACGTCGCCATTGCACTCAGCATATAGGCCGTTTATCTCGGCATTTTCGTCGTCGCCCTTTTTTAGCTTGATCGGTCTTTGAAAGATTATGTAGTTTTTGTAGTTATATTTGTCGTCTGCAAGACCGATCATATAGTAGTTGTCTTTGCTATTTTTGGTGGCGCTTAGGGCTTTTGCTTTAAATTTTAGCTCAAACACGCTTACGCCATCTCTTCAGCGCGTTTCAAAAGCTCTTTCGCCCCTTTTTCTATAAATTTATGCGCTAGCTCTTTGCCGATGCTTTGAAATTTATCTTTGCTAGTCTTTAAGCTATCTTTTATATACTCGCTTCCATCAGGCAGACCAACGATCGCATCGATAGAAATTTCATCTCCTTTTAGCCTTGCGCTTATGCCTATTGGCACTTGGCAGCCACCCTCTAAAACGCTTACAAAGTCACGCTCTATGGTCGTTTCTATGACTGCATTTTCGTCATTTAAAAAAGAGATCTCATCTAAAATTTGCTTCTCATCTCTAGCCTCGACACCAAGAGCGCCCTGACCCATCGCAGGTATCATCTCGTCAAAGCCAAATGTGTAGATGTGCGCCACTTCAGCCTTGATATTTAGGCGGTTTATGCCAGCCATCGCCAAAATGATCGCGTCAAATTCGCCCTCTTTTAGCTTTCTAAGCCTAGTTTGCACGTTTCCACGAAGCGAGATGATCTCAAGATCAGGTCTCATGATAAGTAGCTGCATCTTGCGGCGCAGGCTCGTTGTGCCAACTTTCGCTCCATGTGGCAAGTCGCTAAATTTAGCAAATTTCTCACTTATCATCGCATCTCTTGTGTCCTCACGTGAGCAAATGGCAGCTAGCTTAAGCCCTTTTGGAAAGACTACAGGGACGTCTTTTAGGCTATGCACGGCGATGTCAGTCTCGCCTTTTAGCATGCTATCTTCAAGCTCTTTTGTAAAAAGTCCCTTGCCGCCGATCTTTGCAAGTGGCGTGTCAAGGATCACGTCGCCCTTTGTCTTCATGCCCTCAAGCACGACCTTAACATCCTTGTGCTGCGCCTCGATCCTAGCCTTGATATGCTCGCTTTGCCAAAGTGCTAAGATACTCTTTCTAGTTGCTATTTTTATCTCTTTCATCATCTCTCCTAATTTACTCTTTTTGGCTCTTCGATAACCTCAACGTCGATGATCTCGCCATCATCTTTTTTGGTACTTTGCTCGCTAAAATTTTGAAATTTAAACTCCTGATAACTCTCATTTTTCGCTGCATTTTTCTTAAATATCAAAGAAAAAACGATCACGGCTATGCCAAAAATATCTGTCAAAATCCCTGGTAAAAAGAGCAGCGCTCCGCCAAAGCTAAGTCCTAGCTGGCTAAATAAATTTCCGCCAAGAAAGCTTTTAAATGCCGCTTGAGGCGAATTTAAGCTAGAAAATCCAGCATTAAAAAGAAGTGCTATACCAACAAAACCAGAGACCAGCACCTCAAGAAAGTAGTTCAAAAAGCCAAATTTATCCACAAAAAGATAGATAAATACCGCCTCTATCAAAAAAAACAAAAATGCAAAAAATCTCATAAGCTTTCTTTTGTCTTTCTAAAGGCGTCGTCTGCATCGATCGCCTCTTTGCTTAGCCCATCTCTCGTGATAAACTCGACTTTGCCATTTGCAAATTCTTTACCCACAAGCAGCGCATAAGGAAAGCCTATAAGCTCAAAGTCATTCATTTTAACGCCAAATCTCTCGTTTCTATCATCGATGATGACGCTAACGCCAGCTTTTTTAAGGCTCTCATAAAGCTCAAATGCAAATTTCACGCCCGCTTCATCTTTTAAATTTGAGATGATGATCTCCACATCAAACGGCGCGCACTCTTTTTTCCAGATGCAGCCCTTTTCATCGTGGCTAGCCTCTATCATCACAGCGATCAGCCTGCTTATGCCAATGCCGTAGCAGCCCATCAAAAATGGCTTTGCCTTGCCGTTTTCATCAAGATATGTCGCGTTCATCGCAGCTGAATATTTATCGCCTAGCTGAAAGATATGACCGACTTCTATGCCCTTGCTAAGCTTTAAATTTCCGCCACAAACTGGGCATTTATCGCCCTCTTTTACCTTTACAAGGTCTTTAAATCTCTCTTCGTTAAATCCGCTAACACTAACGCCAACAAAGTGGTAGTCCTTCTCGTTAGCGCCACATATCATGTTGTTTGCGCCTTTTAGCTCGTTATCTATGAAAAATTTCACATCCTTTAGTCCAACTGGTCCGCAAAATCCAGCCACAAGCCCAGCTTTCGCCACGTCAGCCTCGCTAGCATCGACAAGCTCTAGCGCCTTGCAAGCGTTTTGCGCCTTTGTCTCTTGAAGCTCGTCATCACCCCTTACAAAAAAGACCACGACCTCTTCTTTATCCTCATAAATCGCCTTTTTCATAACAGCTTTTATGCAGTAAAACTCGCTAACTTTGAAAAACTCCGCCACATCTTTTATAGTTTTTGCATTTGGCGTTAGAAATTTAGCCGCGTCTGCCTCTGGCGCTTCAGCCTCGCTAACTCTTGGCTTGCGCCTTGCAGCCTCGACGTTTGCAGCGTATCTGCAAGCCTCACAGCAAAGTATGTCATCCTCGCCGTTACTTGCAAGCACCATAAATTCTTTACTGCCGCTACCACCAATGGCTCCACTATCAGCCTCAACAGCTCTAAAATTTAGCCCCAAACGGGTAAAAATCTTACTATAAGTTGCCTCCATAAGGTCAAACTCACGCTTTAGATCCTCTTTGCTAGAGTGAAAGCTATAACCATCTTTCATCGTAAATTCGCGCCCTCTTAGTAAGCCAAAGCGTGGTCTTGCCTCGTCACGAAATTTGGTGTTTATCTGGTATAAATTTAGTGGTAGCTGCTTGTAGCTAGTCACCTTGCCACGCACCAAAGCAACGGCTGCCTCTTCGTTTGTCGGGCTTATGACAAAGTCGTTGTCCTTTCTATCTTTAAAGCGCAAAAGCTCCTTGCCAAAGACGTTGTAACGACCACTTTGCTTCCAAAGCTCGCCTGAAGTGACCACGCTAAAGCTCACCTCTAGCGCGCCAGCCTCGTTCATCTCCTCTTTTACCACGCATGAAATTTTATCATGCATGATCTTTCCAAGCGGCAGATAGTTGTAAAGCCCAGAGCCGATCTGTTCGACAAAGCCACCTCTTATCAAAAACTGATGGCTTGGTAAAGATGCATCTTTTGGCGCTTCTTTGGTCGTTGGGGCGTAAAATTTACTAAATTTCATCTATATCTCCTGCTTGAAAATTTTGTTCATCTTTTATGTCAAATAAAAATTTAACTCCGTTTGAAAGCTCGCTCGCTCTCTCCTCGTCTGCAAGTCCTTTTAGCTTCATCGTTGGCTGGTGCAAAAAGGCTTTAAAGACTTGATGAATGAGCTTTTGCGCCTCATCATAATCGCTGTGTTTTAAATAGCCCTTTTTCATCGCCTTTTCTAGCTCATTTTTCGCGCAAATTTCAGCCTGCTTGCGGATTGATTTTATAAGAGGCACGCTCATATCTTCTTTTAAAGTCTTTAAAAACTCGCTCGTGTCTTGACCGACGATCGAGTAGGCCTTTTGCGCCTGCTCCTCTCTGAGGGCTAAATTTTTACGCACGATCTCCTCTAAGCTATCGACCGTATAGACGCTGATAAGCTCCGTGTTTAAAAGATCGATATCTCTTGGCACGGCGATATCAAAAAAGTATCTGTGAAATTCTCTTGGCTCGATGATCTCGCCTGTGATGATGGCGTGTGGGGCTGCGGTGCTTGAGAAGATGAGATCGTAGTTATTTACGTATTCTTTTAGTTTTAATATACTATCCCAGCTCGCGCTATCTCCTAAGCTGTCAACTAACTGCTCAACGCGCTCGGAGCTTCTGTTTATAATGATCACCTCTGCGCCGCTTGATATGAGGTGCTTTGCTGCTAGCTCGCCCATCTCGCCAGCGCCCACGACGATAGCCGTTTTGCCCTCAAGCGTGCCAAAAATTTCTTTTGCTTTTGCTACGGCGACGCTTGAAACTGAGATCGGGTTTTTAGAAATTTGAGTTTCGTTTCTAACCTTAGCAGCGCACTTACATGCGTAGTGGATGATCTTGCTGATATCTTCGCCACATGAGTTGTTGTCATAGGCAAATTTAAAGGCATTTTTTAGCTGGCCAACGATCTGCGTTTCGCCAACGACTAGGCTATCAAGCGAGCTTGCCACGGCAAATAGGTGGTGTGCGGCACCGCTGTTTTCATATATGTCAGCTCTCTCATAAAGCTCATCTTCAAAAACGCCTGAAAATATCGACATACACCTGATGATATGAGCAGTAGCGGCCTTTACATCCTCTACGCTTGCTATGATCTCGACGCGGTTGCAGGTGTTTAGCACCATGCTCTCTTTTATGTTTTTGTTTGAGTTTATCAGCTTTAAAATTTGCTCTTTTTTATCGTCACTATCAAATGCAAGCTTCTCTCTGACCGAAATATCAGTATTTTTATATGTAAAACTTATGTCTAAATAGTGCATCAAAATTCCCTATCTATCATGCTTTTTATGATCCCTTCAAGCTCAGCGTTTTTATACTCTTTTATCGCTTCTATCGCTTCATTTCCAAGTCTTTTTGCCTCGTTTATGGCTTTATTAACCGAGCTAGTTTTATCAAAATTTTCTTTTAGCCACAAAATTTCGCCCTCGTCAAGCTTCTTTGCCCAAAGCGATCTAAGCTTTGTTTTGCTAGCCTCGTCCAGGCTCTTATGAAGATAAATGTAAGGAAGTGTCGTTTTGCCCTCGACAAAGTCGTTAAGCACTGGTTTGCCAAGCGTTTTTTCATCTTGAGTTATGTCTAAGATATCATCAACGATCTGAAATGCAAGACCTAAATTTTTGCCATAAACGCCAAATTTCTCGCTATCTTTGCCAGCTAGCTTTGCCCCACAAATAGCCGTGGCTTCTATCAAAACAGCTGTTTTATAGTAGATCATTTTTAAATATTCTTGCTCGTTTTCATTAAAATTTTCAGCCATTTTCACATCCATCATCTCACCGATGCTTAGCTTACTGACCGCGTCTGAGATGACAGCTGCGATGCTTGGATCAAATTTTGTAAGCTCAAAATAAGCCTTTGAGTAGAGGATGTCGCCTAGCATGACTGAGTTTTTACTGCCAAAAAGTGCGTTTATGCTTGGTTTGCCACGTCTTATATTTGCCTCGTCTATGACGTCGTCGTGCAATAAGCTTGCAAGGTGGATAAGCTCGATGATAGCGCAGAGCTTAAGAGAAATTTCACTCTCTCCTGCGATCTTTAAAAGAAGTTTTGAGCGAAGCTTTTTGCCTGAGCTTATCTTTAAAAACATCTCAAACGCCTCTTTGTAGCCAAGCTCGCTTATAAATTTGCTCATTATTTCATCGATTTTATCCATTTTTATCCTTCTATTTATCCTCGTGCGGATCTCTAAAACCCACATCCACACGCTTGCTCTCATCTAGCAGTGCCACCCTAAAATGCGCCTTTTTGTCCCTAAAATCAACAAATGATATGTAAAGGCTCACGCTCTCGTTTGGCGGCATCATAAAATCAGGCAAAACTCGCTGCATATAGGTATCTTGCCCATGTCTTAGAGAAAAGACCATCTGCCTTGGATAGCGCCTAAAAAAGCTTTGCACAGTGATATTTGTGCTATCAAATAGCGTCCAGCGAAAGTCAAATGTTTCAACTTTTTGAGTTTTTTTCTCGGTTATAAAGACCCGCGCCCACTCATCTTTTTTAAGCTCAAATGTATGCACCGAATTTGGGTCAAAATTTGGCTCTTTTGCAAAGACAAGAGCGGCTAGCAAAGCAATGAGCGCAAAAATTCTACTCATTTTGGCTTAAAATTTCTCCGCTAAGCTCGATATATAGGTCATTTACTCCGTTATAAACTTTATCTTGCTCTGAAGCTATAAAATTTCTGATCTCGTCTTCGCTAACGCCATGCTTTTCGCAAAGCTCGCTCATAGCCACAAATTTCTCAAAAATTTTATCTATCTCGTTTTTAACCAAAACGGCATTTGCGTTAAACAAAATGTCATAAAATTTATCCCTCGCACTGCCCTCAAATATATCTATCATCGTTGTTTCTTTGAAAATTTCTTAAGATTATAGCCAATTAAAACTAAGTTAAAAATTTAATATTATCTCCCACGCCTCGCTAACATTTTTGGCGTTATACGCGGCAGTTTTACTCTCCTCGCCAAATCCCCAGCAAACTTGCACATAAGGCATATTTGCGTTTTTGGCCGCCAGTTCGTCTTTTAGGCTATCTCCTATAAAGATCGCTTTATCGGCTCCAGTTTTACTAACAGCTAGGTGAAGCATCGCAGGATCAGGCTTTTGCGGTATATCCTTGCTAGCGCCGATGACCTCGTCAAATAGCTCATAAATTTCATTTTTCTTTAAAATTTTCTCTAGCGTATCATGCGGTGCGTTGCTTGCCAAAACGACCTTATAGTGAGCATCTCTACACTTTTGTAAAAGCTCTTTTACACCATCATAGGTAGTCGCGCACTCATCATAAAATTTCTTAAATTTCTCTTCAAAGCCCTCTTTTAAGCTCTTGCTTGGCGTGTCGATGCCGTAAAACTCAAGGGCTAAATTTCTACCTGGCTCGTTGATCGCTTTTATGATAAATTCCTTATCAAGTGGCGATAAATTTAGCTCGCCCCTTACTTCATTTACCGTTTTATATATCGCCTCGCCGCTATCGATCACAGTGCCGTCCATGTCAAAAATAACTACTTTCAATCCTCATCCTTAAATTTATTTTTATGCTTTTCTTTTTTATATGTCTTTTGATTTTTTAGCTTATCAAGTAGATTTGCCGCCTTTAAAAGCTCATCTTTTGGGGCATTTTTGATAAGCAAATTTATAAAATTTTCTAGCGCCTTTGAGTATGGTTGATCAAGATAAACAGCCTCGACTTTTTCGATGACTTTCGCGTTTTTCTCAACTCTTTGGCGAAACTCAGTCTCGTCAAAGTCATCTCTTTTTAACCCGTTTATCGCTGATTTTGCAAATTTTTCTAGCGCGCGAAGATATTTTACACGCTTAAATTTGTCCGTGACTTGGTTCAAATTTTTCCTTTTTTTTGGCAAATTATATCAAAATTTGATTTTATCCCCTAAATTTTGGCTTTGCTAATGTATAATTTACGCCAAAATTACCAAACAAGGAGCAAAAATGAGGCAAGAAACCGCTGCGATCCACGTAGGCTACGACACACATGAGGGCTTTGGCACGATGGCTGTGCCTATTTTTCAAAGCACAGCTTACGACTTTGGAAGTGCCGAGACAGCCGCTGCTAGGTTTGATCTAAAAGATAACGGCCACATCTACACAAGACTTGGCAATCCAACGACAGACATCTTTGAAAAAAGGGTCGCTGCACTTGAGGGCGGAGCTGCTGCGATAGCGACTGCGAGCGGTCAGGCAGCTTTGTTTTACAGTATCGTAAATTTAGCCAAAGCAGGCGATAATATCATCATCGCTAAGAAAATTTACGGCGGCACGACAGTGCTTTTTACGCACACGCTAAAGAGATTTGGCATAGAGGCTAGAGTCTTTGACAGCGACACTGCTGATGATCTGGAGAGTTTGATAGACGAAAAAACTAGGGCTATATTTTTTGAGACGCTTTCAAATCCGCAAATTTCTATCCCAAATATCGAGAAAATCGTAGAAATCGCAAACAAATATGGCATTATCAGCATCACCGATAACACCGTGCCAACACCTATCATCTTTCAGCCACTTCGCCACGGCGTCGATGTTTGTGTGCATAGCGCTAGCAAATATATGAGCGGCCAGGGTCTTAGCCTAGCAGGTGTCGTTGTAAGTGCAAATCACCTAAATGAAAAGCTAAAAGGCAACAAGAGATACGAGCACTTTAACGTGCCAGATGCGAGCTATCACGACATCGTATATGCTGATATGACCGATCGTTTTGATATCTACACGCTAAGAATGAGGCTTGCCATCGTGCGCGACATCGGCGCTGTGATCTCTCCGTTTAACTCTTGGCAGCTCATACAAGGGCTCGAAACGCTTGCTGTTAGGGTTGAGAGACACTCGCAAAACGCGCTAAAAGTGGCTAAATTTCTAAACTCTCACAAACATATAAAAAGTGTGGCATACCCAGGACTTGCCGACAACGTAGATCATGCAAAGGCACAAAAATACTTTAAAGACGGCATGGCAAATGGGCTATTTTGCTTTGAGACTGATAGCTTTGAGCGTGCAAAAAAGATGCTAGAGCGCGTAAAACTCTTTAAGATCGTGGTAAATATCGGCGATACAAAGTCGCTCATCACGCACCCAGCCTCGACAACTCACCAGCAGCTAAGCAGCGAAGAGCTCATCAAAGCTGGCATCACAAAAGAACTGATAAGAGTTAGCATAGGTCTTGAAAACGCCGAGGATCTGATAGCTGACCTAGCTCAAGCCTTAGAATAGAATTTTCTATTTTTTTCTAGCTCATCTTGGGCTAGAAATTTAAAATTTACTCAAGCTTGCCGCATATCCTCTCGCACTCTTTTGCATGCCTTATAAATTTTATAACGATGTAGATGACAAGTAGCGGCACGCTTATATACCAAAATGCAAAAAAGGCGAGTATAAAAAGCATAAATAAGAATGTTGCGAAATATACTAAGACAGCAAGGATGATACTATCAAGCATTTTGCCTCCCATTTTGCTAGTGTTTTGGTGATTTTATAAAAAGCAAAATAAAATGAGACTGAACGGATTTGTTTTGGCTCTAAAATTTGAGCTAAGCGATAAGCGAAGTCAAATTTTAGTAGCCAACTCTTGCGAGTGAGTGGAATTTTAAAATTTGCAAAGACAGTTTTTATAAATTTAAAGTTTTGTTTCTTTGTTAAGGGGGAAGAGGCTTGAATTACGAAGTCGCTCCCTCCCCCCCCCTTTTTTTTTTAACAATCCCTAACCCCGACAACGTTAGAAGTGGCATGTCTCAGCGCTAAAGCACTGCATGCATTT
>NZ_PIRX01000018.1:0-2717 GCF_003048605.1 Campylobacter concisus | reverse complement strand
TAGAGCCTTTTCTTGCTCCTTTGACATTTTTGCATTTTCTTTTTGGATAGTGTTATCTTGTATTGGTGTATTGCTAAGTCCGTTTATGCTAGTTATCATTTCAACTCCCTCTACGCCTTTATATCAATATCTCTTTTTATACCAAGCATATCTACTAGATATTTTCCAGCTGGGTTTTCATTTAGCTCTTTTACTAAATTTAAAGGTGGCATACTAAATTTCAAAAAGCTATCTATAAAGTCCTTACTCTTTTTACCATCTTTGTCTATCTCACCAAAGAGTAGCTTTAGCATTTTTAGATTGCGCTCCATCATCTTTTTAAATGATAGCTCGTCTTCTTCATATCCCCTACGTCTATCTTCAGGAGTGCTGACAAAGCCACTTTCTAAGTCGATATAGACAAAGTCTCTTTTAGATCTGATGTAGTCTTGCATATATTTAGGCATGCCAGCTATGTCATTATCAGTAGCATTTATAAAGCCAGGTCCAAATTTCATCTCACCCATTAGATCAAACAGCTCAAATGCTCTATTAAATTCTTTACTATCTACGCTCTTATCATAGCCTTCTCTTTTGCCTTGTGCTGTTGTCTCGCCCTCTCTTACATCAAGGTTGTTGTTTATAACGGCTGCTATAAGTCCGCCTTTAGTTATTGAGCCATCTTTATTAGTGTATTTCTCTCCATGCGGATCCATAAATACACCACTTCCCACACTCTCCTTGCCGCCATTGTTGTTGTTAAAGATATCTGTTGTTGGCTTTAGTGGCTGTCTGCCGTCTCCTCCTTTAAAGCTTGGGTTGAAAAAAAGCGTGCTTATCATCTGCTTATTTGACTCTTTGCCGTTAAAATCAGCCGCAGCCGAGCCAAATTCATGAATGGAGTTATGAATTTTTGTTACTTGCATGCTTTGGCGGTTATAAGAAAAGCCTTGAGGGAAATTTCTTATCTCATCTAAGCTAAAGCTATCTTTTGAGTTTAGTGTGTCTTCGCCAACTATTTGGGAGAGGATTTTGTAGGCATTATTTACGGTTTTTAGTATGTCGATGCTATCAAAAGTCCTTTTCATATAGTCAGACTGCGTCTCTATCCTTACTAACGACTCCAGCGTGCTTGAGTGAATTTTATAATCACTTGGTATGCCAGCTTGTTTATTAAACTCATCTGTAAAGTAGCCATCCTTATCTACCTTGTAGCCTAAAACTAAAGAGCTCGTTTGGTTGGTAGAAGCTTTGGTTGATGCCTTTATGTTCTGCTCTAAATTCAAGGGGTAGCTACCAAGTGTGTTTATCATCTAGTATCCTTTTAGCTTCATGCTAAAGATATCGTCTTTTTTGTAAAAAGTTTTATTTTACAAAGGTTTTTAGTCTGCATAAATTTACTCCTAAACTCTAGTATCTATCTTTTTATAAAGCCTATCTTTGCTAGATAGCTCTTTAAATTTTAGGTCGTTTTCAAGGTAGGTGATGTTGTAAATTTCTTTAGTGGTGATGCTTTTGCCGTTTTCAAGTCCGATTAGGAATTTACTTGTAAATTTATCAGAGAGGTTTTTAATGAGCTTATGCTCTTTTGCTCTTTTAGCAGTCTCACGCTCTAGCTCTTTACCTCCATAAGTAGCCACTGCTTGCATACTTCTTGACACACTCACGTTTGAGGTGAAAATTTGCACTGCATTTGAAGTCTTTTGCACGCTTGATTTGATCTGATCGTCAAAGTCAGAAATCTCTAGCTGTGCGTTTTTCTTTGGGGCAGCTAAGCTGTCAGCTAGAGATGAGTGCTCTATACCTTTAACACTTGAAGTGCCAATAAGTTTAAGTATAGGCGTCTCGTTAGCACCTATTAAAATTATGTTTTCATAGACTGAGGGCTTTAGCCCTTCTCTTTTTGTTGCTGGGGCTTGAAACCCAGTAGTTGTTATTGCCATTTTTGCTCCTTTTATACAATTTAATGGCAATTTATCATTAACGGCTGTGCCAAATCTACCCAATTTTGGCAAAGTTAGAATATTTTTTGTTTTTTGAAAAAGAGGACAAGCCCTAAAGATAGGGCTTTTAATTATTCTTAGAGTTTTTGGTAGATATATAGCTAGTTTTAGTTGCTTGACTAATTTTATTTTTAGTTAATCTATTTACCGCTTTAGCTTTTACGCCGTCGCTTATGTCTTTGTTTAATAGCACTTTCTTAACTAAGCCCACTTTGTCTCCACTCGTATTTATCGCATCAAGTAGTTTAAGCTTTGGATTCTAAAACTTCATAACTCATTTAAAAAATAAAAACATTGTTAAAACTCTAAAAATTTATATTAAATTTTATAAAGACATATACATTGAAGCTTAAATATAAAAAATTAATCAATCATAACACTTGTTTATGGTTCAACTTTAGCCATGTCTTTATTTTTTAGAAAAAACCTTAAGTCAAATTTAGTCTAAAAGATCTAAAAAAAGAAAAGAATAAATTTAAAAAGATAAATAAACCAAATAGCATAAAAACAAGAAAAAACAAATTTAAAAGACAACCAAAGCAATAATCTAAAAGCAAATATAAGAAACATACTAGATATGAAGGACAAACACAATAACAATAAAATTCGATTAATAATATAAGAATTAAAAGCAGATTAACAACAAAGCCCGCAACGACCTACTTTTCCAACATCCCAGTAAGGGAGAGTATCATCAGCCAGGACGAGCTTAGCTTCTTGGTTCGAGATGGAGCA
>NZ_PIRX01000017.1:0-2776 GCF_003048605.1 Campylobacter concisus | reverse complement strand
TTGCATTTTTAAATTTGATATCTCTATCAGATGAAGTACCATTGTTCTCTTTCTCGTAAGTGTCAAATTTAAAGTCAGTCAGTATTAGTTCGCATAAATTTAGCTTGCCATAGTTTGGTCTGCTAGGATTTAGCTCTTTTGGGTTTAGCTCGCTGCAGTCAAATTCTGTTTGGCTGGCTAGCACTATGGTAAAGTTGCTCTTTTTAGGCTGAAATATCCTAATAGGAGTAGCCGTCTTTATAGGGCAGAGTATGAGCATATCCTCTTGTTTATAAAGCTCTTCTTCTCTTCTTTTTAAAAGCTTATTTATCCTTGAAGCATTAGATGTAGAAGAGGAGGTTAAATTTACGCAGTAGATATTTTCGGTGCTAAATTTCTTTGACGTTTGGGAGGCTAAAAGAGAATTTAGCTTACCAGCAAATGGCTTAAATAGTCCCTCACACTTTGAAGCGGTGCTGTTTGATCTCTCTTCGTCTTTTTGCATAAATTCTAAGTGAGTGACGTCTTCTTTGTGCTCTTTGCTGTTTTTGTGTTTTGTTTGACTATTAATTATTATAGTTCTCATCTTTTTTATAAGCTTTGGTAAAAATCATTACTACTTATTAATAGCATTTTCAGGGCTTAAAGGCTCGTAAGTTCTTAAATTTAAACTAGCAATTAGGGCTAGTAATAAAATTTTAAATTTCATAATTGTCTTACTCTTATTTAAGATAAATCTATCGTGATCTATTCAAGATACTCTTTGTGTCTGAATTTATATCGCTACCTAGATACTTTTCATATTCTTTTATATTCTTAGAGTTTATTGGATTACAGCGGATAGCATTATCCACCTTGCCTTTGTTTTGTTTTTTACACTCATTTATATCCATAAAACCTATATTTTCACACTTTAAGAGATGGCCCAAATCATCTTTTATATTCCTTTTTAGCTCGATTCTCTTTTTTTGTTGTTCTGCATTATTATATAACTCATCTCCTTCCCACTCCATCATGCAGGCGTCATCTGTTTCGTTTATCAAAACACAGCCATTTTGCAAATCAATGACCAAACAATGTGCCTTATCTTTCCATAAAGGTTTTTCATCTTTATCATCAGAATAACCAGTAATATAGCCTCCCTCCAAAGTATCTAATATTACGTATCTACCAGAACTAGACAAGACACTGCTATTAGGACCAAAGTAGTATGTGTCGTTATTGATGTATATCGTAGAATTATATTCTTTGCTAGAAAAGATTAGTTTCTTGTATAAATTTACCTCAAAATGTTCATTTTTCTCAGCTTCTTTAAATATCAAGGAGTTTCCATTTTTGGACTTGATGATAGCATCTTTTGCATTTAAGCCACTTGCTAAAGCAAATATTAAAAGTACAAAATTAATTATTTTCATATAGCTTATCCTTTAAATTGTTAAATCTTTTTATGTTATCTGTCATTTGAACTCTAGCGTCTCTATAATATTCTAGTAGTGTATTCTCATACATTACATGATTAGTTTTCCAAGTAGCAGGGTCTTTATTGACCTTTGGATGATCTGCAAAAAAATTATCTAAAGCTGTTTTAAAATTTGTTGATACATTATTGGGTCTGTTTACAGATTGATCTAAAATTAAAGCTCTTCCAAATTTAGTAGTAACAAAGTCTTTTATAGCAAAATTTTTACCATTAATAATTAACTTTTTATTTTCAGCTTCATGTAGTCTGTCAATAAAATCTAATACCTGAAGTTCCTGAAATTCTTTTAAAGAAATTAGTTTTACTATGGCGGCAAGTGGTTTATTGTATGTTGATTTGCCATAGTTTTTTACATTGCAGTCTTTTCTGATAATTGCTTTTAGCTCCTCTCCTGTAACGTCATTACCATAAGTTAGTAGTGAATTACTGTAATAAATTGTAGCGTCACTATCTTTTCCGACAACTTTCCAACCACAATTCATGGCATGAGTTATATATAGTTTAGGGTGCTTATCTCGAAATTTGGCAAGCTGTTTTGAGAATTCACCCCTTCCGTTGCTTTTAACAGTCTTTTGCATAGCGCCTGCACTCAAGACCTCGGAGTCATATGATTGAACAGCATCCAAATTGCCTTCATTTTCGGACATAGCTATTAGTATATTCTTTTCATCTTCTGTTGCTTGATTTGAATTTATTAAATCATCCCAGTAGGTATAATTTTTTAATGATATCTTGCCTCGATAAATAGGCCCATAGCTTTCATACAGTTTTGTAACTTTAAATTTATCTGCATATAGTTTTTCGCAGTTACATAATTCTATTTCGGCTTTTACTCCAACCTCTCTATCCCCATCAACCCACATACCTTTATCTACTCTTGTTATACTCTTTGACTCATTAAAAGAGTTTATAAAGCTATTCATATTATCTTTGCTTAGCAGATTGATGCCATATTTTTTATCTTTGCTTATTATGCTATCTAAAATTTGGTTGTTTGCACTATTCTCATTGGCATAGATCTCATATACATTATTTAGTGTTTGTCTATTCTTTTCATCTTTTACGTTAAGCGTCTTGTTTAAATTTTCATCCTCATATATCTTTACTTCCTGTGCTTGATTTATATTTTTATTTATGTAGTAGTATCCGTCTTTTATGTTTTTGTCTCTATTTATTAGAGAACTATCGAAATTTAGACTAGCTTTAAAGCTCTTCTCTTTTATAGCATGCTCAAACTCATATATGATGAGCTTATCATCTTTAAATTTAATATATAGAGGTATCTTTATATCTATCCTTATATGGTTTTTACCATAT
>NZ_PIRX01000016.1:0-3214 GCF_003048605.1 Campylobacter concisus | reverse complement strand
ATTCCGCAAACAATCAAAACCCAAGCAACACAAACCAAACAGGTCAAACAAAGATAAACCAAGATACCAAGTATGGTATCAACCTACTAAGCAAAGATAATATGAATAGCTTTATAAACTCTTTTAATGAGTCAAAGAGCATAACAAGAGTAGATAAGGGTATGTGGGTGGATGGGGATAGAGAATCAAATGTTTTAATAGAGATCAAAGACTATCCTTTTACGCTAAGTATGCTAAAGCAGGTATTTACCAATATAAAAACAAATCAAGAATATATATTACAAGAGATGGTAGATGAGCTAAATAGAAGAGATGATGATGACGGAATTCAAATGTATGTAAAATATAAGCTTGACACCAGAAATAGATTAGAGCATTTTTTTGGGCAATGCTTTGTAGAAGCAAAGACAACAAAAGGTGATTTTACTTTAGAAGAAGAGCTGGGGAAATTTACAGAGAATAATATAATTAGCTATAGAGGTAAAGCTAGATTAGAAGAAGCCAAAAAACTATATCCGCAATATTATGACAAGACAGACCCTTCAAAATGGGCAAAATTTGTTGGTAACGCTATGTACTCTGATCGTGGAAAGGGTTATTTGGGTAATGATGGTGGCGATGATGGATTTAATTTTAGAGGTAGAGGAATTAAGCAACTTACTGGAAAATTTAACTATAAAGATTTCAACAAATATGCGCATAATAATTATTGGCTAGATGAAGAAGTAAATTTTGTAAATTCACCAGATTTATTAATTTCAGATGGAAAATATGCTCTAGTCTCTGCTGCATATTTTTGGACTATAGAAAGACCAAAGCCTAAAAAATATCGTCTTTATGAAATAGCTGATGAAAGTAAAGCGGATTCGGACAATAGCGATATAGTAGAACGCATAACTGCTGTTATAAATCCGCAAAAACTTAGTCTTGAGCAGAGAAAAGAAGCTTATAAACGCATAAAAACAGCAAATGTGTTTAAGATTTTTCAGTAAGGAAATAGTATGAAATTTAAAATTATATTGCTAGCCTTAATTTCTAGTTTAAATTTATATGCTTACGAGCCTTTAAGCCCTGAAAATGCTATCAATAAATTTAGTAATGATTTTTACCAACTAAATGATTATGATTCAAGCCCTTGGAGAGACTACGGCACAAAGAGCAAACCAAGTTTTACCTGCTATGATGCCAAAGGAAAGTATAAATTTAAAAAATACTCTTTAGAAGACTTTATATGCCAGTCAGACTATAACTCTTTTAGAGATAACTACTTTGCTGATCTTTATAATCTAATCGTAAAAGAAGCTCCAAATTTAAAAGAAAAAGCTCAAAAGATAGCAAGAGAGAGGATAAAAGATAGTAAAAAAGAGTGCATTATATACTCAAAAAAAGAGTATGACTATAGCTTTGTTGCTAAGTCAGCATTTTTTGTGTCTGAAAGTATCTATTGCGTAAAGAATTTCTATAGAGAGTACACTGCAAAGCTAGCTTTAATGCTTTATGGGGATGATAAAGAGCTATTTAAAAGAATTTATGGCGAAGACTATGAGAAATTTAAAGAGGTATTTGAAGATACTCTAAAATATGTGCCGATAGAAAATGGTAGCACACCAAGAGATGTAAAAAGATCTGAAATAAATAACGAATTTTTGCAAAAATACAAAATTTACCACTATGATGACGACTACCCACAGATAGATGACATGCTATATATCTTGCTCGTGCAGTACTCCCTAATAGACAAAAATGGTCATTTAGTTTTACCAGAGAATAGAAAAGAGGAGTAGCGTGCCTACTCTTCATATTAAGCCATTTGCCGATAAGCTAAATTCTCTTTTAGCCTCCCAAACGTCAAAGAAATTTAGCACCGAAAATATCTACTGCGTAAATTTAACATCCTCTTCTACATCTAACGCTTCAAGGATAAATAAGCTCTTAAAAAGAAGAGAAGAAGAGCTTTATAAGCAAGAGGATATGCTAATACTCTGCCCTATCAAGACGGCTACTCCTATTAGGATATTTCAGCCTAAAAAGAGCAACTTTACCATAGTGTTAGCTAGCCAAAGCGAATTTGACTGCAGCGAGCTAAACCCAAAAGAGCTAAACCCTAGCAGGCCAAACTATGGCAAGCTAAATTTATGCGAGCTAATACTCACTGACTTTAAATTTGACTCTTATGAGAAAGAGAATAAGGGCGCTTCATCTGATAGAGATATCAAATTTAAAAACGCAAAGACAAAGTCAGATAGTGTGATCCTTTATAAAGAAAACGATGATGGCAAAGATGATAAAAACAAGACAAAGGGTGCTTGCTTTACTAGTATAAGGCAAAGTAGCGATGAGATAGAGTACAAGCTAGAAGATGGTGTTGTAAAGATGAGCCACTTTAAGCTCCCCTCATCTAAAGACGAATATCTAAATTTCAATCTTCTAAATTTCGCTAAGGAGAATAACTTTACCCTTAGAGATGATAAAGACTCAGCTATGTTTGATATGAAGCTTCGTCTAGCTCTTGGTAACAATATAGTACCTACATCAACATCTAGTTCAAGCCTTGCTCTAACACTAAATAATCTCATCATTGAAAACGAAAAAGGTGAAGCTAGTGATATAGATAAGATATATCTTCACCACTGCGGTGATAAAAATATATATGAGAGTACATCTTTAGTTAAAAATAAAGACTCAGATATCAAAAACTCATATACAGCTACATTTAATATCCCTATAGATAGAAATGATAAGAAAGATACCAAGCTTATAGTCTATTCATCTGATCTAAGTAAAATTCATGATACTAAAGGGATACATGCCTACACTGGTACAGCTATCATATCTATAGGATATAAAGATAAAAGTGGTGCTAGCTTTAGCTATACAAACAAGGTATCTTTAAGAGATATAACAGATCATATAGTAAATGTAGTATCTGATAGCCAGTATCCATTTAAGACAAATGAAGAGATAAGTTTAAAGGCTATATATAAACAAGAAAAAGGGAGTAAGAGGTATAAAGAGGTACTTTGGGGATATATGGTGATAAAAACCATAGAGTATAACGAGCTATCAAAGAAACAACCTAGAGAAGCTGTAGCCTTAAAAGATCAAAAGGGTAAAGAGATAGCATTTAAAATTTCAGATGTTATAAAGAAAGATGATCTAGATAAGCTAAAGCAAGGTGGTCATACTATAGTATTTTTTGCATATCTTGAAGGAG
>NZ_PIRX01000015.1:0-3516 GCF_003048605.1 Campylobacter concisus | reverse complement strand
CTTCATCAGCAACAACTGCAAATCCTCTACCATGCTCTCCTGCTCTTGCTGCTTCAATAGCAGCATTAAGAGCTAGAAGGTTAGTTTGATCTGCTATATCTCTAATGATAGTTATGATGTTTTTAATTTCATCACTTTGTCTTATGACATCAGCTGTCTTTTGAGAGATGGCATTCATTGAGCTAGACATTTGCTCAACTGCAGCTGCGGATTCTTGTAAGCTATTTGCTTGAGTGCTAGCACCTTGTGTGAGCTCTTTCATAGCCAAAGCCAGAGTTGTAGCCTTTTCTTCAAGCATCTTGGCGTCATTTAAATTTGAGTTTAGCATAGTGCAAATTACTTCACCCATATTTGATACTCCAAGTATCATAGCCTTTAGATCGGCTTCTAGCTCGTCATTTATCTCAACCCTTGCTGTAAAGTCGTTTTTAGTATATGAACTAAGAACATTTGTTATGCCCTTTAAATTTGCCGAGATAGATGTAAAGAATTTATTTAGTAGCTCTTTTAGCTCATTTAGTGATGGGTTGTTTGGAGTTGAGCCTATCTTTGCTCCAAGGTTTCCTTTGATCATTAAATTTGCTACCTTATTTAGCTCATCTATCATAGTGCTATCTTTTTTGATGCCAGCTACGACTTTATCGATGTTCTCATTTATCGCTTTACTCATCTCACCAAATTCATCATTTGATCTTACCTCTAGCTTGCTTGGTGCTTTTGCTTCGTAAGTTACAAATTTAAATAGATCATCAAGCTTAGACTGGATGGTTTTTATAGGATTAAGAGACTTTTTAAGTAAGAAATAGACAAATGCTGAGAGGATAACGATAAATAGCACTGCTAGGATTAGCTGGATCTTTAGGAGGGGCATAGTCTGGCTGCTAAAAGTATCGGCATTTATCGCAGCAACTGCGAGCCAGCCATCATCATTTAGTGGCAAAATTTTAGCCGAAACATTTACGCCTTTTGAGTTTTGGTATGAGATCAAACCATTTTCGTCAAAGTCCTTGCTAGCAAATTTCGCAGCCAGTGTCTTTGTCGCGTTTGTGGCTTGATTTATAAGACTTTCATCATCATGTAGCAAAATAACGCCATCTTTGTCCATAAAATAGACATAGCCAAACTCAGTTTTACCCATCTTTAGAAGCTTTTTACTTAAAAGCCTGATATTAACATCAGTAAATGTAGCTCCCGCAAGCTTGCCGTCCTCTACTATCGGTGTAGAGAAAGTCATGCACAGATCGTGCTCTGGAGCGACCATGTCTATATATGGCTTTGTAAAGATGGTTTTTCCACTACTCTTTGCGGCGATATACCAGCCCCTACCCCTTGGTTCGTATTTATCTTTTTCTGGGGTTAAGGTTTTACCATTTGAGCCATAAGTATAGCCGTTGCTCTCTGCTGCAAAATAAGCACCTATGACTATTGATTTTAAATTTTCTTTTGTAGATTTTAAACGAGCAAGAATTTCATCTTCTCTACCGATACTACCTGCTAGCTTGTTTGCAAGCTTTTGCGAGTCCTCCATGTAGTCATCAATAAAACTTTGCGTCACAGACTTGATGTCAGATAGAATTTGATCTTGGTTTTGGCTGATCAGCTTCACCACCTCCTCTTTTGCGTTAAAGTAGCTAACAGCCGACATCGCAGCAAAACATACACTCAAAAGAACAATAAGCGTCAATGCGATCTTGTTTGATATAGATCTCATTTCATCCTCCTTGTGAAATATTAGTAGAATTATATTATTTAAAATATAAATTTAATCTTTTGTTTTAAATAATATTTTATATTAAATAATGATTAAATCTATAAAAATAACGTAAATTAGCAATATAATAAAAATTTTTTAATTAAATTTGATTTATTTTATAAAATATATTTGAAGTAAAATATTTAATTTTTAACATTAAACTGGTTTATGAACTAAATTTATGCTAGATAAACTTAAACAAAAGAGAAACTTATTAAATTTTACATATAATGAGAGTTTAAATTTGTGAATGATCTGTAAAAATTTGATCTAAAAAAATATTATTAAATTTAGCCAGAGCCAAGCTGAACTGGCTAAATTTGGTGATATTTAAATTTCCTTATAACTGACTATATTTAGCCCAAAACCAGCTAAGCTTACAAATTCTTTATTTTTATTTGAGCTTAGAAGCTCGATATCTTTTACACCAAAGTGATTTAAAATTTGCGCTCCGATGCCGTAGTCTTTGCTTGTATTTGAGTTATCACTATCTAAAAAGATCAAAATTCCACCATTTTGGCTTAGAAATTTGATAGTTTTTAAAAGCTCTTCGTATTTTGGACTGCTCAAAAGCTCGTGATCGGCTAGAATTTTTTGAAATTTGACATTTGCCTTGCTCTTTGGCTCGCCAAAAAGATAAGCTGAGTGGATTTTACCTTTGTGATCGGCGATATCGTATCTTATAGCCGCGCAGTCTGCGATCATCACGTCACTTTTTTCGCCAACTCTTATGAGGCTTTCATGGCTTAGTCTATACTCGACTAGGTCAGAAACGCTGATTATGTTTAGATCAAACTTCTTGCAAAACTCCTCTAAATAATCACGCCTTGCCATGGTGCCATCTTCTTTTACGATCTCGCATATCGAAGCCATCGGAGCGACACCTGCAAGCTTGCAAAGATCGACCGAGCCCTCGGTGTGGCCTGTGCGAACGAGCACGCCGCCATTTTTAGCGATTAGCGGGAAGATATGTCCAGGACGCACGAAGTCCTCAGGCTTTGAGCTAGCATCAGCCGCAAGCCTGATCGTCATATCGCGCTCATATGCGCTAACGCCCGTTGTTGCGTCTTTTGCGTCGATCGTGACCGTAAAAGCTGTCTCGTGGCTCGATGTATTTTTGGCTACCATTAGCGGCAGATCAAGCCTTTTAGCGTTCGCCTCATCCATAGCAAGACAGAGCACGCCCTTTGCATGAGTGATAGCGAAATTTACCTTTTGCATGTCGCTACTAGCTGCTGAAAAGACTAGATCGCCTTCATTTTCGCGGTCCTCATCATCGACCATAACGACCATTTTGCCATTTTTTATATCCTCAATCGCTCTTAATACATTTTCAAGTGCCATAATTATCCTTTTATAAATTTTTACGATTATATTGATTTTTTAATAACTAAGAGATAAAAATATTAACTTTTCTTTATATTTTGCACACTTTTATTTAAATTTATAAATTTTTAATATTTAATGTTGTGTAAATTTACTTGAGCTTTTTGTATAGAAGATTTGATCAAAAAATATTTATAAAAAGAGACAAAAGGCTATCGTTAATCAAATTTTACATACTATTTTGCGTAAAATTTCTCTAAAAAATATTTTTGAGTTAAAACGATTAAATAAAATAAAAAAAGTATAAAAAGTAGATGGCGCAGCGGACGGGGCTCGAACCCGCGACCTCCGCCGTGACAGGGCGGCATTCTAACCAACTGAACTACCGCTGCACCTAAAAGTAATGGTGGTCGCTATAAGACTCGAACTTATGACAT
>NZ_PIRX01000014.1:0-5652 GCF_003048605.1 Campylobacter concisus | reverse complement strand
GATTAATAATATAAGAATTAAAAGCAGATTAACAACAAAGCCCGCAACGACCTACTTTTCCAACATCCCAGTAAGGGAGAGTATCATCAGCCAGGACGAGCTTAGCTTCTTGGTTCGAGATGGAGCAAGGCGTTTCCTCGTCTGTATAGTCACGGGCAGTGTTAAATAAAAGATATAATAGATAAATCTCTTATTTAACACTACTAGATAAAGTTAAAAGTCATAAACAAAGTTTTATAAAAAACATATCTTATTAAGTTTTTACCCTTAACAAGGAAGTGATGCTTATTAAAAGATAAGCAGACGAGCTATTAGTACTGGTCAGCTAAAGGACTTTCATCCATTACACACCCAGCCTATCAAACACATAGTCTATATGAGCTCTTAAAAGAAGATTCATCTTGGAGTTGGCTTCCTGCTTAGATGCTTTCAGCAGTTATCACATCCCAACATAGCTACCGAGCGGTGCCCTTGGCAGGACAACTCGTACACCAGTGGTTGGTTCGACCCGGTCCTCTCGTACTAGGGTCAACTCTCCTCAATCTTCTTGCGCCCACGGCAGATAGGGACCGAACTGTCTCACGACGTTCTGAACCCAGCTCGCGTACCGCTTTAAATGGCGAACAGCCATACCCTTGGGACCTGCTCCAGCCCCAGGATGCGATGAGCCGACATCGAGGTGCCAAACCTCCCCGTCGATGTGAGCTCTTGGGGGAGATCAGCCTGTTATCCCCGGGGTACCTTTTATCCTTTGAGCGATGGCCCTTCCACACAGAACCACCGGATCACTAAGACCGACTTTCGTCTCTGCTTGACGTGTATGTCTCGCAGTTAAGCTGGCTTATGCCTTTATACTCTACGAACGATTTCCAACCGTTCTGAGCCAACCTTTGTAAGCCTCCGTTACATTTTGGGAGGCGACCGCCCCAGTCAAACTACCCACCAGACATTGTCCTACTTGAGGATAACTCAAGCTAGTTAGCTATCAGAATAAAAAAGAGCGGTATCTCAACAATGGCTCACCATAAACTGGCGTCTATGGATCAAAGCCTCCCGCCTATCCTGCACATTTTTATCCCAATAGCAGTGTCAAGCTGTAGTAAAGGTCCACGGGGTCTTTCCGTCTTGCCGCGGGTAGGAGGAATTTTCACCTCCACTACAATTTCACTGGATCCCTCTTCGAGACAGCTCCCATCTCGTTACGCCATTCATGCAGGTCGATATTTAATCGACAAGGAATTTCGCTACCTTAGGACCGTTATAGTTACGGCCGCCGTTTACTCGGGCTTCGATCAAACGCTTCGCAGAGCTAACGTCATCAATTAACCTTCGAGCACCGGGCAGGCGTCACACCCTATACATCCTCTTACGAGTTAGCAGAGTGCTGTGTTTTTGGTAAACAGTCGGGAGGGACTCTTTGTTGTAACCTTCAATGCTTACGGAGTAAATCCTTCACAAAGTTAGGCACACCTTATACCGAAGATACGGTGCTATTTTGCAGAGTTCCTTGAAGAGAGTTCTTCCACGCGCCTTAGAATACTCATCCCACCCACCTGTGTCGGTTTACGGTACGGGCAACTATAACTAAACTTAGAAACTTTTCTTGGCTCGACAGTATCAAGGATTTACGATTCATTCCGAAGAATTTCACGCACCTGTAAGGCCTCGGCTTAAAGGAATTCGGATTTGCCTGAATTCCAACCTGCGCCTTTCGACCAGCATACCATCCACTGGCTCCTCTAACTCTAAGCGTCCTTCCATCGCACATTATAGTTGGCATTGGAATATTAACCAATTTTCCATCGCATACCCCTTTCGGACTTTGCTTAGGACCCGGCTAACCCTACGATGACGAGCATCGCGTAGGAAACCTTGGGTTTACGGCGTTGGGGATTCTCACCCCAATTATCGCTACTCATGCCTGCATGCTCACTTGTATTCGCTCCAGCACTCCTTACCGGTATACCTTCAACGCAAATACAACGCTCTCCTACCACTTAGTAAAACTAAGTCTAAAGCTTCGGTACTCATTTTAGCCCCGTTATATTTTCCGCGCAGAATCACTAGACCAGTGAGCTATTACGCTTTCTTTAAAGGATGGCTGCTTCTAAGCCAACCTCCTGGTTGTTTAAGTAACTCCACATCGTTTTCCACTTAAATGAGATTTAGGGACCTTAGCTGTTAGTCTGGGTTGTTCCCCTCTCGACGACGGATTTTATCACTCGCCGCCTGACTGCCATGATTACACACTAGGTATTCGGAGTTTGATAGGGTTTGGTACATTGGTGTATGCCCTAGCCCATTCAGTGCTCTACCCCCTAGTGTTACTACATGACGCTATACCTAAATATATTTCGGAGAGAACCAGCTATCACGATGTTTGATTGGCCTTTCACCCCTATCCACAAGTCATCCCATAGCTTTTCAACGCTAGCGGGTTCGGTCCTCCACCGGCTCTTACACCGGTTTCAACCTGCTCATGGATAGATCACATCGTTTCGGGTCTGCAACGTCTGACTAAACGCCCTATTAAGACTCGCTTTCGCTACGGCTCCGGGTTTCCTTAACCTTGCCAGACATCACAACTCGCAGGCTCATTATGCAAAAGGCAGTCCATCACCCTGATAAATCATAGGGCTCTGAATGATTGTAAGCAAATGGTTTCAGGTTCTATTTCACTCTGATCACCTCAGTTCTTTTCACCTTTCCCTCACGGTACTTGTGCACTATCGGTCTAGTAGTAGTATTTAGGGTTGGATAGTGGTCTACCCAGCTTCAGACAGAATATCACGTGTTCCGCCCTACTCAGGATACTGCTAAGTAAAACAAAGCTTTCATATACGGGGGTATCACCCTCTGTGCCTAACCTTTCCAGGTTGTTCTATTAGCTAAGTTTAGTCTATATTGCAGTCCTACAACCCCACTAGTAAACTAGTGGTTTGCCCTCTTACGCGTTCGCTCGCCGCTACTAGCGTAATCTCTTTTGATTTCTTTTCCTGAGGGTACTAAGATGTTTCAATTCCCCTCGTTCGCTCCGTTATACGGTAACTAATATCTCTATTAGTTGGGTTGCCCCATTCAGAAATTCCCGGATCAAAGCCCCTTGACGGCTCCCCGAGACTTATCGCAGCCTGGCACGTCTTTCATCGCCTCTACTAGCCAAGGCATCCACCACTTGCTCTTTGTAGCTTACCTTTTCTATATTAGATTATTCTAATTCGCATCACTTCCTTGTTAAAGATAACTTTATGTTACTACATTTAAATTCTAGCTCTCAAGACGGAAAGCATTGACTACTATTTAGATAAGTTTTAAATCCTAAATAGATTGTGATGTCAAACTTTTGCATTAAATGCAAAGAGAATAGAAATTTAAATCTTTAACAAGTCCTGTAAAATTGTTTTTAAAACTTGCTTGTGACTATTAACAATATTAATTAAAAGAACATTTAGACTTCGCAGACTAGCAAGCTAGCCTTTACGACCAAAGAGTTGCACCCTTTGGAAACCCCTAAAGCACAAAGTTGCTTTCGGCAACTTTATAATCAATAAAGATCAAGTACGCTTAAAAGTCTAAAGTAAATGTTTCTTAAAACACTTAATATAGACTTTTGCTGTTAAACTATTTTATGGTGGAGAATAGCGGGATCGAACCGCTGACCTCCTGCGTGCAAAGCAGGCGCTCTCCCAGCTGAGCTAATTCCCCAATTAAATTCTCTGGTGGGCCTAACAAGACTTGAACTTGTGACCTCACCCTTATCAGGGGTGCACTCTAACCAGCTGAGCTATAGGCCCCTATAGGTCTATCAATCTTTCAAAACTAAACAAGGATGATTGAGAATATCTTTCTTATAGATATCTTGTGAGAGAATATCTATATGTACTCTAGAAAGGAGGTGATCCAACCGCAGGTTCTCCTACGGTTACCTTGTTACGACTTCACCCCAGTCGCTGATTCCACTGTGGACGGTAACTAATTTAGTATTCCGGCTTCGAGTGAAATCAACTCCCATGGTGTGACGGGCGGTGAGTACAAGACCCGGGAACGTATTCACCGTAGCATGGCTGATCTACGATTACTAGCGATTCCGGCTTCATGGAGTCGAGTTGCAGACTCCAATCCGAACTGGGACATATTTTATAGATTTGCTCCATCTCGCGATATTGCTTCTCATTGTATATGCCATTGTAGCACGTGTGTCGCCCCGGACATAAGGGCCATGATGACTTGACGTCGTCCACACCTTCCTCCTCCTTACGAAGGCAGTCTCATTAGAGTGCTCAGCCGAACTGTTAGCAACTAATGACGTGGGTTGCGCTCGTTGCGGGACTTAACCCAACATCTCACGACACGAGCTGACGACAGCCGTGCAGCACCTGTCTTAACATTTCTGCAAGCAGACACTCTTCTATCTCTAGATGATTTGTTAGATATCAAGTCCGGGTAAGGTTCTTCGCGTATCTTCGAATTAAACCACATGCTCCACCGCTTGTGCGGGTCCCCGTCTATTCCTTTGAGTTTTAATCTTGCGACCGTACTCCCCAGGCGGTATACTTAATCCGTTAGGTGCATTACTGCCAAGACTAGCTTAGCAACAACTAGTATACATCGTTTAGGGCGTGGACTACCAGGGTATCTAATCCTGTTTGCTCCCCACGCTTTCACGCATTAGCGTCAGTTGAGTTCCAGCAGATCGCCTTCGCAATGGGTATTCCTGGTGATCTCTACGGATTTTACCCCTACACCACCAATTCCATCTGCCTCTCCCTCACTCTAGATTATCAGTTTCCCAAGCAGTTCTATGGTTAAGCCATAGGATTTCACAAGAGACTTGATAATCCGCCTACGCGTCCTTTACGCCCAGTGATTCCGAGTAACGCTTGCACCCTCCGTATTACCGCGGCTGCTGGCACGGAGTTAGCCGGTGCTTATTCGTTAGGTACCGTCATTGTTCTTCCCTAACAAAAGGAGTTTACGCTCCGAAAAGTGTCATCCTCCACGCGGCGTTGCTGCTTCAGGGTTTCCCCCATTGAGCAATATTCCCTACTGCTGCCTCCCGTAGGAGTCTGGACCGTGTCTCAGTTCCAGTGTGACTGATCATCCTCTCAGACCAGTTATGCGTCATAGCCTTGGTGAGCCATTACCTCACCAACTAGCTGATACAATATAGCCTCATCCTACACCGAAAAACTTTCCCTATCTAACTTATGCTAGAGAGGTGTATAGAGTATTAGCAGTCGTTTCCAACTGTTGTCCTCTAGTGTAGGGCAGATTAGCTATACATTACTCACCCGTGCGCCACTAACTCATAAGAGCAAGCTCTTACTCGTCCGTTCGACTTGCATGTATTAGGCACGCCGCCAGCGTTCACTCTGAGCCAGGATCAAACTCTCCATATTAACCTTCTTTAGCGTAAAGCAAAGCTTTACTAAGAAGCAACACTAAAGACTAAGATTGCTAATGCAATCTAGTAATAATGTTTTTACTAAAATTGCTTTTAGTATTTATTATGAAGTTTTTAATCAAAAAAACTTTTAATTTTTATATTAGTTTGTCTAATCTATTATTTAATCATAATAGACTGGCTCAATCGATCACTTGTTTAGATTTCAAAGATTGACTAATAGTTTAACAATTGTAAGTTAAAAGAAC
>NZ_PIRX01000013.1:0-7494 GCF_003048605.1 Campylobacter concisus | reverse complement strand
GTCTGCTTGCAGTTGTGAGCTAGCGAAGCAAAGCTGTCCTTATCCCTCTTTTGCCTCTCTCTCACCAAATTTATGCTTGAGGAGGGCTTTAAATTTAATCTATAAAAATAATTAAGATATTTAATAAAATTTACACTATTTACCAAATAAAACATAATTTTCATCCTATTATGTGTGTTACATTTTTACTCAGCTATTTAAATAAATTTATAATTTATTTTTTTAAGATTTACTTGTAAAATCCCTATAAATATGTAGAAAAATTGCTTTAAATTATCACATTATTTCTTTTATCAAGGGATATTTATATAAATTTTCTTAAACTAATATGTAATTTTATGTTTTAAGTTTATTAAAATTTTTATCTATGTAAATCAGGGGTAAATAAGTTTAATGAGGATAATATCAATTAAATTTGTTTAAATCTTTTAAGGAGAAAAAATGAATCGACGAGATTTCATCAAAAGTGCTGCAGCTAGTGCTGCTTGTGCTAGTGCCGGTATCGCTGTGCCAAGCTCGCTAAGTGCGGCAAACGAAGCTGAAAAAGGCTGGCGTTGGGATAAGGCTGCCTGTAGATTTTGTGGAACTGGATGTGGCATCATGGTTGCTACAAAAGAGGGCAAGATAGTAGCCGTAAAAGGCGATCCAGAAGCACCAGTAAATCGCGGTCTAAACTGTATCAAAGGCTACTTTAACGCTAAGATCATGTACGGCGAAGATAGGATCACTCATCCACTTTTACGTGTAAATGAAAAGGGCGAATTTGACAAAAAAGGTAAATTCAAGCAAGTAAGCTGGAAACAAGCATTTGACGTGATGGAAGCTCAGTTTAGAAAGACTTATGACGAGCTTGGACCTCACGGCGTTGGCGTGCTTGGCTCTGGTCAATACACTATCCCAGAGGGCTATACAGCTGTTAAGCTTATGAAAGGTGGCTTTAGAAGCAACAGCATCGATCCAAACGCAAGACACTGCATGGCAAGTGCGGTTCTTGGTTTTATGCAAGTTTTTGGTATCGATGAGCCATCAGGCTGCTTTGATGACATCGAGCTTACAGATACCATCATAGCTTGGGGCGCAAATATGGCTGAGATGCACCCGATCCTTTGGGCGCGCGTGAGCGATAGAAAGCTTAGCGATCCTGATAGAGTAAAGGTCGTAAATTTAAGCACCTACTCAACTAGAACATCAAATTTAGCCGATATCGAGATCATTTTTGCTCCGTCATCTGACCTTGCTATCTGGAACTACATCGCTCGTGAGATAGTCTATAACCACCCTGAGATGATAGATGAAGAATTTGTTAAAAAACACTGCGTCTTCACAGCTGGCCCAGTTGATATCGGATATGGTCTTCGCCCAGACATTCACCACAAAAAATATGCTCCAAGCGAGCTAGACACAGCTGCGACTGAGAAGTCAAAGGTGCTAAGCGAGGCTGAGGGCGTTACGCTTTCTTACCTTGGCCTAAAAGCTGGCGATACACTAGAAAATAAAAATGCTGCAAAAGCTGGCGATCACTGGCAAATAACATTTGAAGAGTTTAAAAAAGCTCTTGCGCCTTACACACTTGACTTTACAGCTAAGGTAGCAAAAGGCGATCCAAACGAAGATATCAATGAATTTAAGAAAAAACTAAAAGCACTTGCTGATCTTTACATCGAGAAAAACCGCAAAGTCGTTAGCTTCTGGACTATGGGCTTTAACCAACACCAACGCGGCACATGGGTAAATGAACAAGCTTATATGGTGCATTTCTTACTCGGCAAGCAAGCACTCCCAGGCTCAGGCGCCTTTTCTCTAACTGGCCAGCCAAGTGCGTGCGGAACAGCAAGAGAGGTTGGAACATTCGTTCACCGCTTGCCAGCTGACATGGTTGTTGGCAATCCAAAGCACAGAGAGATCACTGAAAAACTTTGGAAACTACCTGCTGGCACACTAAATGCCGTACCAGGCTCACACTACGTAAAAATGATGCGTGATCTTGAAGATGGCAAGGTTAAATTTATCTGGGTTCAAGTAAATAACCCATGGCAAAACACTGCAAACGCAAACCACTGGATCAAAGCAGCTCGCGAAATGGACAACTTCATCGTCGTAAGTGACCCTTATCCAGGAATTTCTGCAAAAGTAGCTGACCTTATCCTCCCAACTGCGATGATCTATGAAAAATGGGGCGCATACGGCAACGCTGAGAGAAGGACACAGCACTGGAGGCAGCAAGTGCTCCCTGTTGGCGAAGCGATGCCTGATATCTGGCAGATGCTTGAGTTTAGTAAGCGCTTTAAACTAAAAGATGTTTGGGGCGAGAAAAAGCTAAATGACAAAGTGACACTTCCAAGCGTGCTTGAGGCTGCAAAAGCTATGGGATATAGTGAAGAAGATACGCTATTTGACGTGCTTTTTGCAAACGAAGATGCTAAGAAATTTAGCGCAAACGATCCGATCATGGAAAACTATGACAACACAGAAGTCTTTGGCGACAGCAGAAAAGTGATCGGCTCTGATGGTAAAGAATTTAAAGGATATGGATTTTTCATCCACAAATATCTTTGGGAAGAGTATAGAAAATTTGGCGTTGGCCACGGCCACGACCTAGCTGACTTTGACACTTACCACAGAGTAAGAGGTCTTAGATGGCCAGTTGTTGATGGTAAAGAGACTCAGTGGAGATTTAATACTAAATTTGACCCATACGCTAAAAAAGCTGCTCCAAATGATAAATTTGCATTCTACGGCAACAAAAACGCATCCCTTCCAACAGGCGATCTAAAAGGTGTGAAAAATCAAGAGAAAACTCCTCTTGCAAACAAAGCAAAAATTTTCTTCCGCCCTTATATGGATCCATGCGAGATGCCAAGCAAAGATTATCCATTCTGGCTATGTACTGGCCGTGTTCTAGAGCACTGGCATACAGGCACGATGACTATGCGTGTTCCTGAGCTTTATAGAGCCGTCCCAGAGGCACTTTGCTACATGCACGAAGATGACGCTAAAAAGCTTGGCGTGCTTCAAAATGAGATCGTTTGGGTCGAGTCACGCCGTGGCAAGGTAAAAGCAAGAGTAGATCTAAAAGGTAGAAACAAGCCGCCAGTAGGTCTTGTTTATGTGCCTTTCTTTGATGAAAACGTATTTATAAATAAAGTCTGCCTTGACGCTACTTGCCCTATCTCAAAAGAGACTGACTATAAAAAATGCGCGGTTAAAATTTACAAGGCGTAAAAGTGGCTGATATGGAATTTTCAAGTAGGCGAGAAGCTTTGAAATTTGGAGCTAAGGTAGCGATCTTAGCTCTTGGCGGAGGCTTTGTATGGTCACTTAGTGCCAAAGCCTCACCGCTTGTACTTCTTAGACCGCCTGGTGCGAAAGCGGAGAAGCAGTTTTTGAAAAGCTGTATTAGGTGTGGGCTTTGCGTAGAGGCCTGTCCATTTGATACGCTAAAACTTGCTACTCTTGAAGATGGTATAAGTGTCGGTACGCCTTATTTTGAGCCTAGAAAAATTCCTTGTCATATGTGCGAGCATATCCCTTGCGTGCCAGCCTGTCCGACTGGGGCACTAGACGCAAATTTAGTTAGCACAGCTGGCAAACTAGACATAAACAAAGCCAAAATGGGCGTTGCAGTGGTCGATATGAAAAACTGTGTGGCATACTGGGGCATACAGTGCGACGCTTGTTATAGATCTTGTCCGCTCATAGATAAGGCCTTGTATCTTGAGTATCGCCGCAACGAAAGGACGCAAAAGCATGCATTTTTGCTCCCAGTAGTTGATAGCGATATCTGCACGGGTTGTGGCGTGTGTGAGCGAGCCTGTATCACCGAAAAAGCAGCCATTACCGTGCTAAACCGCGAGGTCGTGCTTGGCAAAGTTGGCGATAACTACGTCAAAGGCTGGATAAAAGAAGATGAAAGGCGCGTGGATGATGCCAACAGCAAGATAAAGCTCGACATCAAAAAGGCGACTGACTATCTAAATGGCGGTGAGCTATGAAATTTTTAATCTTAAGACGAATAACTCAAATTTCTATCCTAGTGCTATTTATACTAGGAAATGTTTATGGGTTTAAGATACTTAGCGGAAATTTAAGCTCATCTTCGCTTTTTGGACAAGTTCCACTAAGCGATCCATTTGCGGTGCTTCAAATTTTACTAGCAAGCTTTAGCGTAGGCATAAATGCAGTAATAGGTGCGATCATCGTCTTTGCATTTTACGCACTTATCGCTCCAAGGGTTTTTTGCTCGTGGGTTTGCCCAGTAAATTTACTAACCGACATTGCTTACAAGCTAAGAGAGAAATTTGGCTTTAAGGGCGAGAAAATTTTAAACGTAAGTAAAAATTTGCGCTACTACTTGCTAGCGCTCACTCTTATCTTAAGCCTTGCTCTCTCGCTGCCAGCATTTGAGAGCATTAGCTTTATAGGTATCATCCAGCGTGGCATCATCTACGGCTCAGCTAGCGCCATTGGCATAGCCCTTGGTATAGTTGCCTTTGATATGTTCGTGCTAAAGCGTGGAATTTGCTCACACGTCTGCCCGCTTGGTGCATTTTACGCGGTGATATCAAAATTTGCTCTTATTAGAGTAAAACACGACGCAGATGCCTGCACAAGGTGCATGAAATGCAAGCTCGTCTGCCCAGAGGTGCAAGTGCTAGATATGATAGGTAAAGAGAGCCGCGCGGTTAGCTCAAGCGAGTGCATAAGCTGCGGTAGATGTATCGACGTTTGCGGCGACGGGGCGCTAAATTTTAGTATTAGAAATTTAAGGAGAGAAAAATGAAAATGAAAATAATGGCGCTTGGAGTACTATGCGCTGCCTTTTTAGCGGCATGTGCATTGAATAATCCAAGCATTAGCGATTCGCAAATCGGCCTTAGAAATGTCGATTTGTTAGATGATAAAGACGTTGTTTTAAAAGACATCAACTACACAAAAGAGCCAGCGGGTATGGCAAAGAGATTTGACAGATCTTTTGAAAATGCACCTCCGTTTATCCCACACGACACTGAGGGCTTGGTGCCTATCACAAAAGATTCAAATATGTGCGTAACCTGCCACATGCCTGAGTTTGCAAAAGATAGCGGAGCTACTCCTATCCCAGCTTCTCACTTCTACGATATCAGAAATAAAAAAGATCTTGCAGGCAAGCTTGATGATGAGAGATATAACTGCACAACTTGCCACGTCGAGCAACAAAATGGCGTAACTCAGCTTGTTGGCAACAAATTTAAGCCTGACTTTAGAGATAAAAACGGCTCACACAAGTCAAATTTACTAGACGTTTTAAATGACGGCGTTAAGTAATGCAAAGCAGGCGAGAGCTTTTTAGCAAAATTTTGGGGGCAAAACCTGCTCCCAAATTTATAGATCCACCATTTTTTAGCGGCGAATTTGACTGCGGCGGCTGTGAGGCTAGTTGCGTAAGTGCCTGTGAAAAAGAGCTTCTTAGCTTTGAAAATGAAAGAGTTGTTTTTAAAGTTAAAAAGCTAGGCTGTGACTTTTGCGAAGAGTGCGCGAAAGCTTGTCAAAGTAGCGCTCACGTGACACTAAATTTAAGCTCACCAAAGAGCATAAACGCAAAGGTTAGCATCAATGTCGCTAGCTGCCTAGCGTGGAATGACACGATTTGTTACAACTGCCTTGATGCTTGTAAATTTAAAGCAGTTGAGTTTCTTGGTGTTTTTCGCCCTATAATCAATCAAAATTGCGTAAGCTGCGGCGAGTGCTTTGATGTTTGTTTTAAAAATTCGCTTGAGATGGAGGCTTTATGAGAGTTTTATTTTTTCTTTTTTGCTTGTTAAATTTTATCTTTGCAAATGAGATCGCAACGCCTATTAAAGAGATAGAAGCTAGTGCAAATGTGCTTAACACCACGCTGATAAATGGCAAACTTTTTATCGCAACTGATGGTGGCACGGTTGAAATTTACGATCCAAAAGAGTCTAAATTTGACGAGATTATTAAAATGGATGATATAAAAACATATGTGAGCGATCATGAGAGGCCAAAAATTTTAAATGTCGATGAGCTTGGTGGGAAGATCCTCATCCTAAGCGAGGGCGACTACGCTACAAAGGTACTTTATCTAAGAGAAAATGGGCAGATGAGAAGCATAAAAATGGCTAATCAAGCGATAAAAAAGGCTCTATTTTTAGATGATGAGCGCGTCGCTCTTGCATCAATCAGCAATGAAATTTACTTTTTAAACCTAAAAATTGGCGAAATTTATGATAGTTTTAAGATCTCTATCGCGATGCTCTCAGATATGGAGATAAGCGAGGATAGAGGCACGTTAGCGATCGCTTGTGAGAGTGGCAAGGTCTATTTTTACAACGTTCATACTAAAAAGATGGACAAAATTTTAGATATCCACACTGATAATATCTACGACATCGCTTATAAAAATGGCATCATGATCAGCGGAGGCACCGACAGGATCGCAGGCATATTCTCAGCTGGGACGCTAAAAAAGATAAATACTGGCTTTTTGGTTTATGGCGTGGGGCTTAGTAGCGATGGCAAGATCGCAGCCTATATGAGCGACGAGATGAGCGATGTAAATTTGGTTGATAGCGTCACTTTAGATAAGATCGCGATGCTAAAAACTGGACAAAGCACGATAAATAGCATAGTTTTCATAAGCGATAACGAGGTCGTAACCTCTGCTTATGAGAAGAAAATTTTATTTTGGAGAGTTAGATGAATATTTCAAGCCTGATAGTCTATACAGATAATAAAAATGAGAGCGTAAAAGGCGAGATAAGCAAGCTAAAAGAGTGCGAGATCATCACTGACGCAGAAGATAGGATCGTGGTGGTCGTTAGCTCAGAGAGCATCGAAGATGAGATCAGAGTTTTTAAGATGATAGAGGGCATTATCGGCGTTGTAAGCGTTGCGATGGTTTATAGCTATCAAGAGGACGCTCAGGAGAATAGAGAGAGGCTTGAAGCAAACGGCAAGATAAGTGAAATTTTGACAAGCGATGACGTAATAGCCGAAGATATCGCATATGGCGGTAGCGTGCATTATAAGGTGAGGTGAAATTAAATTTTGTTTTGGGGTGTAAATTTAAACTTTAATGAGCCCAAATAAATTTTAAATTCAACATAGCAAAATCGCATGCAGTGCGCAAGCACCATTGCATGCCACCTCTAACGTGCGAGGGGTTTAGGGGATTTAAAAGGGGGATAAGGGGACGGCTTCGTAATTCAAGTCCCCTTGTCTCCCTTTTGAATTTAAAGTCCTTTTTTAAAAAAATAAAACACACTATTTTGCAAATTTTAAACTTTCATTCACTCGCAAGAATTGACTACTAAAATTTGGCTTCGCTTACCGCTTATCTCAAATTTTAGAGCCGAAATTACTCGTTCATGAAATTTTAAAATTTGCTAGAAATTTCTTAAAAATAAATCACATGCAGTGCTTTAGCACTGAAGCATGCCGCCTCTAACGTTGTCGGAGTTAGGGGATCGTTAAGGGGGAAGAGAGCGACGT
>NZ_PIRX01000012.1:0-48415 GCF_003048605.1 Campylobacter concisus | reverse complement strand
AATCAATCAGTTGCTCAAATAGATCACCTAACAAAAGAAAACGTAGTAATTGCTAACCAAGCAAACGAAGTAACATCAGAAGTAGATGAGATGGCTAAAGCTATAGTTGAAGAGGTTAGGAAGAAGAGGTTTTAAACTTCTTTCTTTAGAGTTTTAACAAAATCAAATTTGTTTAAGACAAAACACTTCATTAATATTCATAAACCCCAACCCAGTTTAAGCTGGGTTGGGGTTTAATAAATTGTCTTTTAAATTTAATCATTTATATATCTTATATCTGCTTTAATTTCTAGACTTTAAATTTTTATCTTAGTCTTTTATTTTTCTACTCATACTTGTAATCTTTGCAAATTTTAAAATTTCATGAACGAGTAATTTCGGCTCTAAAATTTGAGCTAAGCTGTAAGCGAAGCCAAATTTTAGTAGTCAATTCTTGCGAGTGAATGAAAATTTAAAATTTACAGAAATAGCAAATTTCTATTTTTGAAATCACAACTTTAAATTTATAAACTCTTTTATCCAAAAGGGAGACAAGAGGACTTGAATTACGGTCTGCTTGCAGTTGCGAGCTAGCGAAGCAAAGCCGTCCCCTTATCTCCCTTTAGATCCCTCAATCCCCTCGCACGTTAGAAGTGCATGCAATTGTACTTTGCACTGCATGCGAATTAAAAGCTCTAATAAATTTTAGATACGCTCGCTCATAAATTTTAAAATTTAATGAAAACTTTTGAGGGTCAAATTTAAATTTATAGCTATTTATGCTTTGCTTCGTGCTCTAAAAGCCAAATTTTAGTTGGCAGACCTTCGCCGCCTGAGTAGCCACCAAGGCCGCTGTGAGAGAGCACTCTGTGGCAAGGGACGATGATAGGCAGTGGATTTTTGGCATTTGCAGAGCCTGCTGCTCGGTAAGCGTTTTTGTGGCCTGCAGCAAGTGCTAGAGCTGCGTAGGTGGTTGTTTCGCCGTATGGCACTTTTTGTAAAACGTCATAAATTTTAGCTCTAAATTTGGTCGTTTTTACATCAAGTCTAACGCTAAATTTTTTAAGTTCGCCCTTAAAATAGGCCTCCAGTTCATCTAAACAAAGCTTTAAATTTTCATCTTTTACCGCTATTTTTTCAAATTTATCTACAAAATTTATCTCACAAATTCCATTTTCACTAGCAACGATCTCTAAAATTCCAATGGGTGATTTTAGGTAGGCTTTTGACACATTTGCTCCTTGAAATTTGAAATTTTGGGCAAATTTTACTTTAGATTGTTTTGCTTTTTGATAAAATGCAAGCAAAATCAGCGATTTTAGACTAAAAACGAGCAAAAATCACAAAGGAAATTTATGAGCTTTTTTACCGACTACGAAAAACACGTGAGTGAGCGAGAAAAAGAGGGCGTGCCACCACTTGCGCTAAATGCCAAGCAAACAAGCGAAATTTGCGAGCTAATGAGACTTGCTGGCAACTCTAGTGGCGATGAAAAGGCGCAAAACGAGCTAAAATTTCTTATAAATTTGCTCACAAATCGCGTAAATCCTGGCGTTGATGACGCGGCAAAGATAAAGGCAGAATTTCTTGGCGAGGTGATAGACGGGCTTAAAATAGACGGCCTTGATGCGGTTCGTGCCATTAAAATTTTAGGCAAGATGCTTGGCGGATACAATGTAGAAATTTTAGTGCGAGCGCTAAAAAATAGCGACGAAACTATCGCGCAAGCTGCGGCAAATGAGCTAAAAAACATCATTTTGGTGCATGAGCATTTTGACGAGATAGCAAGGCTAGCAAATAACAATAAATTTGCAAAAGAGGTGCTTGCTTCTTGGGCAAATGCCGAGTGGTTTACGCATAAAAAGCCACTTGATGAGTGCATAAAGGCAGTGGTTTTTAAAGTGCCTGGCGAGACAAATACAGATGACCTAAGCCCAGCTAGTGAGGCCTATACAAGGGCTGATATACCGCTTCACGCAAAGGCGATGCTGGTTAAAAAGATGCCTGAGGGTTTAGAAATACTAAAAGAGCTAAAAAGTCGCGGCAAGAGCGTGGCGTATGTTGGCGACGTGGTCGGCACTGGTAGCAGCAGAAAGAGCGGTATAAACTCTATCCAGTGGCACCTTGGCGATGAGATAGAGGGCGTGCCAAACAAAAAAACTGGTGGCATCGTGATCGGCACGACCATAGCTCCGATATTTTTTAACACCGCTGAAGATAGTGGCGCGCTACCGATAGTCGCAAACGTAAATGAGCTTGAAATGGGCGATGAGCTAGAAATTTATCCATTTAAGGGTGAAATTTACAAGCTTGCAGGCAATGAAAAAAAGCTCGTGGCAAATTTTAAACTAAGTCCAAACACCCTAAGCGACGAGATAAGAGCAGGCGGCAGGATACCTTTGATGATAGGTAGGCAAGTGACCAAAAAGGCTAGGGAAGCCTTGGGACTTGGCGAGGAGCAAATTTTCATAAAGCCAGATCAGCCAAAAGAGCTAGGCGGTGGCTATACGCTTGCTCAAAAGATGGTCGGCAAGGCTTGTGGCAAGGCTGGCGTGAGAGCTGGGGCTTACGTGGAGCCTGAAATTTTGACCGTTGGCTCGCAAGACACCACAGGACCCATGACCAGAGATGAGATAAAAGAGCTTGCTAGCCTTAGTTTTGGGGCGGATTTTGTCTTGCAAAGCTTTTGTCACACAGCTGCTTATCCAAAGCCAAGCGACCTTGAGATGCAAAAGAGCCTGCCTAAATTTATGACGCTTCGTGGTGGCGTGAGCCTAAAACCAGGTGATGGCGTCATCCACTCGTGGCTAAACCGCATGGTCTTGCCTGACACGGTGGGCACTGGCGGCGATAGTCACACGAGATTTCCTATTGGTATCAGCTTTCCAGCAGGTAGCGGCCTAGTGGCGTTTGCGGCGGTGCTTGGTATGATGCCGCTAAATATGCCAGAGTCAGTTTTGATCAAATTCAAAGGCGAGCTAAAAGAGGGCGTGACGCTTCGTGATCTAGTCAATGCGATACCTTATTTTGCTATCAAAAAAGGGCTTTTAAGCGTTGAGAAAAAAAATAAAAAGAACATTTTTGCGGGCAAAATTTTAGAGATAGAAGGGCTTGAGAGCCTAAAAGTGGAGCAGGCGTTTGAGCTAAGTGACGCTTCGGCTGAGCGCTCGGCGGCTGCTTGTGTGGTAAATTTAAGCGTTGATAGCGTCGTGGAGTATGTTCGCTCAAACGTTGCGCTAATTGAAGCTATGATAAAAGCAGGCTATGAGAGCCATGAAACGCTTGCCAGACGAAAAGAGAAGATGCAAAAATGGCTAGAAAATCCAACTCTTTTAAGAGCCGACAAGGATGCAAACTACGCTGAAATTTTAGAGATTGATTTATCGCAGATAGATGAGCCGATTTTGGCCTGTCCAAACGACCCAGACGACGTGGCTACGCTAAGTGAAATTTTAGCTGATAGCAAAAGAGCGCATAATATCGACGAGGTCTTTGTGGGTAGCTGTATGACAAACATCGGGCATTACAGGGCGCTTGCTAGGATTTTAGAGCGTGAGAGCAAGCTTACTACTAGACTTTGGATCGCGCCGCCAACAAAGATGGATAAAAAGACGCTTGAAGATGAGGGCGTTTATGAAATTTTTAAAAGGTTAAATGCTAGGACAGAGGTGCCAGGCTGCTCGCTTTGCATGGGTAATCAAGCAAGGGTGAACGACAATGCCGTCGTTTTTTCGACCTCGACTAGAAATTTTGACAACAGAATGGGCATGGGCGCAAAGGTCTATCTAGGAAGTGCTGAGCTAGCTGCTGTATGCGCGCTACTAGGGCGTTTGCCAAGCGTTAGTGAGTATAAAAAGATAGTAAGAGATAGTCTTAGTTTAAACAAAGATCAAATTTATAAATACCTAAATTTTAATGAAATAAGCGAGTTTAGTATATAAATTTGTTACAATATCGCGAAATTTTAAGGAGCTTTGATGAAAAAAGTAGCTTTTTTTCTCTTTTTTAGCAGTTTTCTTTTTGTAAATTTACACGCACTAGAGTGCAGTGACCTTGCTAAAAAAGAGATCTTTAAAACTACTCCAAACGAGCTTGCTTACGCGAATGAGGGGCTATTTTATTGTGATGGCTCGCTTTTAAATTTAAAAGAGGTAAAAGAGCTTTTTGATACGAGTGTGGCAGTTAGAAGTGAGTCTCAAAGCTGCGTTGGCGAGGGCGTTTATAGAGAAAATTTAAATAAATTTAGATGGATCTTGCTAAAAGCATCGTTTGCTCCTGAAATCTATCAAAAAGAGCTTGCAAAGCCAGAGGCTGCTGAGGCTCAAAAAGACGCTCAGATGGAGTACTTTAGATACTGGGCAAATGAGAGCTTGTTTAACTTCTTAAAATATAAAAAATTTAGCGAAGCTTATAAAAACGCTCAAACTCCGCTAGTTAAATTTTATGAAGCTTTAGGCGTTGATAGCGCAAGTGCCGCTTACTACGCAACTAGCGTGATAAATGAGTTTTTAAGCTTTAGTGTCGGCAAAAAGGTAAATAAGGCTAAGGCTCTAACTTCTGAGCAAAAGATGATGGCTCAAAAGCTAAGTCAAGACGAGCTTGCGAATTTGCTTTATTCTAAAAATTTCACCACCGCTGAGCTTACAAATTTACTTGATATCGCACTGCTAAATGACAAAAGTAGCGAGATGATAGAAGAGATCATAAGGCGCGGGGCTGACCTGAATTTAGGCGATGAGACACCGCTATTTTTTGCTCTTAAAAATTTAGAAAATGTGAAAATTTTGCTTAAAAATAGAGCCGATGTAAATCATAAAAATTTCTTTGGTAAAAGTGCGCTTTTTTACGCTGTGCAGTTTGAGGATGCGCCTCTTTGTGAGCTTTTGCTAAAGAGTGGGGCAAATGCAAACGAGAGCTATATCGACGAGCAATCTAAGATGAATATGATAAATTTAGGCATGATGCAAGTAGAAGATACGTGTGGTTTGGAGCATACAAACAGAAGCGTTTTCATGCATGCAGCAGCTCACGCGACGCCTGAAATTTTAAAGCTTTTGATAGATAGCGGCGCTGATATAAACGCGACTGATGATGCTGGGTTTAACGCGCTTGATTATGCGATTAAAGATAAAAACGAAAAAAATATTAAATTTTTAGAAGAGCTTGGTTTAAAACCAAATTTTAATTAGGAAGAGATATGAAAAAGACAGCTTTTGTAACCGGTGCAACATCTGGATTTGGCGAGGCTATCGCTAGAAGACTCTCAAAAGAGGGCTACAAGATAGTCGCTCTTGCAAGGCGCGAAGATAGGCTAAAAAAGCTTGCAAATGAGCTTGGCGATACGCATATCATCGTAGCTGACATACGCGATAAAGAGGCTGTTTTTAAGGCGGTAGAGAGCCTGCCTGATAAATTTAAGGACATAGAAGTGCTTGTAAACAACGCTGGCATGGCGCTTGGACTTGAAAAGACGATAGATGCGAAGGTAGAGGATTTTGAGGCGATGATAGACACCAACGTAAAGGGTCTCATCTACTCTACAAAGGCGGTTTTGCCACTACTTTACAAGCAAGAAAAGGGCTATATCTTTAACCTAGGCTCGACAGCTGGCTCATGGCCATATCCTGGCAGCAACGTTTATGGCGCTACAAAGGCCTTTGTAAAGCAGTTTAGTCTAAATTTAAGAAACGATCTAGTTGGCACTAATATCAGGGTGACAAACATCGAGCCAGGGCTTTGCAAGACTGAATTTAGCGAGGTTAGATTTAGAGGAGATAAGGCGAGGGCGGATAGTCTTTATGAAAATACAAATTTCATCACGTCTGAGGATATAGCGACTATTTTGGTTAATTGTCTAAATATGCCAGGAAGTGTCAATATAAACAGGGTCGAAGTCATGGCAAATACGCAGACTTGGGCTGGGCTTGCGATAGAAAAATTTTAAGGAGTTCTTGTGAGACAAATTTTATTATTACTATTTTTTAGTGCCGCGCTTTTTGGTGTCGACCCAGAAGTGGCAAAGAGAAACGCTGAAATTTACGGTGTCTTCACGCTTATACCGCCTGTTGTGGCAATAGCACTCGCTTTTATCACAAAAGACGTTATATTGTCGCTGTTTATCGGTGTTTTTAGCGGAACGTTTCTCATAAATATCATCAATGAAAACGTCTTTATGGGCATCGTAAAAGGCTTTACAGGCATCGTTTCAAGAGTGGTTGAGTCGATGGCTGATAGCACTGATGCAGGCATCTTGCTTCAAGTACTTTGTATCGGCGGCGTGGTCGCACTCATCACAAAGATGGGTGGTACAAAGGCGGTCGCTCTTTGGCTTAGCAAAAAGGCAAAGACTGGCGTCTCAGCTCAAATTTCAACTTGGCTTATGGGTATCTTTGTATTTTTCGATGACTACGCAAATGCCCTTATCGTTGGCCCTATCATGAGACCAATAAGCGATAAATTTAAAATAAGCCGTGAAAAACTAGCCTTCATCATCGACGCTACTGCAGCACCGATCGCTGGTATCGCTATCATCTCGACATGGGTCGGCCTTGAGGTCTCACTCATCGAAAAGGGCTACGAGCTAGTTGGCGAGACTGGTATCAACGCATATTCGGTATTTATAGAGACCATTCCATATAGATTTTATAACCTTTTTATATTGTTTTTCATCGTTTGTACTGCCTTGATGCAGCGTGAGTACGGACCTATGCTAGCAGCTGAAAGACGCGCTAGAAAGGGTGAGCTTCACTCTGGAAAAACGCAAATTCAAGACCTTGAGGACAAGACTCTTGAGCCAAAAGAGGGCGTGAAACTAAGCGCTTCAAATGCTATCGTGCCGCTTCTTGTGCTAGTTATCGGCGCATTTACTAGCTTTTATTTTAGCGGTCTTGCTGCGCTTGAGGGCGATACTCTTAAAAATGCACTTGCAAATCCACTTTCGTTTTCAACATTTAAAGATACTTTTGGCGCAGCAGACTCTGCTACATCGCTATTTCAAGCAGCGCTACTTGCTAGTATAGTAGCTATCACGATGGGCGTTTGGCGCAAAATTTTTGATGTAAAAGAGGCCATTAGCACGTGGGTAAAGGGCTGGAAAACTATGATCATCACAGTTGTTATCTTGCTTCTTGCATGGAGCCTTAGCGCGGTTATCAAAGAGCTTGGCACTTCAAGATATTTGGTTGATCTACTAAGTGACTCAACGCCTAAATTTATCCTGCCAGTGGCTGTTTTTATCCTTGGCTCATTTATCAGCTTTTCAACTGGAACAAGCTATGGCACAATGGGCATTTTGATGCCTCTAGCTATCCCGCTAGCTTATGCAGTCGGCAAAAACTATGGCTTAGATGGTGACGCGATGCACGCTTATATGATCGTAAATATCTCAAGCGTTCTAACGGGCGCTATCTTTGGTGATCACTGCTCGCCGATCTCAGATACTACGATACTCTCATCAATGGGTGCAGGATGTAGCCACATCGATCACGTCTCAACACAGATGATCTACGCACTTAGCGTTTGCGCGGTTTGTGTGCTTGTTGGCTACTTGCCTGTCGCACTTGGTCTTAGCGTTTGGATCGCACTTCCTTGCGGATTTTTAGCGATCTGGGCTTTGGTTAGATTTGTAGGCAAAAAAGTCGAAGAGAAAGCGGCTTAAATTTGGACTGCAAATACCTAAAAGAGTGCGGATCATGCACTCTTTTTACCCCTTATAGTGAGCAAATTTCATTTAAAACTGATCTTATTAAGCAAAATTTCTCCCCATTTTATGAGGGCAAATTTGATGTTTTTAGCTCAAGCCCAAAGCACTACCGCACGAGGGCTGAGTTTGGCATCTGGCACGAGGGTAGCAAGCTTAGCTACACGATGCATGCAAGCGAGAAGGGCAAAAGGGTCTTCATAGATGAGTGCCCAAAGGTCTGCGAGCAAATTTCACATCTCATGCCAAGGCTACTTGAAAATTTACAAAATGATGAAATTTTGCGCACAAAGCTCTTTGGAGTGGAGTTTATCGCCTGTAAAAGTGGCACCTTAGTCACGCTTCTTTATCATAAAAGGCTTGATAGTGAGTTTGAGGCAGCGATGAAAATTCTAGCTAGCAAGCTTGATGTGATGATCTTAGCTAGATCTCGCGGTCAAAAGCTGCTAAGTGGCGAGCTAAATTTAGTTGATGAGCTAAATGTTGATGGGCAAATTTTTAAATTTAGCCTAAGTGAAAATGCCTTTATCCAGCCAAATAAAGCGGTAAATGAAAAGATGATAGCTTGGGCAAAAGAGTGCGTGCAAGGTGGTGCTGACCTGCTGGAGCTTTACTGCGGACATGGAAATTTTACCATCCCACTTTCGTTTAAATTTAAAAACGTCCTTGCCACTGAAATTTCAAAAAGCTCGATCGCAAATGCCCTTAAAAACTGCGAGCTAAATGGGGCAGAAAATATCAAATTTTTGCGTATGGATGCTGATGAGCTAATGAGCGCATTTGCTGGTGTTAGGGAGTTTAATAGGCTAAAAGATATAAAATTAAGCGACTTTAACTTCTCGCACGTCCTTGTCGATCCGCCACGCGCTGGACTAAGCGAGAGTGTCATAAATTTCATCAAAAATTTCAAAAACATCATCTACATCTCGTGCAACCCAGAGACGCTAAAAGAAAATCTAAATGAGCTTACTAAAAGCCATAAAGTGATAAAATTTGCGCTCTTTGATCAGTTTGCCAACACTCACCACATCGAGTGCGGCGTGCTACTAGAGGCAAAAGATAAATTTTAAAAGGAAAGTTGAAAATGGTTTCATTAAACAAAATAATCCAAGCAAAGATAACGATCGGTCACTTTGTAAATAAAACTCCGTTTGCGCTAAGTGCAAAACTTAGTAAAATTTTAGGCGCAAATGTCTATTTGAAAGAAGAAAATTTACAGCGAACTGGAGCTTACAAGATAAGAGGTGCTTACAATAAAATAGCTAGCCTAAGTGACGAGGAGCGAAAACGTGGCGTCGTGGCTGCAAGCGCTGGCAATCACGCTCAAGGTGTGGCGATAAGTGCAAAAGAATTTGGCGTGCATGCTTGCATCGTCATGCCAGAATCAACCCCGCTTCTAAAGGTAGCTGGTACAAAGGACCTTGGCGCTGAAGTGATCTTAAAAGGTGATAACTTTGATGAGGCGTATGAATTTGCAGTAAATTACGCCAAAGAAAAAGATATGACCTTTGTTCATCCATTTAACGATGAGTACGTCATGGCAGGGCAGGGCACTGTGGGTCTTGAGATGCTTGATGAGATAAGCGACCTTGATATGGTTGTAGTGCCAGTTGGCGGCGGTGGCTTAGCTAGCGGTGTGGCAAGCTGTATAAAACAAGTCAATCCAAAAACAAAGGTCGTTTGCGTCGGCGCAAAGGGCGCTCCAGCTATGTTTAACAGCTACGGCGCTAAAAAGAGCATAAACTCAAAGTCAGTGCGCACTATAGCTGATGGCATCGCTGTGCGTGATGCGAGCGAGATAACGCTTAAAAATATCGTTGAGTGCGTGGATGAGTTCGTGCAGGTCGATGATGAGGAGATCGCAACTGCGATTTTGTTCTTGCTAGAGACGCAAAAGATCGTGGTTGAAGGAGCTGGCGCAGCTGGCGTGGCAGCACTTATGCATGATAAGATCAAATTTAAAAAAGGCGCAAAGATAGGCGTGGTGCTAAGTGGTGGAAATATCGACGTGCAGGTGCTTTCTATCATCATCGAAAAGGGTCTTATCAAGTCTCACCGCAAGATGACACTACAAATCACGCTTGTAGATAAGCCAGGAGCGCTCATGAGTCTAACTGATAGTCTTAAATCAGCAAATGCAAACATCGTTAAGATTGACTACGACCGCTTCTCTACTAAGCTTGACTACGGCGACGCTAGCATCACTATCACGCTTGAGACAAAGGGGCTTGAACACCAAGAAAAGATCAAAGATACGCTTAATAAAAACGGCTTTTCTTTCACTCAACTCTTCTAAATTCAAAAGCTCGCTACCTTTTCAAGCAGCGAGCATCTAACTAACTAAAACAATATCTCAAATTTAGCATTTACGCTGTTTGATCTTACATCTTTAGCAAAAGCTCCAGTGTAAGAAAGGCCTAAATTTACATTTTTATAGACATTTGCTTTTATGCCAAGGCTAGCTGTACCAAGGTTTTTAACCTCTTTTCCATCTAGCTCTAGGTATCCAGCATTTGCGACATTTACACCAATAGTTGGTTTTGTATCGCCAACTAGTCTGTTATAGGCTAGATCAGCTTCAAATTTCATCTTCATATTGCCAAGGCTAAATGGCACGCTAGGGTTTAGACCAAGGCTAAAAATGCCTAGATTTCTAGTTTTTTCATCAACATCCATTTTGAAAATTCCTACATTTTGGCTTGTGCTATCAGTTTTTATGCGTAGATAGCTTGCACCCACATAAGGATTTAGAGAGAAATTTTCTGTGTTAAAGCTAGTTAGGGCCAAATTTGCATAAGCATTAAGCGCTTTTTCTTTGCTCTTTATATGATCATTTGAGTAAAAGCTAGCTATTGTCGCACCATTTTGCGTTTTGCGCTTAGCATCTGTGTATAAGACTCCAAGGTCCAGTTTTGTGCTAGCGATCTCGCTTTTTGTATAGATGCCGATGCTTTTACCTTTTGTCTTATAAACATCATCGCCGTCTTCTTTTATCTTTTCAGTACTAGCGCCAAGAACGCCACCAAGTACAAATGCGTCATTTACGCTGCCATCAAATCCAAAAAGCTGTGTCATAGAGTTTGCTTTTATGTCATTAAATTTCATAGCATCAAACATGGTATTTGACCAAAATTTCATACCATTTATGTCGCTCGCTCTTGTGCCAAATGGGTCAGATTCGTGGTTGATAACTGCATTTTTAAGCATGATGTTTTCTAGTAAAAATGCATTGTGCTGAGCTAAATTTGCCTCATTAGCAAATGTTTTTAGAGTTTGTCTTGCCTCTTTTGGCGTAGTGTAGATGAAGTATCTATAAAGATCGCTTGTGATGACTGCTGGTCTGCTTCTAAATGGTGAAGGGAGTAGTGCTGGTTTGTTAGCTGTGCTCTCTATTAGTTGTGCCACCTTCTTTTGGTTGTCATTAGCTGCGATGCTTGTCATTGTATTTTTTGACTTTTTAAGGGTGAGTTCTAGTTTGTTGTCGCTATAGTTTTTACCAAGATCAAAAAATGCATACTCTTTTGAAAGGGTATCTTCGTAGCCTTTGAAATTTCCAGTTGCTGTAAATGTTTTTGATTTTGTGCTGTCGTTATAGAGCCTTTGCATGATCTCTAAGCTTGGCTCACTTATATTTATAAACGAGTTTTTCTCGAAATTTAGATCTAAATTTGAAGCGCCGTTTGAGACGATGTAGCTACCGCCTGATTTTATAGTGGCTTTTACTACGTCATTTGAGCTTTTTTTGGTCACTTCTCCTAAAGATAGTTGCAAGGTAAATTTATTTCTACTAACCTTTGGCACGCTCATTTCTCTTACAATTTCTAGTGCGCCGCCATTTTCTACTATCACGTCGCTTGATTTTAGAGATTGATTAAGAGCTGTGATCTTGCCACCTTTTATTATGGTTTTGCCAGTGTAAGAGTTGTCTCCTGCTAGGCTTAGTGTGCCTTGACCTCTTTTTATAAGAGTACCTTCGTAGCCCTCACTTGCCCTTAGCTCTCTTGCTCTTTCTCTAGCGTTACCTATCTCAAGTTCAGCTTTTTGCTCTGGTGTTAAATTTGCTATTTTCTCTAGCTCAGCCTTGCGCTCAGTCCAAATTTTAGCCTCTGCATCATCTTCTGTTTTTCTAAATTTGATAGCTACATCGCTTATGTTGTTTGAGTAGATATCATCGCTATTTAAATTTACATCAAACACTCCTAGAAGCTGACCTGGTCCAAACATCGCCTTATATAGATCCACTACGCCCCAGCCCCAGCGCTCATCAGGCACTCCAAGCGCAGCACTAAAGCCTGAAATTTTTCTAGTATCGGCTGGCTCTTTGAAGTCATCATGAACTTGCCTTGCAGTAGTTAGTAGCACCTCTCTTATCTGAGCGTTATTCATATATGGGTATCTTTGCATGATGACACCAAGTGCGCCAGTGACGTGTGGAGCTGCCATTGATGTGCCGCCTTTTGTGCCGTAGTCTGCTTTGCCAGTTGTTAGATCAACGACGGTTGAGTATATAGGTTTTGCAGGTGCTGCCACGCTCCACCATTTTGAGTGACCAGGTGTGTTGTAACGCTGCGTGTCGCCCTCTAGCTGGCCAGTGACGTTTAGCCAGTACTTCTCAGCATCAGGTCTAAAGTATGGGAGCATCGCTCTTGTATATGACTCTTTCATCCCGTCTCTATTACCAGCTGTAAAAATTTGGATGACGCCATATCTTGTAGCGACCTCATATGCTGCATCTAAGAAATTTTTGCCATTTACTACAAATGGATAGTAGCTTTTATAGGCAGCATCAAGATCTTTTATGTCTAGGTTGTTGCCACCATCATATCCAGTAGCACCTTCATAGGCTTTGTAAAATTTGCGGTTTGAACCCCAGCTGTTATTTATCGCTCTAGCTCCACTCTTTGCTAGTCCCTCGTAGGATTTTAAAAAGAAGTTGTAGTCTTGATTTGGACCATATGTCATGCCATCTGTGCCGCCAGTATTGCCCATTATAAGCCTTGCGTCAAATGCTACGCCGTGCATACCCACGCCATCTCTTGACGCAGCTATCGTGCCAGCTACGTGAGTGCCGTGAGAGTCGTTTACTCCAGCTATCCAGTCACCATCTATGCTAAATTCTTCACCTTTTTTAAAGTCACCAAAGTCTTTTTTATTTTTATCTACGCTGCCTTTTCCAACTAATGGTGAGTTGCCATGCTCTGTATCTGGGTATCTTTGACCATCTTTATAGTAGCTACCAGAGACTTTTAGTGCACTTACTCTGCCATCACTAAATTCTGGATGGCTAAGTAGCACACCAGAGTCCATCACACCAAGCGTTACGCCTTTGCCAGTTGCTCCAAGAGCATATGCAACGGCTGCGTTCATGCTCACTAAACCCCAGTCGGCCTTGTATTCATCGCTCTGCCAGCTTTTTATATCGCCAAATTTACCTCTGTTTTGCTCACTAGCACTTAGCTGATTAGCAAGTAAAAGAGTGCAGCAAGCAACACTTAAAAGGATGCAATTTTTGCTTGAAACGGATCTTTTCATATCTCGTCCTTTACATAAAATTTAAATCAATTCTAAAATTCTTAAAATAAATTATTAATTAAAATAATAATAATTTAATGAAAAATCGTAGGCTAAATTTACGAAAATATACGTTGTTTACGCTAGTTTTACATTTAACGAGATATTTTATAAAAGACTTAATCTAAAATTAGTTATTTAAATATAATTTTTTTTATCTCTATTTTTAAAACTATTATTTATATATTTTTTTAAAGGATTATTATTTTTCATTAAATTTACAGGACTAAAATTTCGCAAATTTATTCAAGGATGAGATATGAAAAAGAGTTTATTAGGCCTTGCGTTGTTTTGCACTTTGGCTTTTTGTGCCGATGATGAAGTGGTTAGCAAACAAAACGATCAAGTATGGATAGGAGCTATGGGCGGATGCAATCTTTATGTATTTTCACTAAAGACGACTGACGCACCAGTAGATAAGCTAATAGCCAAAGATGAGGCGCAAAAAGAGCTTGTGGCAAATACTAAAAATTTACCAAACAAACACAACGTAATGTTTGCAAAGTGCGATGACTACACGGCGCTCATAGATAGTGGTTATGAAGATAGCTTGGAGGTTTTAAAGTATGATCTGCAAACTTTTGGCAATATAAAGCCAGAGGATCTAACCTACGTCATCATCACGCACGCTCATCCTGATCACATAGGCGGGCTCATAGATGGTGGCAAAAAGACATTTAAAAACGCCAAGCTTTTTATAGATGAAAAGGAGTGGGACTACTGGATGAAGGGCAAAGATGAGAGGACAAAAGAAATTTTATCGCTTTATAAAGACGATAAGAGTTTTTTCGACCATAAAAAGCCGCTATTTGACGGGGCGCTAAAGATCAGAGCTATCCCAGCTTACGGTCACACTCCAGGGCACAACATGATAAGCTTTGAGGCAGATAATGACAAGATCATCTTTATAGCTGATCTTCTTCACGTCCTAGCAGTGCAAGAGGTCGAGCCAAGCATATCTATCACTTATGATATAGATCCAGCCCAAGCTGCTAAAACGAGAGAAAAGGTGCTTGATGGCTTGGAGGACGAGACTACAAAGATAGTAGGAGCTCACATGCCTTACAATAGCCCCATCACCTTGCCTGAGTGATAAATTTCTTTTGCTTTACAAATTTAGGATAAAATGCGGGCTTTAAAGGAGAAAATATGAGCGAATACGCAAATTTGATATTAGCTATCTTGCTAGCTATTTTGGCATTTGCATTTTATAGGTCAAACAAGGCGCTAAAAAAGGCAAAAGATGATAGCGAAAATGTCTCAGTCAGCACTGAAATTTCGCAGCTTAAAAGCATCGGCGAGCTGTCCGTCTTTCAGGTCTATAGCAAAGAGATCGTCACAAAGACAGATCATGCGTTTGGAAATTTTGGCAAAGAGTATCTAAGGTGGCTAGTAAGCGAGAAGAAGCTTTCGATGATATTTGAGTTTGAGATAAATTTCATCTACGATCTAACCAGTCCAAAGCTCGAGATCATGCAGATCGCAAACTCTAGCTATAAGATAAAAATGCCCCCATGTAAGTATAAATTTTCAATCGCCGATATGAAATTTTACGACGAGAAAAACGGCAAATTTATACCATTTTTGCTGCCTGACTCGCTAAATGGCTTTTTTGGTAGCACTTTTACAGAAGAAGACAAAAATAGGCTGATAGAAGAGGCTAGAAATGAAGTCAAAAAGATGAGCGTTCGCCTTATCTCGCAGCTTCAAAGTAAAATCCACAAATCAGCTCGCGACACGCTTGAAGCGATAGCTAAGAGCTTTGGCGCAAACAAGGTCGAGTTTGTCTTTGACGATAGTGACGAGCAGATCAACGAGCAACTAAATTTAGAAAACATAGCATAAAACTTTAAAAAGGAGAAAAAATGAGTGTAAATTCACAAGAGGTCACACAAGCACCTGGCAACAATACAGTCTTTCAAACATGGGTTTTAAAGGGCGACAAAAAAGCATGTAAAGAGGGCTTTGCTAAGCTTTGTGCTTTGGTTGTAAATTTAAACAAAACTGCTAAAGTTAGATTTGGCGCAAATGAAAATGTAAACTGCGTCCTTGGCGTGGGTCATGATGCTTGGAAAAAGCTTGAAATTTCAAAAGAATTGCCAAAAGAGCTTGTAAATTTTAAAGCGATCAAAGGCGATAAACATGAAGCCGTTAGCACAAAAGGCGATATCCACATCCACATCCGCGCGCTAAATGCGGCTGACTGCTTTGACATGGCGCAAAATGTCAAAGAAGTTTTGTTTAAATTTGCAGAGCTTACAGATGAGACTCAAGGCTTTAAGTATCACGACGGCAGAGCGATAATTGGCTTTGTCGATGGCACTGAAAATCCTGATGGCGAAGATAGAGACCACTTTGCAAAAGTTGGCAAAGAGGATGCTAAATTTAAAGGCGGTAGCTACGTTTTTGTTCAAAAATACTTCCACAAAATGAAATAGTGGAACGCCACAAGCGTAAGCGAGCAAGAAAAGGTTATAGGCCGCTCAAAAGAGTATGACATTGAGATGGACGAGAGCGTAAAACCTACAAATTCACACTCAGCTGCTGCAAATGTAGGCGACGATAAAAAGGTCGTGCGTGGCAATATGCCATTTACTGAAGGCAGCAAAACAGGCACTTACTTCATCGCTTATGCAAGCACATTTTCAACGGTTGAGCTTATGCTTAAAAAGATGTTTATCGGCGAGCCTAAAGGCAACTCAGATAGGCTACTTGACTTTAGTACGCCAGTAACTGGGGCTTTATATTTTGCTCCTACGCTTGATATGCTTGGCGATTACGAGGGATAAATTTAGCTTGGGGCAAAGCAAATTTGCCCCTTTAAATTTATAAGGATAAAGATGCCAGAGTGGTTTATCTATGCAGCTCTTTCGGCTGTTTTTGCTGCACTTACCGCGATCTTTGCAAAGCTTGGCGTAAAAGATATCGATAGCGATTTTGCGACATTTATAAGAACGATCGTTGTCATTTTTATGCTTGTTTTGCTTTTAAGCGTGGCTAAAAAATGGCAACCGCTAAGCTCTCTAAGTCCCAAAAACTGGCTCTTTCTCATACTAAGTGGCATGGCGACTGGGCTTTCATGGCTCATGTATTTTAAAGCTATGCAAGCAGGTAAAGTCTATCAAGTAGCGCTGGTTGATAAATTTAGCGTTGTGCTGGCTATCATTTTGGCTGTCATATTTCTTGGTGAGAGGCTAAATTTAAAAGAAATTTTAGCCGTCTGTCTTATCGTATCTGGCGTGTTTCTACTCATTTTTAAATAAAATTTTCTGCATTATTCTTAAAGTATATTTTTAATTTTAATTTGTAATTAATCAAAAAGCCTCTAGAATTTGACAATTTCATTTTGAAGGGAGAAATATGAAAAAAATTATTCTATCAGCCATCGTAGCTTGTGCTGCATTTGGTGCAGGCATGAACTACACAGATGTCGTAAAGGACGTATATGCTGACGCAAACTCAGCTAAGAGCATAGGCAGACTGCTACCAACCAACGCAGTTGAAATTTTGCAAACAAGTGGCGACAGAGCACAGATCAAAGTAAAAGGCTATCAAAACCCAGCCGTTAGCAACGTAGTTTATTTTGCTGATGGCGCGAGGATCATCTCAGTAGCATTTGCAAAAACTGCACCTTTTGATATCAAAGTGATAAAAGAGGGCAAAAACGGCAAATGGAACGAGGTAGAAACGACAGTTTTCGTTCAAAAAGATGGCTTTAGCACAGATGTAAATGCGATGTTTGCAAAAGCTGATAAGATGTATAAAGAGAGCTGTGGCGTTTGCCATGCGTTGCCTCAAACTACGCACTTTAACGCAAATCAATGGCCGTCACTTCTAAAATCAATGATCGGCAGAACCGCAATAGAGAAAAAAGACGAGTGGCTAGTTATAGAATATCTACAAAAACACTCATCTGATGTGAATTTAGGCAAATAAATAGCACTTTTGTAAGCAAAATTTAACCAGTTTTGCAAGCTAAAAGGGCTTAAATTTGCACTTTGTAAAACCAAAACAAAGAATTAAATTTAGATCACAAAACCATGGTTTTAAATTTGATGTATTTTGTTTTGAGAAAACCAAAATTTAGTCTGCGTAGTCGGACAAGTAACTTTAGGTGGGTGAGCGACCGCCTTTAGAGGATACCAACTGCTTGGTATCCGTGCGGGAGAGAGTGAGCGGAGCATATCGCTAGCGATGCGAGCGATGGGTGGCTGCTCGGAGCCCAGGCTTTGCCTAGGCGAGAAGTAAAACCAAAATTTAGGATCAAAAACTAGGTCTTAAATTTAATGTGTTTTACTCAGGAAGAAAACCAAAATTTAGTCCGCGTAGTCGGACAAGTAACTTTAGGTGGGTGAACGACCGCCTTTAGAGGATACCAACTGCTTGGTATCTGTGCGGGAGAGAGTGAGCGAAGCATATCGCTAGCGATGCGAGCGATGGGTGACTGCTCGGAGCCTTGGCTTTGCCTAGGCGAGAAGTAAAAAAGGTATTTATTAATGCAAAGACGAAAATTTTTAAAAGGTAGTTTGGCTTTAGCTGCTACACCATTTCTAGGCGGTTGCGCTTTTAGTGGAAATGGCAGTGTAAAACCAAGCTTAGTACAAAATGGCAGCGTTAGAACCTCTGCATATTGGGGTATGATGGATGTTAGCGTAAAAGACGGCGTTGTGACTGGCTCAAAGCCACTTAGCGTCTTAAGCAGTATACCAAATCCATTAAGAGGCTACACTGCAGATATGATCTACAAGTGCCGCATCAAGCATCCTATGGTGAGAAAGAGCTATCTTGAAAACCCAGATAGTCCAAAGCCAGAGCTTCGCGGTCAAGATGAGTGGGTACAGGTAAAGTATGAGGACGCGATCAAGCTAGTTGCAAGAGAGCTAAAAAAGACAAGAGCCCAAAGAGGCCTTGCTAGCGTCTATGCGAAGTCTCCAGCGTGGAAATCAAGCGGAAATTTCAACAGCTCAACTACGCTTTTGGCTAGATTTATGAACTTAACTGGCGGTTTTGTCGGCGGTCTTGGCGACTACTCGACAGGTGCAGGGCAGGTCATCATGCCTCACGTTATGGGCGGCATAGAGGTCTATGAGCAGCAAACTACATGGCCGGTGGTACTTGAAAACTCAAAGGTAGTGGTGATCTGGGGAAGTGACCCAGTAGCTACGCTAAGAGTTGGCTGGACAGCGACTGATGAGCTAGGATATAAATACCTAGAAGATCTAAAAAATAGCGATAAAGAGATCATCATCATCGACCCTATCAAGAGCCTAACGGGTAACTACTTTGACGGCAAGGCAAAATGGATCGCTCCAGTGCCAAATACCGACACAGCTATGATGCTTGGCATGGCATATCATCTATATAAGACCAAAAACTACGACAAAGAGTTTTTAGAGAGCTACACAGTTGGCTTTGATAAATTCTTGCCGTATCTACTTGGTAAAAAAGATGGCAAGCCAAAAACACCAAAATGGGCGAGCAAAATTTGTGGCGTCAGCGAAAAGGTGATAAAAGAGCTTGCTGTTAAAATGTACAAAAACCGCACGATGATAATGGGCGGCTGGGCTATGCAGCGTGCTCACCACGGCGAGCAGCCTTACTGGATGCTAGTCACTTTAGCTGCTATGCTAGGTCAGATAGGCCTACCAGGCGGAGGCTTTGGTTTTAGCTATCACTACAGCGGTGGCGGCGTGCCAACTAGCACAGCAACGGTCGTTGGCGGTATCAACCCAGCAGATATCGGCGTCATCAAAGATGGTAAATTTAAAGGATATGCAAAAGACGTGGCTGATGAGAGGTTAAAAGCGGAGATAGAAGAGATGCAAGCAGCCTCTTTCCCAGTAGCTCGCATAGCTGACGTGCTTTTAAACCCTGGCAAGACGATAGATCATAACGGCAAGAAGATCACCTATCCAGACATCGACTTCATCTACTGGGCAGGAGGCAATCCATTTGGCCACCAGCAAAATTTAAATAAGCTAAAACGTGCATGGCAAAAGCCAAGAACGGTTGTCGTAAATGAAATTTACTGGACGCCAACAGCGAAGATGGCTGATATTGTATTTCCAGTAACTACGCTTTATGAAAGAGATGATATCACTATGGTGGGCGACTACTCTAACCAATACATCATGCCGATGAAGCAAGTCGTAGCCAAACAAAACGAGGCAAAAGATGACTATCAAATTTTCTCTGATCTAAGCAAGGCCTATGCTGACGGCGTAGCTGAAATTTACACTGATGGGGCGAAAGAGCCACTTGATTTCATCAAGTCATACTACGATAGCGCCGCTAAAGTCATCAATGAGAACAAAGCTCTTGGCGTAAAAATGCCTAAATTTAGTGAGTGGTGGGAGAAAAACGAGCCTACTAAATTTGACTCAACCGCAGAGAACGAGGCTTGGGTAAGACACGCTGAGTTTAGAGAAGATCCTATCCTAAACGCTCTTGGCACGCCAAGTGGTCTTATAGAAATTTACTCAGAGACGATAGCAAATATGAACTACGACGACTGCAAGGGCCATGCTATGTGGATGGAGCCTGCTGAGTGGCTGGGTGCGAAGAAAAAATCAGCCAGCATTCACCTGCTAAACCCACACCCAAGCGTGCGCTTGCACTCTCAGCTAGGCGTAACGTCGCTTAGAGATACGTACGCGGTGGCTGATCGTGAGCCGATCTTGATAAACACTAAAAATGCTAAAAAGCTTGGCATCAAAACAGGCGATATCGTGCGTGTTTATAACAAGAGAGGTGAAATTTTAGCAGGCGCTGTGGTGAGCGATGATGTGAGCTACAACGTAGCAAGACTTTGCGAGGGCGCATGGTACGACCCAGATGAGAAGGGTGTTTGCAAAAATGGCTGCATAAACGTTTTAACAAACGATATCCCAGCTAGCAAGCTCTCAAATGCAAATATCTCGCATACGACGCTTGTTAATATCAAGAAATTTAAAGGCGAAGCACCAGGGCTTAGCGCCTTTAAAGAGCCAAAATTTTCAGTCTGATCGGACTGTAAATTTGGATAAGTGAGCGAAGCATATCGCTAGCGATGCGAGCGATGGGTTACTGGTCGCAGCTTGGACTTTGCTCAAGCGAGAAGTTAAACAAAAATTTAGGATCAAAACCTTGGTCTTAAATTTAATATGTTTTGCTTAGAGAGAAAACCAAAATTTAGTCCGCATAGCCGGACAAATAACTTTAGGTGGGTGCAGGGAGTGCTTGCACTTCCGCTCGCAGTCTAGGCTTTGCCTAGGCGAGAAGTTAAAGATAATAAAAGGAGAAAAAATGAACGAGAACAGACGAGATTTTCTAAAAAAAGGTGCAACAGCGCTTGCAGCTACACCTTTGCTTTCAGGCGTAACAGCTTCAAATTTGTTTGCTGATGAGGTTAAAAAGGGCGTTGTAAAAAATGGCAAAACTCTTACAGCTGCTCACTGGGGCATGCTAAAAGTTACAACCAAAAACGGCATCGCTGTAAAGTCAGAGCCTATCCAAAAGACAAGTGAAATTTACAATCCACTTCAATACTACACACCAGATATGATCTATAAAAGTCGTATCAAACACACAATGGTAAGAAAGAGCTACCTTGAAAACCCAGATAGCCCAAAACCAGAGCTTCGCGGCATCGATGAGTGGGTCGAGGTGCCTTACGAAGAGGCGATCAAGCTAGTTGCAAGAGAGCTTAAAAAGACTAGGGCGCAAAAGGGCTTAGAGAGTGTATTTGCAGGTAGCTACGGCTGGAAGTCAAGCGGCAATGTGCATAACTCAAGAATTTTACTTCATAGATTTATGAACCTAAGTGGCGGCTTTGTTGGCTCGCTAGGCGACTATTCAACAGGTGCTAGCCAGATCATCATGCCTCACGTTGTAGGCAGTATCGAGGTCTATGAGCAGCAAACTAGCTGGCCAGTCGTGCTTGAAAACTCAAAAGTCGTAGTCATCTGGGGCGCAAACCCACTTGCGACACTTCGTATAGCTTGGACAGCGACTGATGAGCAAGGCTTTAAATACTTTGAAGAGCTAAAAAACAAAAAAGATATCAAAGTGATCGTTATCGATCCTATCAGATCTGAAACAGCACAATACTTCGACAAAGCTCAGTGGATCGCTCCAGTGCCAAACACCGACACAGCGATGATGCTAGGCATGATGCACTACCTATATGAAAGCGGCAAATACGATAAAGAATTTATCGAAAACTACACTTATGGCTTTGATAAATTCCTCCCATATCTACTAGGCAAGACAGACAACACTCCTAAAAATTTAGAGTGGGCGAGCAAAATTTGTGGTATCGACAAAGATACTTTAAAAGAGCTAGCTGATACATTTGTAAGCAACCGCACGATGCTAATGAGTGGCTGGGGTATGCAGCGCGCTCACCACGGCGAGCAACCACACTGGGCGATGGTAACGCTAGCTGCTATGATCGGCCAGATAGGCCTACCAGGTGGAGGCTTTGGTTTAAGCTACCACTACTCAAACGGCGGCGCACCAACATGCAAAGGCGCAGTCATCGGCGGCGTAAATAGCGCGAGTGTGGGTAAATTTAACGAAAAAGGCGAGTTTATCGGCACTGATACGGGCGAATTTGACAAACACGGTCGCTTCGTCGCAAAAGCAGCCGCAGTAGCAGGCACAGGTCAAAGCTGGCTACAAAAAGCAACCAACTACGCTTTCCCAGTAGCTCGTATCGCTGATGCGTTGCTTCACCCTGGCAAAGTGATAGATCACGACGGCAAAAAGATCACCTATCCAGACATCGACTTTATCTACTGGGTCGGCGGCAACCCATTAGTTCATCACCAAGATACTAATACAAATTTAAAAGCGTGGAGAAAGCCAAGAACCGTAGTCGTTCATGAAGCCTACTGGACACCTACAGCAAAGATGGCTGATATCATCTTTCCAGTTACCACAGAGTATGAGAGAAACGACATTACGATGACAGGTGATTATTCAAACATGAATATCGTACCAATGAAACAAGTCGTTGAAAAATACCGCGAGGCAAAAGATGATTATCAAATTTTCACTGATCTTTGCAAGGCTTATGCTAAAAATTTAGTCATAGCCTACACAGATAACGGCAAAGACGAGTTTGACTGGATCAAAGAGTACTATGACGCAGCCTACGCTCAAGTAAAGGCGGTCCCTGAGCTTGCAAGCGACATGAAGCCATTTGAAGAGTTTTGGAATGAAAATAAGCCAGTCACATTTGCCTCATCTCAAGATAGTGATAATTGGGTAAGACTTGGCGAGTTTAGAGAAGATCCTGTGCTAAACGCCCTTGGAACGCCTAGCGGTCTTATCGAAATTTACTCAGATACGATCGATAAAATGGGCTATGACGACTGCAAAGCACACCCAACTTGGTTTGAGCCGATCGAGTGGCTAGGCATGAAAGATAAACCAGCAAAATACCACATGATAAGCGCTCACCCAACTGACCGCTTGCACTCACAGCTAAGCCAAACTTCACTTCGTGACAAGTATGCTATCGCTAACCGCGAACCAGTATGGATAAACGAAAATGACGCAAAAGAGCTTGGTGTAAAAACAGGCGATTTGGTGTGTGTATTTAACGCTCGTGGCGAGGTTTTAGCGGGTGCCTATGTGACTAAAAATATCAAAGAGGGCGTTGTAAAACTAGCTGAAGGTGCTTGGTATGACGGCTTTGACAGTGGCATCTGCAAAAACGGCTCTGCAAACGTGCTAACCATAGATATCCCAACAAGTAAGCTAGCAAACGGCAACATCAGCCATACAGCTCTTGTAAATATCAGAAAATATCAAGGCGATGAAGCACCAAAACTTACAGCATTTTCTGAGCCAAAATTTTCTAAATAATTTCAAAGCAGGGGAGTGATCTCCTGCTTAAATTTATCTTTGCTTATAAAATATCTTTAACTACTTTTTCAAATTTATCTATTTATTTTCGTAAATTTTAGAGAAAATTTAAATATTTTTTATTAATTAATATTATTTATTTGTAATTAAAATTTTCTTAAATCACCTAAAATAGGGCATTTGTTTTGTAAAGTAAATTTATTGTTGCTTAAATGTAATTTACATTTTCAAGTTATATTTAATTATTAAAGTAATAAAATCCGCTTCGTTTTTGGGAGAAACAGCCAATATAACGTATCTTGTAATGCAAAGGAATGAAAAATGAATAATCTAAGTATAAAAATAAAGATCCTACTAATTGTAATTTTAAGTCTTATTTGTTTAAGCGCAACAAGTATTTATATTTTAAATGGAGTTTTTAAGACTAGAAGCCAAGCTGTATCAAGTCTTAATACAGCTGAAGATATCATAAAACAAAGTGAATTTATCCATGAACTTCAAAAAGAGCGCGGTTATAGCGCAGGCTTTATAGCTAATGGCAAAGATGCTGATAAAAATTTAAAAGAGCAAAGAGCTAAAGTTGATGGCGTTTTGTCTAAACTTTCTAACAAAGATGAACTTTCAAGCGAGCTTAATAGCATAAGAGCCAAAGTAGATAACAAAGAAAGTTTTGCTCTCATAGCTCCTAAATTTCACGATATGATCGAAAATACACTTATATTTGAAAATTCCCTCGCAAGCAGTTCTGAGCCTGATATGAAAGATAACTTGGCTAGAATTTTTAGCATTTCAAAGATCAAAGAGTATTTTGGTATCACAAGGGCGGTGCTAAATGCTGCCTTTATAAAACATAACATCGATAAAAATACATACGTAAATTTGGTTTCATTTAACGCAAATATCAAAAATCTCATAAATGACTACGTGAAATTTAATGCGGGCACATACGCAGACAGCCTGCAAAAAGAGATCTTGCAAAGTGATGAGTTTAAAAAGATAGATGATATCATCAAAAGTGCTATCGCTACTCCAGATGAGACAGCTAGCAAGTTCGAAGCGGCTAGTTGGTTTCAAAGCATCACAAATTTGATCGATAACTTTAGAAACTATGAGCTTTATTTATTAAATGATATGAAAGATAAAGCTTTACAAGATATGAGCGAAGCTGGCAACTTAGCTGTTTCTATGGTTATTTTACTTGCCTGTTTTATACTATTGCTTGTTTTGGTTTCATTTTTTGTCGGTAAAAATATCATCTCAGGCATCGATAGCGTAAAGGGCGGGCTAAGTGAGTTTTTCTTATATCTAAACAACAAGACAAATTCTGCCAAACTTCTAAGCTTAAAAGGTAAAGATGAAATTTGCATCATGTCTTCTCTTATAAATGAAAACATCCAAAAGATCCAAACATCTAAAGAAAAAGAGAACACCTTCATCCAAAAAGCCAACACCTTTGTAAATGAGATAAAAGATGGCAACTATGAAGCAAGCCTAGAAGCAGATACTAATAACCCAGCTCTAAACCAACTAAAAAGCACATTTAAAGATCTACAACTTGCTCTTAAAAATGCAATCTCAAGTAACGGCAAAGATGTACTTGATCTACTAAACACTTATAAAAACCAAGACTTTACAAAAAGACTTGATGATGATGGTAAGATAGCAAGTGGTATAAACTCACTTGGCATTGAAATATCTAAAATGCTAAATGACAATCTAAACCAAGCACAAGTACTAGAAGAAAAAGCTAAACTTTTAGCTGAGTCAGTATCAAAAGTAGCAAGCTCAGCAAACACTCAAGCAAATAGCTTACAAGAATCTGCTGCTGCAGTTGAGCAAATGTCTAGCTCAATGAATGCCATCTCTCAAAAGACAGCTGATGTTATAAGACAAAGTGATGAGATTAAAAACATCATAACTATCATTAGAGATATAGCAGATCAAACTAACCTTCTAGCACTTAATGCTGCAATTGAAGCAGCACGTGCAGGAGAGCATGGTAGAGGATTTGCCGTCGTGGCTGATGAAGTAAGAAAGCTAGCTGAACGTACTCAAAAATCTCTAGGTGAGATAGAAGCAAATACAAATGTATTAGCTCAATCAATAAATGAGATGAGTGAATCTATAAAAGAGCAAAGTGAAGGTATAAATATGATAAATCAATCAGTTGCTCAAATAGATAATCTAACAAAAGAAAACGTAGTAATTGCAAACCAAGCTAACTCAGTCACATCAGAAGTAGATGAGATGGCTAAAGCTATAGTTGAAGAGGTTAGGAAGAAGAGGTTTTAACAAACAAACCCAAGCACAATACAAAGCATAGCCCTCTAAAACATTAGAGGGCTATGTAAATTTAGGCTACTTGTTTTTCTGCTTTATATACTAAATTCAACTTATAAAACTATCCATAAAATTTTAAAATTTATGAGCGAGCATATCACGGCTCTAAATTTAGTGGCGAGTGGCTATGAGACCTAAATTTAGTAGTCTGCTAAGGCGAGTGAGTAAAGTTTTAAAATTTGCAATAATAGCTAATTAAATTTGTAAATTTCTTTTATCCAAAAGAGAGACAAGGGGACTTAAATTTTGCTTCGAGGCTCGCAACTGCAGGGCAGACACGAAGTCCGCCCCCTTATCTCCCTTTAGATCCCACGTCTGCTTGCAGTTACGAGGCGAAGCCCAAGTAAAGCCCCTCGCACGTTAGAGGTGCATGCAATTGTGCTAAAGCACTGCATGCGTATAAAAAACTCTGTCAAATTTTAAAATTTGCTTGATACTTGCTAAGGTATTATGCGGAATTATAAAATTTGATAAAAACTTATTTGATATATAAATTATATGTATTTTTATTTGTAAAATTTTACAAAATTTCAAGTCTTGCGCTGATGTCAGCAACGCCTTTTGAGTACATTGCAGAAGTTACTATCGCATCGGCACTTGCATAATCTTTTGCGTTTGATAAATTTACGCCGCCAGCTGCTAGTATCATAGTATTTGGCGAAATTTCATCTCTTAATGCTAGCACGTTTTTGATAAGCTCTGGGCTAAATTTATCACACTGCACGACGTCGCATTTTGCTTTCAAAAGCTTGCCTGCTTCGTCCAAATTTTCAGCCTCTACGCAGATCTTTCGCTCGACCATTTTGGCTTTAAATTCTGGCAAATGTGAGACAAATTCATCAAAGCTAGCGTAGGCTTTTATGTGGTTTTTAAAGAAAAGAACGCTGTCGCTAAGTCCAAGTCTGTGCATACCGCCACCACCTTCAAGCACGGCTTTTACACAAAATTTCTTTGCAAATGGGAAACTCTTTCTGGTTGCTAAGACCTCGCATTTTTCATTGACGCTTTTTGCAGCTTTTGACATTTTATTTGTGTAGGTTGCGATGGCGCTAGCATATTCTAGTGCGACTTGGGCTAGTTTCCAAGCCTTATGCACATCTTCGTAGCTACCATAAATTTTTATGATCACATCACCAACCTTGCAAATTTGAGAGTTTTTGACAAAAATTTCGCTCTCGCAGCCAAGTAGCCTTGCTATGCTTGCTGCCACATCTACGCAGCTAACGCAAATTTCATCACGCGAGTAAATTTCAAGCGAGGCTTTTTTATCGATATCTTGAAGCGACGTTGTGAGGTCAAAGTAGGGTAGGTCCTCGTTTATGTAGTCTAAAATTTCAGCGTCGCTTAGTCTCATTTTATGCCTTTTTTGAAGCGGTTTTTGCTTTTACGATCATCTTTTTAAAGATGCCGTTGTCGTAAAGTCCAGTGTGGTAAAGCGCAAAGCATGTAAATGCTATGCCAGAAGCTACGTGGAATTTTTTAACAGATCTATTTTTCATAAAAAGTGCGCTTAGGCAAACAGATGCCAAAGTGACGCTCATGCCGACCTTTGCTACTTGTCTATGAGTGTTTAAGTCTAGTAGTTTGCCGCTTATCTTTATATCTTTTCCCAAATTTTCTCCTTTAGTTTTTGCCCCAGCAGCTTGTGTTTTTGATGCCTAGGCTCTCTGGGTCAAATTCTGGATTTTTACCAGCTTTTCTTTGAGCTTCGTAGTCTTTTATCGCTATTATCACCACTTTTGATAGTAAGAAAATGGCGATAATATTTATCGTAGCCATAGCTGCCATCGTGATATCAGCGATGTTCCAAGCGAGTTTTAAGTTCATCTGAGCGCCTATAAATATCATAATCACTGCTGTGATCTTAAATGCTAGAGTTAAATTTTTGCTTTTTGTTAGAAATTTCATATTTGCCTGTGCGTAGTAGTAGTTGCCGATGAGCGAAGTGATGGCAAATAGCACTACTGCAAGGGTCGTAAAGTGTAGTCCAAAGTCGCCAAAATACTCTTTCATCGCTGCTTGAACAAGAGGTAGGGCGGTTAGCACTTCGCCACTTACACCAGTTTGTTTTGTAAGGTATGCTTGAGAAAAAAGCACGATCATACCAGAGGCGACGCATATCGTCATATCGATAAAGACAGCCATTGCTTGCACTAGCCCTTGTTTGACTGGGTGGCTTGTGTGCGCCGCAGCCGCTGCATTTGGCGCTGAGCCCATACCGGCTTCGTTTGAAAAAAGTCCTCTTTTTATGCCTATTACGATCACGCTTCCAGCAAATCCACCAAATATCGCTTTAAAATCAAAGGCGCTTTCTATGATCATCTTGATGACGGCTGGAATTTCTTTGAAATTTAAAACGATCGCGATGATAGCTAGCAAGATGTAAGTAAGCGCCATGAAAGGCACGATATATGAGCTAACTTTGCCGATGATATGGCTCTTGCTAAAAAACATCACAGCCGTAAATGCTGTAAGGATAAGTCCGATGCCAATAGGCAAGCCACTTTGCGCAAAGGTGATGTTGCTGCCTGCTTGATCGTAGTAAATTTCAAAAGCGGAGGTCATGGTGTAGCTTTGAAGTCCATTAAAGCCATAAGCATAGGTGATGATGAGGATGATAGCAAACAAAGAGCCAAGCCACTTTATGCCAAGCCCGTTTTTGATGTAGTAGGCTGGACCGCCTTTAAAGCCAAAGACATCTTTGGTCTTATAAATTTGAGCTAGAGTACTCTCAATAAAGGCTGAAGCTGAGCCTAAAAATGCCATCAAACACATCCAAAAAAGTGCTCCAGGGCCACCTGCGACGATGGCAGCTGAAATTCCAGCAATGTTGCCGATGCCAACGCGCGAAGCAGTCGAGATCATCAGCGCTTGAAACGGCGTTAGATGGTGCTTGTTATACTTATCCTTTTTCTCTACCAGAACTCTGCAAGCCTCAAAGAACATCCTAAACTGCACAAAACGGGTAAGGTAGCTAAAGTAAATTCCTGAAGCTACAAGGATGATAACCAAAAAATATCCATATAAAAAGTCGTTGGCTACATCCATTTTGCCGTTTAAAAAGTTTAAGAAATTCTCAAACACCATCTATCCTTTCAAATTTATTTTGACTTGATCTTCACGCCCTTCATTGAGTTGAGCAGAAGCCAGATCGTCGTGCCATTGTGAAGCATGGCAGTTGCTATTGGATTTAGCATGCCAAGCGTTGCGGCACTTAGTATGGCTGTATTTACGCCAACGGTTGAGCGGAAATTTGAGCTAATTAACTTCATAGTTTTATTAGCAAGCTCTTTTGCAAGTGCTACGCTCATGATATCATCTTTTAAAAGGCTTATATCAGCTGTTGCTTTAGCGATATCAGCACCTTTGTGCATGCTGATGCCAACATTTGCTTTTGTTAAGCTTGGCGCGTCATTTATACCATCTCCGACAAAAGCGACCTTTTTGCCCTCACTCTTTAGCTCTTCGATGATCGCAGCTTTATCAGTTGGCAAGCACTCAGCATAGACCCTATCAAGCCCCAGCTCGCGCGCTACCTCTTCAGCTTTGCTCTTTATGTCGCCACTTAGCATAACTATCTCTTTTACGCCAAGATTTCGTAGTTTTGCTACCATATCTTTAGCGTTTGCTCTCATATCATCCTTCATGGCTATGACGCCAACAAGCTCTTTGTCGTATCCTACATAAAGCAAGGTTAAACCGCTTTGCAAAGCCTTATTTATAAGCGCTTCGTGAGCTTTAAAGCTTATCATCTCATCATCTTCTAAAAAGTGCCTACTGCCGATAACGACCTCTTTGCCGTGCATCGCAGTTTTTACGCCGTGAGCTACGATAAATTCAACTTCGTCGTGATGGATATGGTTAAATCCACGCTTGTTTGCAGCCTCAACTATCGCTTCAGCCACTGGGTGGAAGTAGTGCTCCTCGGCACTTGCTGTTAAATTTAAGATATCAGCCTCTGAAAATCCATCTTTAAAAGAGTAAATTTCAACCACGCTTAGGCGTCCATGAGTTAGAGTGCCAGTTTTGTCAAAGACAAAGGTATCAACCGAGCTTAGAGCCTCGATCGCCTTTGCACCTTTTATGAGGATGCCGTTTCTACCGGCTTTCGAGATGCTTGACTTAAACGCAACTGGCGTAGCAAGCTTAAGCGCGCAAGAGTAATCAGCCTGAAGCACGCTAGCAACGCTGTTCATATTTTTATTTATAACATACGAAAGCCCAGCAAGAGAGAGCGTGACTGGCACAAGTTTATCAGCTAGTTTTAGAGCTTTTACGCCGATGGCTGATTTTTCATTAAGTGAAGTTTGGATGTACTCTTTGATCCTTGCGGTTGCGGTGTCGCTACCTACGTTTTCAGCCCAAATTTTGATCCTGCCCTCATCGACAACAGTGCCACTTATGACGCGGTCGCCTCTAGCTTTTGCCACGGGTTCTGCTTCTCCAGTCATTGAGACTTGATTAACATCAGCATTGCCCTCTACGATGTAGCCATCAACGCCTATCGTCTCGCCAGCTCCGACTACTACAATGTCGCCTTTTTTTAAATTTTCGGTTTTTACCTTTTTAAGCGTCTTTTCACCGTTTAAATTTCGCTCGACCCAGACCTCTTCGATGTTTGGTTTGGCTAGCTCTTTTATTAGATCATCGCTTCTGTGACTAGCACTCTCCTCCATGTATTCGCCGATATTTATCATCAAATTTGTGCTATTTGCAGCCAAATGATCGCCCATTGCAAGGCTAGTGCCAATAGCAGTTGCCTCGAGCACTTTTGAGGTGATGCCCTCATGCCTTAGCTCTTTTGCACCTTCTATTAAATTTGGAGCTGTTGCGTAAAGAGTTACGGCTGATTTTAGAGTTTTATTACTCATAAATGGCGTTACACCAAGTGCAGCAGCAGCTTTGTAGATATTTGCTTTGCTAGGCAGGCTCTCATCTTTTGGCTTGGTTGGAAAATCATAGCTTTTTATAAAATCTAAAATTTTCTCATAGCTCTTATCAAACTCGACAACGATGCTTTTTGCGTATTTATTTACACGCACACTTTTTGCATCGGTTCGCTCTGAGATCGCAGCCTCGATCGCGCTAACATCGCTTCTAGCGTTTAGGCTCTCGCAAATAAACCTCGCTCTATTTTTGCTCTTGTGAGCTAGAGTGACCTTATTTTTGTGAGTCAAGTTCTGCTTTGACATCTTCAAAACGCTCTTTTAGTTCTTCTATGCCAGCGTTTATTAGCTCGCCACCTTTGATGATCGCTTTAAATACGCACTCTTGTGCTTTTGGATTAGTTAGCACATAAGCTGCTATGCCGCCTAAAAGTAGGCCTTTTACAAAGCCAGCTGCGTTAAAATTTTCAGGTACAAATGGTAAATTTTGAGCTGCATTATTTATCGCATTATCAACTGCGCTTGGCTGAGTTGCTGCTGCGTCATTTGCTACTACTTCGTTTGCGTTTTCTTCATTGATATAAGGGTTATTCATTATTTACTCTCCAGTTTTATTAGTTCTTCAGCTATCAAAAGACCGCCGATGCCAGCTGCAGTAAAAGCTGCTGCGTTTAGATATTTTTTTTGTGCTATCAAATTTGAAGCGTGAATGCCAACAGCACCTACAAAACCACCAGTTACGGCGTATTTTGCTATCTTTTTAGCGACATCTTTTTTAGTTGCTCTGTTGTTTAGATAGTCGCTAAAGCCAAGCGCAGCCGCACCCATGCCAGCGATTAAGGCTCCACTGATGAAGTGATCAAATGGAAGTCTTGTGTTTGAAAGTGTAAAAAGACTATTTTCTTGCATTCTCTATCCTTAAGCTATATCGTTTGGTGTGATAGCTTTTGGAGCTGCTGGCTTTTTAGCGCGTGGTTTTCTTGTTTTTTTAACCACTTTTTCAGCCTCTTTTTCTACTTTTTTAGCGCCACGTTTTGCTTTTTTCTCTTCTTTGACCATGAAGTCTTTTGCGTCTTTTGCGACGTTTTTGCCTTTTTTATAAAGATCTTTTGCAGCCTCTTTGCCTTTATCTAGGCCATCTTTGGCACACTCTTTGATCTTATCTCTTTTACTCCAAGCAACTACTGCTAAACCGCCTACTGCTAAACCTGCTAAAAATGGTAATGCCATTTTAAATCCTTTCTTTGTTTGATTTTGTAAATTATTCATCTTCTTCTTCCTTATTAAAATTTTTGCTAACTACTGAAATGCCTAATGCCCCAAGCGCAAGCCCGCTAAAAAACGAGAAATTTGGGTTGTTTGTGATCTTTGCCAACTCGCTTTTGTCAGCCTTTCCACTTGCGATATTTTGCAAGCTTTTAGTTATCTCATTAAAGTCATTTTGATAGCTTTCTAAAATATTTGCTATGCCATTTTGCTCAAAATTTTGTGAAATTTCATTTAAATTTAGCTCATTTTTTGCCACAGCTCCACTATAAATTTCTTTTAAGCAGTGCTTTAAAGAGGTGATATATTCGTTATTTGAAGTAGCCCAAAGTCTAAAAAATAGATCTTTTAGCTCCTCATCATCTAAGCTTTCACAAAATTTCTCATACATTTTGTTTAGCTCATTTTCATAGTTTAGTGCTTCTATCAGCGCATCTTCTTTATTTTTTGCTGGCAAAAAGATAGCTTCATTTTCGCAAACAAGCTCATACTCGTGCGCACTTGCAAATTTCTCTATCAATATGATCGCATTTTTTCTCACGCTTGCGATTTGATCAAACACTTCGCCAAACGAAGCTAGGCCTTCATATAACCTAAGTGCGTTTTTTTCGCTCGTATAAGAGGCGTTTAAAAGCTCGTTAAGCATATTTTACTTCTCTTGCTACTTCATTTACTTTAGCTGAAATTTCTTCTAAATTTTGCCCTTTTAAGAGATCCTCCCAGAGATTTTTAGGGAAAATTTCGTGGTCATATTCGATCGTTACAGAGCCGATTATCTTGTTAAATTTAACATTTTTTATGCCATTTATCTGAGCGATCATATCATCTAAACTAGCTAAATTTACGCTACTGCTTAGCTCTTTGATCTTTGGGCTAACCCTTACTCTTAGTCTGCCATTTGTGTGAGCTATCATCGAAAAATAGCTTGCAACTTGTGCTAAAGTTTGTGTTTTTATATCCATTTTCATCCTTTTATTTTGTCTGCGTATTATCTAATCTGTAACTTAAACAAATCTGAAATTTTTTTGTCTTTCATTATCAAAAAGCAAAATGAAATGATAAATTTAAATCCCATTTTTTGCTTGGCAATCACTGCAAATTCCATAAAGTATCATCTTATGAGACTCTGCACTAAATGATCTTTGGCTACAAATTTGCTCTTGCCTTTGCTCTATCATCTCATCTTCAAAATCAACCACTTTGCCACAAATTTCACAGATCAGGTGATCGTGAGAGGACTTTAAATTTAACTCGTAATTTTTAACACCATTTTGTTCAAAACTATTTGCCAAATGGTGCTCTTCAAGAAAATTTAAAAAGGTATATATAGAAGTCATTGAAATTTCATTTTTGTAAGTTTCATAAATTTTTTGGCAAATTTCTTGAGCATTTAGATGCGACTTGCTAGCAAAAAGCACACGCAAAATTTGCTCTTTTATCTCAGAGCCTTTTTGACCAAAAGCTTTTAAAAACTCGTTAAAATGCTTGTAAAATAGTTCAAAGTCTTCCACAAAATCCCTATCAAATTGATAATGAATGTAAAGATTTTACAACTTTTCTACTAAAAAATGCATAAAATTTATTACAAATTCTAAGTAAAGTATTTTATAAGCTTCTTTTGGTATAGTTTCGCATTTTTTAAATCAGAATTAAGGAACGAAATGACTTACGACGAGCTAGAATTAGACGCCGTTTTGTTAGAGGTTTTGGAAAATAGAGGCAGCTTTGACTCGATGGATGACGAAGAGCTTTATGAGCTTATCGAGCAAGTCGCGCAATACACTGACGGCGACTACGAAGAGGCGTTTGAATATATGACTCAATTTTCTCCAATCCCTAAAAAACGCTTTGTATCACTATTTATGGTTTAGCAAAAGGCTAAGCCATAATCTTGCTAAATTTATAAACTAAAATTTCAAAAATCTTTAAAATGTAAAAAAGAGCTTGACTCTTCTAAAAGAGCCAAGATATGAGGTTATTATAAGAAGTATTTTGATATTATCTCTTTAAATTTGATTGTGTATTTACTAGCTTTTGGGCTGTTGTTGTAGATATCTTCAAATTCATACATTCTATCGTAGTAGTCGTTTGTATCTTGTGCGTTTATCTTAAGTCTTGCCACATCTAAGCTAACGCCAACAAAAGCTCCGCTAGTCTTGCCACGCTCCTCGACAAATGCTGAAATTTCAGGCAAATCACTAGCTATCGCCACTTCGTTACCAACGCCGCCAGTTGCTTCTGCTTTTAGACTGATTGTATCTTTTGCGTTAAACAAGCTTGCGTAGGCTTCTGAGTTTTTAAACAAAATGATCATATCAGCTGAGCTATATCCTAGCTGAAGTCCGATGCTGCCAGATGTGTAATTTACAAAAAATGGGCTTGACCACTCGCCATCGTCGTTTTTAGCGATAAATACGCCTCTGCCTTTTGAGCCAGTGATGATCGCGCCTGCTTTTGTCACGTCTGGGATGATAGCGATGGCTTTGATGCCTGTAAATTTAGTATTTGGTTTTAAATTTCTAGTGCCAAAAGCGTTTAAAATGTTTATCGCATTTTTTAATTTTTGGTTTTGAATCACATCAGCGTTTAAATTTAGTGCAAAAAATGAGCCAATCAAAAAGAGCAAAGTTAGAATTTTTTTCATCAAATTTCCTTATTTAAAATTTTTGTTATTATAGCCTAAAATAAACTATTATTTAAAAATTTATTAATGAAATTTTATGAGATTTCATTATAAAATGCCCATTTTTAAGGAAAAAATATGAGCTTAATACTTTTTGTGGAATACGTTGGTATCGCATCAGCTGCGCTTAGTGGCTTTTTGTTTGCAGTAAAGAGAGAGTGTGACTGGCTTGGCGTCTTTTTGTCCGCATTTTTGACTGCACTTGGAGGCGGTATCATGCGTGATATGCTCGTTGGTAGGGCAGTTTATTCATTCACTCACTACATGCCAGTAAGCGTCGTCATCTTTATGCTTGTTGTATCTAGGATCACAAATTTACATATAAAAAGAGAGGGCTTGGAGAAGAAATTTGTCTTTATCTTTGCCGACGCGATCGACGTCATCTGTTTTTCTATCGTTGGAGCAATGGTTGCTATCGAGTATAGCTACAACATCTTTGGCGTCATGATGATCGCCTTTTTTAACGGCGTTGGCGGCGGCATCTTAAGAGATATCTTGCTAAATGAAGTCCCATGGTTTTTGCGCACAGGACTTTACGGCACGATAAGCCTTGGCGTGGGGCTTGCTTACTTTATCCTCTATCATCTGGGCCTTACCAACATATTTTTTACTATGTTGCTGCTAGCTGCTGGTATAACGGTCAGGATGTTCGCATTTTATAGAGGCTGGAAGCTGCCTGATCTATGAAATTTAGCGAGTTTTTTGATATCTGGGTCAATGAAAACTACTATAAATTTGGCGTGGATATCGGTAAAAAGGGCGACTTTTACACAAATGTAAGCGTTGGCTATCTCTTTGGCGCCTGCCTTGCAAACTACTTTTTAAAGCTACTTAAAAATGGCGAAATTTCTAGCTCTTGCAAGGTCGTGGAGATCGGCGCAAACTCAGGCGATATGCTGGCTGATTTCGCGCAAGGTGTCTTTACGCTTGAGCCAGAAATTTTGTCAAATTTAGAGTTTATCATCATAGAACCTCATGAAATTTTACGCAAAAAACAGCTTGAAACCTTTAAAAATCGCTTTGGTAATGAGATAAAAATAAAACACTATGAAAATTTAGATGAGTGCTCGTTTGATGAAATTTTTGTCATCTCAAATGAGCTGCTTGACGCATTTAGCTGCGAGGTGATAGAGGGAGAAAATATGCTTTTTGTGGATAGCGAGCTAAAATTTCACTGGCAAAAAGCGGATCAAAATTTATTAGCTCTTGCAAAGAAATTTGGTATAAAAAAGGGCGAGATATCAACTAGCTACGCTAAATTTGCGCTCCAGCTTGCAAATGCGGCAAAAAAGGTGAGATTTTTAAGCTTTGACTACGGAGAATTTGAACCAAAAAATGATTTTAGTCTAAGAGTTTTTAAAGATCATCAAGTTTTTTCATTGTTTGAAATTTCAAACCTTGCGCCATATTTTAAAAGCTCAGATCTAACTTATAGCCTGTGTTTTAAGCAGGTAAAAGAGGCTTTCTCTCTGGCTGGCTTTTTGATGCTTAAATTTAAAAAACAAAATGATGCCTTAGTTTGCGACTTTGGCGTGGATGAAATTTTATCTTTGGTGCTTGAAAAAGGCAGCAAGCAAGCCTACGAAAATGCAGCCAAACAGGCAAAATTTCTACTCTCGCCCGAGTTTTTAGGCGAGAAGTTTAAATTTATAGAGTTTTTAAAGAGCTAGCCTAGCGATATCGGCGTAACCCGCCTCGCAAGCCTTTAAAAGGTCGTTTGGAGCTATCTTTATCTGCTTGCCTCTTACTCCAGCGCTTACTAGCACGTACTCTTGCTCTTTTGCTCGCTCATCGATGAAGGTCGCAAAGTGCTTTTTCATAGCAAGTGGCGAGCAGCCGCCTCTAATATAGCCGGTGATCTTCTCTAGGTCTTTTAAATTTATAAGCTCGCAGCGTTTGGCTCCGCACGCATGAGCAAGTGCCTTTAGATCAAGCTCCAGATCGCCTTGCAAGCAAGCAACGACAAAATTTTTAGGCTCGCACTGGCAGACGATCGTCTTATAAATTTGCTTTATATCTTGCTTGGTGCTAGCTGCTACGTGAACGGCTGAAAGATCGTTTAGATCGACTTCGTATTCTAATATCTCATACTCTATTTTTAGCTTGTCTAAAAGCCTGGCGGCGTTGGTTTTATGTATCATCTTTTCTCATTTTTGTGAATTTTTTGTATAATTATAGCCAAAACTTAAAGGAGGAAAGATGGCTGAAGAAGTTGAAGAGAAAAAAGCAAAAAAAGGTGGCAATGGCGCTTTGATGATAATCATCATCGCGATATTTGTTTTATTGCTAGTTATCGGAGGGCTAGTGGCGTTTTTGATGCTTAGTTCTGACGAGCCAAAAGAGGCAAATATGGCGCAAACACCAGCTCAGACTCAAACTCAACCAGCACCCGCTCAAAACAAAGCAAAACGCGGTGGCAACGACTATTCGAACATGGGACCGATATATCCGCTCGATCAGTTTGTCGTAAATTTACTTAGTGAAAATGGCTCGAGATTTCTTAAAACTAAGATCGATCTAGAGCAAAGCGACGAGCTACTAACTGCCGAGCTTGATAAGAAAAAGGCACTTTTAAGAGATATCATCATAAGAACGCTCTCTTCTAAAACTTACGAAGAAGTAAGCACTGCAAAGGGCAAGGATAGGCTAAAAGACGAGATCGTCGGCAAGCTAAATGAAGTGCTAAATGATGGCTACATCAAAAATATATTTTTTACTGATTTTGTGGTGCAATGATAGGCATCGATATCGTTAAGATAGATAGAATTTCAAGACTTAAGGCTCGTCACGGCGAGCTTTTTTTAAAGAGATTTTTAAGTGATAGCGAGATCGCGCTAGCAAAAAATGATGCGACTTTGGCTGGATTTTGGGCGGCCAAAGAAGCAGCTAGCAAAGCCCTTGGTGTGGGGATTAGCAAAGAGTGTGGCTTTTTAGACATTATGCTCAGTAAAGATGCAAGAAACGCACCAAAGATAAAATTTAGCCCAAGAATTTATACAAGCTTTAATATCAAAGAAGCAAGCCTTAGTATAACTCACGACGGCGGATTTGCCGTAGCTGCAGTGATGATCGTGTGAAATTTATCTGTTTTAAGAATAATCTAATTTTGTATACTTGAGCCGCTAAATACTAGGTTTTATGATAAAAATGGCAATATAATAAAAAGTGACAAACCGTCGGCATCTTTTGAAAGTCATATAGATTTGGAAAATTTTGACTTAAATATACTTACTAAAATTATGGAACAATGAATATGACAGATTTAAGAATCGAGAAAAATTTTTTACCATGGATTTATTATTGGATAAAAGAAGCTTCTGATATAAAACAACAAAAAATGCATTGGCTAAATGAGGACAATATTGATGGTGAAGTATCGTCTTATGTTGAATTGATGTGCTCGCTTTTTGATGATTTAAATTTTGATGACTTTGTGGAAAATACAGTATCCACTTTAGGTTTTTCAGATGAACTTATAAATTCATTGCATGATTTTAGAGATGAACTAAGAAATTATATTGCAGAAGATGATAATGATGATGAAGCGATTATTAAAGATCCAAATTGGCAGATCGTCGTTAAAAAAGCACAAAATGTCATAGTTGCTTGGAATAAATATAAGCAAGTGTCTAAAAATAACCAAAATTTGCAATAAAATCTTTAATATTTTTAGGAAATGATAAAATTGGAAATACTTGGAGTGTGAAACTCTTAGATGCTAGAGAAGAAGATGACACATATAATATTGGTACCATTATTGTTAAATAGGGGCTGAATAATGAAAGAGATTTGTGTATATAATAAAAAATTACGAGTTAGACATATAACTATGCAAATTAGGCAAATGGTGGAAATTTTAATTAAAAATTCACAAAGTGATAATAAAGATTATAAATTTTCAGATGAAATTTTTTATTTTGATGATGGTAAAATGGGAAGTTTTGGCTTTGTTTATGAAAACAATGAGTATATTGGTGGCGGTAAGCATATTTCGGACGTAGAGTTTTATGATGCTGATGGAACACTTTGTGTGGCCACTATGTTTGCATACGATAATAATTTTGTTGATAGTGTTGATATTTGGAAAGTTGATTTTTCACCACTTATAAAGATACCAACAAATGATAATGAGTTTTTTATACCAAATGAAAAGTTAAAAATAACTACCAAGTAAAAGATTTAGATATTTAATATTATATAAAAGAAGGTTTAAATCCAAGAAGATGGTGTTGATAGAAATATTTATCAGCATGTATAAATTTGAAAATGATATGAGCTAGACAATATTATAAAAGGTGAAAAACAAATAAACCGTCTATACATGCCCCGATAAAACAATAAATTTTTACAATAAATTTTTAAATTTGGTTGGAGATTTTACAAAGCTAGAGGGAGCAGCAGTAGATGAAATTATTTCAAGAGTTCTAAAAGATTGGAAAATATTGGTGCAAAAAATAGAAATGGTATAAGATTTATTGATGAGGCTGGTATTGAAAGAATTAGAATTCACGGACCTGATCCAAAAGCCCCAATTGGAACAAATTCAAATTCTGGTTGGATATTAAGAATACAAGATAAAAATAAAAATTACTTAGATAATTTTGGAAATATTGGCGGCTATAAGGCCAATGAAACGCACATACCAATTTATGGAAATCCTATTTTGGAGAAATAAAATGCTAGTAGAAAAGGGATATTTTTTATTAAATTTATGCAGAATGGCTTCTTTATGGCATCAAGATAAGTATTTGGTTAATCCATCTACAGATAAATATGAAACAGTAGAGGACCTGGTGCAAGATGTATATAACGCTTGCGAATATGCGTTATATCCTAGAAATAAAATATATTTTTCAAAGCGAGAGCTAGAAATCATAAGTCACTTCAAATCATTTATGGATAAGAATTTTGGAATAGATTTTTGGAATGAAATAGAAAAAATAGATAATAAAGCTTTAGTTTATTCAAATAAAACTTGGATAAAAACAAGAGAATTTGCCGGTGCAATCATAAAAAGATTTGGTTTTAGTATAGAAAATTTTAATTATGAAAACTTTTAACCACTTTTACAATAAATCTTTAAAGATGACCTAAGTTTTAGAGAGAAAGAGAAGAGATATTATTTTTGCGTTCAGAAATTATCTGCTTGCGTTTGCTGGTTTTATTGATTTTAAAATTTATAAAAGCGAATTTAGAAAAATCTTTAACGACTATCAAGATCCAAGTATTAAAGCTACCGGAGTAGATACGCAAGAAGATGGCTACATAGTTTGTCCGCATTGCTACAACGCAGAACAGGTAAGTGCAGAACTAGGCGTCATAAAGTGCAAAAAATGCCACCAAGAGTATAACAATCCACTTGCTAAAATTTGTCCAAGTGGGATAGAAGTGGTTGTTGAGTAAATTTAAATATACAATATATTGAGAAAAAGTAGAGGCTTGTGAGATCGTAATGGTAATAATTGTTAAGTATTGCCAAATATAAATTTCATCATATATCAAGTAGCCACATTATATGGTTTGTTTTTTATTTTATGGTATTAAAATGATTTTTATTGGTCGGTATAATGATGTTATTAGATGCAATAAATAGGAGTAGTTTTGTGATTTATAATAATTTTTTGACTTTATTGAAAGATTTTACCAATGATAAAATAGATGCGAGCACTTATCAAACTCAATTCTTTAAGTTATTGCATAAAGATGACGGTTTTTTTAATAAATATTATGACGTTATGCAAAGTTTATTTTATGATGTGGAAGAATATTGCCCAATTAAAGAACTAAGAAATACTGATGAAATTGATGAGATTACATTAAAAAATAGCACAATAAATGCACTAAATCAAATAAAGCTATAAGTTTAAAACAATCTCTTTGAGTTAGGACGGCGGCTTTGTCCTAAATAATCGTAAAACCAATAAGCAATAGCTCTAAGCTAGGATAAAGTGGTAAATTTCGCGTGAGTTCTTTTTGATATTCGCTAAAAAATCTTTTATCTTTTGACACAAAAGCATAAATTATCTCTTTATGGCTTTGTAGATCACTGTCATTTTGCGCAAAAAGCATACCGAAACTATCCCTACATCCACTCAAGCACTTGCGTGATATCTTTGGCGTAAAAGCACTTTAGACCTTGTGTGTCAAGCGGTTTGTTTGGGATGATCGCATTTTTAAATTTCTGCGTTTTTGCCTCTTTTAGTCGCTGATCGAGGTTGAAAATTTCTCTTATCTCGCCATTTAGGCTTAGCTCGCCGATGAAGACGCTGTCCTTGCTGATAGGGCGGTTTTTGAAGCTGCTGATTATCGCTGCGATGACGGCTAGATCGGCCGCAGTCTCACTTATCTTAACGCCACCTGAAACGTTTATGAAGACGTCGTAGTGCCCAAGTGGAATTTCAAGCTTTCGCTCAAGTAGGGCTAGCAGCATATCTAGGCGGTTTCTCTCAAAGCCAGTCGAGCTTCGTTTTGGATAGGCGCTTTCGCAAACGAGCGCCTGAATTTCGATGCTAAGTGCCCTTGAACCCTCCATTATGATAGTTATCGCACTGCCACTCATCGCCCCGCCACGTGTGAAAAATTTACTCGAAACCTCGTTTGCGCTCACAAGTCCGTGCTGGCTCATCTCAAATATACCAACCTCGCTCGTCGAGCCAAAGCGGTTTTTAAACCCACGTAAAATCCTCAGCTCTCTGCTCGCGTCGCCCTCGAAATAAAGCACCACATCGACCATGTGCTCAAGCACTCTAGGACCTGCGATCGAGCCCTCTTTGGTTATGTGGCCGATGATGAAAACGCAGATATTTTGGCTCTTTGCAAGCCTCATTAGCTCAAATGTGATCTCACGAACCTGCGTGATCGAGCCTGGAGCGGAGGTTATATTTTGGCTATAAAGAGTTTGAATGGAGTCAATGACTAGCACCTTGTAGTCGCTCTTTTGCACTTCTAGCAGGATATCTTCTAGACAAATTTCAGTTAGCAGGTATAAATTTTTATCCACCGCATTTAGCCTATCAGCTCTCATTTTTATCTGGCTTTGGCTCTCTTCGCCGCTTACATAGAGCGTTTTTTTGCCGTCTTTTGCTAAATTTGAGCCAATTTTTAGAAGCAAGGTTGATTTGCCAATTCCCGGGCTGCCGCCTATAAGCACAAGTGAGCCCTCAACCACGCCGCCACCAAGAACAAGGTCTAGCTCGCTATCTTTGGTGCTAAATCTCGTAAAATTTTGAATTTCAACTTCGTCGATGCTTATGGCTTTACTGGGTGTGCTAGCGCTTTTTGCTATCTCTTTACTTATCTTTATCTCTTGCTGGCTAAGCTCGACAAAGCTATCCCAAGCCCCACATTGTGGGCATTTGCCCAGCCACTTTGCCTGTTGATTACCGCAGGCTTGACACTCAAAAACTGGCTTTGCTTTTGCCATAATATATCCTTTTTAAAATTTCAACTACTATCACTCCAAAAGCCGCTCCGATCATATCAGCTACGACGTCAAGCAGGCTAAAGCTCCTGTTTGGTAAAAATGCCTGAACGAGTTCTATCTGCACGCCAAAGACTAAAAGTATGGCTAAATTTTTTAAAATTTTAAACTCATAGCCAAGGTAGAGCAGTATATAAAGGACGAAAAAGGCTAAAAAATGGTTTGCTTTGTCCCACGAATTTTCGATGATCGTAGGACTTTTTGGAGTAAATGCAAGAAAATCAATCGCCAAAAGAGCAGCGAAAAAGCAAATTTTACTAAGAAATTTTACCCTACTCAAAAATGGCGTCCATCAGCTCGTCTAAAAACTCGTCTGGGTTAAATTTGATGATATCGTCCATGCTCTCGCCAACGCCTATATAAAATATAGGTAGCTCAAGCTCTCTTGCCACGCCAAATAGCGCTCCGCCCTTTGCAGTGCCGTCAAGCTTTGTGATGATGACGCCATCAAGCGAGACGATCTCGTTAAATGCCTTTGCCTGCGCGACGCCAGCGTTGCCCTGCGTGCCATCAAGGATGAGGATCTTGCGGTGTGGCGCCTTTTCGTAGGCCTTTTTGCTGATACGAACGATCTTATCAAGCTCGTTTGCTAAATTTGTCTGGTTTTGAAGCCTGCCAGCCGTGTCTAAGATGACGCGGTCGATGCCTTTTGCAAGGGCCGAGCTGATCGTGTCGTAGGCCACAGCTGAAGGGTCATGCCCTTGCTGGGTGGCGACTATTGGCACATTTAGTCTGATCGACCACTGGCGTAGCTGCTCGATCGCCCCGGCTCTAAATGTATCACAAGCGCCCAAAATGACGCTTTTGCCGTTATTTTTATATAAATTTGCTAGCTTTGCGATAGTCGTCGTCTTGCCAGCGCCATTTACGCCAAGGATGAGATCGACAAATGGCTTATCAGGCTCGATCACGCGCTCGTTTTCGTAGATAAAATAGCTACTCATAACGCGTCTAAGATCAGCTTTGCTCACTTCATCTTGTGGCGGCAGATAGTATAAAATCTCCTCTACGATCTCATAGGCCACGTCAGCTTCTAGTAAAATTTCTTCTAAGCTCTCTTTGTCGATCTTTTTTGACTTTTTAGCCGAGCTTATCGCTCCAAAGGTCTTTTCAAAACCTCTTTTTAAAAACTCAAGCATTATTTTATGGCCCTATTTATGTCAGTTTCAAGCATCTCTTCAGGCACAAGACCGATATAGCCTTGAGCGTAGTCGCCATTTGCTTTAAAAAGTGCAGATGCAGGGAGTCCTTTGATGCCACCCATCGCCTTTTCAAATAAGAAATTTCCCTCGCCAACTGCGATGTCGTATTTGATCTTATACTTTTGAGCAAATTCTTTAACCTCGTCCTCACTCTTGTCTTCAAGCAAGATGGCAACGATGTTTAGCTCGTTTTTAAATTTCTCACTTAGGTTGTTTAAAGATGGGATCTCAGCCTTGCAAGGTGGGCACCAAGTGGCGAAAAATACGTAAAGTGTCGCTTTTTTGCCATCTTTTACGTCAAAGCCGTTGCTTCTTTTTGTGATCTGCATAGTTGTGCCGTTAAGCAGTTTTAGGCTTATATCTTTTACTTCGTCACTTTGTGCGCTCTCGCTTATCTTTGGTGTGAGCGTATCTTTGCTTAAATTTTCATCTTTGCTGGCATTTTCTTCTAAAATTTTACTTTGCACAGCTGGTTCGCTAGTGTTTTGCTCGCTCTTTTTGTTAGAGTCGTCACCGCATCCGAAAAATGCAAAAAGACAAAGTGATGTTATAATTGCGCGTTTTAGTGTCATAAATTTCCTTTTGAAAAATGTTTCAGGATTATACAAGAAAGAGCATAAAATGAGCGTTAATTTAGAAAAAAACGATTTTAGAAAAAATGCAAGAGCAAATTTGATAAAGCTCACTAAATTTAGAGCAAAATGCACACATCACAAGGCAGCAAAAACACTTTTAAATTTGATAAATTATACAAATTCTAAAAAGATACTCTTTTACTTACCGCTTAACTACGAAGTCGATGTGCTTAAAATAAGACGAAATTTATCACATAAATGTGAAATTTTTGCCCCTTTTATGGTAGGTCTTAGCTTAGAGATGGTAAGATTGCGACTGCCATTTCTAACTTATAAATTTAATGTCAGACAGCCATCTGGCAAAAAAATGAATAATGTTAAACTCGATATGGCGGTAGTTCCAGCGATTGGGGTTGATGGAGCTATGGCAAGGATAGGGCACGGAAAAGGATTTTACGATAGATTTTTTGACACTTTGCCCGTTAAGCCAAAACTGATAGTTTTCTTAGAGGTAAAAGACTTCTACACCAAAGATGTGCTCTCGCAGGCGCACGATGCGGTAGCAGACTTTTATATAACCCCAAGCAAAAATTATATAAAAAGAGGAATAAATGATAGAGGTTTTAATAGGCTTAGGAGCCGGTGTGGTTGGCGTTGGAGCAGGGTATCTTTACGCCAAAAAGATAAATGATGCAAACTACAATATATTTTTAGAGCAGGCAAAAGCAAAGGCAAAAGCCATCGAGTATGAAGCTGAGCTAACACTTAAAAACTCTAAAATTTCAGTGCAAGAGGCTGAATTTGAGGCTAAAAAAAGATATGACGACAAGACGACAAAGCTTCAAAAAGAGTATGCAAGTAAATTTGATGAGCTGACCAAAAAAGAGAAAATTTTGCTAAATGAGCAAGAGCTTTTAAATGAGAGCAAAGAGCTTTTTGAAAAAGATAAGCAAGATGCAAAGGTCGCTTACGAAGAGGGTTTAAATTTAAAAGCGACTTATCAAAACAAAGTAGAAGAGGCGATAAGAGTGCTTGAGCACGCTGCTGGCTTAACGGAGGAAGAGGCAAAAGAGGTCGTGCTTAAAAAGGTCGAAGAGAAGTCACGCGCTGACATCGCTCACATCGTTAGAAAGTACGAAGAAGAGGCAAAAAGAGAGGCTAAAAAGAGGGTTAATTACATCTTGGCGCAGGCTACGTCAAGATTTGCTGGAGAATTTGCGGCTGAACGTCTGATAAATGTCGTAAATATCAAAAACGATGAACTAAAAGGCAGGATCATCGGCAAAGAGGGACGTAACATCAAAACCCTTGAAATGGTGCTTGGCGTCGATATCATCATCGATGATACCCCACACGCGATCATACTAAGCAGCTTTAACCTTTACAGGCGTGCGATCGCAACAAGAGTGATCGAGCTTTTGGTGGAGGATGGCAGAATTCAGCCTGCGAGGATAGAAGACCTTCACAAAAAAGTGACTGAAGAATTTGAGCAAAGCATACAAGAAGAGGGCGAGAATATCGTCATGGATCTTGGTCTAAATAAAATTCATCCAGAGATAGTAAAACTAATAGGCAAGCTTAAATTTAGAGCAAGCTACGGTCAAAACGCCCTTGCTCACAGCCTTGAAGTAGCTCACCTTGCTGGCATCATCGCAGCTGAGTGTGGCGGAGATGAGAAGCTAGCAAAAAGAGCTGGCATACTTCACGACATCGGCAAAGCTCTAACTCACGAGTACGAGGGCAGCCACGTCGATCTTGGAGCCGAAATTTGCAAACGCTACAAAGAGCATCCAGTCGTCATCAACGCGATCTATGCTCACCACGGTCACGAAGAGGCTACAAGTATCGAAAGTGCTGCTGTTTGCGCAGCTGACGCACTAAGTGCAGCTCGTCCAGGAGCAAGGCGTGAGGTGCTTGAGAGCTTCTTAAAACGTGTCGAAGAGATTGAAAACATCGCAAAAAGTAAAGAGGGCATCAAGCAAGCTTATGCGATCAACGCTGGCCGTGAGATCCGCGTCATCGCAAATGCTAAACTTATAAACGACGATGAAGCCGTGCTTGTGGCAAAAGAGATAGCTCAAGAGATCGAGAGTAAGGTGCAGTATCCTGGTGAGATAAAAGTAAGTGTTATCAGAGAGACTCGCGCTGTTGATTTTGCGAAATAACGGCAAGATATGAAATTTCTTTTATCATTAATAATGTTTTTATCGCTTGGCTTTGCTAGCGAGGAGCTCGTGCTAGACTCGGCAAATTCGTTTATAACGACGATGAGAGGCGCTAGAAACGCTCCTATAAAAGAGCTCATCGAGCAGTCAAAAGCGACGATCATCTTTCCAAGTGTAAAAAAAGTCGGTTTTGTGGTCGGTGGCATGGGCGGAGATGGCATCATGGTTGTTGGCAACATCAACTCGCCAAGTGAAATTTTACCAGTTAGCATAAGTGGCGGCAGTATCGGCATCCAGCTTGGTTACGAAGATAGCTCGCTTGTGCTTTTTATATTTAAAGATAGCATCATCTACGACATAAAAGACGCCAAGATCACGCTTGATACGAAGCTTTCAGTAGCGTTTGGCGACATCGGACGCAATTATAATAAAATAAGCGATTTTAAATTTTCAAGTGACATCTACGCATACGCTGCAAATGATGGATTTTTTGCAGGAGCAAGCTTTGGTGGAGCAGTGATTAGCGCAAAGGATGAAATTTTAAAACAAAGTGGCTATGCATACGAGCAACTAATATCTTCTGCTTCTAAGCTTTTGGGGCAATGATGCAAGATATTATAAATTCAATCTCGACTTACGGCTACATCGTGCTATTTTTTTACAGCCTTGGTGGCGGCATGGTCGCGCTTATAGCCGCTGGGATATTAAGCTTTGCTGGTAAGATGGACATCACTCTTAGCATAATCGTCGCTGCCGTGGCAAACACGATCGGCGATACTTTGATCTTTTACGTCGCAAGGTTTAATAAAAGCTCGCTTATGCCTTATGTGAAAAATCACAAAAGAAAGCTTGCTTACGCTGGAATTTTGGCAAAAAAGCACGGCGATAAGATAATATTTATCAAAAAATTTATCTACGGCGTCAAAACTTTGGTGCCTATCGCACTTGGACTTACAAAATACTCTTTTTATAAATTTAGCGTTATAAATTTGATCTCTTCAGTGCTTTGGGCAGTGATCGTCGGTCTTGCAAGCTATAAAGCAGGGGATTATTTTATGAGTGTGAGCAATTATCTTGGCGAGCATGGCTATATCATGCCACTTACCATGGTTGGCTTGTTATTAGGTATCTGGTTATTTTTACAACACATTACAAAAAGGAGAAAAGCATGAAAAAGGTGATATCTGCTCTAATCGTAGTTATCGTGATCGTCGCAGGCGCTGTTTATTTTGCCTCAAACAAGGTCGAGGAGAACTATCAAAGGATAGTTGATAGACTAAATGATGTAAATGGCTTTAAAGTTTCAGAAAATAGCTATCAAAAAGGCTTTTTTGGCTCAAAAGGATCGTTTGATCTTATCGTTTCAAAAGATATTTTGAAAAATTTAGCCGGCAAAGATGTAGATGAGGATCTAAATTTCAAGGTAGAAAATGAAATTTCTCACTCAGTGCTTGCATTTTTAAATGGCTTTGATATCGACTCAAAAATTTCTATACAAAATGAGGCGATAAAAAATATCGTTGCTTCATTTCTTGGATCAAACGTCGTCGCAACGGCTAAAACAAAGGCTAGCGTGAGTGGCGATAAAGATGTAAATGTTAAATTTAGTGATATTGACTTTAGTGACAAGCAAACTATGAACGTTCATACAAAGGATGTGAAATTTGGCTTGAAACTGGATGCAAAAGATAATGTAAATAGCGCAAACTTGGGTCTTGAGAAAGTTTCATTAAAAGACCTTAACGAAGAAAATAAAGCAGAAGTTAATCTTGAAGGCGTCGATATAGATACAAGCTACACTGTGCCAGTTGAAATTTCAAAGATATTTGAGAGCAAACTAGCTCCTTACGTAGCAAAAGCTAAGATCAAAAAACTAGCATTATTAGATGAAAAAGATGGTAATGTTGCTTTAGATGATCTTGAGTATAACTCGAAATTTGAAGTCTCAAATGATCTTGGTAGCTCAAATGACGTGGTAAAGATAGGTGCAGTTGCTGTTAATAAAGTGAAATTTACAGATTTTATCTTAGATAGCAAAATAGCAAATATCAATGTGCCAACTATAAATAATATACTTGATAGACTAAGTAATGTAAATGTTGATACAAATGAGAGTATCTTTGCTGGGTTAAATTTGGACGAAGTAATGGGTCAAATTTTAGAGAAAAATCCAAGTGTGAAAGTGGATACATTAAGCTTTAAAAATGGCAATAATGCGATAAATTTAAAACTAGATGCTGCTATCAATGGCTTTAAAAGCGAAGAAAGTCAGCTTGCGATCTTTGATAAGCTATCACTTAATGGTGAGCTAAGCGTGGATGAGAGTTTGGCTAAATTTTTTGATACACTCTTCCCTGAGATGACTCTTATCGAGCCAACACTTATATCTGCTGGATATTTAAAAGAAGATGGCAAAAAAGTAGTAAGTAAATTTAAGTACGATCCAAATAAAAAAGATATTATTTTTAATGAAAAGGTTGGACTTCAAAATTTCTTTATGGGCTTTTAAAAAAGTAGCCTGATTTTTATCTACTTTTAAGCATCACTTCTATATACTTCACTTTCTGTTTTGCAGAACGCAGAGCAGAAAGTTCTTTTAACTTACAATTGTTAAACTATTAGTCAATCTTTGAAATCTAAACAAGTGATCGATTGAGCCAGTCTATTATGATTAAATAATAGATTAGACAAACTAATATAAAAATTAAAAGTTTTTT
>NZ_PIRX01000011.1:0-56711 GCF_003048605.1 Campylobacter concisus | reverse complement strand
TTGTTAGGTGATCTATTTGAGCAACTGATTGATTGATCATATTGATACCTTCACTTTGCTCTTTGATAGATTCACTCATCTCATTTATTGATTGAGCTAATACATTTGTATTTGCTTCTATCTCACCTAGAGATTTTTGAGTACGTTCAGCTAGTTTTCTAACTTCATCAGCAACAACTGCAAATCCTCTGCCATGCTCTCCAGCTCTGGCTGCTTCAATTGCAGCATTAAGTGCTAGAAGATTTGTTTGATCTGCTATATCTCTAATGATAGTTATGATGTTTTTAATTTCATCACTTTGTCTTATGACATCAGCTGTCTTTTGAGAGATGGCATTCATTGAGCTAGACATTTGCTCAACTGCAGCTGCGGATTCTTGTAAGCTATTTGCTTGAGTGTTTGCTGAGCTTGCTACTTTTGATACTGATTCAGCTAGAAGTTTAGCTTTTTCTTCTAGTACTTGTGCTTGGTTTAGATTGTCATTTAGCATTTTAGATATTTCAATGCCAAGTGAGTTTATGCCACTTGCTATCTTACCATCATCATCAAGTCTTTTTGTAAAGTCTTGGTTTTTATAGGTGTTTAGTAGATCAAGTACATCTTTGCCGTTACTTGAGATTGCATTTTTAAGAGCAAGTTGTAGATCTTTAAATGTGCTTTTTAGTTGATTTAGAGCTGGGTTATTAGTATCTGCTTCTAAGCTTGCTTCATAGTTGCCATCTTTTATCTCATTTACAAAGGTGTTGGCTTTTTGGATGAAGATACTTTGATCTTTCATGCCATCTTCAATGGCCTTTGTATTTTTGTTTATTAGCTCTGCCATTTGACCAAATTCATCTTTAGATGTTATCTCTATAGGCTGGGCTTTGTTTGTCTTATGATTTAGTAGATCAAAGAAAGATAGTAGGCCTGTTTTTAGTTTGAGGATAATTTTTAGGAGGTAAGACGACATTAGAAGTGAAACTATCACAGAGATGATGATCGCTGCTAAGATAACGCCGATAGCTGAGTAAAATAGCGTATGCAAATCTTTTAAAAGCACATCCTCGTCCATCTCACCAAATAGGTACCAATCAAGGCTTGGGATATATTTTGAGCCAATTATCAAATTTCTCGTGCCGTTAAAGTGACGAATGACGCCGCCATTTTTATTCATCAAGACATCAAATTTCTCTTTGCCAAGGACGTCTTTTACATTTACTTTGCCGACCCTGTCGCTCTTTTCTATCTTTACGATGCCACTTGAATCAACCATTAGGAATTTACTGCCCTCACCCATGGTTTTTGAAGTGACTAAATTTACGATGTCATCAAGGTTCATGCCTATAGCACTGACGCCATAAAATTTGCCGTCTTTTTCAACCTTGCTATTTACATAAAGCGTTAGTGAGCCAGTAGCTTCTGATACTTGGATGTTTAGAGAATTTACCTCTTTGCCATTTTTAACGTCAAAGTACCAGCTATCACGTGGATTGTCCTTGCTAAGCTGTTTTAAAATTTTGTCATTTGTGTAGTAGTTTAGAGTTTTATCAGAGACAAACATCGCCGTTGAGAGGTTAAACGCCTTCATAAGGTCGGTGTTATAGTTAAAAAGCGTTGCTAATCCGTCCTTTGGCTCGCCCTCGTCGATCCACTTGAGAAGATAGTCGTTTTTAGTCATCTGATAAGAGGTGTTGATGATCTTGTCTATGGCATAGCCGATCTCACCTGCAACGTTAGAGACAGCTAGTGGTAGCTCATCTTTCACAACTTTTTCTGTATATAGGTTGCGAGCTATGTTGTAACTAATGAGGCTAACGCCGATTAGTAGCAGCACGATCACAGCTGTCAAAATAACAGAAATTTTAATCCTTAAAGACTTCATAAATCACTCCTTGATCAATATTTGCGTAATTATTCAACTTTTTATATAAAAGTAAAATTAATTTAAATAAATATGAAATTTTGTTTTAACAATGTCACTTTATGGGGTTATAATGACACAAATTTAAATCACTCCCTGCCATAAAGTGCTAAAAATTTCTAAGCAATTTTTCAAACTGCACACCATATTTTGTGCGATTATCATCTTTTAGCGTGATCTTGATGCTCTCAAGCACAAAATTTGCTGCCTTTTTGATAGCATTTTGCATGCTTTCGCCATTTATGAGTGAGCCAAAAAGCACTGAAGCGAATATATCTCCGGTGCCACTTGCGTGAAAGGGCAAATACTCGTGAAAATACTCCACTTTTTCTTTCGTTTTTGCATCGTAAGCTATGATGCCGCACTCGTTTTGCCTATACCTAATGCCCTTTAAAACGATCTTTTGCACGCCAAAACTAGCCAAACTCTCAAGCAGCTCCAAAATGTAATCCTCGCCATATCCCTCGCTTAAAAATGACTTTTCACACATAAAACTTGCCTCGGTTATGTTTGGCGTGATGACGTGTGCCTTTGTGCAAAGCTCTCTCATCTTTGCGACAAATTTCTCATCAAAGCCGTGATAGAGCTTGCCATTATCGCCCATGCAAGGATCCACAAGCCTTAGCAAAGAGCCGCTATCAAACTCAGCAAAGACCTTTTCTATAAGCTCAAGCTGCCTAAAACTACCTAAAAATCCAGTGTAAATTCCATCAAAGCTGATACCCTCTTTGTGCCAAACCTGCGTTATAGCGTCAAATTCGTCAGTTAGATCACGAAAAGTGAAATTTTTAAAGCCAGTGTGAGTTGAGAGCAGTGCCGTTGGCAAGATGCACGCCTCGATGCCTTTGGCGCTGATTATGGGAAGTGCGACGGTGAGCGAGCATTTGCCCACGCATGAGATATCTTGTATAGTTAAAATTCGCTTCATCTATCATCTCAATTTATAAAATTTAACGCCAGCAACGTCAGTTTGATAAACCACACCGTCTTGCAAAAGGCTGTTTAAAATTTGCTTTGAGTGCTCTGAGAAATTTTCTTCGACATTTGCCGTAGTTTGCGGACGGCGCTCTAGCATGGCTAAAATTTCACTCTTACTAAATTCATACTTTTGCTCTATCTTGTGAGCCCTAGCTATGGTGACTGGCACGCCATTTATCTTGCTTGCAAGCTCTTCAAGCCTACTAGCATCAACGCCTTTTACGTTGTAAGCTGGCGGGCGATCTATCGTACCCACATCCACTCGGTGCGGAGCTATCTCATTTATAGCCTCATTAAGCGCTATAAATTCCTCTTCTTTGTCGTTAAATCCGGCCACGACCAAAATTTCAAGTACAAGCTCACCCTTAAAGTCCTTGCGAAATTTAGCCATTGCCTCTATAAGCTCACTAACTTCTATGCCACTTTTGTTGCGGTCTATCTTTTTAAATGTGCTTTGCACAGCGCTATCAAGGCTAAATTTAACTATATCAAGCCCCTGCAAGGCTTCACAAATTTTTTGATCTCTCGCGCCTGAGCCGTTGCTTAGGATAAGAGTTTTTGCCCTACCCTTTAGCTCATTTACTTTTACTACCAGCTCTTTTAAGTGCGGATAAAGAGTTGGCTCGCCATTTGCTGTAAGCGTGATGACATCGATGTTTTGATGAACTTTTAAGGCTTCTTTTAAAGCGCTTATGATTTCATTAACGCTTGGCGGATTTTCTATCTCTTCAACCGGCTTTGCGCCCTTTAGCTCGCAATAAACACAGTCAAAATTGCATGATTTTTGCTTTGGGCTTAGATCGATGCCAAGGCTCATGCCAAAACGGCGCGAATTTATCGGTCCAAAGACTGGTGTGCTATCTTGCACTTTTTCTTTGAACCTCTTTTATAAAATATTTTGCATTTTCAACTGGCACATCTGGCAAGATCCCATGACCAAGGTTGAAAATATGCGGTGCGCCTTTCATCGTGCTTAAAATTTTATCCACGCCCTCATCGATCGCCTTTTTGCTATATAGCCTTGTTGGCTCCATATTGCCCTGAAGGACGTATCTTGGGCTAAGTTTTTCTTTTGCTAGCTCGATCGGCGTGCTCCAATCAACGCCAAAAACGTCAAATTTACCTGAAATTTTATCCAGATAGCCGCTTATACCTTTTGGAAAAACGATGATCGGGATCTCTGGAAACTCAGCCTTGACGCTATCAACTATTTTGTTTATGTAGTTAAATCCAAACTCAAAATATGCCTGCTCTTCAAGTGCAGCCGCCCAGCTGTCAAAAATTTGCACCGCATTGACACCTGCTTTTATCTGCTCTTTGACGTAAAGGATGAGCGCTTGCGTCACTTTTTCTAAAATTTGATGTAAAAATTCTGGATTTTCATAGAGCATCTTTTTGCAGACCGCATAGTTTTTGCTGCCACCACCCTCTATCATATATGTAGCTATCGTCCATGGCGCACCACAAAAGCCAATGAGCGCCTTATCTTTGGCTAAATTTTCTCTTGTAAGCTTGATCGTATCATAGACGTATGCTAAGCCTTTAACCGATCTTTCGATACTAAGCGCATCAAGTGCGGCCTCATCACGCAAAGGCTTTGTAAAAACTGGCCCCTCGCCCTTTTCAAAGCGCAGATCCATGCCCATTTCAAGAGGTACGACAAGGATATCGCTAAACAAAATCGCCGCATCAACACCTAGGATTTCAACTGGCTGAAGCGTGACCTCGCTAGCCTTTTTATAGTCTTTGCAAAGTGACAAAAAATCCCCTGCTTTAGCTCTTACAGCCATATATTCTGGCAGATATCTACCAGCTTGGCGCATCATCCAAACAGGCGTATATGTGGTCGGTTTTTTAAGGCAAGCGTCTATGAAAATCATCAAATTTCCTTTAAATTTTTAAATGGATATTATCCAAAAATAGCTAAAGAAAAGATGTAGGAGAAATTTTAAGCGTAAAAACGCTTAAAATTTTAGTGATCTCCCTTGTGAAGGAAGTAAAGTCCAAGGCAAAGCGCTAGGATAGAAGCCGCAAGATAGGCCATCTCAAGCGGAGTTGTGAAGTTTGCATGAAGCACTCTTTGGAAGAAATTTACGATTAAGACCATGACGATCACTTTGCCAAGCTTGTCTTTTAGCTCATCAAGTGAATGCACTTCAAGCACTTTGCTTTGCTTTGACTGCTTTAACTGTGTGATCTCTGAGATGAAAAGCTCGTAAATTCCGAAGCTAAATATATAAAGAACAAGCGCCATCAAGTATAGATCGATCGCTCCAACTATCTCACCAACGACCTCTGAGTGGAAATTTTCAACGTGAAAATCTGCAGCGAAGAAATATTTATAAACCTCTAAAAGCACCTTGCCGACATCATAACTTGCGATGATGAAAAGCACGATCGCACCTAAAAGTCCAAAGACTATTGGAAAAAGCGTGAAACTGTTGCTTGCAAGCAAAATTCTCTCGAATATTTTACGCAATAAAAACCCTTTTTGTGAAATTTAAAAAGGGGGTATTTTATAGTTTTTTCCTTAAAATTTAGGTGCAAAATCGCAATTAATTTTAGCGCAAACTACTCCTGCATCGTGATCCATTTTTGCGCGATCCTCACGGCATTTGTCGCAGCTCCGACGCGGATCTGATCGGCACTGCATCTTAATTACAGCTTATTTAAATTTTAGTAGCTAGTATGTAGAAATTTAGCGGCGAGATTTCATTGTAATTTTTGTTTATTTGGCTTTAAATTTAGGCTCGCCACAAGCAGGATTTTAAGTCTTTTGGGCTAGAAATTTAACCCAAAAGATAAATATCAATTAGCCAAAATGGATAAATTTAGTAGGCTAGAGATCCAGCCTGCAATGGTTACTAAAACAAGCTATTTACGCTTTCGTTGTGATAAACACGGCGTATCACTTCGCCAAAGAGTGAAGCTGTGCTTAGCACTTTTATACAAGGGAGTTCTTCTTTTAACGGGATCGTATCAGTCACCACTAGCTCGTCTAAAAAGCCAAGTTTTAGCCTATCATAGGCTGGTCCGCTAAGCACTGGGTGCGTGCAAAACGCCATTACGCTAGTTGCGCCACGCTCTTTGAAAATCTCAGCCGCTTTTACGATGGTGCCAGCGGTGTCAATCATATCATCGACCAAGATCACATCTTTGCCCTTAACATCGCCGATCACGTTCATCACTTCGCTCTCGTTTGCTTTCTCGCGGCGTTTATCAACGATGACCATATCTAATAAATTTAGATTTTTTGCCAAGGCTCTAGCACGAGCCACACCGCCTACATCTGGGCTTGCAACGACTGGATTTGGTAAATTTTTAGCTTTTACATAGTCGTTAAAAATGATGCTACCATAAAGGTTATCTACTGGGATATCGAAAAATCCTTGAATTTGTCCTGCGTGAAGGTCCATAGTAACGACCCTGTCGATGCCTGCTGTTTGCATCATATTTGCCACAAGTTTTGCAGTGATAGGAACTCTAGGAGCTGCTTTTCTGTCTTGTCTAGCATAGCCAAAATACGGCACGATCGCTGTTATAGAGCTTGCACTGCTGCGCTTTAAAGCGTCAGTTAAGATAAGAAGCTCCATTAAATTTATATTTGCTGGGGCACATGTTGGCTGGATGACAAAAACATCTTTCCCACGCACGCTTTCGCCGATCTGCACGCTGATCTCACCATCGCTAAATCTTTTAATGCTAGCTTCACTCAGTGGAAGCGACAAATATTGCGAAATTTTCTTCGAAAGCTCGATGTTTGCGGTGCCTGAGAAAATTTTATAGCCTCTCATAATAGTAACCTTTTTTAGTGATTTTTATGTTGTGATTTTATCAAAATGAGCTTTAAATTTAAATTTATCTACCAACTATTTTTAGTCAAATTTTCTACTCCAAAAGCCAAAATTTACACCAAATTTTTAAACCATTTTACATTTGTAAATTTATGAGGACTAAGATAACAAACATGTTTAAGATATGTAGAATTTACGACTTTATTAAAAGCGACGACGAGAAATTTAAAGGTGTCTTTATCGATAGACTTTATCCTAGGGGCGTGAAAAAAGAGATATTTTCTAGCTTTATCTGGCTAAAATCAGTCACTCCATCAAACGAGCTAAGGTCATGGTTTCATGAAGATAAAGAGGCTAGGTTTGATGAGTTTTGCAAAAGATTTAGACAAGAGCTAAATGGCAAAGAGGAGCAAGAGGGGCTAAAAGAGCTTAAAAAGCTAGAAAAAGAGTATAAAAACGTGGCGCTTCTGACCGCTGTCAAAGAGCCAGAATTTAGCCACGTTAAGGTGATAAAAGAGGCGCTTAGTTCTTTATAAAGCCACTTGCGATGACGCGATCACCCTCATACATCACGCAAAGCTGACCTTGAGCCACGCCAAGTGCGTTTTGATTTAGCGTTAGTTTTGCGGTTTTGCTAGCTTTATCAACCTCAGCAAAAGCCTCAAGTTTAGGGCTTCTATATCTTATCTTGGTTTCGCACTCAAATTTATCTTCATCTATAAATAAATTTACATTTTCAAGCTCGACCACCTTTTGAGCAAGGTCGTCCTTCGTGCCGACAACGATCTCGTTTTTTTCGGCATTTATCTTGATGACAAAGTGTGGCTCGTGAGCGCCAAAAACCTCAAAGCCACGGCGTTTGCCGATAGTATAGTGCATGTAGCCTTGGTGGCGGCCGATAATATTGCCGTCTTTACCCACCACATTGCCTGGTAAATTTGTGTTGTAGTGCTTGTTTAAAACCTCGATGTAGGTATTTTCCACAAAGCAAATTTCACTGCTTTCTGCCTGCGTAGCGAACTCTTCAAGCACTTTTACGCCTCTTGCTAGCTCTTTTATATCTTTTTTAAATTTATCTCCAAGCGGGAAAATGATATCTTTTAGCACCTCTTTTGGCACCTGAGCTAAAAAGTAGCTTTGATCTTTGCTAGGGTCTTTTGCGCAGGTTATAAAACCATCAACCACCTGCACGTAATGCCCAGTAGCAAGCTTCTCGCAGCCATTTGCCTTTGCAAAGTCAAGCAATGCACCAAGCTTTATAAATTTATTACACAAGGCGCAAGGATTGGGCGTCTTACCCTCTTTGTAGAGCCTGACAAATGGGTCATAGACATATTCGTTAAATTTATCCTGCAGATCGAGTATATGCACCTTGATGCCAAGATACTCGCCCACTTTTTTGACTTTTCTGATGTTTTCTTCGTGATATCCTGGCTTTTGATGAAGCATCATGTAGCAGCCTTGCACCTCATGTCCAGCCTCTTGCAGAAATTTAGCCGTCATCGTGCTATCTACACCGCCGCTCATTGCAACCATTATTTTCATATTTTTACCTTTTTTAAATTTAAAGGCGATATTTTATATCTTATTTTTAAATAGCCAAAATTTCGCTTACGATAAGCTCCAGATCATCGGTGATTTTATATAAGCTTAAATCTTCTTCATTTATCGTTTTTTGAGGGATCAGCGTCTTTCGTATAAACTCATCAAGCCCTTGCCAAAACTCGCATCCGTAAAGAAAAATTTTCACTTTTTTGCTACCAACATGAGCAAGCACTAAAATTTCAAATAGCTCATCAAGCGTGCCAAAGCCGCCAGGAAAGACGACAAATGCGATAGAGCTGTCAGTTAGGGCAAATTTTCTTGGGCTTAAATTTGAAAAGAGATATTTTGCGGTGACGTATGGATTTGTATTTTGCTCAAACGGAAGCCTCACGTTTAGTGCAACACTAGGGGACTTTGCGCTGTCAAATGCACCCTTATTTGCCGCTCTCATTATGCCATCTCCTCCGCCAGTTAAGATGGCAAAACCTAGCTCATTTAGCTTGTAAGCTAGCTCGTATGCCTTTTTGCAGTAGAAATTTTCTTCATCAAATCTAGCCGAGCCAAAGAAGGTTACATTTTTGTTTTTATACTTTAAAACGCTTGGAAATTTTAAGAGATCATTTACTAATTCATTCATTATTTTAACTGCTGAAGCCTCTCGCGTTTTGAGCCTATCTGTGTGATCTGGATGCCAAAGTTTCCGTCTATTATGACAACTTCGCCAAGAGCTATCACCTTATCTCCTATCAAAATTTCAAGCGGGTCGTTTGCTAGCTGATTTAGCTCGATGACTGAGCCTATATCCATAGTGAGCACATCTTTTAAGAGCATCCTTTTTGAGCCGATACGAACACGCATTGGTAGCCTTACGTCCATGATAAGGCCGATATTTCTCATCTCTTCTGCGCTAAATTCGCCCTTTAGTGCATGAGGAGCGGCTGCAGCTTTTGCAGCATCTACTGGCTCACTTTTAGCAGGCTCGAAAAATCTCATAAGCGTATGATCGCAGACAAAAGCCACATGCTCATTTAGATCCTCGATCTTTATGTTAAACAAAAAAAGCTTTTCAAAAACGCTAAAATCAAGCGATGAGTTTTCATCTAAGAAATTTACATTTATCACCTCAAAGCTGATCTTTGGCATGCCTTTTTGTGCTCCAAGAGAGGTGCTAAATGCGCTAAAAAGGTTTGAAAATATCTCTTTTGCAGCGTCAAGCTCGTCGCTACCGAGGTTTTCATTCTTTGAAATTTCCTCTTCGCCCATCATCCACTCGCTAACTGCACTTATGAGCACCGGCGTGCAGGCGATCTCAGCTTTTGCATTGATGTCGCCACTTAATGTCACGCTAGCCATGACAACTGGCGGTTTTATGCCATTTTGCGCTGGCGCGTCAAATTCGTTTCTCTCGCCGATCTCTGGCGCTCTGCCAGTTAGCCCTTCGATGGTCGCTTTTAGTTCATTTGAAAAGATGTTAAAAAATTCATTCGTCATTATCTTCGCTCTCTTCTTCATTGTTGTGTTCGTTGGCCTCGTCGTATGCCATTAGTTTTGCTTTTCGCTCTTCTTCGTATTTTTCTAGGATGTGTTTGATCTCGTCTTTGTCAGAGCGGATTAGCTGCTCGATCTTGATAGACTTTCTAAATCTATGAAGCCCAACTTCAGCCAAAAATACCTCTTTTTTGTCGATGCAAACGATCGCCTTATCATCAGCGCCTCTATCAAGCCTTAAGATATCGCCCTCTTTTAAATTTAAAAACTCATTTACGCTAACGATTGATTTACCAAGTATCGCCTCATAAAGCACCTCGGCACGACCTATTAGAGTTTTTAGCTCTTTGTTTCTACTCTTTTTAGCGCTAGTTTCGCCAAGCATGATGTCTCTGTTTGCAAGGCGCGAAAGGATCGGCTCTAGGTAGATGACTGGATAGCATAAATTTATCATGCCGCTTGAGCCACCAACGATGATCTCCATGACGACCATGATGACGATCTCGTTTTGAGATACGATCTGAACGACGTTTGGACTACTCTCTTTTGCCTCGACGTTTGGATACATATCAGTTATCATCGACCAGCTCTCTTTTAGGCGCTGCATGATCATCCTAAGCACCGCATCGAGTAAATTTACCTCGATGTCAGTTAGCTCTCTGTTTGCCTCGAAATTTTCGCCAGTTCCGCCAAGCAAGCGGTCTATCATAGGAAATGCTATGCTTGGGTTTATCTCTAAGATGCAGTTTCCATCAAGTGGCTTGATAGAAAAGACGTTAAAGCTAGTTGGGCTTGGCAAACTCATCAAAAACTCGCCGTATGTCATCTGATCTACGCTGTGAAGCCTAAGCTCGACGATACTTCTCATGACACTTGAAATTTGACTAGCTAAATTTCTAGCAAGCTTGTCGTGGATACCTTTTATCGCACGGAGCTGCTCTTTACTGACGCGGTTTGGACGCTTGAAGTCATAGATAATGATCTGCTTTTGCTCGCCTTGTGGGCTCTCTTCTATCTCGATATTGCTCGTATCGCCGTCTTCATCGACGACTTCAAGTAGCGCGTCTATCTCTTCTTGACTTAAAATATCAGCCATTAAACCCCCAAGCTGCGTCTGATGCGATCAAGCAAACGTTTATGAATTTGCGAAATTCTACTCTCGCTGATGTTCATTATCTCGCTGATCTCTTTTAAATTTAGCTCTTCGTAGTAGTAAAGCTGAACGATCATCTGATCACGCTCATCAAAGTCTTTTAGCGCACTTTCGATCTTTAAGATAAGATCCTCTTTTTCTACGCTTTTTTCAACATCGCTTTGACCGATTAGCTCCATTTGCTCGTCTATTGGCAAAATGGTGATGATGCCACTAACACCCCTTGCCTCTCTTATCTTTTCGATATCTTCATTTAGCTTTTCGGCCAGATACTCGTCGCTTGGCTCTTCTTCGTGTGTGTTAAAGTAGTTATCTATCTCGGTATTTATGCTCTTTACTAGCTTTCTATCGCTTCTACTAACGACATCAAGCGCTCTTAGGTAGTCAAGCATCGAGCCATAAATTCTCTTTTTGCCATATCCCCAAAATGAGTCGTTTTGCTCTTTATCATACTTCCTGCTAAGCTTTATCATCTCTTCAACGCCAACGCTTATAAGGTCGTTTACGTCGATACTTGAAGGCAAGCGCTCCTTTAGCCTAAACGCCATCGCGCGCAGAGCTGGCATATATTTTAAGACGATCTCGTCTTGCTCTTTTTTAATGGTGCTTTTATAAGCGTTAAGCTGCTTTTGCTTTAGTTCGTACATTTTGCTTACCAGAGTCTAAATTTTCGGTGGTTACTTTTAGCATGATATTTTCCATCCGTTTTTCCCTAACGTTTAGCTCAGAGATGAGATAGTCTGCGATCTCCTCATGTCTTTGCTTGTCAAAAAATTTCTTCAAAGTCCTTTTTACATCGACATAGTTCATTATCACTATGTGAATTATAAGGTAGAAAAATAAGGTAATAACTAGCGTATAAACGAGCATTTCGATAGGCTCGCTTACCTTTAGCAAGGTAAAAACTATGCCTATGAAAAATCCACAAACCGTAAAAAATGCTATAAAATTTTCTGCACGCAAAGCTCAATCTCCATTAAAATTGTTCTATCAAACGCTTAAAGAAGCCCCCGAAGCTCCTGCTTTGCTCATCCTTAAGCACTTTTCGTTCCAACCTATAAAGCAAATTCGAAGCTATCTGCTTAATCTGCACGCTAGCAGAGCCGTAAGCTTCGTCATCTGTAAAGAGCGTCCTTTGCTTTATGCTCCTTGCCACGCTCTTATCAGAAGCCACGTAGCCAATTAGCTCTAAATTTAAATTTGGTCCGATATTTGCATTTGCCACTCGCTTTACATTTTCATAAATTCTAGTGGCCTCAGCCTCGTTTTTTACCATATTTAAAAGTAAAAGCTCGTTATTTTTAAACCTTGAAACGATCTTTATGACCGCGTATGCATCGGTTATCGCCGCAGGGTCAGGCACGGTTACCACGACAACCTCGTCAGCTGCCTCTAAAAAGAGCTGCGTACTGCCACCTATGCCAGCACCGGTATCAATGATCAAAAAGTCAAGCTGATCAAGCTCGCTCGCCTCATCTAAAAATCTCTCAAATAAAAATTGATTATTAAATTTCAAAATTTCATCGCCGCTCTCACCAGGGATGAGGATGAGATTTTTATTTATAGGTATCAAGATATCTTTTAAGCTGCACTCGCCCTTTAGCACGTGAAGTAAGTTTTTGCCCATTTTAACGTTTAAGATAACATCAAGGTTTGCAAGGCCGATATCAGCGTCAAAAAGCCCTACTTTATAGCCATTTTGCGACAAGACATTTGCTAAATTTGCACTTATCGTGCTCTTGCCAACGCCGCCTTTGCCGCTTGTAATCGCTATAAAATGCGTATTTTTAGCCTTATTTTGAGACTGGACTAAATTTTGTAGTTTTTGCGCTTGGTTATTCATCGCTAGCCTTTTGCTTTGTAAAGCCGTCAAACACGCACTCTACTAAAAATTCGCTCCTTGCCTCCACAAGATCATCAGGCACCTCTTGACCCACGCTAAAGTAGCTAACTGGCGTATTTGTCTCATATATCAGTGAAAAGACGTTGCCAAAAATTTTGGTCTCGTCAAATTTGGTGATTATCAGCGTATCGATCTCTAAAAATGAAAATCCATTATAAATTTCTATCAGATCCTCGACCTTTGAGCCAGCCGAAAGGACTAAATTTACATCGATCTTTGCACCACTATGCTTTAGAAATTTATCAAGTCTTTCAAGCTTTTCTTTGTCATACTGCGAATTTCCAGTGGTGTCGATTAAGATCACGTCGCAGTAGCTAAGCTGCTTTATGGCGTTTTGAAAGTCCTCGACCTCTATGACATCAAGGATCGGCAACTTCATCATCTTAGCGTATTGAAATAGCTGCTCGACCGCTCCGATACGGTACGTATCAAGCGTGATGATGCCCGTTTTATAGCGCTTTTCGTTACCGTATGCAAAACGAGCCGCAAGCTTTGCAAGAGTTGTCGTCTTGCCAACTCCAGTTGGACCAACTAGCATCATTATGCGCTGTTTTTTATCACTTATCTCTTTTCTGCAAGGCAGCATATTTCGCAAAAGCGAGTAAAAATATCTTTTTACCGCGGTTGGGTTGCTTTTCATCGAAACTGGCAAATTTTCAAGCGTCGTTTGCATGATCGCTTCTAAATGCTCCTCTTTCATGCCACTTTGTTTTGCGAGCTTGTAGATAGTAGCAAACTCTGGCGGGATCGAGAGATTGTTGCGATTTGGGGCTTTTTCGTCCCAGATCATGTCAGTTATCAGCCCTATTTTCTCGCTTAGCACGCTTACTTGCTTTGCCACGTCGTCTATTTTTTTATTCATGCCATTTGTATTTGGCTCTTTTATCTCGTTCATATCGACATTTGCGATCGCGCTTATCTCTTTTGCGACGTCTGAGATATTTAAAAGCACGCTCTCATTTGGATCGTAAGGCTCAGGCGACGTCGTCTTTGCTTCAAATTTAGCAGGCTCCTCTTTTATCTCAAATTTTGGCTTTGGTGGCTCGTAGTTTTTGCTAAATTTAGAGTAGGCATTTTCATAGTTTATTGCTTTTACATTTGGCTTTGGTGGCTGTTTTACCTCGTCCTCTTCGACGCTTACTAAAATTTCATAAAGCGGCTTTTTGTTTATCGTTTTGGCTTGAATTTGCTTTGTGGTAACGAGTATGGCCTTCTCGCCGCACGTTTCTTGAGCCTTTTTCAAAGCTTCGATAGTGCTCTCGCCTGTAAAAGTATGAAATTTTGTAGCCATTTATATCCTTTAACCTCTCATAAGCCCTAGTGGCACGATCACGCTAAGCCTCTTACTAGCCCCTGGGTGCGGGACGATAAGGCGTGGCGTCTTATAGACTTTTTTACTAAAATACAAAATATCCAGATCAAGCGTGCGTGGCGCATTTTTAAACGTCCTTACGCGCTTAAATTTACTCTCATAATGCCCCAAAATTTTTAGCAAATTTCTAGGGCTCATAGATGTTTGTAAATTTATAACAGCGTTACTAAAATCATCCTGCGCTTCGTAGCCAAACGCCGCATTTATAAGGATCGGCGAGACTTCAACCACGTGAAAACGCCTATCTTCACTAATCGCTCTTATAAATTTATCAAACCTCTTTGCGCTATCGCCGATGTTGCCACCCATGCCAACTAGCGCCTCATACTTAAACTCATCTCTTTTTTGAAAAAAACTAGGGCAAAAACGGCTTTTTACGATCTTTCTTGCTCCAGCTAGCCTCATAAAATTTCGCACCCACCTTCTCTTGCGACCACCACGTCCTCGATGCGCACGCCAAATTCATTTTCTAGATAAATTCCAGGCTCCACACTAAAGACCATGCCCTCTTTTATGAGCGTTTCGCTCCTTGCTGAGATGACTGGAAGCTCGTGTATATCGACACCCACGCCGTGTCCTGTCGAATGAAAAAAGGCCTTTTCATATCCAGCCTTTGCTATCACGCTTCTTGCTGCAAGGTCTATATCGCACGCCCTGACGCCAGCTCTTGCGACCTTTATCGCAGCAGCCTGAGCCTCTTTTACGATCTCGTAAATTTCTTGCATCTTAGCGTTTTTAAATTTTTGCTCCTTTGAAAAGTTAAAATTTTCATCAAAGCAAGCAGTTCTGGTGCGATCAGAACAGTAGCGCTTAAATTTAACCCCAGCGTCAAGTAGCAGCAAATCGCCCTTTTTTAAAATTTTATCCCCAGGCAGCGCATGCGCCTTTGCGGCATTTTCGTTTATAGCTACGATCGGATCGAAGCTAAGACCTAGCTCGTTTTTTTGCCTAAAGATGAGCGAGGCGTTAAAGTGAAGCTCTTTTTCGCTCATCCCTTCGCCATTTTCACGCACAAATTTAGCAAATTCATCAAAGCATTTCGCTCCAAATTCGCTAGCCTTTTTTAAAATTTTTATCTCATCTTCGCTCTTGCAAATTCTCTTTAGTCTAGAGAAATTTGCCTTTGGCTTGAAATTTATCTTAAAGCCCTTGCTAAGCGCGTTATACTCGCTTAGACTTAGCTCATCAGGGTTAAAAACGAGGCTACTTGGCTTCATCTTTCTTAAAAATGCCCTAACCTCGTTTATTAAATTTCTCTGCGCTAAAAGAACGACCACGCCTGCATTTACGCAGCTTTTTGCCTCGAAATAATACCTCGCGTCTGTAAAAAAGTATTTCACACCATCAACGCATAGCAAAAACTCATTGTCGCAGCTGTAGCCGCACTCATAAAATACGGCGTTTTCGTCCTTTAAGATGAAATTCATTGTGCTTTTTGATTTGCTCTTACAGCTTTGATTTGCTCAAAAATTTGAAGCATGCCTATCATCGCTAAGTGATAGCCAACTGGTCCAAAGCCCACGATCTGGCCTGCTGCAACTGGTGCGATGAGGCTTTTGTGGCGGAATTCTTCTCTTCTATAAACGTTGCTGATATGCACCTCGATAACTGGCAGCGCAACCGCACTTAGCGCATCGCGGATAGCGATAGAGGTGTGAGTGTAAGCAGCTGGATTTATGATGATGCCGTCAGCATCGCCCAAGCACTCTTGGATCTTATCGACTAGCTCGCCCTCAAGGTTGCTTTGAAAAAACTCGATCTCAACGTCATTTTGATCGGCAACGATCTTCATTTGAGAGTGGATATCCTCCATCTTCATAACGCCGTAAATTCCTGGCTCTCTAGCGCCAAGCATATTGATATTTGGGCCTTGGATAACCATTATTTTTAGCTTCTTATCCATGTCACTCCTTTTTGATTAAATAGCCCAAATTATACATTTTCGTTCCTAAATTTTCGCTACAATAACAAAAATTTAAGGCTAGAAATGGAAATTTTAAAAGCAAAAAAGATCATCACTGGCGGAGAAAATCCAAAAATTTTAAGAAATTCTTGTGTTGTCATAGAGAGTGATAAAATTTTAGAAATTACAAGCGAAAAAGAGGCGCAAAAGAAATTTAAAGAGGCCAAAATTTGCGACTTTGGTGAGAGCGTGATCGCCCCAGCTTTTATAAATTCACACGTTCATTTGGAGTTTAGCTCAAACGTTAGCACTCTAAAATATGGCGACTTTATAAAATGGCTTGGCTCTATCGTCGATAAAGGCGGCGAGCTAGCTAAAATGGACGCTAAAAAAGCGATGAATGAAGCCATAAATTCGCTGTTAAAAAGCGGAGTTTGTGCCATTGGCGAGATATCTAGCTTTGGCTCGGAGCTTGAAATTTTAGCCGCTAGTCCGCTAAAAGTCGTGCTTTTTAGTGAAATTTTAGGCTCAAATGAGCAGATGAGTGAGCAAAATTTGCAAAATTTCTTAGCCAAATTTGAAAAAACAAAAGGCTACAAAAGCCAAAATTTCACCCCAGCCATCTCGCTGCACTCGCCCTACTCTGTGCACCCAAAGCTCGCCAAAGCTGCCCTTGAGATAGCTAAAAAGGATGGTCTTCTTGTAAGCACGCACTTTTTAGAGAGCAAGGCTGAAAAGCAGTGGCTAGAGCACGGCAGCGGTGGCTTTAAAAAGCATCTTTTAAGATTTAGCCAAGATCCAAAGCCAATGTATGACGCAAATGGCTACTTTGAGATGTTTCGTGAGATAAATACCCTCTTTACACACTGCGTTTATGTGAGCGATTTTACTAAATTTAAGCCTCATCACAGCGTGACGCACTGCGCCGTTTCAAACAGGCTACTTGGCAAAAAGGCGCTAAATTTAAAAGAAATTTTCAAAAATAACGTCAGTCTAAACATCGGCACAGACGGCCTTAGCTCAAATATCAGCCTAAATTTCTGGCATGAACTAAGAGCCGCCCTATTTACCCACGCTAGCCTTGATCTAAACGAGCTTGCCACTAGGCTTTTTGTCGCTGCAACGCATGGGGGCGCAAAGGCACTTAGGACAAATAACGGCGAGATAAAAGCAGGACGCGCGGCTGATCTTGCCGTCTATAACGACCTAGAGTGCGATGATAGCGAGCTAATACTTCAGCTCATACTTCATACAAACGAGGCTAAAAAACTATATATCGGAGGCAAAATTTGCAAATTTTAAGGCTTATTTTTAGAGGATTTTTGGGAATTTTTAAATTTATCAATAACTACTTTAAGGCGCTCATATTTTTACTCATCTTATTTTTTATTTTCGCTCCAGATGGCAAGATGAAAGAGCCAAATTTAGCCCGCATAGACATCACCGGCACGATAATGGACACAAGCGAAATTTTAGATGCGCTAGAAAAAGCAAGGAGTGATAGCAACATCAAAGGCGTGCTACTCTACATCGACAGCCCAGGAGGCGCGCTAAGCCCTAGCGTGGAGCTAGCCATGGCGGTCAAGCGGCTAAAAGAGAGCAAAAAAGTGCTCGCATACGCAGCTGGCAACATGGCAAGCGGCAGCTACTACGCTGGCGTAAATGCTGATACTATCGTCGCAAACCCGGGCGCTTTCATAGGCTCGATCGGCGTCATCATGCAAGGGGCAAACATCGAAAATTTAGCCAAAAATTTAGGCGTGAGTGAGCAGGTGGTAAAGGCTGGCGAGTTTAAAGAGGCTGGCACCTTTATGAGGAGCTGGAGCAAGCAGGAGCGTGAGAGCTTGCAAGGGCTCGTAAATGACGCTTACATGCTCTTTGTAAGCGACGTGGCAGAGGCTAGAAATTTAGACATCAACAAAAAAGACGAGTGGGCAAACGCAAGGGTCTTTTTGGCGCACAATGCCCTAAAAATGGGGCTAATAGACAGCCTTGGCAGCTACATAGACGCTCAAAATGAGCTAGCAAAAATAAGCCTCGTAGATGAGCCCGTCTGGCAAGAAAAACCGCAGCTCGAAAAGATAATGGAGAAATTTACAAAGCAAGGCATAAACTCACTTTTTAATGCATTTTTCGAGACAAAGCTTAGATAATGAAAAACCAGCCAAGTTAAATTTAACTGGCTGGCAGAGCTTTTTATGTCTAGCTTATTTTAAAATCCCCTCGCTATCCACTAAAATATCTTGCCCTGCTATTTTTATCAAAAAAGTAGTTTCATTTATCCTTTGAAGCACCTCAAATTTACCATAAATGCTATTTTTGACAACGACATTAAAGTTTTCATCCAAAAGTCCAAATTTATCACCTAGTAGTAATCAATAGAAAAAGTCGCTAGCAAAATCAAAATTCATTTTACATATCATTTTTCTTTTTATAGGTCATGATTATTTTGATTTATGCTATTTAAAAAGTGAGTAAATTTGAGAGAAATTTAAAATAGATGGTGGAAGCGAGGGGGATCGAACCCCTGTCCAAAAACAAAATCCGTACAGCCTCTACACGCTTAGCAAAAGTGAAAATTTCATCTAAAAAGGCTCACTTTCCAAAACCAAAATTTAGACTAAGACTAAAATTTCAGCTAGCAAGCAGTCACTTTGCTGGCCTACTCTAGCTAAATTACTCGCTTACATCCTAGCTAGAATAAGATAAAGCGAGGCTCAACTGAACTTACGCAGCTTTAGCGTAGGCAGGAGCGAAATTAACGTTGTTTGCGTTTAAATTTAATTTGAGCTTTTTACGCTTTGCTCAAAGCGACGTGCCACCGTACACACTCTGCTCCTGTCGAAGCCAAGTCGCTCCCATAAAAAATGAAATGGTTTAGTTGGATTGTTTAGTCAAGCTTTGCAGGTACGTCAATGATCTTTGGCTCAAGGACGCTAAAATACTCTAGGTCTTTCTCGACGTCGCCTTTGTATTTATGAAACTGATCGCTAATGAGTAGCAACCAATCTATAAATTTATCATTTGCTGGACCTTTTAAGCTTCTAGCCTCTTGAGTGACCTCTTCAGCTAAAGTAGTGAGCTTTAAGATCTGGTCAAGATGCATAAAACCTGCTGCTGATTTGATATTGTGAAAGATCCTAGAAAGCTCTAAAATGCTCTCTTTATACTTGTCAGCTCTTCCTAAATTTATTATCAAAGGCTCTAGCAAATCGCACATCAAAGTGTAGTGAGAGAGAAACTCCTCAACTATATCATAAGAATAATCGACTTCAAGCCTTTTTAATATACCCATTTTCATGTCCTTAAGAAATTGGCGTAATTGTAGCAAAATTTTGATAAAATTGTTAGCATTATCACAAAATTTACCGGACTTAGCCATGAAAGATGAAACAATCGCAAAGAAAAAACTCACTATAAATGATATAAAAAACAAAAAAGGCGTCGAGCCTATCGTGATGATAACCGCCTACGATGCGCTATTTGCGAAGATTTTTGATGATTACGCTGATATTATCCTTGTTGGCGATAGCTTAAACATGAGCTTTAACATGCAAGAGAGCACGCTAAGTGCCGATATGAGCACCATGCTTTATCACACAAAGGCCGTTTGCGCCGGGGCTAAAAAGACTTTTATCCTAGCTGATATGCCATTTGGCAGCTATACAAATGAAAAACAAGCGATCAAAAATGCGATGAAATTTTTTAAGCAGACAAATGCCGATGCGGTGAAGCTTGAAGTTGGCATGCATCAGGTAAATTTAGTAAAACGCCTCTGCGAAGAGGGTATAAACGTGATGGCTCACATCGGACTAAAGCCGCAGTTTTTTAAATTTGAGGGCGGATATAAGATAAAAGGTAGAAGCGAGCTTGAGGCAAAAAGGCTAGTTGATGAGGCTTTGGCATTTGAGCAAGCTGGTGCGTTTGGCATACTGCTTGAGGGCACACTTAGCAAGGTAGCAAGCGAGATAACAAGGCAGGTTCGTGTGCCAGTTGTGGGCATAGGCTCTGGGGCGGATGTCGATGGGCAGGTGCTTGTTTGGTCTGATATGTTGGGATTTTTCGAGGACTTTAAACCTAAATTTGTTAAGCGCTATCTTGACGGAGCCGCTCTTGTGCGAAAAGGCGTGCAAAGCTACGCTAACGAAGTAAAAAACAAAATTTTCCCAAGCGAAGAGTTTTCGTATCAGGGTTAAATTTATACTCCAAATTTAAAAGTAGCCCATAAAAACTCTGCAAAAAGCTCTATCAACACCAAAGCGCTAGAGCATACTTTTTAAATTTAAAAAAGCTCTTCTGATTCAAGATAGTTTTGCGAGATATTTCGCTCTTTTTCGTCGGCATTTACATGAAGGACGTAGTAGCCTATCTGCGTGTTGCTAGCATCAAGTAGCGGCACAACACAAAAATAGTGTGTCTTATATACGTAAAATTCATACTTTTTAAGGTCTATGTCACGCAAAATTCCAACTATATTTAAATTTGCACTGCTTAAATTTTCGATGTAATAATCACTCAAAATTTGATCACTTGGCACACTTTTATGTGCTGGCATCTTATCTTTTGATAGGAGCACAAAGAGGTCGATGCCTTGCGTTTTATAGAAATTTCCAAGCGAGTCGTAGTTTAGTAAAACCTCGATGCTACCGATGTTTTTACCCTCATGCATCACATTTGAAACAGCCCTTATATGCACTCCAGCATACCACGCCTCGATGCCAACCATGGGCCTATCTTGACGCCTTGACTCTTGGACTAAAAACCTACCGTTAGCGATCATATCGCCATATCTGTTTAGATCCCAGCTTCTTACATAGCTTTTTAGATCCTTGTCGTAAAGATGAAGCTTGATGTTGTTATACATCGATGCTGCGCCAAGAGTTTTGGTCAAATTTTCGATATTTTTTACGCATTCGTCGCGGTCTTGACCTAGCAAACACATCTGTATAGACTCATTTTGAGCAAGCAAGATCGAGATCGCCATTGATGAAAATTTCTCATCATCGATGCTTTTGTTTAGCTGCTTTACGTGGTAGTCAAAAAAGACGCGCATATTGTTTTGCTTTTTTTCAGCCATGTATGAGCTATAAAGAAAGTAAAATAGGCTACCAAGCAGCGCAAAAACGACTAAAACGATATAGATATTAAAATATTTTTTGTATTTACTCAAAATTATGCCTTAGTTTTTTTTCTAAAAATTTAGCAAACTCATCAAATTTAGGCAGCGAAAGCTCGCTTTTTCTCTTTTCATTAGCCCAAACGCTATCTGGAAAAAATGCATCGTTTTCAAATCTCGCAATGACGTGAATATGCACGTGTGGCACGTAGTTTCCAAAGCTTGCGATGTTTATCTTAGTCGGTTTATAAAACTCAAGCATAGCCTTTTCAGCCACCAGCATCGCCTCAAAAAGCCTAGCTCTACTCGCTTCGTCACAATCACTTAGCTCGCGGTAGGGCTTAGCTGTAAAAATTTTCACCCACGGAAGCTCGTTCTCTTCGCGCTCAACTCTTATAAATTTATCTTCATATATCATATTTTGCCCCTATTTTATACGAAATTTCTCTCTCGCAAAATCGTGTAAAGCTTGATGGTTGAGATAAAAAATGTCACGATCGCAGGTCCGAGGATCACGCCCCAGAAGCCAAACGTCGTTATACCAGCGATCATCGCAAAAAAGATGAGTAGCTCGTTTATCTTTGTTGGTATCTTGACTAATTTTGAGTTTATAAATTTAATGACAAGCGGCTTTAGCAGCGTATCAGCGCCAAATGAGATCACGATGATGGTGTAAAGTGCAATCGTGATAGCGGCTGCTGTGTTGCCATTTGCAAACTCATAAATACTAATAGGCGCCCACGCCAAAAAGCCGCCAACGACTGGGATGAGTGAGGCGAAGCTAAAAAAGATGCCAGTTAGCACGCCGTCATAGCCGTAAAAACTGGTGATAATGGCAAATAAAAAGCCCTGGATGATCATATTTGCGATGGTTGAGTAAAAAACGACGCCCATCACGTTGCCAACCTCGCTTAGTATCGACTCAGTATCCTCTTTTTTAAGCGGAAGCGCCTCTTTTAGGTAGTTTATAAGCTCGTTGCCGTAAAGGTTGCAAAAGAAGAAAAAGACCAGAATGATGATCATATCAACGCCAAATTTAAGGCTTAGCTTGCCTAAATTTGCAAGATTAGCAGCGACTTGCGAAAATAGCATCTTAATATCAAGTCCGCCTATAAATTCCTTGATCTTTGGCTCTAAGAAATTTATCGACTCTGGCAGGCTAAAGTCGTAGTTTTTGATAAATTCAATGGTCTTTGTGACGTTGTTTATATCAAAGCCAGCTGCGTATTTTGCGATCTCTACGACTGCGTAAAGAAGTGGCGCGATAAATAAACAAAGAAGCGCAAATGTCGTAAGACCTGACGAGAGCGTTTTGCGGTTTTTAGTAAGCGTTAAAAATGCGATCTGCACGTTTGCAACAGCCACCGCGAGCAGCGCTGCGATAAAAATGTCAAGTAAAAATGGTTTAAAAAGATAGACCACCAAAGCCAAAGCACAAAACGCAAAAATTCCAAAAAACAGCCTATTATTCATCTCGCTCCCTTAAAATGGGGTAATTATAGCAGATTTATCAAAGCTACTCATTTGCTTGATAAATTTACTAAAACGCTTTGGCTCCAAATTTGCAAAGAGTGGGCTTTTGGCATTTTAGCGTGGCACTGATGCTTAGCAAATTCAGATAAATTTATGCCTTACGTAAATTTTCTAGCTCAAAAGCTTCTATAAATTCAGCCTTTTACGTGCACTGAAAATTTGCTCCGACAACCTCGCACTCATCGCAAATTTGCATATAGATCGTTCCCTCGCCGTCTATCAAGCCACCAAAAGGAATTTGCGCTAGATATTTCATCGTTTTACCGCATTTTGGGCATGCTAGATGCTCGGTGTCTTGCAGCCACTGCGGATATCCGCCAAGTAAAATTTCACTATCTATCATATGCGAGTAGTGAGCGCAAACCTCGCTGGCGAGCTCGAAATTTTGCCCATCAAGCACCGCCACGGCCTCTCTTACATAGTCCTCACTCTCGCCCTCGCCTACCACTTCTGTTTGAACACTTTTGCCGTCATTTTGGCAAAAGTACTGCACAAAGCCCACGCATGTCGGGCAAAATTTAAGCACAGCGTCGTTTTTAAGCTCTAAGCCAAGTCGCTTTAGGCTCTCTTTTTTGATTGTAAATTCCAGCATCTCGCCGTTACAAAATTTACATTTTTCATCATTTGCAGCTTTAAATTTAACGCTTGCCTCTGTGCTTTGGCATGGCTCGCAGGTAAAGCACCTATCAAAAACTAGGCTTCTTCTCTTGCCGCTGCTATCAAAGCTCCAGCCTGCAACCTGCGCGTATCCATCCATATCAACGTGAAGCTTTGCTTTCCAAGGCTTTGGCGCATTATAAAGCTTAAAAAATAGCTCCCTCACCACCTCATCGCCCTGCCACGCAAGCGCGCAAAGAATGTGATTTGTTTTTACGGTGTTTTCGGCGCCATTTAGGCTATTTATAAGCTCGTCTCTCACGTCATTTGGAGCGTTTTTGTAAATTTCAAATGGATAGTACTCGCCCTGCTTGGTCACTTCTCTTATGATCTGCTCGTCGCAAATGCCGTGTAGGTAGAAAATATAGACAAGATCGCTGTAAATTTCACCATATTTGCCTATCTCGTCTGTATGTGCTAAGACATTTTTTAGCTTTTGTTTGATCTCGTCTTTGTTTAAATTTTCATAAAACTCCAGCTTCTCTTTTTGTCTGCACCAGTAGCAGATCCCGTCAAAGTAAATCGTCCTTTGCTTGCACTTAGGACAAAGATGTGGCTCGCTCATTTTTGCTCCAAATTTAAATTTCGCTACTCAAAAAGCCCTTTTTCGATGTCGATCTTGACGTTAAAGGTCTCAAAACACTTCGCACTAGCGATCCTGCCCTTTGCGGTGCGCTCGATAAAGCCATTTGCAAGCAGATATGGCTCGATGACGTCCTCCACCGTGCCCTCATCCTCGCTAAGTGCCGCTGCGATCGTGCTAAGCCCCATAGGACGGCGCCTTGCTTGCATCAAAATTTCTAAATACCTAATATCCATCTCGTCAAATCCAAGCGAATTTACACCAAGTGCGTTAAGTCCCTCTTTCGCACGCTCGTGGCTGATGATTTGCTCGTCATTTACCTCGGCAAAGTCGCGAATTCGCTTTAATAGCCTAAGCGCGATCCTTGGCGTGGCACGTGAGCGTTTAGCGATCTCAAGCGAGGCGTTTTTATCGCACTCTTTGCCAAGCTTGGCAGAGGCTATCTGCACGATACGACTTAGCTCGCTGCTTGTGTAAAACTGCAGCCTAAAGTCCATCCCAAAGCGGTCCCTTAAAGGCGCTGAGATCATGCCAGCACGCGTCGTTGCGCCAATAAGCGTAAATTTTGGCAGGTCTATCTTGATGGTCTGAGCAGCTGGCCCTGAGCCTATAATGATATCAAGCCTAAAATCCTCCATCGCAGGATAGAGCACCTCCTCGATAGCTGGGCTTAGGCGGTGGATCTCGTCGATAAAAAGCACGTCACCCTCTTGTAAATTTGTAAGGATCGCAGCAAGATCGCCACTCTTTTCTATCATGGGAGCCGCAGTCATTTTGATACTTACGCCCATTTCGTTTGCGATGATGTGAGCTAAGGTCGTCTTACCAAGCCCTGGAGGGCCGTAAAATAGCACGTGATCTAGGCACTCGTTTCGCTTTTTGGCTGCTTTTATAAAGACGTCTAAATTTTGTTTTATCTTTTCTTGTCCGATGTAGTCTTCAAATTTTGTCGGTCTAAGCGAGACTTCAAAGTCATTTTCAAAGCTTACTTTTTCGATTTCAACGATTCTATCCAAAGTTTTTCCTTCTAAATTTAAGGCTTCATTTTACGCTTTTATGCTTAATCTAAGCTCGTTTAAATTTATAGTAAAAGGTGCTGCCTTCATTATAAACGCTATCGACGCCATATAAAATGTCATGTTTTTGGCAAATTTCGCTGACGATATTTAGCCCAAGTCCAAAGCCGCCTTGGATTTCATCCTCTCTGACGTAGCGCTTCCAGACCCTTTTGACGTCCTTTATCCCCTTGCCAAAGTCCTGCACGCTAAGATTTATGCGCTCATCTTCAAGCTCTAAATTTACTATTATCTCGCTCTCTTTTGGGCTGTATTTTATGGCGTTTGTGATGGTGTTATCGATGATGCGCTGAGCTTCGACCTTGCTTAGCATAGTAAATGCCTCGCTTGCTAAATTTGTCTTTACCACGATGTGCTTGACATCAGCCACGCTTGAGAGAAATTTCACTCGCTCTTTAACGTATTCGCCTAAATTTAGCCTCTCAAGTGGAAATTTGATGTAGCCTCGCTTTATGAAGTATTCGACATCTTCGTAGGTTATTTGCATCTGTTTTAGAGCGTTTTTGATGCGAGTTATATACTTGTTTTCAAGCCCTAGCATCTCAAGGTTCATACCAGCCACGCCAAGTGGAGTCTTTAGCTCGTGCATAGCGTCGTTAAAAAAGTTGTTCATATACTTTTGAAACTCTTTGTAAGGCTTGACGCTGCTTAGATATAAAAAATAGACGATAAAAAGCACCGCCACAAGGATGACAAGCAGCATGATAGCCGTTAAAAAGATGTTCTTTTTGTTATCAAGCTCCTTTTCTACGACGATGTAGTAAGGGGTCTTATCTTTTATAAAAAAGCTCTTGTAAAAGAGATAGCCACCCTCTTCTAGCGTTACAAATTTAAAGCTGCTTGGCTCTTTGCTAAGCGTTGAGATGACTGGTTTAAAATTTACGTCATAAATCGCAAATTTATACTTTAATGAGCTAGCTATATTTTCGTTTTTGAGAAATGCATTTTTGATGATGGTTTCATGCTTCATAGCGCCAAAGAGAGCCTTTGAGCTGCTATTTTTCTGACTTAAATTTAAGATCACAAAGCTTTGAAAGCAAAAGAGCGACATTATGACAAATGTCGCTATGATCTGGATCTTAAAGCTCTTGTGCATCTATCTTGTAGCCTATGCGCCTCTTTGAGATGATAAAGTTATTGTTTGTCTTGTTTCTTATCTTTAAAACGTGCATCCTTATATCAGCGCCCTCGATCTCTTTGTCGTTCCAGACAAGATCTCTAAGCTCCTCCATGCTGACGTAAGAATTTAAGTGTGAGACCAAACACTCGACCAAAGCGACCTCTTTTGCGCTAAGATCAACCATCTTGCCATCTTTAAGTAGCACACGTTTATTTAGGTTGAAGCTAAACTCGTCATTTATCTTTACTATGTTTTTATCGTCAGTGCCATAGTACTTTCTCATAAGCTCAGCAACTCTAAATTTTAGCTCAGCTAGCTCAAATGGCTTTTTTAGATACTCGTTACAGCCAAGCTCGTAGCCAATCGCCATATCATCTATATCAACTAAAGATGTCGTTATCATGATAGGGGCGTTTGGATTTAGACTTCTTATATACTTGATGACCTCGTGACCATTTACTCCGGGCACTTTTATGTCAAGTATAAAAAGGTGATAGAAATTTTTTTCTATCAAGTCGCAAGCCTCTTGACCGTCGCTCACCGCTGTAACTTCATAACCAAGCGTCTGCAAAAACTCACAGACGCTCTCTTGAAACCCCAAATCATCTTCTAAAAGCAAAATCTTCAAAATGCTCTCCTAAAAAACAAACTTTAATAAGATTTTTATCTATTGTAATACTTAATAGGTAAATTTCAAATTAAAATTCTTTTTTAAGTATTAAATAAAAATTTGTCCTGCATAGACTATGTAATATCTTAGCAAAAAGACACCGCAAATGACTAAAATAGCGTTAAGCACGGCAAATTCGCGTTTGAAATCATGTACCTTTAAAACGCTTAAGTCCAAGATGATAGGCACAGCCATGCCAAGACCTATGACGCCGATATAAAACATCAGCCCAAGAGAATTTGCGCTAAGTGCGTTTGCTACGCTCTGCGCACCACTTGCACTTGCACCTTTTACAACCATAAAAAGAGCAACTATTAGCAAAAACTCGACTATTATCGCAAAAAAGTCAAATTTTAATAAAAAGTGTGCAGTTTGATTTTGCTCTCTTGTTTCATCTTTTAGCACTCCAATAAGCAGCGTAAATGCACCAGCACAGCTTAAGCCAGAGACTAAGAATAATAGTGGCAAAACTGGCGTGTTCCAAAGTGCGATCTTGTGAGCTGCGCTTAGCAAAAAGCCTGTATATGCACCAACGCCGATGCCTAAGATGAAAAGTAAAACTCCAAGCAAACCTGAAAGCTTGCTAGCTAAATTTGCAAGCGCGTCAAAAAGAGAAATTTTAAGCATTGCGATCTCGTTTTTAAATGTACCAAGCGCGTATATAACGCTAAGAGGCGTATAAACTAGAAGCAGCGCAACGCCTATTGACATGACTGAGTCAAAGTTGTAAAGCAAAAGTATCCAGTAAAAGCTAAGCGGTTTGCCAAGATCAAGCACTAAAAGAGCAAGTCCAAGAATGATCGCTAATGGAGCGATAAGAGCAGCTGCTTTAAAGTAATAATTCTCTTTGCCATATTTTTTTGAAATAAGCACAGCAACGATGCTAGCACCCGCACTAAGTCCTGCTAAAAATAGATAAACGGCTATCGGCCAACCCCAGTAAATTTCAGAGTATTGAGCTAGGCTTCCTGACATGTTATTCATGGTGTGCTCCTTTTGTATTTGCGATCATCGCAAGTGAAGGTTTTGTATTTAGCTCCGCTTTTGGCAAATAGTATTTGCTCTCTTTTAATTTCTTTGAAATTTTAGAATTTTCATCATTTACATCGCCAAAAGTTAGGGCATTTGTAGGGCAGACGCTAACGCAAGCTGGCTCTTTACCCTCTTCTAGCCTGCTCTCATAGCAAAATGTACATTTGCCTATCTCGCCATCTGGCATGACGTAGCGAGCGTCGTATGGACAGGCTAGGATGCAGTACTTACAGCTAACGCAAATTCTATGATCAAGCAGCGTCACGCCATCAGCAGTTTTAAAGCTAGCTCCAGTTGGGCAAACCTCAACACAAGGGGCATCTTCGCACATAACGCAGCTTTGACGTAAAAAGTCAGTCTTTAAATTTGGAAATGTCCCACTCATCTTTGCATGCACCTGTAAGCGGTAAAGTCCCCTTGGCACGTTGTTTGCACTTCTGCAAGCTACCGAGCAGCCTTGACAGCCGATGCATAAATTTTCATCATGTATCATCATATATTTTTTCATTTTCTATCCTTACGCTTTACTTATGCTAACGCCAACATTTGTAACCATAGTCGCAGCCACCGGACCCTCAGCTGGATCAAGAAGCACGCTTGTGTTAAGCCCTACGTGATCTATGCTCTTAAGACCTGGCGTGATGTGTCCAAAGCCGTGATAGATAAAGAGCGTATCTTCTCTAATGCCCTCGGTCACCATAAGCTTGCCCTTTTGCTCGCCAAATTTATTTTTGACTAAGACCGTGTCGCCGTCACGTAAATTTTGCTTTTTAGCTGTGTTTGGATTGATCCAGATAGGGCTATCGCTCATAAGGTCATTTAAAAATGGCACTGTCTGAGTGTGACCGTTGGTATGGATAGGTGTTTTGCCGCAAGTTAGGCAAAGCTCGTGTCCGTCAAATGTGTCCATATCTTTGTCATTTAGCGCGCCATATCCTGCAAACTGTGCCTCGACATCAGGCAAAAATAGCTCTATCTTGCCACTTTTTGTTTTAAGCTTAGCCATATCGTCCATTAGGCCATTTTCACCTACAAATTTAGATGCTACTGGATATTTAGCGATAAATTTATCGATCATGCCTTTTTCTCTAAACAAAATTCCTGGCTCATCCCAAGTGATAAAGCCATCTTTTTCAAGAGCGGCAAGTAAATTTACATCTCCACCAGCTTGTTGCATTCTAAACTCGCGTATGTCGTTCCAAGTGTAAAGCTCATCTATCTTCATGCGGCGTGCTAGCTCCCTAAAGATAAACGCCCCATCTTTCGTGTCGCCAACTGGATCAACGACTTTATTTCTTATCATATAAGCTGGCTTTAGACCTGACTTGTCCTCTATGCCCTCGTCACGCTCTAGGTAGCTACTCTCAGGCAAGATGACATCAGCAAAGGTCGCCATATCGTTTAGATAGACATCGCTCACTACGATGAGCTCAAGCTTCTTCATCGCCTCTATGCTCTTCATCGTCTCAGCTACGTTTATGAGGTGGTTAAAGCGGATGTTAAACCACCCTTTTATGGCGTAAGGCTTCTCGTTTAAGATAGCGTTATCTATATCCATCAAAACGCCATGTTTTCTGCTTACAAATTTATGCGCTCCAGCCTCGCCAGCAAAGTCTAGTCTAGTGACTTTTGGCACTTTAAATTTCTCATCTGGATTTTTAAGAACTGGAAATTTATCCTCGCCGACTAGTTTGTTAAAGGTTTTTGCATTTTTGCCACCAAAAAGACCGCCCTTGACCTCCCAGTTGCCCATCATCGCATTTGCAACCATGATGGCTTTTGTCCTCATGTATTCAGCTCTTGTGGTAGTTGTCTTATGCCCAAAATCAAAAATAACTCTTGGAGCAGCTTTATAAATTTCATCAGCGATGCGTCTAACATCACTTGCTTTTATGCCTGTGATGCTTTCTTGCCACTCAGGTGTTTTGCCCTCGACGCTCTTTACGATCTCATCAAAGCCGGTTGTAAATTTCTCAATAAATTCTTTATCATAAGTGCCATTTTGTATCCAAGTGTTGATAAGCGCTAGCACAAAAGCAAGGTCAGTGCCAGGTTTGACTGGTAGCCACTCATCAGCTTTTGCAGCTACAACGCTAAATCTTGGATCAAGCACAAGTAGCTTTGTATCCTTGCTAGCTGCAAATTTAGCAAGCTTTTTTGCATCAGCTATGACGATACCCTCAAAGAGGTTGTGACCAAAATTTACAACGTATTTTGCATTTGCAAAGTCTCTTTTTAGCTTAGCAATGCCATACATCTGCTCGCAGACCATTTGATAGGTGATCGGACAGCATGAAAAGTGTGAAAAGCAGTTTGGCGAGCCATAAGCTGAGGCAAAATTTACCATTAGCTTGTGCGTTTGCGAGCTTTTACAGGTAAAGACAAAGCTTTCAGGGCCATACTTTTGCTTGATATCAAGCATCTTTGAGGCGACATAGTCAAGCGCCTCGTCCCAGCTAACCTCACGCCATTTATTTTCGCCTCGCTCGCCAGCTCTGATTAATGGCTTTTTGATCCTATTTTCATCATAGAGCTGGCTAAGTCCTGAGCCACCTCTTGCACAAAGAGAGGTTGCCGTGCCGCCAGCTTTTGGATTGCCACTTAAAAAGCGAACTTTGCCATCAACGACTTTTGCTTCGATAGGACACCTTGAAGAGCACATCTCACAAAAGCTATGAACGTGCTTTTCGCCTCCATTTGCAGCACCTTGCAAAGCACCACCTGACAGAGATGATGCAGCTGCGCTAACTCCTGCACTGAATTTTAAAAATTCTCTTCTATTTAAGCTCATCTTTCTCCCTTTAAAAGAAATTTTACTTTTTGTTATTTTATTATTTAAAGTTGAAACTAAAATTAAATTTTATTTAATAATTTTTTTTAGTTTTTATTTTTTATGATATGTGAGATTAAATATCAAAATAGAGTAGATTTTAAAAATAATGAATTAAGATGGATTAAATTTTAGCGCGATTTTTGCGTGATTTATAAAAATGAAAAAATTAAATTTAAAAAGAGATATTATTTAAGAATTTGATATAAAAAATTGAAAATTTAAAGCGTATTAAAAAAGCCGAGAGAAGATCTCGGCTTAAGTTTTATATAAGAACTGGAGCTACTATAAATCCAAGGATAACTGATAATGCAACCATTATAGTTCCTGGGATGAAGAATGAGTGGTTAAATACAAATTTACCAACTCTTGTAGTTCCTGTATCGTCCATCGCTATCGCACCTAGTGTTGTAGGATATGTTGGCAATACAAATAGACCAGAAACTGCAGCAAATGAAGCTACAAGGATCCAAATTTGACCTGAATTTTCAGGGCTAGTCATACCAAGAGCAGCAGCAACAGCAGGCATCATAACCTTTGTTGTAGCAGCTTGAGAGTATAGTAAGCAGCTTAAGAAATAAAGCGCAACAGCTAAGATAAATGGATACTGAGTAACGAAGTCTTTTGCAACCTCTTTGATAGCGTCAAGGTGTCCATTAACAAATGTTGTACCAAGCCATGCGATACCAACAACGCAGATGCACGCATTCATACCGCTTTGGAAAGTGCTAGTTGATAGAAGTTTGCCTGTCTCAACCTTGCAAGCTACTGCTATTGTAAAGCCGATAGTTAGCATAAAGCTAATGATAGCTGCATCTCTTGAAAGGATAGGTTTTTCTACTAAATTTAAGCTCTTTGAAATGCATAGCGCATAACAAACAACGATCAAAACACCAACTGCAAAGATAGCGACTGATCTTTTTGCGTATGGTTTTGGCTCGTGATACTCGACATCCTTAACCTCTGCAACCAAACCTTTTGCAAGTCTTTCTTGATAGATAGGATCTTTTGAAAGGTCAAGATCGTAAAATTTGTTGATAATAAACGCAGTGATAATCATCGCTACAAATGTAGTTGATATACAAATAAATAGCAACACTGGATAGCTAACACCTAGCTTCTCGCATAGACCGCTCATAGCAACAAATGCAGCTGAGATCGGGCTTGCAGTGATCGCTACTTGAGAAGAGACAACTGAAAGCGCAAGTGGAGCTGAAGGTTTGATGTTTTGAGTTTTTGCAACCTCAACGATAACAGGGATCATAGAAAACGCAGTGTGTCCAGTTCCTGCAAGGATAGTTAAAAAGTAAGTAACTATCGGAGCAAGAAAGTTGATTTGTTTTGGATTCTTGCGTAAAATTTTTGTTGCTACTTGAACTAAATAGTCAAGTCCGCCAGCAACTTGCAAAGCTGTGATCGCTGAGATAACTGAAGCGATGATCAAGATAACATCCATAGGGATGTCTTTCATATCGACTTTCATACCAAGTAAAGCAAGCACAACAACGCCTAGACCACCTGCGTAGCCAACGCCCATACCACCTAGTTTGACACCAAGATAGATGCCGCCAAATAGGACTATAATCTGTAAGATCAGCATTATATCCATCGAAAACTCCTTTATTAAATTTTATTACTAAAATCACCACTTAAGCGTGCCAGAATTCTGGCACGCTTTTAATAATACTTTGCTTAAATTTTTACTTAACCATGCTCGGATTTAGCATATTTTTAGGCTCTAAAATCTTATCAATCTCCTCTTTGCTTAGATAGCCTCTCTCTAGGCAGATATCGCCAACTGCTTTACCAGTTTGAAGGGCTTCTTTAGCGATGCTTGCTGATTTTTCGTAACCGATATATGGGTTAAAAGCTGTTACGATACCAACTGAGCCAAGAACTGATTTTAAGCAAGCCTCAGGGTTTGCTGTAAGTTTTTTGATAGCTTTTTCAGCTAGTGTTTTCATAGCATTTTCAAGGATGAATATAGAGTTAAATAGCGCATAAGCTATGCCTGGCTCAAACGCATTTAGCTCAAATTCGCCTCTTTCAGAGCAAAGCATAATAGTTACGTCGTTGCCGATAACCTCATAGCACGCTTCTCCAACAACCTCAGCGATAACTGGATTTACCTTACCTGGCATGATTGAGCTGCCTGGTTGCATTTGAGGTAAATTTATCTCACCAATTCCGCATCTTGGGCCTGAGTTCATTAGCCTTAAGTCATTTGCGATTTTTGAAAGTCTAACAGCTGCGGTTTTAAGCGCACCACTTACATGCACGAAGTCTGCAGTATCTTGCGTAGCTGCGATGAAGTCATCAGCCTTTTTAAAATCAACTCCAGTGATCTCTTTTAGTTTTTTAACAACTACATTTTTATACTCTGGGTGGCAGTTGATGCCTGTGCCTATCGCAGTTGCACCCATGTTTAGATGTGTCATTGACTCACGAGCAGCTGTGATCTTTTCGATGTCACTTTTGATGTAGCTTGCAAATGCGTTAAAAGTGTTGCCAAGTGTTGTAGGGACGGCATCTTCAAGCTCTGTTCTACCCATTTTAATGATATCTTTAAATTCTTTTGCTTTTTTCTCAAGCTCATCTTTTAGTAAATTCATAGCAGCAAGCAAGTCAGTAAGTTTTGCATAAGTTGCTACTTTAATAGAGCTTGGATAAGTATCATTTGTGCTTTGTCCAAGGTTTGTGTGATCATTTGGATGGATGTATTGATACTCGCCTTTTTTGTGGCCAAGGCTCTCAAGTGCAATGTTTGTGATGACCTCGTTTGAGTTCATATTTGTACTTGTTCCTGCGCCACCTTGAACCATATCAACGACAAATTGATCTAAAAACTCGCCAGCTATTACTCTATCAGCAGCTTTCGCCAAAGCATCAGCTATCTTTGGATCTAAAACGCCAACCTCTTTATTTGCAAGTGCAGCAGCTTTTTTGATCTGTGCAAACGCCTTTACGAAGTATGGATACTCTTTTAATGTCCTACCGCTCATGTGAAAATTCTCAGTAGCCCTAAATGTTTGGATACCATAGTAAAATTCGTCAGAAATTTCCAACTCGCCAATAAAATCATGTTCTCTTCTGGTTGCCATAACAGCTTCTCCTTAGTAAAAATTTGTTACCGAGTGAAATTATATAGGTATTTGAGATTTTAAATATTAATGACTACTTATTTTTTTTAAGCTTTAAGTTTTTGACTTGATATGGCGCTCTTTGAAAGAAAATTATATTTCATATTTAAGCTAATTTTTAGGAATTTGCTTGTCTAAATTGTTATATTACTAATAATATCACTTTTTTATCATATAAAAAGGGTCAAATTAGCTCAGATTTGTCCTACACTTTAAGTTTAAAAGCCATTTTTGAGAAAATTTAATATAAAATAAATATAAATTTACAAAATTTATAACAGCCAGGCTAAAATTTAATAGTTAAAAAATTTTTAAAATAACATTTTGTTTAGCAGTAAGTAAGGTAAAAAATTAAATTTTATTAAATTTGCTATCATCTTTTAAAACAGCTCCTAAAAAGGCAACCACAAGAATAATAATTGATTAAAAATTTATCATTTGTCCTTATTTATTTTAAATATAACTTAAACTAAGTTTTTATTAAGCGTAAAAAATACTTATCTTATACATTAATATATTTTGCAAAAATAAGTCAAAAAACATAATTATTTTAATGTAAATGCTATCGGAAAACGAAGATATCGAGCTTCTTTTGGCTTTGGAAACTCAGAGCTTGCTTTTTTGACATTTTCTAAAGCACCATTGTCAAGCGACTCAAAGCCTGAACTTTTAGTAACCTTTAGCTCGTCTATGCTGCCGTCTGTTTTAAGCAAAAATCTAACTTCAACAACGCCTTGATGCTTCATCCTTCTAGCGTTATTTGGGTAGTTTTTATGCTTTTTCACAGCCGCTATGACCTTGCTAAAGTCCTCATCGCTTTGCGCGTTTGATAAATTTAGCTCTTGGGCTACTTTTTGAGCTGGAGCTGCGGCGATAGACTTGTTATTTGCTGGTAAATTTGAATTTACAACAGGTGCTGGGGTCGCGGTAGGAGCTGGCGCAGTGATAGCAGGTTTTGGCTCCACCTTTGGCTCGATTTTTGGCTCAGGGCGAGGCTCAGGCTTTGGCAGTGGTTTTTTCTCCACTTTTTTAGGTTCAGCTTTAGGCTTTTCTATCTTTTTTGGCTCTGGTTTTGGCAGTGGTTTTGGATTGACCTTTGGCTCCGGCTTAGGTTCAGGTTTTGGCGGCTCTGGCGGTGGTGGTGGAGCTGGAGGTGTTGGCTCTGGTATCATCACTTGTTCGCTTATCTGCGGAGCCGAAGTTTGCGGCACTGGAGTGAATGAATTTAGAGCTATTTTTATAGGTTTTTGCTCGTCTATCTTTATCTCACTAAAGTTATGTGAAAGCAAAAAATAAGCCGCTGCTACATGCACTATCGCCGATAATGCTAAGCCACTATAGTTTGAAATTTTACTCAGAGACTGTTTGGATTGCAAAGTTTTCGTGTCCCTTTTCTTTTAGTATATCTATGACCTTCACAAAGCTCTCAAATTTAGCGTTTTTGTCGCTTTTTAGTTCGATTAAGGTTTTTATATCCACAGCATTTAGCTTATCTTTTAGCTCATCTTCTGAAATTTCTGCGTCATCTATAAAAAATTTATTATCTTTATCGATAACGACGCTCACTTTTTTCTCATCCTCTTTATCCTGCTGTGCGCTTTTGGCGCTTGGTAGATCGACTGCGATCTTGCCCTGGGCGATGAAGGTCGAGATGCTTAGCACGATAGCTAGCAAAACGAGCATGATATCGATAAATGGGACGATATTTAGCCCATCTTTTTTATTTAGACGCATTTTGAGCCTTGTATCTGTTTATCATGACATCGACTTTTCTAACAAAGCCATTGTAGATCATGAGCGTCGGGATCGCCACAAGTAGGCCAAATGCGGTCGCTTTTAGCGCCAAAGATAGGCCGATCATGATACTTTTTGTATCGATGCCGCCAGCCATACCCATGTCGTAAAATGTGATCATAATGCCAGCAACTGTACCAAGAAGCCCGATATATGGGGCATTTGAGTAGATGATGTAAAGCGTGGTTAAATTTTTTGTCAGCGCCTCATCGAGCTCTTTGATGTTTTTGTAGCCATTTATATCAACACGTGAGTAAAAAATGATACGCTCGATCGTATACCAAAGCACAAAAAAGCTCATAACGCCCAAAATACCGATGATTATATAGTCAATGTTGTGTTTTAAAAGTTCCATAATGCCTCTTATTTTTAAAATTTGAGTGTGATTATAACTATATTGATAATTAATGTCAAATATATTGTAAAAATGTAACCTAAAAATATTTTACTAAGAAAAGAAATTTAAATAAATAGATCTAAAGATTAGCGCAAATCTGCGTTATTAACTATATTAATACGATAGATAAGCGCTAACTTTTATAATTTGATAATTGTTTTTAATGTAAATATATGGTTAAAATTCTAGCTCTTTAACCACACGTGCATTTAGTGCCATTTGCATGTGGTGTAAAAATACATTTTGATAAAAATCACCACTATGCCCTGGTGCGTCGTAGGTTTGGACTAAATTTACAGGCACGATGATCTCTCTTTTTAAATTTTGCTCATTTGCGCTAAGTCTTAGGTGAGAGACAAGCTGATATATGCACATATCGGTGCAGTCGCCCATGATGACAAAGCTATTAAATTTACTTATAAATTTATTAAACTCCTGCGAATAAGCGATGCTAAGTGAGTTTTTGTAAAAAATTTTCATCTCATCAAAAAAGTCTAAATTTCGTAGCTCATCAACTGCCTGTGCTTCATTTTGCCCTTTTATAGCGTGCGCTGGGAAGCTCGCAAACTCAGCTGAATTTGGCTCGTGAGCATCTTGGATTAGGATGTAGTTTTTAAGGTTAAATTTATCCCTTGCGACCTTAAAAGTATCTGCTATATGGCTTGCTAGCTCACCCACACGCTTGCTAGCTAGTGCGCCTTCACAACAAAAGCCATTTATCATATCAACGCTTATAAAGACCACTTTTTCGCTGCCATTTTTAAAAATTTCACTAAATTTAAGCGCTTTTAGGCCATTTTGCCACGCATTTAGCTCATTTAAAATTTCTCTCATTACTTCTCCTTTATAGGTAAATTTATACAAAATGTCTTTGGCTCAAGGGTTATCTCTATGCTGCCCTTGTGCGCTTCTATTATCTGCAGACAAAGGTGCAGTCCTAGGCCATTGCCCTTTAGTTTGCTCGTCTTAAATGGCTCAAAGACGATGTTTTCATTTTTTATAGAAACTCCGCTGTCATAGACTATAAATTTATGTTCATTTGGCGTCTTTTCGTAGCTTAGCCTCACTACACCTTCGTCGTTTTCGTCCTCTTCGATAGCGTCTATGGCGTTAAATAAAATGTTTTGAAAGACCATCGCGATGAGGTCAAAGTCGCCACTATAAAGGGCGTCAGGGAAATTTAGCTCAAAATTTATCTCTTTTGAATATTCATAAAATTTAAGCGCCTCCTCGCACTCGCTTTTGATATCTAAAAAGTTAAATTCCTTTGGCGTGATGCTAAGCCCTTTTGTAAAAAGAAGTGTGGCTTTGATGATGCGCTCAACACGCCAGATCCCCTTTTGTATCTGCTCGACGATAGGCAAAATTTTTGGCTCAGCCCTTTTTAAAAGCGTCGAGTTTAAAAGCGAGATAGAGCCTATGGGGTTTCTTATTTCGTGAGCTAGGTGCGCTGCTACTTGACCCATCGAGGCTAGGCGCTCGGTGCGTTTTTCCTGCGTTATGTCGGTAGCTGAGATGATCTTTTTATCATCTTTGACCACCTTTTTTACAAGATAAATTTGCGAGCCAAAGTTTAGCTCGCCCTCATCTTTTGGGACGAAATTTAGCGCTTTGCCAAGCTTTTGCGCCTCTGAGTTTTGCAAGAAAATTTCATCATTTTCATCAAGCACCCAAATGGCATTTGGCAAAATTTCCACGATATCTTTTATAAAACCTTGCAAGCTCATATAAGAAGCGGTCAAATTTTTATACTCACGCTCTATCAGATAGGTCTGCTCTATTAGGCTTTTTAGGCCATTTTGTATATCGATATCACTCACAGCAACTCCTCATAATCTTTTATCTCGTAAAGCCTAAGCCGCTCATCTTTTAAGCCCAAAAGCTCGTTGCTAAAGCCACTTTTTGAAAAAAGTGCGATGATATCAGGCTTTATGCCTAGCCTTTCGCACTTGTGAAGCACTAAATTTAAGACATTTTTGCAAATTTTTCGCTCTTTGTACTTTGCTTCGCCAACTATTATCTTGCCATTTATGCTAAAAAGCATGTCTAACTCTATATTTTTGCTCCAAAACGAGCTTAGTAAAATGCCGTTAAATCCAAGCTTTTTAGCCATTAGCTCGCCGCTTAAAAGCTCAAAGCCAAGGCTCGCGTACTCGTCAAATTCTCTTTTTATAAGCTCTAAAATTTCCTCACTCCTGCCCTCTTTTAAAAGGCTTAAATTTGGCTCGATAAATCTAAACCAAAACCTTGAAAAATGGCTGTTAAAGTGAATTTTATCCTCTATCTTATAAGCTCGCTCGCTCTTTTTTAAAATTTGACGTTTATTTTTTACCCGTGGCTTTTCTTGGCTCTTTTCAAGCACTAAAAAATCCTTACTAAAAAGCTTTGCATAGACCCTATTTGTCATGCTTTGGGGCAAAATTTTATTTACGCTAAATTTCTTCCTGTCGCTTCTAGCAAGCTTAATGAGAGCCATTTTGATGGCCTCGTCGCTGTCCTCGTCAAAGTAAAACCTAGCCATCAAATTTTTATAATCATCTAAAATTTCAGCCCTAATCGCCTCAAAAACATCGTAGTATGAGCCCTTTAATAAAAAGTCATCAAAAACAAGATGAAATTTTATAACTTCAGCAATACCAAGGTGCTTCATCCGCTCAAATGTCGATTTTATGGCTAAAATTTCGTATCCTTTGTGTGGCGGATTGTAGCATATTTTTAGAAAATTTTAATTATAATCACGCAAAAACTAAAAGGCTAAAGTTGGTAAATTTAGAGCACATTAGAAGAGATATTATTTTAAAAAAAGGGATACACTATTTCGACTACACCGCCTCAGGACTTGCGTATAAGCCTATCGAGGACGAGGTCGCTGATATCTTAAAAACCTACGCCAACACTCACTCGCTAACATCCTCAAATGCCTATAAAACGCAGCTTTTGTATGATAGCGCTAGAAGCGAACTAAAGCGATTTTTAGGGCTTGATGATAGCTTTTATCTCATAGCTACAGGATATGGCGCCACTGGTGCGATCAAGAAATTTCAAGAGCTTTTGGGGCTTTACGTGCCCCCAGCTGCTAAAAGAAGGTTTGATCTAAAGCCAAACAACGACTCGCCGCTAGTCATCCTTGGCCCTTATGAGCACCACTCAAATGAGATCAGCTTTAAAGAGGCACTTTGCGAGGTTGAGCGTATAAGGCTTGCAAAAGACGGCAGCATCGACCTATCTCACTTGGAGCAAATTTTAAAGATAAATCAAGGACGTGAGATCATCGCTAGCTTTAGCGCAGCCTCAAACGTCACAGGCGTCATAAGCGACTATAAGCAAATTTACACGATGGTTAAGAAATTTGGCGGCATCGTGGCATTTGACGTGGCGAGCCTTAGTGCCTATGCAAATTTAGACTGCGACTACTTTGACGCGCTCTTTATCTCGCCACACAAGCTTCTTGGCGGAGTTGGTAGCTGTGGGCTACTGGCAATCAAAAAAGTGCTAGCAAATGACGATGTGCCAAGCTTTGCAGGTGGTGGCACGGTAAGCTATGTGAGTAAAAATTACCATATATTTTTAAAGGATCAAGAGGCACTTGAAGAGGCTGGCACACCGCCTATTTTGGGGCTTATACGGGCAAATTTAGCTTACAAGCTAAGAGAAGAGATAGGGCTTGCGACTATCTACGAAAACGAGAGCGAGCTTAGCGAATACTTTTGTCAAAGGTTAAGAGAAATTCCAGAGCTAGTTAGCTACTGCCCGGCAAATTTAAAGCGCCTTGCGATATTTTCATTTAATGTAAAAAACGTAGCTCCATACGAGCTTTCAAAAATTTTAAGCAAAGAGTATGGCATACAAACGCGCGCTGGCTGCTCGTGCGCAGGCTCATACGGACACGATCTTTTGGGGCTAAAAGAGGATCCAAATTTCACCCACAAGCCAGGCTGGGTGAGGGTTAGCCTGCACTATACACATACCTTTGAGGATATTGATTATTTGGTAAGTGCGATCAAGAAAAGTATCGAGAAATACGCACTTTCATGGCAGGTCAAAGACCCTTTTGACGTAAAAGAGATAAGTGGGTGTGTGGGTGAGTAAAAAAAATGTTTTGATAGTTGCTGGAAGCGACAGCGTCGGCGGTGCAGGCGTTCAGGCGGATATAAAAAGTTGCGAGGCATTTGGCTGTTTTAGCGCAAGCGTCATCACAGCCGTGACCGCGCAAAATACAAATGGCGTTAGCAGCGTGCTTGCGATGCCAGCAAAGATGGTGAAAGCTCAGTTTGAGATGGTGCTAGCCGAGCTTGATATAGACGCTGTGAAGGTTGGCATGCTCTTTAACGAGGAGATAATAGCCGTTGTAAGCGCGTTTTTAAAGGATTTAAGAGCTAAAAATGTGCCAGTTGTGATTGATCCTGTTTGCGTGGCAAAATCAGGCGCAAAACTGCTAGAAGATGGTGCGATCGAGGCGCTAAAAGAGCTTTTAAAGCTCGCAAGTGTCGCCACGCCAAATGTAGATGAGGCTAGGATTTTGGGGATTGACTTTGCAAATTTGCCTTGCGATATGGTGCTAAAGCGAACGAAGGTTGATGAAATTTGCGAGGATACGCTCTATCTAAAAAATGGTGGCGTCATGAAATTTAGCGAGGAGCTTTTTGAGCCTAGAGTGATGCACGGGGCTGGTTGTAGCTTCTCAAGCTCGCTAGCGGCCATTTTAGCGCAGCAAAGTGATCTAGTAAACGCCATAAAAATGGCTAAAAAATTTGTGGCAAATGGGATAAAAAATGCTCATAAAAGTAAATTTGGCGCAAGACTTATAGACCATAAAGAGGGGCTTGATGGCTGAAATTTACGCTATTAGCGATGATATTTTAATGCCTGAAAATTTGGCTTTGGAGTACGTAAGAGAGATTTTGGAGTGTGGGGTTAAATTTTTTCAGTTTAGGTCAAAAAAAGCGGTCAAAAACGAGAATCTTGCAAGTGAAATTTTAAATTTATGCGAGAAATTTGGCGCGAAATTTATCGTAAATGACGATGTCAAATTTGCTAAAAAGATAGGCGCAAAGGCTGTTCATCTAGGCAAAGACGATGAGGGCATAAAAGAGGCGTTTGAGATTTTAGGCAAGGACGCATATGTTGGCATTAGCTGCTATAACGATATAAATTTAGCCATAAATGCCGCTAAAAATGGTGCTAGCTACGTTGCTTTTGGCTCTGTTTTTACAAGTCCTACAAAGCCAAATGCTCCAAAATGTGGGCTTGAAGTGGCTAAAGAAGCAAAGCAAATTTTAAACCCACCTGTTTGTGTGATAGGTGGCATAAATGAGACAAATATCGGCTCACTCTCTCTTGCCAAACCCGATCTCATCGCCGTCATCTCAGCGATCTATAAAGATGGCAACATTAAAGAAAATATCAAAAATTTACAAAATATAATCGAGCTAAATTTCTAAGCCTAAGCTAGTTTTAGCAAAAATTCCTTTTAAAATTTAGCAAAACACATATCGCATAGGTAAAATTAAATTATAAATCTATGTTTTGCAAATTTAAAACTCTCACTGCTAGCAAGAATCGACCACTAGAATTATTCATTTATAAAATTTATTTTTTCTTAATTTTTCTAAAATTATTTTAATAAATTATATTTATATAATTTATTTTAACAAAATCATAATAATTTAAACTTTAGTTTGGTACTATTTTGTCAAATTTACAAAAAGGTAAAATGATGAAAAAGGCTCTATTTCTAGGATTTAGCGCACTTTTATTATTAGTGGGCTGCAAGGAAAGCAACATAGGTATTGTTAAAAACTATATTTTAAAAGGTAACAAATCAATAACAATAGGCTCAGCGATAGATAGCTTTAAAGGCTGTACAAGCACCCAGTGGCAAGACATCAGTAGTGACGATAAAAAAGTGGTTAAAGTAAGCTGCGTGGTAGGGAAAAATGTGCTTGAAGATGAGTTTGAAAGAAAAAATAGCGGCTACATAAAAGCTCTAAATAATGCAAAAGCTGCACAGCAAAAAAGAGTTGATAACAGCCTTGAGCTAGCACTTGATAGCGCAAATAGTATATTAAAAAGTGGTAAAAGCATAGATAAAGAGACTATTTTATCCATCGCGAACAAGCACTGCAAATTTGATCCGACGAAAGAAAGTGCTGGCTACCTAGCCTCTGTTAGCTGTGACCTTGAGTTTAAAAATGAGCTCGCTCAAAATTTGGATATCAAACAAAAATGGGTCTTTGACAACGTCGTAGCCCAAAGCAAATATGCCACCTACTACTCGCAAAAAGAGCCTGAAGTGATCTATTTTGGTGAAAATGTTAGAAAAGTAAATGAGAGAGTTATTGAGCTTACTTTCACGATAAATAGCGATAAAAGTGTGAGTATCTCAAAGGTCACGAAAATAGATGATGGCAATACGAAAGATATAAACCGCGGTTTGGTTGCGATGTTTTATGCAAGATAAATTTTGCTACTAAAATAAATATCTTTAAGTTTAAAAGTATTACATTTTAAAAGCATGCTCTAGCTCATTTGGATAAGAGCAAATTCGCTAATTTGCAAGCTAAAGCTGTATTTTACTTGCAACCAAAACTCGGTGCTTTTTTGATACTATTTTTGTATCTGTGCGAAGTTTTCTTATATCTTTTTGCTTGAGCGCCATCCTCATTTTTTGATAGCTTCATAAGTAAAAATTTAATAAAATCCCAAAATATCAATGAAAAGAGTCTTTATGGATGAGTTTTTAAAACAGGCTTGGCGTGCAAATAAAATTTATACAAATGCTGCTGCTAGCGTGCCATTTTACCCAGATCTGCTAGCTCTTCTTATAGTTTGCGACGAGAGAAATTTAGATCAGTTTATGGCGCTTGATGAGTTTAGGCTGGTGCTAAAAAGGCTTAAGGTTGAGCTTGATATATTTAGCATACAAAGTGCGCAGCTTGCGACTCTTAAAGCTTTAAACGAGGCTAAAATTTCAAGTGATGAGATAGTAAAATACCTAGAAATATTACGTGATGAAAAGATCATAGATGATGAGAAATTTGCCTTTTTAGAAAAGATCATAAGCAAAAACAAAGGCGCTAATGAGGCTAAAATTTCTCATACCAAGCCAAAAGATCACTTCCATAAAAACCTAGACTTTTTAAATGAGATAAACGAAAAAGCAAGCTTACTTGATAGCGATAAAACATTTTTAGAGGCACTTGCGGCAGCCAAAAAAAGATCAAACGAAACGCTTTTTAACATAGCTGCAAGTGGCGTCATAAACTCTGGCAAATCAACCCTTTTAAACGCTCTTTTAAATAAATCCATCCTTGGCGCTTCAAACGTGCCAGAGACGATAAATTTAACCATTTTAAAGCACGATAAAAATAGCCATGCAAAGGTAAATTTTTACACCTTAGATGAGCTTTTAGCACTTGGCGTACCAAGCGAAAATTTACCAAGCAAAAGCGTAGATATCGGCATAGATGAGATAAAAAACTACACCTCTTCAAGCTCAAAAACAGCAAATCTCGTAAAAAGCGTCGAGCTTTATGACGATTTGGAGCTTTTAAAGGACAATGTCTGCATCATCGACACGCCAGGCATCGATGACGCGGTGGTTTTAAGAGAGCAGATCACTACAAATTTTATGAGAGAGTGCGACCTTTTGGCTCACCTCATGAACGCCTCACAAAGTGCCACGCAAAAGGATGCGCTATTTTTGAAAAAATGCCTTGAAAAATCGCATATCGTAAGGCTTGCCGTGGTGCTAACTCACGCTGATGAGCTAAGTGCCAAAGAGCTAAGCGAGACGCTAAACTACACTAAAAAAGCGATCGGCGAGCAGATAAATGGCGTGGAGATTGATTATTTTGCGCTTAGTGCAAAAAGCTACTTAGAAGGCTCTGCAAATAGCGGCGTAGAGGAGTTTAAAGACTATCTTTACGAGGTGCTCTTTGGCAAAAACTCTAAAAAATCAGCCCTTATCTTAAGCTCGTATCAAAAGGAGCTAAAAAATATCCTAAATAGCAAGCTTGAAGCCACTAAGGCTGAAATTTTGTCGCTCAAAGCTTATGAAGTGGAGCTTAAAAAGCTTCAAAATGAGCAGGCAAGCGTTAAGAACGCACTTAGTGAAAATTTTTCTAAACTTGAAAGTCTAACTCAAAATGAGCTTGCAAAACTTGAAAGTAGCAACACCAAAAACATCTATAAAATGGGGCTTGAGACGCTTTTGCAAAATCTAAACGACAAGGCAAAAAGTGAGATAGCCTACTGCAAAAGTAAAAAGCAAAGCTTAAATTTAGAGCGCCTAGAGCAAATAGCAAAAACGACGCTTCGTGACGGTGTGATAGCGCTTATGAGAGAGGCTAGAAACGAAACTTTGGTGCAAACAAGATCATGCGAGCAAAATATCGCTTTAAATTTTGATGATTATGTGATGAGCAAAGACGAGGTTTTTAACATCAATGACTTTTTAGAGCAAATGGGCGTAAAGCTTGAATTTAAGGAGCTTTTAGCTGCATTTAGAGCTAAAATTTCAAGTGACGCAAGTGAAGCACTTTTAGGCTTAAAAGAGGGCTTGCTAAAAGATAAAAATATCTCTCAATTTTGTGAAATTTTAACTGACCATGAAAAAAATCGCCTTTTAAACCTCATAAAAACCTATGAAAGCGCTCAAAAAGCCACGCTTGATAAGAGGCTAAAAGAGCTAGATCGTGAGCTAGAAAAGCTTAGCTCGCAAAATCAAAACTCACTTTTAAAACTAAAAGAACAAAACGCCTTGCAAGATGAAATTTGCTCGCTTTTAGGGGAGCTAGAAAATGTTTAATGAGTTCATAAATGCCTATAAGGCGAGATATTTTAAGGTTTTTACAAGCGACTTTATGGGCGAGCTAGCAAGGCTGGTAAATGAGCTAAATGATCCAAGCCTGCACGCAAGCGATGAGATAAAAGAGAGCCTAAATTTACTAATCGACACTCTAAATGAGCCGCCTCTCATCGCCGTCATCGGGCAGTTTTCAAGTGGCAAATCAACATTTTTAAACGCTCTGCTTGGGCAAAACATCTTGCCATCAGGTCTAACGCCTGTCACGGCAAAGGCTGTGCGGCTAAAATTTGCAAAGATGCCACTTCTTAGCGTGAAATTTACAAATGGCAGCGAGAGTTTGCTAGCTAGCAGTGAGCTTGCAGAGCTAAACGCCATGAGCGAGCAGATAAAGAGCATGACACTTTATGCGCCAAGCGAAATTTTAAAAGAGGTAAATTTCATCGACACGCCCGGCCTAAACTCACTACGAGATGCCGACACAAAAGAGACCAAAAACACACTAAAAAAGGTCTGTGGCGCGATCTGGCTAAGCCTCGCAAACAACGCAGCAAAGGCTAGCGAGCTTGAAAGCGTAGAAGAAATTTTAAAGACAAACGACCTAAAGGCGCTTTGTTTAATAAACCAAAAGGATAAGCTAAGCAAGGACGAGCTTGAAAGCTTGCTAAAGCACGCTAGGCAAACTTATGGCGAGCTTTTTGACGATATCATCGCCATCTCATCAAAGCAAGCACTCAATGGCATCACAAATGAAAACAAGAGCGAGCTAGAAAGCTCAAATTTTGCTAAAGCACTAAGCGCGGTAAAAGAGGCGTTTTTAAACGCGAACTTTAAAGAAAATTTCATAAAAGCAAGGGCGAAAAAGATAGTAAATTTTTTGATTAGCGAGCAAGAAAATCGCCTAAAAGTTTATAGCGCAGCTGGTGAAATTTTGGATAAATTTAATGCCACGCTTGAAGAAAAACTGGAGGCTATAAAAGAGGAGTTTAAGCCTAAAATCGCCCTACGATACAGCGATATGAGCGAGGCTATCAAGCTTGCAAGTGATGAAGTTTTTAAGCTGCTTAAGCCATTTTCTAGGACAAAATTTAACCCAGCAAAGACGCTTTTAAACAAAGAAATTTATAAGCGAGAAAATTTTGAAATGATAAGCCTTGATACGGACGAAGTCTTTTCAAAGCTCATCTATGAAGATTTCATCTTTTCTAAATTTTTTAAACGCTATAAAAGAGATCTAAAAGAGCTTGAAAATGAGATCATATCGGCTTTTGATGAGCTTTATAAAAGCTTAGAAGATGAGCTTTTCGTTTATAAATCTCGCTATGAGAGCTTTAATCCATTTGATGAGTTTGCCTCAAACTACGAGACAAAATCGATAAATACCTATGCTGGCAGGACCTATGAGAATTTCTTAAGAGAGTATGAAAATGCCAAATTTAAGGCAACGCAAAAGATATCGCTCTTTTTTGAAAAGCTTGACGTAAAGGTTGCGTCAAACTACGAAAATGCGCTTAAACTTGCGGTTTATTTTCTAAAGCAAAAGATCGAAAACTCGCTAAATTCGCACCTGCAAATGGGTACGCCACTTTACATCCCAAGCGCAAAAGAGGTTTATGAGCGCATGCTAAATGCCTTTAGCTTGTATGAATTTGACGATCTTATGTGCTCAAACAACTCTTTTTTAAATAAAACTTTGCTTGATATAAAGACCGAATTTAATGAAATTTACGCCCAAAAAATAGCGATGCTTGAACGCCTAAAAGCAAAGCCAAAAGAGCAAATTTTAAAGCTAGAAAAACTTCAAAAGAGTTCGGTGATATTAAAGTAAAATTTGACTTCAAACTGCGCGTGCAAGTGTCTTGCAAATTTTAAAATTTCATGAGCGAGTAATTTCGGCTCTGATTTTAGTGGTAAGCTTTGCGAGACCTAAAATCAGTAGTCAATTCTTGCGAGTGAATGAAAGTTTAAAATTTGAAAAAAAGATTTTTAGAAATTTAAAGTTTTGCTTCTTTGTTAAGGGGGAAGAGGCTTGAATTACGGTCTGCTTGCAGTTGCGAGCTTGCGAAGCAAAGAAGCTCCCTTCCCCCTTAACAATCCCCTAACCCCGACGACGTTAGATGTGGCATGCGTCAGTGCTAGAGCACTACATGCGTTTTACTCCAAAAAAATAAAGCAAATTTAAAATTTTATGAGCGAGCATATCATGGCTCTAAATTTAGTGCTAAACGAAGTGCAGCCTAAATTTAGTAGTCTGCTAAGGCGAGTGAGTAATATTTTAAAATTTGTAAATTTGCTTCGTCAATTTATATAAGAGTCAAGTAAATTTTAAAATTTCATGAGCGAGTAATTTCGGCTCTAAAATTTGAGCTAAGCGGTAAGCGAAGCCAAATTTTAGTAGTCAATTCTTGCGAGTGAATGAAGTTTTAAAATTTACCAAAAAGCATAAATTTACTACAATCCATGCAGTGGTTTAAATTTGTTTAGTGCAGATTTTATCTGCCATATCCCTACTCTATCTTACCTCTTGCCAAAACTGGTACCTTTTCGCAGACCTCATCGTCACTTACGAGATAGGCGTAGTCATACAAATTTACCACCGGACAGATGTGATTTGGATAAATCCGCACGAGATCACCCACGCTCACGTTTTTTGCAAATTTTTCGTTTAAGATGATCGCATGCTCGTCAAATAGGCTGTCTATCCACACTTCATGCTCCGCGATGAGCCCCATGCCAGGCGTCGTGCAAAAACCTTCACTGCGTCTCTCTTTGGTTAGCGCCTTTGCTCCAACATCAAGGATCGTGCGGGTGGCAGTCGGCCTTGAGATCACGACGCTAAGCACGCTAGCAGCGTTCATATCAAAGCTGCCATAGGCATTTGCCTGCGACGCATCCATAAATATATATGTGCCAGGTCGCAGCTCCGTGACACCTTTTGGTATCTCAAAATCGTTTATCAGTGAGGGCGTAGAGCCGATGCTAACGGTAAAATTTTCATATCCAAACTCTCGCGCGATACCAGCAAATTTTAGCGTTCTCTCGGTTGCCACCCTAAAAATTTGCTCGCACTCACGCTTATCTTTTGCCTTGTACGAGTGGCCATCATGCGAGAAAACACCGCAAAATTCCACATTGTTACACTCTTTAAAAGCGCCCATCAAAGCTCTAAAATCGCTCTCTTCTATGACGCCTGAGCGGTTTTCGCCAACCTCTATCTCGACAAGCAGCCTAGCTATCTCGCCAGCCTCGCCAAAGACCTCGTTAATTAGCCTTAAAACGCCCACGCTATCGACGCCAAAGCTCACTTTAACGCCAGATCTTACAAGGGCTATAATGCGAGCAAATTTCTGCCTTGTTACGATCTCATTTGCGATAAAAATGTCGCTTAGCCCCTCTTTTGCCATCACCTCAGCCTCGCCCACCTTTGCCACCGTGATGCCCTTTGCGCCGCACTCTACTTGCAGTTTTGCAAAGTATGGCATCTTGTGCGTTTTGGTATGTGGTCTTAAGCTTACGTTAAATTTATCAGCATATTTTTGCATTTTTTCTAAGTTTTTTAGCACTATCTCTCTGTCTATGAGCAGTGCTGGAGTGTCTATTTCGGCTATTTTCATGAGCTATCCTTTCTTTTTTCTTAGATTTTAACTCTAATTATTTAAAAAAGGATAGCTTTTAGCACTTTAAATTTTCAAAGTGTTACTTTTAGGCATTTCTTGCGCCGATCTTTGGTGCATCAAACGCCCTGACACGTTTTGGCGTGCCCTTAAATTTCTCGACCTCGACAAGGCTCGTATGGGCGGTGTTGCTCTGGCTCATCTTGCTTGATGGCACGTCTTTTGTGAGCACGTTTAAATTTCCATGCAAGCAAAGGCTCTTCTCGCCTGGCACATCTGGGTCGTACCAAGCGCCCTCGCTCACGATGACGACGTTTTGTGGCACGTCCTCGGTCACAAAGGCACCGCACAAAATTTCGCCCCTGTCGTTGTAAATTTTTACCACATCGCCCATTTTTATCCCTCTAGCCTCGGCTGTTTTTGGGTTTATGAGCACTGGTTCGCGCTCTGCGATCTCGTTAAAATGGCGAAGCACAGAGTTATTTAGCTGCGAGTGAAGTCTAAATTTAGAGTGTGCGCCGCTGATGGCGATAGGATACTTTTTGTTTTTCGCACCCAGCCACTCAAATGGCTCAAGCCAAGTCGCATGCGGTGGGCAGTCATCATATCCAAAGCCAGCGACCGTTCCAGAGTAAATTTCTATCTTGCCAGATGGCGTTTTTAGCGGATTTGCCGCTGGATCATCACGGAATTTCTTGTAGTTTGTAAAGTAGCGTTTTTTCTCATCGACCTTGTCAAATCTAAAATATCCCTTCTGCCAAAACTCATCAAAGCTTGGCATGCTCTCATATCCAAGTCCAGTAGCCTTTTTAACGGCATCTTCGTAAATTTCTTTTACCCACTCTAGCTCGCTTTTGCCCTCACTAAACGCCTCTTCCCTGCCCCACTCTTTTGCGATCAGCCTTGCGATCTCGAAGTCGCTCTTGCTCTCGCCAAATGGAGCAACAAGTGGCTTAATGGCAAAGAGATACTCGTTAGTCGAGTTTGCCATCTCGATGTCCGTTCGCTCGCACTCAAGCGCAGCTGGCAGGACGATGTCGCTAAATTTAGCCGTGCTCGTCCAAAATGGCTCGCAAGTGATGATCGCTTGCACTTTTTGCATAGCTTTTATCGCTCTATTAGTCTCTGGATGCCTTGTAAATGTCGAGCCGTTGGCATTAAACATCACTCTGATCTTTGGTAGCTTGTAGCTCTTGCCATTTCTAGTTATCTCTTTGCCAGGGCTTAAAAGCGCGTCTATGAGCCTTGAGTTTGGCAGCTCATAGCCCTTAGTCTTTGGCACAAGGCCGCTATCAATGAATTTTTGTGGCACCTTCGTCTCAAAAGCCGCTAGTTTAGGCGCTATGAAGCTCTCATCAGCGTTTTTGTGCATGCCGTCATTTGTGACAAAGCCACAACCCTCTTTGCCGATGTGTCCAAGCATCGCATTTAGCGTCACTAGCGCCCAATACGCCATCTCGCCGTGATCTTGCCTTTGGATGGCGTAGCCACTAACTATGACTGAGTCGTTTTTAGCTAGATCCTCGCTAAATTTCGCCAGCTCTTGCTCGCTCACGCCACAAATTTTGCTTGCCCAAGCTAGGTTTTTATTGACCCCGTCTTTTGTGCCAAGCATATACTCTTTAAATTTATCAAAGCCAACGGTGTATTTTTCTATAAATTCTTTGCTGTAAAGCCCCTTTTCAAAAAGGTAGTTGCACATACCTATCATCATCGCTGTATCGGTGCAAGGCACGACTTCAAGGTACTTTGCGCCAAAATATCTTGCGCTTTCGTTGTGATAAACATCGACGCTATAAATTTTCATCTCGCCGCTCTCGCCTTTTTTTCTGATCTCATCGTAGTATTTATATGAGTTGTGTAGCGGTACGCCAATGGCGATCTTGTTTGAAACGACTGGGTTTGTGCCCCAAAATACGATCGTTTTGGCATTTTTTAAGATAGCCTCCCACTTTGTTGGCGCTAGTGTTGGATCGATCGAGCCAGTGACGTGAGGCAAAATGACAGTTGCTGCGCCGTATGAGTAGCCACCAAGCTCATTTACATAGCCGCCAAGCACGTTAAGTAGCCTCTTTGCGGTCTTTTGGCTGTGGCCGACTTTACCAAGGCTACCCCACTGATAAACCTGTCCGTAGATAGCTTCAGCGCCGTATTTATCAAAGTTTTCTTTTAAAATTTTCGCACTTAGTTTTATCGCCTCATCCCAGCTAACGCGCACAAACTCCTCTTTGCCACGAAGCTCTGGCTTTGGGTTGTTTGGGTCAGCCAGAAAGCTCTTTCTAACAAATGGATATTTTACACGGCTTTCGTTTTGGATGTGATCAAGAAGTGCGTTGTTTAGCTCATTTGGGCACGCATCACCCTCAAACGGCTCAGTCTCTACAACGCGGCCTGCGATAGTTCTTACATAAAATGGGCCAAATTTGTTTGCACTTAGGCCACTTTGCTTGTCAAAAAGCGCCTGAGCTGCTCCGTCAAGCTCTTTTGCTTGAAGGCTTGCTGCGCTTAAGGCACCAAGCTTTAAAAAGTCTCGTCTTTTCATTTTCTCTCCGATTTTGGTTAAATTTATTGTTTTTGGTTAGTTTTATGAGTTATAAATTTAGTATTTTGTATCATCTAGTCATGAAAAGGCCTTGTAATGTAATACGCAAACTTGCGTCTAAATTGCGTTATTTTAGCCAAAAAAATATTAAAGGATAGGCAAATGGTAGGATTTTATGTAAATGTAAAATTAAAAGCTGGATGTGAGGCGAAATTTGAAGAAATTTTAAAAGAGATCGTGCCAGCTTCAAGAAAAGATAAAGGCTGCATAAGCTACGAGTGTGGCGTGGTTGCGGGCACCAAAAGCGAGTACTGCTTTATGGAGAGCTGGGAAAATTTAGAGAGCCAAAAAGAGCACATGAAGAGCGCTCACATGGTGAAAAATGCGGCTGCACTGGAGGCTTGCAAAGAGAGCCAAGAGGTGAAAATAATAAATTTTGTAAGCGTAAAGGAATAATATTTGCTTAAAAAGGAGCAAAATTTAGAAAAATGAGCGAAGAAAAGATGCTTGAGATGATAAACGCGACTGCCGATATTATGTTTATGGCTATACTTAGAGGGCGTGTGAGCCTTGAAGCCTGCAAAAAGGATAAGGAGTTCATCGACGCTTTAAGAGAAGAGCTGCTTAGCAAAAACCCAAACAAGCTCAAAGTCGCGCAAGACTCGCACCAGATGATCGCCATTTTCGAAAAATACCGCAATAAAAAATAATTAAAATTTAAATCCATTTGCCGATATAGTGTTAAAGGATTTGACATGATAAACGCACTAAATGGACTTAATCAAAGCTTTAACTACCAAGACACTTTTAGTAAGCAGCCAACGACTATCGCAAATTTAGGCAAGGTAAAAATTTCTCCCAATGCCCTAGACATCAAGCATCTATCGCTTTCTGGCTACTCGTCAAATGATAAAATTTCTATCTGGGGCAAGATGAACGGGCTTGATAGCTCTATGGGTAAAGATGAAGTTGCTAGCCTTAAAAATTTCGTTGATAGCACGAAGCTTTGGCGAGCAAGCTCCATTCTAACCAGCGAGAAAAACGGCTTTAGCGTAGATGAGTTTAACAAAACTTACAATATATATGCTATTGCCACCGACAACCTGAAAATTCTAATCAACCACGCCAATGGCACACTTTATCTAAACCGCGAAGCTACAAATTTACTAGACTCTGATCTAAGCATAGATAAATTTAAAGACAAATGGCTGGAATTTACCGCCGAAAGGATACTTGGCGAGCATGCAAATGTGAAAATTTCTTTTAAAGACGGTGCCTTGCACTACGAGCAAACATCGGCTAAAAAGCGCATAGAAATCCTAGGTCAAGCGATGGCGCATCGTGTAAGCTACGCTGATAAAAATAGCAAAGATGAGTTTTTGAAATTTCTAAAAACAAGCTATGAAAAGGGCGAAAATATCGCTGATGTGCTGCAAAATATCGCTCTTACGCCAGTTAGAGAAGATGGCGGTGAAGAGATAGAAGAAGAGAAATTTAAGCCTATGCAAGTTACCAAAAAGAGCGTAACCTACACGGATAAAGACATAAAACGTGAGTTTTTTGAGGAATTTATCAGGCGCGAGGTCGAAAATGGCGCGAGCTTTGACGATCTGGTGCAAAAGCTAAACAAGCTAAAGCCAAAGGACATACTGGCTTAGCTTTAGGTTTAAATTTTGGGGCTGGCATGGTTCTTAAAATTTCTACTCAGGTTTAAATTTCTGGAGGCTATTAGCTCTTTAAATTTCTATTTAGATTTGAATTTAAAGAGTTAGTTTAGCTCCAAATTTTCTAATCAAGTTTAAATTTAAAGAGCTAGCTTGACTTCTCAAATTTCTGCTTAATCTTAAATTTTAAAGAGCCAGCTTTGCTCCATAAATTTATATTCAGGTTTAAAATTTAAAAACCAGCCAGCCAGCCCAGCCCCAAAAAATTTCTACTTTGGATTATTTATGCTTATCACCATATTTTTCTCATCAAGATATAGCCTAGCAGCCTCTTTGATGTCGTCATTTGTGAGCGCTTTGACCGCATCTATATACTCATCAGCCGTGTAAAGTGGCGTGTTGAAAATTTTATTTGAGATGATGAGATTTTGCCAAAACTCAGGCTTTTCGTAATCTTTTTTTATAGAAATTTCACTCTGCGCCTTAAAATCCTCCAAATGTTTTGGCAAGAGCGCGCCATCACGCTTGATGCTAGCTATTATCTCCTTTATCTCGGCGATGATCTTGTCTGTGTTTGCAGGGTCGCAAGTAAAGCCGATCACCGCCTTTGAGTGCTCATACGGATAGCGAGCGAGCCTAGCATTTAGACTAAAGCCGTATGTTTGGCCTTTGTCTTCTCTGATCTTTTCACGAAGCGCCGTTTTTAAGACCGAGCTTAGCGCTCTTAGCTTGACCACCTCTTTGAAGCTATATTTTGTATCTAAATTTATTATATCCACGCTCACGTCGCTTCTTTTTGTGCTTTGATACTCCCTTTTAAAGGTGTGCTGTCCTTTGATGCTTCGCACGCCATCGTCTTTAAAATTTTCAGCCTCGCCAAGCTTTGGCAACGTAGCGATATACTTTTTAACAAGTGGCAAAAGCCTCTGCTCGTCGGTGTCGCCGATGATTACGAAGGTGTATGAGGCTGCGTTTGTAAATTTATCTTTGATGATCTCTTTTAGCTCATTTAGCTTTAGCGCGTCGATCTGCGCCATCTCGATGGGCGCTACACGCTTATTGTTTTCGTAAAAAAACTTGCTAAATTCGGTACTAAATTTATATTCAGGTAAATTTTGCTCTTTAGCTAGCTCATCTTTTGCTCTTTGTTTTATCCTCTCAAGCACGTTTGCATCGGCTCTTGGTGAGCTAAACTCTAAATTTATAACAGCTAGCAGCGAGCTAAGATCGCCACTGCTTGAAGAGCCGTAAATGCCCTGTGTAAGCGCCTCTATGCTCTTTTCGTAGCTTACTATCTTGTCGTTTAGCACCTTTGAAAGCTCGTAGTTGTTAAATTTGCCAACGCCACTTTCATTTGTGAGCGCAACCGCAAAGCCGCCAAGCTTAGGATCGGCTAGATCTGAAGTGCCACCCTTGCTAATGGCTGCAAACAAGATGCTATCTTTTTTGGTAGCTAGTGGCTTAAAGATGACTTGCGAGCCATTTGGCAGCTTATAAGTGTAGATGCCATGCTTTTGGTCAAATTCGCTAGAGACTATATCTTTTGGCTCTAAATTTTCATTGCCAAAGCTCTTATTTAGGCTCTGGCTAGCCAAATTTGTATCGTAAGGTTTTGCTTCATCTTTTAGCTTTAAAAAAGCATCTTTGCTAAGCTTAAAGCCATCTTTGCTAAAGACCCTCACGCGCTCATCAGGTATGGCTAAAATTTGCCTAAATCTAGCATTTACATCTTCAAGCGTGATCTCGTTTAAGAGCTTTAGGCTAAGGTTTTTGCTATCTTCATCGCTTAGCACAAAGCCGCCATTTTCGATCATATTTAAAATTTCACTTGCATAAACGCTTGATTTTTTAGTTTTTGAGCGTTTAAATTTAGCCTCTACGTTTGCCACAAACGCCTTTTTCACATCGCTAAAATCGCCTTTATTAAAGCCAAATTTCTCAATGCCCTTTAAAACGCTTAACATATCTTTAAGGCTAGCGTTAAAATCATCTCCGATCACATTTGCCTCAAAGCTATAAATTTTTTGCTTTGCTTGAAGCGTTTGCGCCATAAAATCAACACTTAAATTTGATGAATTATTTGCATTTTTTTGCTCATAAAGCATATTTATAAGGCTTGCTATTAGCGCATCTTTTAAATTTCGCTTCACATCAGCCTCGTCTGAGACTGGCTTAAATTTATCAAAAAAGCTAAGTCTTACAAACTGAGCAGCCGTCTCGTTTGCGTCGTAGTTAAAGACATTTAGCCCATCTTTAAAAGCGATGCTTTTATCTGGATGAACGTATGAGTTGCTATTTTTTGCTGCGCTAAAGTTTTTCTCTATCAGAGCTTTTATCTCGTTTTTATCAAAGTCGCCAACTGCTACAAAGCTCATAAATCTTGGCTGATATAGCCTCTCATAAAACTCTTGCATGTGCTTAGCATCTACGCTTTTTATCACGTTCATATCGCCTATAGGCACTCTTTTTTGATAGATGCTGCCAGCAAAGATGTCCTTGCTTTGAGCAAGATAGAGCCTATATGCTGGCGTATTTCGCTGGCGCTCCTCCTCCATTATGACGCCTCGCTCCTTATCAAGCTCGCCTGCGTCGATCTTTACGCCATCGATCCAGTTTGAAAAGACCTTAAAAACATCCTTTAAATTTTTCTCATTTACATTTATGCTTAGCGTGTAGCTCGTTTGATCGTAGCTTGTTTGTGCGTTTAGATCAGCGCCAAATTTAACCCCAAGGCTCTCAAGCTGTTTAATGAGCTCATTTTTGCTAAAGTCACGGCTACCGTTAAACGCCATGTGCTCCAAAAAGTGCGCAAGCCCTTGCTCGCCGTCTTTCTCATCAGTCGAGCCTGAGTTTACGACTAGGTAAAAGATGGCCGTTTTTTGTGGGAGTTTATTCTCTTTTATATAGTATTTAAGCCCGTTTTTTAGCTCGCCACTTAGCATATCTTTGTCATTTTGCAAGGCAAAGAGGCTAAGCGCTAGGCACAAAAGTAGCAGAATTTTTCTCATAATCCGTCCTTTAAATTTCTATGTAAAAGCGGATTTTAGTATAAATTTTAAAATGCAAGATAAAGCTAGCCTGCTAAATTTGCAGGCTAGTTGAGAGGTGTTATTTTAGTTCGTATTTTTTAAGCAGTGCGTCGTAGCTGCCGTCTTTTTTCATCTCATCTAAAATTTGATTTATCTTAGCGATAAGCTCGCTCTCTTTATTTTTGTCAAAAGCGATTGAAAAGCCCTCGCTACCATCAACCTCTTTGAAAAATGCCTCTACTTCAGGGTTTTTCTTGATAAAGCCATAGCCGATCGAGCTATCAAGGATGACTGCGTCAAATTTGCCAACTTTTAGTCCCATGATGAGTGGCACAGTATCTTCTGAAGGCACTACTTTTGCGCCATTTATCGCATTTGCAGCTAGCTCTTGGATGGTGCCTTGTTGCACGCCTACTTTTTTGCCAGCTAGCTCTTCTTTATCCTTTAAAGCGTCGTTGCCTTTTTTCTTTAGGTAGATGTTTTCAGTTAGATAGTATGGCTTTGTAAAGTCAATCGACTTTAGTCTGTCTGGAGTCGCGCTCATCGCACTTATGATGCCATTTATCTTGCCAGCTTTAAGCGCTGGGATAAGGCCATCAAAGCTCATATTTATGATCTTATATGAAAAGCCAGCACGCTTTGAAATTTCATCTATCAAATCGATGTCAAAGCCTGTTATTTTGTTGTTTTCATCGATGTATTCAAATGGCGGGTAGTTTGCCGCTGTACCAAATTTTAGCTCGTTTGCACAAAGAGCAACAAAAGCTGTCAGTAAAAGAGCAAAGATCTTTTTCATGTCTATCCTTTAAGGTGATTTAAAGCCCTAATTATCGGCATTTATCTATTAAAATTTGTTTAAATTTAGCACAATGACAGAAATTTACACAAGCTTGTAAAGTGTATAGACAAGTGCTCTAAAAGAAGTCGGGCAAATTTAAAATTTATCATATCACCAAATTTTAAACTTGCTAGAGCTTTTAAAATGCATGCAGTGCGAAGCACCATTGCATGCCACCTTTAACGTGCGAGGGGGTTAGGGGATTTAAAAAGGGGGATAAGGGGACGGCTT
>NZ_PIRX01000010.1:0-77101 GCF_003048605.1 Campylobacter concisus | reverse complement strand
AAAAAACTTTTAATTTTTATATTAGTTTGTCTAATCTATTATTTAATCATAATAGACTGGCTCAATCGATCACTTGTTTAGATTTCAAAGATTGACTAATAGTTTAACAATTGTAAGTTAAAAGAACAACGATAAGAAAAAGGCTTTATTAACGTTGAAGTTAAAGGTGGTTTCTCGTTTCGTGAGCTGGAATTATATATGAGGGATGCTTAAATGCAGATTAAAAAATGGTAACTTTTTTAAAAAATAAAAACTATAAATTTTTAACTAAATTTAACTATTTTCTTTTATAGATGCAAAGCCACTTTCTTTTTCTATAGTAATGGTTGTTTGATTGCCGCGTTTATCAGTTATTGTTATACTGCAATCTTTTTTAAGAAGTCTATCATAAGGACGCTTTGCTCCACCAGAAGTAGTACTTGCTACTCTCATAGGTCGGCCCATTTCATCAAAAATTATAGTTTGCATTCCATTGCAACCATCTTTAAAATCAACCGATGTTATGCCAAACCTTTTTCCTAAATTTAATTCTTTATTCCACTTTTTGCAAGTAGCTTCTGTTACTATTCCACTACTCCAGCCTCCACTAAGGAGTTTCCCGCTTTTATAGATATCGTTTGCAACTTCACTTTCTGAATTTATATTTCCATTTAAACTTTTGTCAAAAAAGACACTATATTTCCAAGTATTAACTCCTGGCTTATCTATAGAGCATTTTTGCAAACTAGTATTATTAAAAGCTACTCCCCATCTCATTCTATACCATTTCACAGGATTATCACTAACAAAATTTTCATACTTATCATCCTGCATAGCGAGGTGTTGAGTGTATCTTATATGAGTTAGGATCTGATTTGCAGCTTCTCTTGAGGCATTTCTGTTTAGTTTTGGGATCATAATGGCAGCTAAAATTCCAACAACAACAATAACAAAAATAAGCTCTATCATCGTAAAAGCTCTTTTTTTCACAGCTTATCGTTCCTTGATATTGAAATTTGCAACTACTTTTCCCATTTTTTCTATACTAAATTTTGACTTCTCATCTAAATCGGCACTTGCTAATAAATTTTTAGAGTAACTTTTTGTTTTTATCCCATAAAATTTAAGCCTTAGTGCAAGCCTTGTATCTTCGGTCGCTATATCTTGCACTCCAGCCTCTTTTAGCTTATCTGCCAGCTCTTTTGCTACATCAAATTTATAAGTGAGATGTTTTGTAGGATCGTTTAAAAAGAGGTAAAAAATTTGATTAAAGATGATCACTGACCAGTTAAATACCAAAAAAAGCATCACTAAGCCAGTGCAAATTTTGTGTCCTTTTCTAAATTTTGGCAGTCTCACGCGATACGAGTTGAAAAAAATTCTTACCATAAGTGGCGTTGCGATCACGCAAAATGGCAAAAACTGCTCAAGTTCTAGCCTTTGGCGCACAGAGACTATCATACAAAAGCAAAATGAGCAAATGGCGATAAACCACAAAAGATCCTTCTTTTCCTTAACCCAAATTCTATAAATCGTATATACAAAAAAGATAAAGACAAATGGCGAAAATACAGCAGCAAATATGCCAAAAGTATCGATAAAGTGCCCACTTGGTCTGCCATTTGTTTCAAAGCCAAAAAAGTAAAGTGTCAGCAAAAATAAAATGGCACTAAGCCATGCAAGTGGCGGCTTTCTTTTATAAAGTGCAAATATAAAAAATCCTGCATAAAATATCAAAAAATCGCCATCTATGAAAAATGCTAGGCAGAAAAAGAGACTAAATAAAATTTTCTTTTTAATATGAAAAAGATATATACATAAAAGCGCTAAAGTGATGCAAATTCCAGCGTTATTTATGATAAGGGCTGAAGCTAGCGTGCCAGGAAGTAGCACAAAAAGTAGGACGGCTATGATCCTGTCAAACTCAAGCTTGATGTAAAATTTGCTCACCTTATACATCAAAACCACGCTTGCGATGTGAAAAAATATCATCACGCCTCGCACAGCAAGGTCATTTTGACCAAAAAAATGGGTGCTTAGTTTTAAGATGTAGCTTAAAAGGCTGTGCTTTTGAAAGAAAATTTCAGCCTCATTGTAGCTTATACTAAGAGAATTTGCCGCATAAAGTAGAAAAACAAAATCAATCAAACATATCAAAAATACGCTAAAAGCGATGTGTCTGCTAGCAAATTCTCTAACTCTTTCTAACAAATTTAGCCCTTAAATATGTATATCCCAGAAAAACTCAACCCAGTCATGAGCCTCTTTTACCTTAAATTCAGGCAAAAGCAGAGCCTTCTCTTTATAAAATACAGTTGCTATCTTTATATCTAAATTTGGATAGCGTTTAAGCAGCTCTCTTTTTATCTCGACCATGCTCTCGCCGCTATCGATGATATCATCAACAAGCAAAATTTTAGTGTATTTGCTAAGATCTGGCACGTTAAAAATTTGTATCGTATCAAGCTTGTTTGTATCCTCGTAGTGGATAGAATTTAAGGTAAATAAATTTCTATTTTCAAGCGCGACAGCTAGCGAGTGACCAAGCGTTAGACCGCCCCTTGCCACAGCTAGTATCACCTCTGGATCAAACTCATCTTTTATCTGCTTTGCCATCTTTTTGGCATCAACGGCAAATTCATCGTAGCTATAAAATATCATTTTTCATCCTTATCAATGCACTAAAAATACGATAAAACTAATAAGCGCTAGCACGACTACACCTAAATTTATATCGCTAAATTCTCTCTTTATGAGCTTAACTATGACGTATGACATAAAGCCAAATGCAAGACCGTTTGTGATCGAGTAAGTAAGCGGGATGAGCACAACTATGAAAAATGTCGCAACGGCGATGGCTGGATCTTTAAAATTTATGCTAGCAAGCTCGGCAAACATAAGCACGCCGACCATTACGAGGATCGGATAGATGGCATTGCCAGGGATAGCTTTAAAAAGTGGCAACATAAATAGTGTAAGTATAAATAAGAGTCCGCAAAATACAGCTGTTAGGCCAGTCCTGCCACCCTCTTCTACGCCGCTTGCGCTCTCTACAAACGATGTGGTCGTACTTACACCTACAAGCGAGCCGGCTGCGGTAGCAACAGCGTCAGCTTCAAGAGTTTTTTCAAGTTTTACGACGCCATCTTTTTTGTTTTCGTCAAATATCCCAGCCCTTGTGCCAACGCCAGCTAGTGTGCCTATCGAGTCAAAAAGATCGGTCACAAAAAATGTGATAACAACTGGGAGTAAAGCTAGGCTAAAGGCACCTTTTATGTCAAGCTCTAAAAATATCGGCGAGATAGAGGCTGGAGTTGAGAAAATTTCTGTTGGATGAGGAGCGATGCCAAGCACCCAAGCGATCACTGAAGTGACAAGCACGGCTAGGATAAACGCGCCCTTTATCTTCCACGCCCAAAAGCAAATAACCAAAAATAGCCCCAAAACGCCAAGAAGCACGTTTGGATCTCTGAAATTTCCTATGCCAACCAAAACCGCATCGTTATTTACGATAAAGCCCATTTGCTGAAACGCAACAAAGCTGATAAATGTGCCTATACCAGCGCTTATCGCTCTTCTTAGATCAAGTGGGATGGATCTTATTATCCACATTCTAAAATTTGTAAAAGACAAGACGACAAATATCACACCGCTTAAGAAAACAACGCCAAGAGCCGTTTGCCAAGGCACTTTCATGCCGATGCAAAGGCCAAATGTAAAATAAGCATTAAGCCCCATGCCAACGCTCATCGCAACTGGCGTGTTCGCCCAAAGACCATTTAATATCGTAGAAAATATGGTAATTAGCGCTGTTGCCGTTATTAGCGCCTCATAAGGCATGCCAGTTTTGCTCATAATGATCGCATTTACCGGCACGATATACATCATCGCTAAAAATGTCGTAAGTCCCGCTCCAAATTCCTGCTTCACACTCGTTTTGTTTTGTGCTAAGTCAAAAAATTTCACCCCAAGCTCCTTTAGTAAATTTTAAGTTCGTTATATAAGCTATCACGCTCAACCGGCGTAAAACCAGATGTTTTAATAAGATCGCAAAATGTCTTTAGTGTGACGCCATTTGCGCTATTTGCACCAGCTGCACTTTGGATACTCTCTTTTTCTATCGTGCCATCAAGATCATCAGCGCCAAATTCCTGAGCGATCATCGCTAAATTTAGAGTCGAAGTGGCCCAGTAAGCTTTAATGTGTGGGACGTTATCAAGCACCAAGCGAGATATCGCCATAGTCTTTAAAATTTCAGCAGATCCTAGAAATTTAACATCTTTTAAGTAGTTATTTTCTCTTTGATAGACAAGCGGGATAAATGCGTTAAATCCGCCAGTTTCATCCTGCAAGTCTCTGATCCTTAGCATGTGATCGATCCTATTTTCACGGCTTTCTATGTGGCCAAAAAGCATTGTAGCGTTGCTTTGTCTGCCTTTGTCGTGCCACATTTTGTGAATTTTGAGCCAGTTCTCGCTACTAACCTTGCCTTTGCAAATTTTAGCCCTGACCTCTTCGTCAAAAATTTCAGCCCCACCGCCTGGCATGCTATCGACGCCGTATTCGAGCATCTTTTCTATCACCTCATCGTAGCTTAAGCCATAATGCCTTGATAAAAAATCAATCTCAGCCGCAGTCATCGCCTTTACATGAAGCTCTGGATGAGCTGCCTTTATCTTTTTAAAAATTTCTAAATACCACTGCCAACCGCTAGTTGCGTTGTGGGCGGAGACGATGTGTATCTCTTTTACGCCGTGACTCACGCTCTCATCAACGATCTTTAAAATTTCTTCGTGGCTCATTAGGTATGGATTTGGATTTTTTCTGTGGGCTGAAAATGCGCAAAATTTACAGATGTCAGCACAGATATTTGTTGGATTGATATGGCGATTTACATTAAAAAAGACCTTGTTGCCGTGCAGTTTTCTGCGCTTTTTGTCGGCAAATTTAGCCAAGGTAAAAAGATCAAGCTCATAAAGCGAAAAAGCCTCTTGCTTGCTTAATCTCTCGCCACTTTCTAGTTTTTGTAATAGATTCATTATTTATATCGTCCTAAAGCTGAACTTAAGGCTTTATTATAAGCAAATAAAGCTTTGTTTTTGCAAAAATTATGTAACATTTGCCAAGATATTTTTAACAATGGAAACACTAAATGCTAGCTGATAAAAGTGCCAAAAATAGCGATAATTATTCAAGGATCAAAGAGAAATTTCTTGATTTTAAGGCAAATTTGCCAAAACATTTTCAAAAAAACCAAGGCAGAAATTTCACAAATTTCTTAGCCAAAGAGTATGATGATTTTATAAAATCTTATTTAAATGAAACTATGCGAGAATTTTTTGATGAGTTTGTGCCACAAAATGACAGCTTTGTTTTTAGCGTTCTAGCCACTGGCAAATACGCTCAAACGCTACTTAGCGCAAATAGCGAGCTTGAAATTTTGCTAGTTTATAAAAATTTAAAGGGCTATAATATAAAAAATTTCTTAAAAGAATTTTCTGAAATTTTAGATAGCTCTGGCATGAAATTTGTGATAAAAATTGCCGAAGTGGATGAAATTTTTATAAATTTCAAAGATGACCTTAAATTTAAAAGCGAAACCTCACAACTTCGCTACATTTGTGGCTCAAAAAGCCTCTACCGCCTAGTAAAAAGCGAGATCATAAAGATAAAAGAATTTGATAAAAAAGCCTTTTTAAACTACCATTTAAAGGCATTTTTGCCATTTTCTAGCATAAGCTACTTGACACAAGAGCCAAATTTAAAAAGTGGCTTTGGCGGGATCGATGAAATTTACCGCTTAAACTGCATACTAAACTGCCTTGATAGCGACGTTTCAGTTAGATCACAAGCCCTAAAAGTGATGAATGAAAAAGAGATTGCTAGCTTTAACCTAAACGTGGATTTTTTACTAAGCTTGCTAAGTGCTTTAAATTTAACTCAAAACACCGACACTTTCAGCGCTTCAAGTGTCGAGATCACGACAAATTTCATGCAGACAAAGTCCAAAAAGCTGCAAGACAACGAGAGCGTCATCAGCCAAAAGATGCTAAGCTCGATGAATAACGTAGCCATTTATTCAAGATTTATCGCAGCTTCGCTTTGTAGGCCATTTTTCAAAAGCGAGCTAAGCTTCGAGCAGAGAAAATTTGCTAGGCTAAAAAATGGCTTTTACGAGATAAATGGCGTCATCTACGTGCCACTTCACAAAAAGCCAGCCCTTATCGAGGATCTCATAAATGAGCTTTTGGAGCTAAAAGATGTGGATTATAAATTTGATATAAGCGCGATCTTTTATATCAAGCGAGCCATCATCACAAAAGATGGTTTAGAGCGCGCTATCAGCGAGTTTAAGAAGATATTTTTAAGAGAAAATTCCTACGCTATCTTAAAATCCTTGCTCGATGCACAGATGATACAAATTTTGATAAAACCGATGGAGCATATCTCCCAGCTAGCAGAATATGACGGCTATCACGAATTTACGGTTGATGAACATAGCATCTTAAGTGTCAAATTTCTTGAAAACATAAAAGATAAATTTATAAAAAATCTCTATGCTGAGCTTTGCTTAGAGGGCAAAACGATGCTTAAGATCGTGACGCTTATGCATGACGTAGGCAAAGGACTTGGTGGCAAAGATCACGCAAACATCGGTGCAAACATCTTTAGAGCCTACGCGAACAAGCTAAATTTAAGCCAAAAAGCTATCAACATCGGCGTCATCTTGATAAAATACCACACCCTAATGAGCAACGTCTCAAACAGAGAGGATATCTACTCACAGCGCGTCATCTTTGCCTTCATATCAAAGCTAGGCGACAAGCAGGTTTTAAAGCTACTTTACATCCTTAGCTACTGCGTGATAAACGCCACAAATGAGAGGCTTTATAATGCCTACACAGCAAAGCTTTTAAGAGAGCTTTATGAAATTTCTCTTAGTGCATTTAGCGATGAAAATTTACTTGATGAAGCGACAAGGCGAGTAAAAAAAGAGCAGTCTATAAAACGAAATAGCGAGTTTTTGGCGCTTGAGCCAAAGCTGCAAGAGAAAATTTTTAAGATCACATCAAATTTGGTCTTTACAAAATATAGCGCAAGCGAGATCATAAATTTAAGCAAAGTAGCTGATAGCTTAAACGAAACCGAAATTTTCATAAACAATACAAAAAATTTAAGCATTCAAATTTATACAAACAAGAGCCTAAATTTAAGCGCCCTGCTCTATGAATTTGCCAAATTTGACCTTGCGTATATGGAGATATTTGAGCTTTTTGAGAAGAAATTTTATATCAGGCTTGACTTTAACCAAAATGTAAAAAATCACGAGCTTGAAAACACTAAAATTTTAGCCCTAAAATCCCTAAATAGCGAGGTTTTAAGAGAGCCTTTGAAACCAAATATTAACAAAGATGAGATAAACTTCGAGCTAAATCACTCAAAAGATTACGCCAAACTTAGCATCAACGCAAAAGATCAGCGCGGGCTAATGGCTTATGTGATGAGTGTTTTTGATAGGCTTCATTTTCAAGTCACGAGTGCTAGAATTCAGACGGTTAAAAATAGAACGAGAAATCTCTTTTTGATCGAGAAAAACGAGCGACTTGAGAGTAAAGGCGAAGAGATATTAAATTTATTAATAAGCGAGTAAAACATGTGTGGAATCGTAGGATACATCGGAGATAAAGAGAAAAAAGAGGTCATTTTAAGCGGGCTAAAAGAGCTTGAGTATCGTGGATACGACAGCGCTGGCATGGCTGTGATGAGTGATGGCAAGATCGACTTTTTCAAAGCGGTCGGCAAGCTTGAAAATTTAGCCCTAAAGACAAAGGACTTTACATCAGAGGGCTTTGGCGTGGCGATAGGTCACACACGCTGGGCAACTCACGGCAAACCAACTGAGATAAATGCTCACCCGCACCTTGGCGAGCACTCATTTGTCGTTCACAACGGCATCATCGAAAACTACAAAGAGCTTAAAGATGAGCTTGAGGCAAAGGGCGTGAAATTTGTGAGCCAAACCGACACCGAAGTAATCGTGCACCTTTTTGAAGAAATTTTAAAAGAGAAAAAAGATCCATTTAAGGCTTATGAGGCGACTATCGCAAAGCTAAGAGGCGCTTATGCGACGCTACTTATCACCAAAACTGCACCTGATAAGATATTTTTCGCAAAAGATGCCGCTCCTATGGCGATAGGCAAAAGCGACAAAAAAGAGTTATATTTTGCCTCATCAGATGCCCCACTCATCGGCAACGCAACAGAAGTGGCATATCTTGATGACAACAACTATGGCTATGTGAGCTTAGACGAGATAGCTGTTTTCAAACACGGCAAAAAGGCTAGCATAACTTTTAACGCACTGCCAAAAGATAAGAGCTATGCCCAAAAAGAGGGTTATACATTTTTTATGGAGAAAGAAATTTACGAGCAAGGCGCTGTTGTGTCTGAAACCATCATGGGCAGAGTTAAAAACCACAAAGTCACCCTTGAAAATTTAGACGATGAATACCTAAAAGGCATCGATGATGTTGTGCTTTGTGCGTGCGGTACGAGCTATCATGCAGCACTAACTGCAAGCTATCTTTTTGAAAGGCTTGCCAAAGTTAGAACAAAGGTCGAAGTGGCAAGCGAATTTAGATATAGAAAGCCTTATCTAAACAAAAACTCGCTCTTCATCGTCATCTCGCAAAGTGGCGAGACAGCTGATACTCTTGAGGCGCTTAGGATCGCAAAAGAGGCTGGGCTAAAGACACTTGCTATTTGCAATGTCGATAACTCATCTATCGTTAGGCTAGCTGATAATACGCTTCTAACTCGCGCTGGCATCGAAAAAGGTGTGGCAAGCACAAAGGCCTTTGCAACGCAAATCATCGTGCTTTGGATGCTTGTGCTTCAAATGGCATCAGCAAAGGGATCTATCAGCAAAAAAGAGCTTGATCACGAGATCAAAACGCTTCTTCACATCCCACAAATTTTAAATATAGATAACTCTTTGCAAGAGAAGCTTCACCGCCTAAGCAAGCACTATTTGCACGGTCATGGCTTCTTCTTCATCGGTAGAGACATCTTCTATCCGCTAGCACTTGAAGGTGCGTTAAAACTTAAAGAAATTTCATATCTTCATGCCGAGGGCTATCCATCAGGCGAGATGAAGCACGGACCTATCGCACTTGCAGATGAGAAGCTATTTACGATCGCTTTAATGCCTCAAAACTTACTATATGAAAAGACAAAAAGTAACGTCGAAGAGCTTGCTGCAAGAGATGCTTATATCCTAGCGATAAGCCCACTTGAGTTTGAACTAAGCGATGACTACGTAAAAACTAGCGTTCAAGATCACTATATGAGCGAATTTTTCGAGATGATGCTTGTGCTTCAGCTACTTGCACTTGAAATTTCCGTTAGACTTGGCAACAATGTCGATATGCCAAGAAACCTCGCAAAAAGCGTAACTGTCGAATAATTTATGTGGCTGGCATCTTGCTGGCCGCTTAAATTTTACTTTTATATTTTTCTTTTAAAATTTAAGTTTTCACAAAATATTATTTTCTTATAATATTTGCACTTCTAATTACATTAAAAAGGATCTTCATGAAAAAGAGATTTTTAGCATCTAAGGTCTTTAGCAGCGTTGCCGCTCTTTGTTTATTTGCTGGATGCGCTAGTAGCAATAGCGGTGTAACTGGTGCCGCAGCAGGAGATACAGCCAAAAATGCCAACACGAAAATCGAGCGTTGCAGCCAAACACTAGGAACATTATCTTTTTACGAAGATCAAAGTAGCTCATGGTACTCATATCTAACTAGAGATTATCAACTTGGCTCAACTGTGCCGGTGCTAAGGATCTTAGCTCAGCAAACTGGCTGCTTCGTCATCGTCGAGCGTGGCAGAAGTATGGATAATATGATGCAAGAGCGCGCGCTTGAAGCTAGTGGCGAGCTAAGAAAAGGTTCTAAATTTCACAAAGGTCAAGTCGTAGCGGCTGATTATACCATGCAGCCAGAGATCACATTTAGCAAAGAGGATACTGGCGGTATCAGCGGACTTGTAGGCGCTGTCTTTGGCAACGTTGCTGGCAAGGTAAGCGGAGGCTTTTCAAAGAGCGAAACACAAACATCTTTGCTTCTTATAGACAACCGCTCAGGCGTACAAATCGCTGGTGCAGTCGGCAGTGATAGCAACTTTGACTTCTTTGGCATGGGCTCAAATTCATTTTCACGTGTGAGTGCTGGACTTGGTGGCTACACAAAGACACCAGAGGGCAGGATGATCGTAAATGCTTTTATGGACGCGATGAACCAACTTATAGTCGCGCTAAAAGATTATAAAGTCCAAAATGTAAAAGGTGGTCTTGGCAAAGGCGGAAATATAAAAATAGGAGACTAAGATGAAATTTATAGCCATTTTGTTTTGTACATTTACGATGCTGCTAGCTGCAAACTATACTAAGAAGATAGAGATCGGGCTTTGCAAGCTCATAAATGAAAGAGAAATGGCTAAATTTTATGGCGACACGAGAAACTATGACGCCCTTAGTAAAAAGATAGACGGATATAAATTTCGTTTTGGATTGAAAGATTTTGATGAGGATAGTTGTCGCATGAGTGGCTACTATCCTGTTGATCCAAACTATGCGCCATATCCGCCTAACTACCACCCATACTATCAAAATGAGTACGACAGGTTTGATAGATTTCAGCGTGGTTACCGTGGAGGCTACTATAATGATGACGACTACGATGATGGTTTTGATCGTGGTTATAGACGTGGTTATAAGGATGCCAGAAGAGATTATAGGTTAGGTAGATAATCTTATCTAGCCTTAACTTTAGCTGGCTCTTTTCTAATAAAAAAGTTTTTTACAAATAACAAATCAAAAGCAATGCATATATAAAATTTTACTGCTATAAACAAATTCGAGACATTAAGTATAAAATATAAAGCCTGTGGATATGGCAACATCCCAACTACCCAAATTTTTCTTACGACAAAAGAATAATAAACATCCTTACAAATAGACTAGAGCAAGATCACGAAATTTTAAAAGAGATAGCAAGCAATATTAGCAGAAACGATCTTTTAAAGGCGCAAATTAACACCCTAGAGGATGTGAGATCTTTTACTCATCTCTCATAGAAGGCGAGAGGCTAAAAAGATCAAGCATTCGCTCATCGGTAAAAAAGAGACTAGATGAAAATTTTGACTGGTTAGCTGATACTCATGCGACTAGGCACAGCGATAATCTAGTCTCGCTAATGCTTGAAGCAAATTTAAACAAAGCTTATATGAACTTCGAGCGGCTACATGGCTGGCACAATGCCTTGTTTGAATATAGCCATAGCAAAACTTACAAGATAAAAAGAGCTAAATTTAGAGATGATGAGATGAGCGTCGTCTCAGGTCCTTCAAAAAATGTGCAAATCCACTACAAAGCCTTGCCAGCAGAGCGCGTAGAGGATGAGAAATTTTTTAAATTTTATCAATAAAAGCCATGAAAACACCTATGTAAAAAGTGCCTTAGCGCACCTTTGGCTTGTGATCATCCATCCTTATGAGGGCGGCAACGGACGCATGGCAAGGGCTTGGCGCACTACTGCTTGGCCAGTGAAAGCATTAAGCCGTTTTCAATATTGAGCATTATTTACGCAAATAAAAAAGATTATTATGAAATTTTAGAGCAGACAACAAAACTTGAAAATAATTCAAATTTTGACTTTACGGCATGGATAAAGTGGCATTTAGAAGTGGTAAATAGCGCCATAAAACAAGCTATAAGCTCATTAAAAAGATAAAATTTCTATCAAATTTAAGAGCCAAAGCCCTTAAATTTTATCTTTACTTAGGATTTTTGCGAGCTGCTCTTTGATCTCATCATCAAATTCGCTAACGCTTATCACACCCCTGCTCTCGCACATCTTAGCGTCATTTACCTCGCAGTAGCCACTCAGCGCGTTTTTGTATCCGCCTCTTATGCAAGCCTCCCTGTCTTCTAAAAATCCAGCCCCGCCAAGGATAAGCATGCCAAGGTCAAAGCCGATCTTAAATTTCGCGCTCGCTGAGCTTTTTATCCAGCTTAAAAATATCTCATCATACCTTAGCCCAAGCGCTCCAACGCCATCTGGCACGACCAAGATATCCACGCCGTAAAGGCTCTCAGCATAAATTTCAGGATGAAGCCTGACGCCAAATTCATCGACTATCTCAGGCTTTAGGGCGTAGGTTTTGATGTTAAAACCTTCAAATTTATGCAAAAAATCATAAATTTTGGCAAAGCTTAACAAATTTATCTTGTCAAACATCAAAATGCCAACTTTCATGCTAGCTCCTTTTAATGAAGTGCCTCATTTAGCTTGATCGCCCTTTTGCTCGCGCTTGCAGTGATCTGACCTGTTTGGCTATTTTGTCTAAAATGAAGCCCGTTTAGCCCGCCAAGCTCAAGCGCTTTGTAAATTTCAGCTTCAAATTTAAAGCTAGGATTTAGCTTAGCTAGCTTTTCGCGCTCACTGGCCAAGATATAGACCTTTGTACCCTCAAGCACCGCTATGCCAGCATCCACGATGCAGTTATCGCCAAGTGGCACGCCTGTGACTGAGTTTGCGCCAAGCAAGCAGTGTTTGCCGATGCTTACAGGGTTGCCGTTCGTGCCGCTTAGCACGCCAAGTATGCTAGCTCCGCCGCCAACGTCACTGCCCTCGCCCACGACGACAGAGCTGCTGACCCTGCCCTCAACCATCACTCCGCCAGTCGTGCCTGCATTAAAGTTGATGTAAGCAGCCCCTGGCATGACGACTGTGCCAGGATGCACAGCTGCGCCCATGCGGACTTTGGCAGCGTCTAAAATTCTCGTATTATCAGCTGGGATGATATGACTTAAAAATCTTGGGAATTTATCCACGCTCACGATCGCTGGATACTCGCCAAACATCTTTAGAGAAATTTCATTTTCCCTTAGCCACTCAAGCTCGATCGGGATGTTTTGGCTAGTCCATGCGACATTTGGTAGCACCCCAAATGCTCCATCAAGCACGATCGTCCTAGGTGCGACCTTGCCAAGCGAGATCAAGTAGAGCTTGAGATAGACGGCTTCTACGCTAAGTGGCTTTGCGTCATCAAATAAAAATACAAGCTTAAATTTATTCTCATTTAGCTCAAGATCGTCATCAAATGCCATCTTCACAGCGTGTAAATTCTCCACGTTTTTGTGTGATTTTATATCTTTTTCAAAGACGCTAAAGAGCTTGCTAGCCTTTTTTGCTACCTTTGGCGTGAGATCAGTCACGAACTCGGATGCACCAAAATCAACCTCAACATCGCACTTTTGCAAGGCGTAGATAAAAGCAGCTGCGCTTAAAAAGCTCTCTTTATAATTTACAACGGCGTAACTTGCTTGCAAAATTTTGTCGCTATTTTTTTGTCCGCGATCGACTCTTGCGATGCCAAAAGCAACTGGATCTTTGTAGCCATCTTTTTTTCTAAATTCTTCAAAAAATTCCTTAAATTCGTTTGCGTCTTTAAACTCTTTAGACATCTATTCTCCTTTAAATTTTTTCTTAGTCTAGCCAAAAATGGCTAAAAATTTTATGATTTTAAAGTATTTTGGTTTTGGTAAATTTATAAATTATAATAATGATTAACCTTATCATAAAAAAAATAGAAATAAAATGTCGCAAATTTTACAAGGAGACAAAATGTCAAATTTAGCTACCAAACCAAAATTTGCTCTAGCTGCATTGATCGGCCTAGTCGCTGGCGTAGTTTCAGCTTTTGTCAAATGGGGTACAGAGGTGCCGCTTCCACCAAGAAGCCCTATGGATATGTTTAACGCAGCTTGCGGACCAGAAAGTGCCATCAGAGCAGCTGATGCGATCGACTGCTCGAGAAATTTTCTAAATCCCCCTTATGTGTTTTGAGAGATTATGTCGGTATCGCCGATCCAAACGCTGCTGTTTGCAGGGCATGCCTTTAACTACGTGATGCTAACGCACATCATATTTTCAATAGTCTTTGCCGTTGGCTACTGCCTCGTGGCTGAGAAATTTCCAAAGATCACGATGTGGCAAGGCGTGATGGCTGGTATCTTAGCAACTATCGCAGTTCATGGCATCTCACTGCCGCTTCTTGGCCTCACTCCGCCACTTTGGACACTTCCTTGGTATGAGTATGTCTCTGAGTTTGTGGGTCACATGATCTGGTTTTGGTCGATAGAGATCATCCGCCACGACCTAAGAGCTAGGATCACAAAAGAAAAAGACCCGAGCGACTGCTGCAACGCTTAGCTTATAAATTTTGCTGTTTTGGGCGCAAAACCTAAAACAGCAAAATTTAATCATTTAAAAACTCTAGCGCCTCTTGATCGCAGCCAATACCTAAAAACAAAATTTCATCATTTTTACAAGGCTTGAAAATCTTAACTAGCTTTTAATGCGTAAATTTAAAAATTTAAACGTTTAACACTCACTACTAAGCTCTAAATTTTCTAAACAAAGCGGCCTTTCACCCTCAAAGATCACCCCTATACCGTAAGGCTCGCAGATATCAAGCTCGCCCCCTGCGAATCTCATCAACCACTGCTTATCACCCGCATAAAAGGTACATTGTGGCGAGCTAAATAGCAGTTCGCAAACTGGCACGTCAAGCAATTTAAGCTCGTTTTTGTTCAAAAAGCACCCTCGCCTAAGCTCATCTTTTAAAAAAGCAAGCGACTCTTTTACATACCGGTCGATATCACTGGCAATTCGCTCTGCTAGCAAAGTAGTCTCATCATCCACGTCTGCTCTATCTGTGCTAACAAGGCAAAACGCTACCTGCCCAAAAATTGCACTTTCAAGCTTCGCCTCCGCATACCAGATAAAGCCATCATCTGTTGCAACTTTTTCAAGTTCGCCAAATTTTAAAGTCATTTTTATTCTCATTTTTTGTGCTTTTGCCACTCTTACGAAAAAGAGCCAAATTTAAGTAAATTTGTCGTCAGCTAAAATATAAGCAGCTTGTAAATTTGCCCTTTTAGCATAAAGCAAAAGCTAAATTTACAAGCAAATTTTCAAATTTATATCGCTATTTAGAAGCAAAATTTCTCATCAGTGCCATTTTGCTTGCGCATAGCTTTAAAGTTAGCAAGATTGTCTTTGTCTAAAAAGTAATCTTTCTCTTTTTTATTGCGGGCTTCTAGCTTTTCTATGCCTTTTGCAAGTGCTGCTTTTCTATCTTCGTGAGGCGAGCTAAATTCTGGTGAGAACATCGCTTCATAGGCATTTTTCTTAGTCCATTCAAGCGCTTTATCAGCGATCTCTTGTTGCTTTTTGATATCGCAAAATGCATAAGGATTGACCACGTCGCCAACAAGCTTCATAAACGCCCCTATCGCAGCCACCACGTCAGCGAATTTCTCGCCCTCCATGTCTATAACGCCTCTTAGCAAGATCGCGCGGTTTTTTGCCGCATAAAACCAAAATACCGCATCATCGCGAAGTCCAAGATCATAAGCGCGAGCTGAGAGAACAAAAAGAGTTATCGGAGAGACCATTTGTGGGGCGTCTTGCACGATCTTTTCAGCCTTTTTAAAGTCCTCTTCTTTGCCACTTTTTAAAAGCTCATCTATCTTGTCATAGACCTTGACATACTCCACCTTGCCAGCATTTGCTGAGTAGTATGGCGTGACGTAGATGTCGATACTTCTTACTTTGCCGTCATTTGCAAAGCCACATACCGCTCCAAAAAGTAGCGCCGTAAGCAGTGATAAAATTTTCATTTTAGCTCCTTGTTAAATTTTTCTTTTTTTACTATCAAATTTATTAAAAAACTCGTATTTTTACATATCCTTATGAATTTAATACGCCTTTATTAGTCGTAAATTTTTTAAATTTATACCGCCTAAAAATACTCCTCTTTCAGGCTCAACCCACTCTACGACTATATTGTCTAGATCATCATTTGGCTCGCAATACATTTTTGAGCAATCATACTTTGCTACAAACTTATCACCAATGTTAAAATCCATCTGCGTAGAATTACTTGGTATGTGCAAAGTATATATTATTCGGTATTTTTCGCCCTCTTTTGTCTTTGCTGATGTCATCTTAATAAGAATGTCTTCATCATTATTAAAATTTGATCTATAGATACCATCTTTACCAAGACCTGCTGCTTCAAATTTCATCTCTTTGCTATAAAATGGATATAGTGCCGAGCAACCAGATAAAAGCAAAATCATAAAGAATAGTCCAACTGCTTTCATTTTATAACCATCCTTTTAGAAACTTTTAGTTTTTAAAACTATGGATAGGTGCTGGGATTTGTCCGCCACGAGCGATGAAGTCGGCACTTGAGGCTTTGTTTATCTTCATCACAGGCGCTCTTCCTAAAAGGCCGCCAAACTCGATCATATCGCCCTCTTTACCTAAAGGTATAATGCGAACAGCTGTTGTTTTTTGATTTATAACGCCGATAGCCGCCTCATCAGCGATCATCGCAGCTATACTTTGGCTTGGTGTATCTGCTGGTATGGCGATCATATCAAGCCCCACCGAGCATATCGCCGTCATCGCTTCAAGTTTTTCTAAATTTAGCGATCCCGCGCGCACCGCAGCTATCATGCCCTCATCTTCTGAGACTGGGATAAATGCGCCACTTAAGCCGCCCACTTGATTGCACGCCATGACGCCACCTTTTTTGACCGCGTCATTTAAGAGAGCAAGCGCCGCAGTCGTGCCGTGCGTACCGACAGCCTCAAGCCCCATCTCCTCAAGCACGCGAGCCACAGAGTCGCCCACGGCTGGTGTCGGAGCAAGAGAGAGATCGACGATACCAAATTTCACCCCAAGGCGCTCGCTCGCCATTTGACCGACTAACTGACCGATACGAGTGATCTTAAACGCCGTCTTTTTCACAGTCTCAGCCACCACGTCAAAGCTCTCGCCACGCACCTTTTCAAGCGCTCTTTTTACGACGCCTGGGCCTGAAACGCCGACATTTATCACCACATCAGCCTCGCCCACGCCGTGAAATGCACCGGCCATGAAAGGATTGTCCTCGACTGCGTTTGCAAAGACAACGAGCTTTGCACAGCCCATCTCTGATGCCGCCGCCGTCTCTTTTATGATGCGCCCCATGTCACGCACCGCGCTCATATTTATGCCACTTTTTGTTGAGCCGACATTGACGCTTGAGCACAATTTTGCGGTTTGAGCGAGTGCTTGCGGGATAGAATTTATCAAAATTTCATCACCCTTTTGATAGCCCTTTTGCACTAGAGCCGAAAAACCACCTATAAAATCAATACCAACTTCAATAGCCGCCCTATCAAGCGTCTTTGCGATCATTACGTAGTCACTCGCGTTGGTTGCGGCGCCGATTATCGAGATAGGCGTCACGCTCACTCTTTTATTGACGATTGGTATGCCTAGCTCAGCAGAAATTTCGTTACCCACTCTAACTAGGTCTTTGGCTTTAGTGGTGATTTTTGCGTAAATTTTGTCGCAGGCTTTGCCCATGTCAGGGTCGATGCAGTCAAGCAAACTAATGCCCATCGTGATCGTTCTGATGTCAAAATTTTGCTCCTCGATCATCGAGATAGTTTCGGTTACGTTTTTGATATCCATATTTTGTCCTTAAATTTTGTGCATCGCATCAAAAATGGCTGAGCTTTGGATATTTATCTTTACTTTTAGGCTCTCTCCAAGCTTATCTAGCTCCGCTCTTAAGGCTGTAAAGTCCTTATTTTCATCGCTTGAAACCACCGCCATCATCGTGAAAAAGTCACTCAAAATAGTCTGGCTTATATCATCTATGTTTAGCCCTAGCTCGCTAAGCTTTGCTGAGACGCCAGCAACGATGCCAACTCTATCTTTTCCGACTACGGTTACGATCGCTTTCATCTTTTCTCCTGTTAAATTTTCTTTTTAATGATTACATTTTGGCTCCAAAATTTAAACCCTGCATCAATCAAAGCCAAATTTTGGTAGCCAAATTTAAACTGGCAAATTTTAAAATTTGCTCTAAATTTTATCTTTTGTAAATTTACTTCGAGCAAGCACTCTTGCCGTCATTTACTGGCTGGATCGCTGAGTTATCAGCCCCGCCGCCGTTATTTATATTTTCTATTATCTCCCAAAGCCTTGCAGCTGCGCTCTCATAGCGTTTTGCAGTGACTGAGTTTGGCTCATAGAAGCTAACTGGCTTGCCATTATCGCCACCCACTCTAACAGCTGGCTCGATAGGAATTTCAGCTAAAATTTGAGTGTTATAAGCTTTTGCTACCTCTTCAGTCGTGCCTTTGCCAAAGATGTCATACTCTTTGCCATTATCTGGGCAGATAAAGCCGCTCATGTTTTCGATGACACCAGCGATTGGGATGTGAAGCTTCTCAAACATATCAAGCGCACGTTTGCTATCGTCAAGCGCTACCACTTGAGGCGTTGTGACGCAGACACCTGCCGTTACTGGCACGCTTTGAGCTAGAGTTAGCTGCGCGTCGCCCGTTCCTGGAGGCATGTCGAGAAACAAGACATCAAGCTCGCTCCAAAGCACGTCTCTTAGCAGCTGCTCGATCGCTTTCATGATCATCGAACCACGCCAGATAAGGCTCATGCCCTCTTCCATCAAAACGCCCATACTCATCATCTCAACACCATGGCTAAGTATCGGCTTTAGCTTGTTACCAACGACTTGTGGCTGGGTATTTACTTCACCAAGCATTCTTGGGATATTTGGTCCGTAGATATCAGCGTCTAAAATTCCCACTTTTTTGCCTAGTTTTGCCATTGAGATGGCTAAATTTAGCGTTGTGGTTGATTTACCAACGCCGCCTTTGCCAGAGCTTACCATTACGAAATTTTTAACTTGAGGTGCGATATTTTTGCCACTTTGAGTGTTACTTTTCTCCTCAGGTATCTTTGGCTGGATCAAATTTAACACGTACTCATTTGAGCCCATGACACGTTTGATGTCTGTTTTTAGCTCGTTTGCCACGTCAGGATTTGAGCTAACGATCTCGACTTCTATTGTAATTTTCTCGCCGATTTCTACATTTTTTACAAAGCCAAAGCTAACTATATCCTTCTCAAACCCCGGATATATGACGCCTTTTAGTCTGTTTAAGACCTCTTCTTTATTTAACATTTTTCTCCTTTTTCTAGATCTTTTGAAATTTTATATGCACAAAATTTTGGTCCGCACATCGAACAAAAATGAGCGCTCTTAAACGCATCTTCTGGCAAGCTCTCATCGTGAAGCTCTCTAGCCTTTTTTGGATCAAAGCTAAGCTCAAACTGCTTGTTCCAGTCAAACGTATATCTCGCATCACTCATCGCATGGTCTTTTTCGATAGCTCCTGCCTTGCCAAGTGCGACGTCTGCGGCATGAGCTGCTATCTTGTGAGCTACGATGCCCTCTCTTACGTCATTTTCATTTGGCAAGCCAAGGTGCTCTTTTTGCGTCACGTAGCAAAGCATGCTAGCGCCGTGATATGCTGCCATCGTACCACCAATCGCTGAAGTGATATGATCATACCCCGCGCCGATATCGCTAACAAGCGGCCCAAGCACGTAAAATGGGGCATCATGGCAGAGCTCTTGTTCGATTTTCATATTATACTCAATTTGATTTAATGGCACATGACCAGGGCCTTCTATCATCACTTGTACATCTTTTTCCCACGCACGAAGTGTAAGCTCTCCAAGCACCTTTAGCTCACTAAGCTGTGCCTCGTCTGTTGCGTCGTAAAGGCAGCCTGGACGAAGTCCGTCGCCAAGCGAGAGCGAGACGTCATATTTTGCGCAAATTTCTAAAATTTGATCAAAAATCTCATAAAATGGATTTTGCCTATTTAGCTTTGACATGTAGCTAGCGCTCAAGCTGCCGCCACGGCTTACTATGCCCATTTTGCGCTTTTTAACAAGTGGCAAAAACTCACGCAAAAAGCCAGCGTGTATCGTAAAGTAACTAACCCCTTGCCTTGCTTGCTTCTCTAGCACGCTTAAAATTAGCTCATTTGTGATATTTGTAACCTCTTTTGCCTCTTTTAAAATTTCATACATCGGCACCGTTCCAACTGGTACGCTTGAATGCTCAATAATAGCGCTTCTAATGGCGTCTAAATCGCCGTCCGTGCTTAGATCCATAACCGTATCAGCGCCAAATTCTAAGCAAATTTCAAGCTTTCTAAGCTCCGCGCAAATGTCACTACTTAGGCTTGAGTTGCCGATATTTGCATTGATTTTCGTCTTTAGCTTTCTGCCTATGCCCATAGGCTTTAAATTTGTGTGATTTACGTTTGCTGGGATGATGATGCTACCTTTTGCCACCTCATCCATCACTAAATTTTCGCTCACTCCCTCGATCTTTGCCACATAGCTCATCTGCTTTGTGAGCTCACCTCGCCTAGCATAGTGCATCTGCGTCTTTGTCATGACTAGCCTTTTTTTAAAATTTAAAGGCTCATTTTAGTCCTTTTTTGTTTTGATCTAACTAAATGCTAGCCTTAAATTTATTTCTATAAAAAGAAATATTTAGCTTTTAGGTGTATAATTCCGTAACAATCTTCAAAGGAGCTACCTTGCTTGATATCTCACTTATAATGCTAGGAGCAGGAAATTCCAGCCGTTTTGAGCTACCTGTAAAGAAGCAATGGCTTCGCATCGGCAGCGACCCACTTTGGCTATTTGCCACTAAAAATTTGAGTAACTTTTACACATTTAAGGAGATCATCGTCGTTAGTAAAGAGTGCAAATATATGTCTAAATTTGCTCCAAATTATAAATTTGTTGATGGCGGCGAGACAAGACAAGATAGCCTAAAAAACGCACTTGAGCTAGTAAGTAGCGAATTTGTCTTAGTTAGCGACATCGCGCGCCCTTGCATATCAAGCGAGCTCTTTCACAAGATCATCGAGGCGGCCGCTCAGGCTGACTGCGTAGTGCCTGCGCTAAAGATCGCTGACACTGCCTATCTTGGCGAAAACGCAATAGACAGAGAAAAGGTAAAACTTATCCAAACGCCGCAGCTCTCGCGCACAGCACTTCTTAAAAAGGCTCTTAGTAGCGGCGAAATTTACACAGATGATAGCTCGGCTATGAGAGCCATTGGCGCAAGCGTTTGGCACATTTTGGGCGATGAGATGGCTAGAAAGATCACTTTTAAAGAGGATCTTGCCAAAATTTCAGCCCTAAAAGCACCAGAAAACGAGCTCTTTGTAGGTAACGGCTTTGATGTGCATGAGTTTGAAAAGGGGCGTCCGCTTGTGCTTTGTGGCGAAAAGATCGACTATGAGTTTGGGCTAAAGGCACACAGCGACGGCGACGTGGCACTTCATGCGCTAACTGACGCTATTTTAGGAGCTGCTGGACTTGGCGATATAGGCGAACTCTTTCCTGATACGGACGCTAAATTTAAAGATATTAGCTCTATTTATCTATTGCAAGAAGCCTATAAAAGGGTGCAAAGCGTGGGCTTTGTGCTAACAAACGCTGATATCACGATAATGGCGCAAAAGCCAAAACTCTCAAAGCTAAAATCAAAAATGGAGGCAAACATCGCGCAGGCTCTAAATTTAAGCCAGAGCCGCATAAATGTCAAGGCGACAACGACTGAGGGGCTTGGCTTTGTGGGCAGATGCGAAGGGATCGCTGTCATGGCAAGCGCTAGCCTTAAATTTTACAACTGGACGCAAATATGAAAATTTTAATAGTAGAAAACGAAATTTACCTAGCTGGCTCGATGGCTAGCAAACTAGCCGACTTTGGCTACGACTGCGAGATCGCAAAGAGCGTCAAAGAGGCTTTGAAATTTGAAAATTTTGATGTAGTGTTACTTTCTACCACACTCCCAGGGCAGGACTTCTACCCAGTCATAGAGAAATTTAAAAGCTCTATCATCATCTTACTTATCGCCTACATCAACAGCGACACCGTGCTAAAGCCGATACAAGCGGGCGCGGTGGATTACATCCAAAAGCCATTTATGATAGAAGAGCTAGTTAGAAAGATAAGGCATTTTGAAGAGTTTAGAGGCTTTAAAAACGAGATAAAAAACTACGAAAACTATATAAATTTCGCCCTAAAAGACTATGAGATACCTTGTTTTGAAGCCAAAAAGATCAAATTCCCACTTCTTTTAAAATCAAGCAAAAATGGCTACAGCGATAAATTTATCTTTAACTATGTAAAGGCTGGGAATTTGCCATTTTTGTTTTTAGGCAAAGCCTGTTTTAGCGAGCTTGAAAAAGCACTTGCTCAAAGTGGCGACGAGCTAATATACATCACAAATCTCGAAGAGCTAAAAGAGGATGAAAAAGAGAAAATTTTAGAGCTTTGCAAGAAGAAAAAAGTAGCTATACAAACTAGCGATTTTGCGCAAAGTGCGCCATTTGAAGAGCTTGAACTCTCCATCCGAGATAAAAACTTTGATATCGGCGAGATCGTCACGATCGATGAATATATAAAATATATCATAGTTAATTATCAAGATAAATTCCCCGACACCGAGTTAAGCAAAAAGCTTGGAATTTCTAGAAAATCACTTTGGGAAAAGAGAAAGAAATATGACGTCAGCAAGAAAAAATAGTGAAATTTCTATAAACACCGAAGTTTATGGCGCCTTAGAGCTTATCAAAAACAAAATTCTCTCAAATTTTAGCGCCCTGATGGACGACGAGCAGATCAAAGAGGTGGCAAAAAAGGGCTACTTTAACGGCGAGCCGATGCCCTACTCTTTTGGCTTTGCTCCATTTGGCGAGGTCAATCAAAATATCGCTAGCAAGTTGCATGCTGGGCAAAAAGTAAATTTAAATATGGACGGCAAGATCGTTGGGCACATCGACGTGGCAAAGGTCTTTAAATTTGACGAGAGCATGCGAGCTAAAAATATTTTTTTAGCAAATGAGTCAAACAGCGAAATGTCGCTAAATTTAGGCAAATACGGCATAAGCGGCGAGTTTGAGCTATATGATGAGAGCTTGCAAATAAGCAAAGATGCGCTAAATGAGCTGATAAAAGAGAGTGGCGCTAAAAAGATAACGGCTGTTTTTTTGACGGCTGATCCATTTAACCGCGCTCATGAACGCCTAGTTAGGATGACTATCGACAAGGCCGATCTCGTGGTTGTTTTTCTAATAAGAACGCGTGAAGAGAGGCATATTGATTACGAGATCAGAAAGCAAGTGCTTGACTTCTTTAACCAAAACTATCTGCCAACAAAAAAGGTCTTTGTCTTTGCGCTAAAAAACACGACCCTTTTTAGCTCGCACGCCAACCCAACGCTTGAGTGCATCGCAGCTTCAAGACTTGGCGCAAACAAGCTAGTCATCGGACAAAATCACTCTGGCATTGGCATGTTTTTTGACCACAACGAAGTTCATACGATACTTGATATCTACAAAAACGACCTAAATTTAGACGTGATCGTCCTGCCAGAGCTCGTTTATTGCAACAAGTGTAAGACGCTAGTTAGTACCAAAAGCTGCCCGCACGGACAGCATCATCAGATCAAATACCACCCAGACGTGATCAAAGAACTGCTATTTAACGGCATCATGCCACCAGCCATACTCGTTAGGCCTGAAATTTCAGCGCTCATCTTAAGCAAGCTCTATGTAAATCGCTTCAAAGATATACAAAAGCTCTGCGACGATCTTTTTGTAAATTCTGGACTGCTTGAAAACAAGACCGACCGCGACTTTTACGAGGAGCTCATGAAGCTCTACCAGACATCATCACTCACTTAAGGAAATTTATGCAAAAGCTATTTTTGACATTTTTTGGATTTGGACTTTTACCAAGGGCACCTGGCACTTGGGGCTCGGTGGCTGGAGCTGTGGTGGCTTATTTTGTGCTATATTTTTTCTCAGCGACCACGCTTTTGCTAGCTAGCATTTTGTTATTTTTAGTGAGCATCAGCGTCATTGATGATTTTGAAAAAAAGGTAAATTCGCACGACGAGAGCTTTATTGTGATCGACGAAGTTGCTGGCGTTTGGCTCGCTATCGCCATTAGCGGAGCGACGATCTCACAGCTAGTTCTCTCACTCGTGCTTTTTAGAGTGCTTGATATCAAAAAACCATCGATTATTGGCAGGATCGACCGCAACGTAAAGGGCGGACTTGGCGTCATGGGCGATGATATGGTTGCTGGATTTTTCGCCGGCATTATTAGCGCGATGATATATGGCGTGGCTATGAAATTTGGCGTAGTTTTGCCGTAAGCTGAGCTAGCATCTTGCTGGCTCTTTTTAAATTTAACTCTCCCTACTATTAAAACTCATCCCACTCTTCTTTAGAGACCAGAGCTTTATCGCTAGAATTTTTCTCATCCCTGCCTGCAAATTTCTCTTTGTCGTTAATTTTTCTAAAGACGATCATATTATAAAGTGAAAATTTTAGCTCTCCAAAAAGGCTTAAATTTTTTGCATTTTCAGGGGTTATCTCATTGCCATTTTTGTCACTATTTTTACCACCCAAAAATAGCAGATAAAGAAGTGGCGTAATGAAGTTAAATCTTAAAAGTAGCGCCAAAAAACAGTTTAAAAAGCCGTAATTGTATTTAATGCAAACGTAAAAACCAAAAACGGCGTAAATGGCTATTATAAAAAGCATAGTGTAAAAAATATAAGCTAGCCCATCATCATTTGAAACGTCAAAATACTCACATACTGCACAAAAGATAGCCACAAAGGTGGGAAATATTACGAGCGGAAAGATCAGATGCAGTCCAACTAGATCAAATTTACTCACATAGACTTTTATATTTCGCCTGCCAGCAAAGATCATCAACAAAATAGCAAGCACTATCGGCAAAAAGACCAAACTAGCATAGAGATCATTGATGTCCAAATTGCACTCCTATTTTTGCTTTGTAAATTTGAGTTTTGCTAACGATGTTTTGCGTTCTTAAATTTAAAAAAGCTAAATTTACCTACGATTTTTGCGGTTTTCTATGCCTATCCTCTCGCTATCTTCGATCTCAGCAACATAGCTTGGATTTTTCTTTTTAGCCTCTTTGTCCAAAAAGCTAATAAGCTTTGCATCGGCATTTTGGTGAGAGCAGATGAGGATTATAAAATTTATGTAGTTGCTAGCTTCTTTTGGAGCGACCTGATTTTTTTTCGCTGGTATTATAAATTTCTCTCCAAAAATTTGTATAAGCTCGAAAAGCTCGTTTTTGCTTAGAGTTTTGTCGCTAGCAAGCTCTTCAAGCTTTTCGATCGTGATCTCTTCTTCACCCTCAGCTTCTAGTCCTCTTGCCAAGACTTGATGATCTTTGTTTTTTAACAAAAGATAGATTAGCGCGCAAATGGCCACTATAAGCAAAAAGACAAAAAAGACTATCAAGCCTTTAAGAAGCATCTATAGCCTTGTGCAAAGAGAGCGTTTCGTAAATGCAAGAACGCTCATCGCTATCATAATGGCGATGCTTATCCAGACAAAATCAGGCACTGGAAGCGGATCTCCAGCTGCATATGAGTGCATGCCAGCTAGATAGAAATTTACCCCAAAATAGGTCATTATGATCGACCAATAGGCAAAAAATGAGGCAACAGCAAATGCGTATTGATTATTAAGTTTTGGTATAAATCTCATGTGAAGCACCGCAGCATAGACAAGGATCGAAACTAGCGCCCAAGTCTCCTTGCTATCCCAACCCCAGTATCTACCCCAGCTCTCATTTGCCCAGACGCCACCCAAAAAGTTTCCAAGCGTAAGTAAGCTAAGACCAAGTATCATCGCCATCTCATTTATACGTGTCGCTTCAGTGATATTGCGTGCGATCTCTGCATTTGGCTTTTTCTTGTTTTGTAAGATGATAAGTAGCAAAGTAAATCCACCAAGCAACGCACAAAGGCCTAAAAATCCATAACTTGCAGTAATGATAGAGACGTGGATAGTTAGCCAGTAGCTCTGAAGCACAGGCACAAGCGTCGTGATCTGCGGATCCATCCAGCTAAGGTGCGCGACAAACAGCGTAACGCCAGCTAATATAGATGTAAGCGCAAGTGCGATCGGACTGCGTTTTGCAAAGATGATGCCAGATAGACCAAGCGCCCAAGCGATATAGACCATCGACTCGTAGGCGTTACTCCAAGGGGCGTGCTCAGCGATGTACCAGCGAAGACCAAGTCCAGCTGTGTGCGCAAGAAAGGCTAGTAAATTTATAATATATACAGCTTTAACTATGCCATTTATCTGCACTTTTGGTGCTAGCATCTTGACAAAAACAAATAGCAAAAGTGCAAGTCCAGCCAAAAGATATATCGGTGTCAAGCGGTCAAATACTTGAAATTTATTAAATAAAATTTCTATATCTATCTTTTTCTCACTTGGCATGACTGCAGCGCCGTATTTGTGCTGATAGGCTGAAATTTTCTCAAGTGCCGCATCCGCCTTACTCCAGTCATTATCCTTTGAGGCTGCATCAACAGCTGAGAAATACTCTCTCATCATGCCAACGACTAGCTCAGCCTCTTTTGGCGAGAAGTACATCATCGCACTAGCAGGCGAATACCAAGAATTTGACGGATCGTCTTGTTTTGGGAAAATTTTAAAAATTTCACCGATAAATATCATATAAAATACGTTTAGTCTCTCGTCGATCTTTATCACATCTTTGTCAAATGTATTGCGTGAGCCTGGGTGTTTGCGGTTTGCTATCTCGGCAAATTTTGTTAGTTTATACTCGCTTCCACCATCTTTTGTCGCTTTAAAAAATTCATCAAAGCTTGCGTATCTTGCATTCTCATCGACGCCTAGCTCTTTTTTTAGCTCCTTGCTCTGACCAAGTGCGATGATCTTCTCATTTCGCCAAAAATCAGGCGTTACCATTATAGAAAGCATAGCTTGGTTTGAATTTAAACTACCTATGCTCTCGCCTCTGTGGATTTTGTTTAAAACCTCTTTACTAAGCGTATCAAATGGCTTCATCCTGCCGTCTGGACTTTGCACGATGAGTCTAGCAAGCTTGTCTGCATGCTCTTTGCTGATACGCGGCAAGAAGTCCTCTGCCTTTAGCGAGCTAAAATTTAAGCCCAAAAGTAAGACCGCTATGAGCGCAGCAACTTTTTTACCGCCCTTTATTGATTCATTATCTATTAGTTTTGCTAGCTTTCTAAATCGGCTGTTAGGATTTATGACGTTTAACAAGAAGCCAAGTCCTAACAAAAAGTAGCCGATATATGTCGGGATCTTGCCTGGGTCTTTATTGACAGAGAGGATCGTGCCTTTCTCATCAGTATCGTATGAGCTTTGGAAAAATCTATATCCATCATAATCAAGCACGTGGTTCATATAAATTCTATAATCAAACCCCGGATCATTCGTGCCATCTTTTACCACTACCTCACTTGAGTAGCTCATAGGAGAATTTGAGCCAGGATATCTTTTTAGCTCAAAGTCTTTTAGATAGAGGCTAAATGGGAGTTTTATCTGCTGAGCTCCCCATGAGGCGTTAAATTTCTGTCCAGCCACGGCAATACGTGAAGGCTCCATTAGGTTGTAAAATACATGCATCTCTTTGCTCTCACCTTTGTAGTTTAGCTCAGCTATCAACGCATTAAACTCGCTATCCTTTGAGCTAACTAGCTTTCTTGTGGCGTGCGCTGAGACTAGTCTTGGGGCAAAATTTATATTTGAGATAGTATATAAGCTACCTGTGCCAAATTCATTCACGCTGCCAGCTTTTAGCTCAGTTTTTGAACTATCCGCCATAGTAAATTTTGAAAGATCGGCATTTGAAGTAACTGTGAAATTTCCATCATTTAGTCTAAAAAGAACGTATTTTTTATTTTCATCTGGTTTGGCATTAAAGATAAAGCTGATATCTCCAACCCTTGCCTCTTCTTCTTCAAGTAAAAATATCTCTTCGCTTTCGCTCTCGTTTGATACTACAAATTCAACAACAGGCTTCCCGCTATCATCATTTACAAATTTATAGCTTGCATTTGGCACAAATTCTTTAAATTTTAAACTAGCCTCACCGTCTGCTGTTTTTAGCTTTAGATCAAAGCCCTTCTTCACATCAGCAAGTCCCAAAGGCATAGCCGAGCTGATCTCTTCGCCTTTGTCGTTAAGCGCTGTTAAATTTATATACGAAACCTTTGTGCTAACAACGTTTGAAGCGGTGTTTTCACGTATATGCATATCAGCTTCAAAGCCAAGGTATCTTGTGATGCCAGCACCGATTAAGATGACGATAAAACCTAAGTGAAAGATGAGAGATGGGAGTTTTTTGGGATCGATTAGGTTGTATCTAAAGATATTGAAGGCTAAATTTATACCAAGCAGTAGTTGGATGAGCGCAAACCAGCCAGCCCCATAAACATAGTACCAAGCTGCTTCAGTGCTGGTTTTGCTCTCTATTATTGTGGCGGCTCCACTAGCTATGGCAAAGATTATCATCAAAACGATAGCTGAGCCCATACTTAAAAATAATGTTTTTGGATTTAACATCTGCTTCCTTTTATTTATATTGTGGCAAAGCTACCGAAGTGAAATTTATCTTAAATAACTGCCCTGCTTTGTTTCGGTTGAAACTGGTTTATTTTCGTTTGTATCTTGATCAGCAAGTGCATCTTTACCTTTTAGATAAGCAAGTATTGCACCTAGATCATTGTTTGAGACGATCTTAGCTTGGTTTTGCATCACGTTTTTACCGCTACCACCAAAGCTTGAGTCGCTTCTATAAGAGATGATGCTATCTTCTATATCTTTAGCATCCATATTTTTGAGTGGTGTTGAGCCAAATGGTCTTTTATCTGCGCTTTCGCCATGGCAGCTAGCACATTGTTTCTCATAAAGCTCTTTTCCTAAAGAGACGCTATATCTACCTTTTCTATCAACGCCAAATTTTAAAATTCTATTGTCTTTATAGCGTCTTGGATCTTCATCGACATAGACATTTACTTTTTCATTTCTGTCATTAGCCTGCTTTTTTGCCATTTCGGCAAGCTCTTTACCAAACTCGCCACGAGCTTCTATATAATAAACCTGAGAAGCTGCAAAGGCATTTGCCACCAAAAAACACGCCAAAAAAGAAATTTTGATATTTTTCATAAGTTTCCTTGAAATTTTGCTCTAAATTTAAAAATCCCGGATCAGATTGCTCCGACCCGGGATTATATCATAAGTTGATTAACGAGCTATGAATTAGAATGAGTATTTAGCTTCAAATCTAAATTTGTCAGCTTTGTTTTTATCTCCGTCATGCTCTTTTTCTGTTGTAAAGGCATAGAATGAGCTAAATGCTAGCTTTTTGCTGTATTGATAAGCAAATCTTGGAACAAATTGTTGAACTTTAGTCTTTTCATCTGTTTTATAACTACCTTTGATGTAGTCTAAACCAGCTGTAAATTTATCAAATTTATATGCACTTGTTACATATAGGTAACTACCCTTACCTTCTGCGCGTGTCCAGTCAAGTACATCTTCACCAGCGTCGATTAAGCCACCTTGATCTTCAAATGTAAATACTGAATATTTACCATCTTGATAGTTTTGAGTTTTGTAGCCGATATAGCCAGCAGCTAGATCAAGACCAAATAGTGAAGTTGAAAGTTCGCCAGCATAGAAGTTACCATCATCATAACCGAGAGCATTTTTTGCACTTGTGTCAGCTTGGCTATGTGCATAATTGATTCTTGCACCTAAAGATATATCGTTAGTTATAGCAAAATTTCCTGAAACATCAGCTGCAAGAACATCAGCTAGGTTAGTTAATGTGCCATACCATAGTTGGAAGTTGATAGGATCATATGAACCAGCGATACCAGCTGCATATAGATTACCAACATCATATTTAGTCAAGTAGTTTGTTGCACTAGCGTCTTCATATAATCCACCATTACTGAAGCCGTCTGTTCCCTCAAGTGCATCAAACGCTAAAGCAGTAAGTGTAAGACCTTCGATATCTTTATTTACTACTCTTATACCAGTACCTACTTCATCATCAGTGAAATAAGAACCGATGATTTGTTTACCAGCTGTTATAGTAGTGTTGCCAGCTTTATAGCCAAGGTAGAATTGATGAACATTAAATGTTCCATTTGTTTTTGTTATATCTGTTCCATCTAAATTTTTATCTCCTGAATCATCAGAAGTATTATATCTGAAACCAATAACTCCAAAGAAGTTATCGTCGATAGCAGCTTTAAAGTTAGTGATCATTCTAAATTGATGATCAGCTTTATGGCTTTTTTTATCAGCCACATTTGCTTTACTCTCTTTCTTGTTAGTGTTTGTATATCTATATCTTGCAAATCCTGAAAGATCTACGTTTTTTATAGCTTCTTCAAGTGGAGTTGCACTTGCAACGCTTGAAAATGCACCTAAAGCAACCAATGCAGCTAAACTAATTTTTGTTAGTTTCATTTTTTCTCCTTTTAAGGTTTTGTGATGACGATTATAATCAATAAAATTTAAGATGAAGCTTAAATTTTGCAATTTTGTTACCAATCATTTACCGATTTTGACCAAAAAGAGGTATATTTTTATAATTTAACTTTTACAAGTAAGACTTTTAAAAAGGGGATAAAAAGAAAAAGGGGCCGTTGCTTTGCCCCTTAAAAGGAGTTCTAGTTTTGATTGCTGATGAAATTATATATGCTAGCAGTAAATCAACGGTAATCTAAAAAGAAATTTTCTCCTCTTTTGGTACTTCGATATTTGTTTTTATATTTTTTCTTTTAACGACCACTTCATTTTGTGGTTTTCTTATGCCATTATATGCGCCTCTAGAGCCGCCCTCTTTTATAAGAAGCATGTCTATGAGCTTATCTGCGTAAAAAGTCGCATAGACAAGATCGCCCTTATCGTAATAATATCTGTTTGCACAAAAATTTGCTTTGTTTAGTTTGTGATTTTTCACATCGCTGGCTACTATCTCGTAGCAGTATTTCGAATCTTTATAGCTAACATCTTTTATGAAGCCTTTAATGGAGCTTTTTGCAGGTGTAGTTTTGGCAGCTTGTCTTGGTTGCTTACGGACTGGTGGGTTGTCATCAAAAAATGAACATCCCAAAAACATAGTGGCTACTGCTAGAGGAAGTAAAATTTTAGCTTTCATCTTTTCTCCTTAATATAAAGAGAAAAGTATAGCTTTTAAGATTAAATAAAATTTGCGAGTTTTTAAAATTTGAGTTTTGTGCTTACATTGAATATATAAATTTCTTGGGAGAGACCCCAAGAAAATTAAGCTGATACGTTTAAGACGTTACCGCCAAGCTCGGCGATCTTTTTATCGAGCGTCTCAAGCGTCTTTTCGATAGTCTTTTGTGAAATTTCAGGTAGCTCACCACCCCAAATTTTCTTTGCATCCTCAAAACCCTTTGCCACGCCATCTCTACCAGCTTTTAGCTTCTCTACATCATCACCTGCGCCATTTAGCACAAAGCCAGCTATCCTATCAGCTGTATTTGCGATGCCAAAAAAGCCATTTTCACTAACTAGCTCGCTTGCCTCATCGCTACTTAGCTCTCCTAGAGCTTTGCCGTTGTAGCCGATGCCTGCTAGATCAAGTCCAGCTAAAATGTCTGATAAATTTTCAGGCACACTAAAGCTTAGACCACCTTGGGCTAGTAAATTTGAACTAGTATTTTGAGTAATATCTTTTTGATACTGCAAAAAGTAGCTATTTGAGATCTCTTTCGCGCTTAAATTTGAAACCTCAGGCTGCTTTTTAGAAACCTCTTTTTCATCTTTATGAAGCGAAATTTCTGATTTTACATTTTCTTTTACGCTTGAAGTGTTGTATGAGCTGACGATTTGACTGATTTGCATATTTGGCTCCTATAAGTTTATAAAAACTATATCGCCAAAAGGTGGAATTTATTTAGGGTAAAGCGGGAGAGCTCCCGCTGTGATTATTTACCAAGTGTTGCGTTTAGCATCCAGATGGCTTTTTCAAATTTAGCTATTTGGTCTTGCGCGTACATCTGAGTTGTTGTGTCACCCTCTGCAAGCTCATCAAGCTTTTTAAACTCGCCCAAAAGGTGCTTGTAATCAGCCAAAACAATATCCAAAACTTCAGTCGGAGTGTAGCTCTCTTTTGGCTCGTGTTTTATGTGAGCGACTTTTGCTAGCTCCTCAGCCTTGACGATAGGTCTACCACCAAGCATAAGAGCTCTCTCAGCTGCGTCATCAAAAATCTCACTCATATCCTCATAAGCTTTCTCTGTGTATTCGTGGACGCTAAAAAATTGAATACCTTTTACATTCCAGTGAAGATCATGAAATTTGATATAAAGTGCATTTGCATCAGCCTGAATTGTGTTTAACTGTAAAATAACTTTTGACATTTTGTCTCCTTCTTTATTGTTTAAATGTGATGAAATTATATTGACTTAGAGTTAATCACTGGTTAATCAAATAATAAAATTTATTATTTAGTATAAAATTTTGGCTACAAAATAAATTTATCTTGTAGCCAAATGTAGAATTTAGAGATTTGTCTATTTTTTATAAGGTGTAGTTTTGTAGCCTTGCTCGATCAAACTACTCATACCGCCATCTAAATTTATAATCTTAAGATCTGAGCTATCTATCGCTGTAGCTGCTGCTGTGCTTCTTCTGCCACTTCTACAAACAAGAGCGATAGGCTTTTTAATATCAACCGCTTTTGAAAGCTCATCTAAAAATGCACTCTTATTGCTTGGATCAAAAGTGATGGTCTTCGCACCAGCTATGATGCCAGTTTCTTGCCATTCAGATGGAGTTCTAATATCAACGATCTGATCATATTTTTTGATCTCATCTGGACTTATATTAACGGTTTTAACATCAGCTGACAACATGCAACAAACGGCTCCTAAAAGTAAAATTTTCTTCATCTACTCTCCTTAAATAAATTTTTGAAATGTTAGCATGGATTATTAAATATATAAAATTTTTGTTGATAAATTTTATTGATAGTGAGGTCATACAAATAATTCATTAAAAAAATAAATTTATTTATATGTCAAATACGACTACTTATAAAAATAAGAATTTTAAATATAAATGATTTAAAGCACTCTATACAAGATTTTTATGAGATAGTATTTAAAGCAGGAGTGGTGTCCCCAGCGAGGTTCGAACTCACGACCTCAGAATTAGGAATTCTGCGCTCTATCCAGCTGAGCTATGAGGACAAATTTAGAAGTTAGTTTAAATTTTTACTCAAGTAGTTAAATTTTAAAGGGCAGATCGCTCTGCCCTATTTTGGCTAATTAGCCATTTCTCTTTTTAATAATCTCTTCACTTACGTTTTTAGGAACTTCCTCGTAGTGATCAAATTCCATTGAATAAGTCGCACGACCTTGGGTCATTGAGCGAAGATCTGTTGAGTAGCCAAACATTTGAGCTAGTGGACAATAAGCTGCAATGATTTTTACACCATTTCTATCATCCATTGAATTTACTTGGCCACGGCGCTTATTAAGGTCACCGATAACATCACCCATATACTCTTCTGGAGTCTCAACTTCAACTTTCATCATAGGCTCAAGGATAACTGCGCCTGCTTTTCTAGCGCCCTCTTTAAAGCCCATAGAAGCAGCGAGTTTAAATGCCATTTCCGACGAGTCAACTTCGTGGTAGCTACCATCAAAAAGTGTAACTTTAACATCTTCAACTGGATATCCAGCAAGAACACCGCTTTGAAGCGCTTCTTTACAACCTTTTTCAACAGCTGGGATATACTCTTTTGGAACAACACCACCTTTGATGTCGTTAACAAATTCAAATCCACTAGCAGCTGGAAGTGGCTCGATACGTAAGAATACGTGACCATATTGACCACGACCACCTGATTGTTTAGCATACTTATACTCTTGTTCAACTGCCTTACGGATAGTCTCGCGGTAAGCAACTTGTGGCTGACCAACTTCAGCATCAACTTTAAATTCACGAAGCATACGATCAACAATGATCTCTAGGTGAAGCTCACCCATGCCACTAATGATAGTTTGTCCACTCTCTTCATCAGTGCTAACTCTAAAGCTTGGATCTTCTTGAGCTAGTTTTTGAAGAGCGATCGCCATTTTTTCTTGATCTGCTTTTGTTTTTGGCTCAACCGCAACACTAATAACTGGCTCTGGGAAGTCCATTCTCTCAAGAATAACTTTATCTTTTTCGCTTGCAAGAGTATCGCCAGTTAGAGTATTTTTTAGACCAACAACAGCACCGATTTCACCAGCGAAAAGCTCAGTAATCTCTTCACGTTTATTTGAGTGCATTTTTAGTAAGCGGCCGATTCTCTCTTTGCAGTCTTGAACTGTGTTGTAAGCGTAACTACCACTTTCAAGGCTTCCTCTATAAACACGGATAAATGTTAGCTGTCCAACAAATGGGTCGGTCATAATTTTAAACGCAAGAGCGGCAAATTCGCCATCATCTGTACTTTCAACAGTCACTTCAGTGCCATCTTCATAAACACCATTTATCGCTGCGATCTCATCTGGAGCTGGTAAATAATCAACAACAGCATCAAGTAGAGGTTGGATACCTTTGTTCTTAAACGCAGTTCCGCAAAGCATAGGTGTGATAGTCATTCTTAAGCAGCCTGCTTTTATACCTTTTTTGATCTCTTCTTCAGTTAGTTCTTCACCTGCAAAGAATTTCTCCATCAAACTATCGTCTGTCTCAGAAACAGCTTCGATTAGTTTTGCGCGGTATTCTTCAGCTTTATCTTTAACTTCAGCTGGAATTTCTTCTTCTACATAGTCAGTTGGCTTTTTCTCGTCATTCCAAACGTATGCTTTCATTCTTACAAGATCAACCACGCCTTTAAAGTTATCCTCTGCACCGATAGGAATTTGTATAGGTACTGGATTTGCTTTTAATCTTTCTCTGATCTGCTCTTCAACTCTAAAGAAATTTGCACCAATTCTGTCCATTTTATTAACAAAAACAATTCTTGGTACGTGATATTTATTTGCTTGTCTCCAAACAGTTTCAGACTGTGGCTGAACACCACCAACAGAACAAAATACCGCAACAGCACCGTCAAGAACACGCATAGAACGCTCAACCTCAATAGTAAAGTCAACGTGTCCCGGAGTGTCGATTAGGTTTACTTGGTAGCCCTTCCAAAACGCTGTAGTTGCAGCTGATGTAATAGTAATACCACGCTCTTTTTCTTGCTCCATCCAGTCCATAGTAGCAGCGCCATCATGAACCTCACCTATCTTATGGCTCATACCAGTGAAGAACAAAATTCTCTCACTAGTAGTTGTCTTTCCAGCATCAATGTGAGCCGCAATACCGATATTTCTTACCTTATGTAAAGGCGTTTTTCTCTCTGCCATACTAATTCTTTCTTACCAGCGGTAGTGAGCAAATGCTTTATTAGCCTCTGCCATCTTGTAAGTATCTTCCTTCTTCTTGAAAGATGCACCTTTTGAATTTGCCGCATCTAAAAGCTCATTTGCTAGTTTATCAACCATTGTTCTTTCGCTTCTTTTTCTAGCAAAAGTTATAAGCCAGCGGATAGCAAGAGCTTGTTGGCGAGCTGGACGAACCTCAACTGGTACTTGATAAGTAGCACCACCAACACGGCGTGATTTAACTTCTAAAATAGGTTTTACATTTTCGATAGCGTCGTTAAAAACGTCGATGCCTTTAACCTCAGCATTTTTCTTTTCGATAGCTTTAATAGCACCATACATTATCTCTGTAGCGACGCTTTTTTTGCCATCATACATAAGAGAATTAATAAATTTAGTGATTATTTTATTTCCGTAAATCGGATCAGGTAAAACTTCCCTTACAGGAGCTTTTCTTCTTCTCATTTTGATTTTTCCTTCAAATTTTTATGAAATTTTACTCAAACGTTTGCAAATTTAAGCAACGTCTGCGAACCTAATTTTTTACTTTTTTGGAGCAGCAGCGCCAGCTTTAGGGCGTTTTGCACCATATTTAGAACGAGAAACTGTTCTTTTTGCAACACCAGCAGTATCAAGTGCACCACGAACGATGTGATATTTAACACCTGGTAAGTCTTTAACCCTACCGCCGCGAACTAAAACGATACTGTGTTCTTGTAGGTTATGACCTTCACCGCCGATATAGCTGATGACTTCAAAACCGCTTGTAAGCCTAACTTTGGCAACTTTCCTCAAAGCTGAGTTTGGTTTTTTAGGAGTTGTAGTATAAACCCTAGTGCAAACTCCTCTTCTTTGAGGGCACTCTTTTAACGCTGGAGATTTTGACTTAACAGTCACTTTCTTGCGTTCATTTCTGACCAATTGATTTATGGTTGGCACAATAATTCCTTTCGACTAAATTTATTAAAAAGACCTAATTTTATTTAAAAAAAGCTTAAATAACGGTTAATAAGTTAGACTTATTCATAAGTTCCTTTTTTTATAAAACCACTGTCATCTTTTAAAATTTCACCCTTTGCAACGACAAATTTAATCTCAAATTTCTCATCGATTAGCAAAATATCTGCATCGAAATTTTCTTTTATCTCGCCTTTTTTGTTTTGCAAGGCCACGCTTTTTGCCACGTTTGTCGTAAAATATGGCAGTGCCTCCTCGATGCTAAAGCCATCTTTTACAAAATTTATAAACTCTTCATATAGGCTCTTGACGCTAGCGATGCCTATTTTTAGTAAATTTCCGTCGCTATCATAGCTAGAGTAGCTGCCAAAGCCGTCTGAACTGATGGTTATCTTATTTGTCGGTAAATTTTCTTTTTTGACGCGCTTTACAGCTTCAAGTGGCGTAAGTCCTGGCATGCAGGTAAAGTCGATATAGCCGCCATCTTTTATAAATTTAAAGCTTTGTTTAAAAAGCTCCTCGTTTCTATTTACGTGCGTTGGTTGAAATAGCGTAATCGGCATGTCGTACTCATTTAGCACTTCGTAGATCAAATTTAAGCCCTTTTTACCATCACCCATGTGAAGTGTGGTGTGGCCTGACTTCGAGCTGATCATGCCAGCCACCCTGCCAGCCGAAACTATGTGAGCTAGCTCATCTTTGCTCACGCTTGATGAGCGGTGGTCGCTTATGGCTAGCTTGGTGCCGATTATGGGATCAACAAAGACGATATCTTTTTCGATCTCGCCAGTTATGGTTGGCGTTTTAGAGCTGTATGCGCCAGTGTGAGCGTAGCATGTGATGCCCTCGTCGTTTAGCGCGTGTGCTTTTGCGACTAAATTTTCAACGCTTCTTGTCGTGCTGTCAGTTCCAAGTAGGCCAACAGCCGTCGTTATGCCAGCTTCTATTAAATTTGATAGCATGATCTCAGGCACTCTAGTCTTAAAGCCACCCTCGCCGCCGCCTCCAGTGATATGCACATGCTTATCGATAAGACCTGGTATCGCCGTGAAATTTGAAGCGTCGATCACCTTTACATTTGGTAAATTTGGCTCTAAATTTTCAGCTATGCAGACGATCTTGCCATTACATATAAATATATCTTTTTTGCCAAGAAATTTTGGCGAGTAAATTTTGACGTTTTTTATAAGTATCATTTGGCGTCCTTATTTATCTTAGCTATGCCAATGCCAGTAAGAGCTAAAATGATAGCAAAGACAACGCCCATGTAGTTTAAAATAGCCCATGGCAAATACTCTACCGTTGGTACTCCAAGTGTGGCTGTCATATATGCGCCTGCTGCTGACCAAGGGATGAGTGGGACGATCACGGTACCAGAGTCTTCAAGTGTTCTTGATAGGTTTTTGGCTGCTAAATTTTTCTCTTTATAAAAGTCTTTAAACATCTCGCCAGGGATGAGGATAGAAAGATATGAGCTACCTGTGACAAATGCGACAGTTAAGCATGAGCCGATAGTCGAGATGATGACGCCTGCTGTTGATTTGACCTTCGCCATGATGGTGTGGAGCACCTTTGTGAGCATGCCAGTTTTTGAGATGATACCAGCAAAGCCCATAGCGCAGATGACTAGGATGGTGGTTGAATTTACCGAGCTTACACCGCCTCTGTTTAGAAGCTTAGTGACATCTTTTGAAAACTCCATATTAATGCCGCTCATCGTGACGTTAAAGCCAGTCATCACTGATATAAAGCCATTTTTAAAGCTAAAATCTTGAACAATAACTCCAAGAAGCACTGAAAATAGCGAAGCTATGATCATGACAGGTATCGTTGGCCACTTTAGCACCGAGCCAGCCAAGACAAAAAGCACAGGCAAAAGCAAGATGATGTTCCAGTGAAAAATTTTATCAAGCTGACCTTGAAGTGCTAAAACCGACTCTGAAACATTTGCACCACTGCTTGCAGCCTCGCTACCAAAAAATAGATAAGCCGCTATCGCAACGATAGTTGCTGGGATAGTCGTATAAAACATATGTCTGATGTGCTCATAAAGCTCTGAGCCAGCTGCTATCGGAGCTAGGTTTGTCGTGTCTGAGAGTGGGGAGAGTTTATCGCCAAAGTATGCTCCTGCGACTACCGCACCAGCAGTTGCTGCTAAATTTACATCAAGACCTTGAGCTATGCCCATGATGGCAACACCGACTGTGCCAGCAGAACCCCAAGATGTGCCAGTTACGGTTGAGATGATAGCTGCGATGACAAAAGCTGTTAGGACTAGATACTGCGGACTTATAAGATCTACGCCGTAGTAGATGATCATAGGGATGGTGCCTGAAAATACCCACGAGCCAATGAGCAGACCGACTGCCCAGAGTATCATAAGTGCTGGCAATGAGCTTGAAATTTTCTCTATCACCCCTTCTTGAAGCTCGCTCCAACTATATCCTAGCCTCCAAGCGATGCCACCAGCCACGAGAGCTGCTATCAAAATGATCGGCTCAACCTTTAGCTTCATATAACCAACGCCAAGCGCAAGGCCTACGATCATAACCAAGATAGGCGTAAGGGCTAGCAGAAACGAAGGCTCTTTTTTTGTAGAGTTCATCATGCGTCCTTTAAATTTGAGATATTTTTTGAATTTAAAGGCTACAAACTTAAATTGTTATAAAAAAATAAAATAAATTTAAATTTTAAATAAAATTTGTGAAAATTTAGCACATTTGATATGTGCTAAATTTAGATCAGTCTTGCTTGATAGCGTATTTGCCACTACCAGTTGAAATGATACAAAGTGACATAGCGATATAAAGATATATAAGCTCTGCTTTAAAGCCATTTACATTAGTTAGCTCAAGTAAATTTGAAAACCCATAAAATGAGTACAAAATGACAAGACTAGAGCCAAAAACTAGCACTGCGCCAACCCTTGAGTAAAAACCAACGGCGATCATTATAGGGGCTAAAACCTCGCTAAGATAGGCAAAATACGCTAGAAAACTAGGCAGTCCAGCATCAACTAAAATGCTCTTTACGCCGCCAACTCCATGTAAAATTTTGCCAAAGCCATGCATAAAAAGGCAAATTCCAAGACCTAAGCGCAGAAATAAAAGTCCAAGATCGACATTTTTCATAATATCTCCGTTACATATTTTTAGTTAGGGATTTTATTTAATATTGATTAACGGCTTGTAAATTTTGAAATTTTGTAAATTTAAGTGGGGAAATTTATAAAGGGATTAAGCCCCAGAGGTGGGGCTTAATATATTAGTTTTCTTTGATCTTTATCTTTTTATCTTTATAAAAACCAGTACCAACTGGGATCATACGTCCAAGGATGACGTTCTCTTTTAGATCTTCAAGATAGTCAAATTTAGCAGCGATTGACGCCTCTGTTAAGACCTTAGTTGTCTCTTGGAATGACGCAGCAGAGATCACACTATCACTTCCGATGGCCGCTCTTGTGACACCAAGGAGGATCGGCTCAGCGATAGCTGGCTCGCCACCCATTTTCATGATGCGTTCGTTCTCTTCTTTAAATTTGTTTCTTGAAACCATGTCGCCAACGATGAAATTTGTATTTCCGCTATCGACGATTTTGACTTGGCGAAGCATTTGAGAGACGATGATCTCGATGTGCTTATCAGCGATCGCAACACCTTGGCGACGATAAACTTGCTGAATTTCACTGATCAAATAGTAGTGAAGTGCTTTTTCACCAAGAATTCTTAAGATATCGTGACTTGAGATAAGTCCGTCTGTTAGTTTCTCGCCAGCATGGACAAATTCGCCGTCTCTTACTTGGATCTGGCGGCTCTTCTCGATCAAATACTCAGCTGTCGTGCCATCTTCTGCTTGGATGATGATGCGCTCTTTTGAGCGAAGTGGCTTGTCAAATCTAACAACGCCGTCGATCTCTGCAACGATAGCTGTATTTTTAGGGCGTCTTGCCTCAAATAGCTCACTAACTCTTGGAAGACCACCAGTGATATCTTTTGACTTAGCAACAGCTTTTGGAGTCTTAGCCAAAATGTCAGCTTGGGCCACTTCATCGCCACTTGAAACAAAGATCGCAGTTTTTGGATCAAGTGGGTACTTGATCAAATGTCCGCTCTTTGTAGTGATAATAATCGCTGGTTTTACGCCACTTGGCAAATATTCGTTGATAACAAGACGTCTTTGACCAGTTGCCTCGTCAGCTTGCTCAGTCGCACTATATCCTGGCTCGACATCTTCAAAGCTAACTACACCAGCCTCTTCTGCGATAGTTGGAGTTGAGTATGGATCCCACTCAGCGATTATTAGCTTGTCATCTTTTTCAGGTAGTGAGACTACTGTTGCTCTTTCTACCGCATCATTATCTGATACTTGGATGATAGAATTTCTTGGGATATAGTGGCGAACTGCCTCACGTCCATCCTTGTCAGAAACGACAACAAAGAAGCCTTTTTCAGTTACTTTGTGACCTTTTTTGATATCTTTTAGTCTATCAAGGAAGTCACCTTTTAGTATGAAAAATTTAACCACACCATTTGCATCTGCTGTGATCTTTCTAGTTACTGGATCGCCGTCTGAAATTTTAAGCTCACTAGCATATGGGATACGATTTGGAACGTTCCAGCCCTCTTTTATTATCTCAACGATACTCTCATTCTCTTTTACCTTGTCGCCATTTGCATAAGGGATATACATCTTGCCTTCGATCTTACCGCTAACGCCAGCTAGTTCGTTTGGTTTAGCAAGGTCGTTTCTTCTGATAGTATATTTGATCTCTTCTTTTTTGCCTTTGATAACGATATTTACGTCTTCGTGAGCATATTCGATCTCGATTTTACCATCGATTGTTGATTTTATCTTTGGCTCAACAAGTAGCACAGCCGCACTTCTTCTGTTTGCAACGATTTTTTTGCCGTTGTTCTCGTATGTACTAAGGTTGTAATACCTAATAAAGCCCTCTTTTTGAGCGATGACTTGGCGGTCTTGCTGCTCAGTAGAAGCCGTACCACCAATGTGGAATGTTCTTAGCGTTAGCTGAGTACCTGGCTCACCAATTGATTGAGCTGAGATGATACCGACAGCCTCGCCTGGTTTTACAAGTTTGCCCTCGCCCAAATTTAAGCCGTAGCATTTTGCGCAAACGCCTTTTGGCGCCTTGCACGTGATAGGTGTTCTAATGCTTACTGATTTTATGCCAGCTTCTGTTATAGCCTTAGCTTTCTCTTCATCAAGCAATGTGCCTTCGCTAAATAAAATTTCATTTGTTATAGGATCGATCACATCATCTGCTAAAACACGGCCCAAGACTCTCTCTTCAAGGCTTTCGATTAGCTCGCCGCTCTCCGTGATATCTGTGATCTCAACACCCTCGTGCGTACCGCAGTCGTGCATTGTGACTTTAACGTTTTGAGCAACGTCGATTAGCTTTCTTGTTAGGTAACCAGCGTTGGCAGTTTTTAGCGCGGTATCAGCAAGACCTTTTCTAGCTCCGTGGGTTGAGTTGAAGTACTCCATTATGTTTAGACCTTCACGGAAGTTTGAAATGATCGGCGTTTCGATGATCGAGCCGTCCGGTTTTGCCATAAGACCACGCATACCAGCTAGCTGGCGAATTTGCGCTGCACTACCTCTCGCACCTGAGTCAGCCATCATATAAATTGAGTTAAATCCGCCCTTGTCACTTTGGATAAGCTTCATCATCTCGCTTGCAACGCTGTTGTTTGTATCTGTCCAGATATCGATGATCTTGTTGTATCTCTCACTATCTGTTAAAAGACCAGCGCCATATTGCTTTTGAATTTCACGAACTTTTTTCTTAGCTTCGTCGATATATTTTTGCTTGCTATCTGGCACGATGATGTCTGCGATAGAGATAGAAATTCCCGCTTTTGTAGCATATCTAAAGCCTAAATTTTTAAGCTTATCAAGGAAGTCAGCCGTTACTTCAAGGCCGCCATTTCTATAAACATAATCAACCAAATTTGCAATGTCTTTTTTCTTCATGATCTTATTCCACATATTTTCAGGGACAAAATCAGGAAGTATCGCTCTTAATATCAAGCGACCAGCCGTTGTAAAGATGATCTTGTTATCAACCATAGTTTTGATTTTAGCGTGAAGACCAAGAGTGTTAGCCTCTTCAGCGATCATTACTTCATCGACGCTTGAGAAAATTTTATTTGCACCTTTTTCATCATTTCTCTCTAGGCTTAGGTAATAAATTCCCAAAACCATATCTTGTGAAGGGACTGTGATAGCCTTACCACTTGCAGGAAGCAAGATGTTCATTGAGCTAAGCATCAAAATTTTGCACTCAGCGATAGCTTCCTGCGATAGTGGCACGTGAACAGCCATTTGGTCACCGTCGAAGTCAGCGTTGAACGCCGCACAAACTAGCGGGTGAAGCTGGATCGCCTTGCCCTCAACAAGAACTGGGTGAAACGCCTGGATAGAGAGCTTGTGAAGTGTCGGAGCACGGTTTAGCATAACTGGATAGTCTTTAACGACCTCTTCTAAGCACTCCCAAACCTCATTTGTCTTATCTTCTATCATTTTTTTAGCTTGCTTAACGGTTGTCGCATAGCCTTTTTCTTCAAGGCGAGCAAGCAAATGTGGCTTAAATAGCTCTAAAGCCATCTTCTTTGGAAGACCGCACTGATCCATTTTTAGCTTTGGACCAACGACGATAACAGAACGTCCAGAGAAATCAACACGCTTACCTAGCAAATTCTGACGGAAACGGCCTTGCTTACCTTTGATGATCTCGCTTAGTGATTTTAGTGGGCGCTTATTTGCACCTTTTACAGCGTTTGCTCTGCGGCCATTATCAAATAGCGCATCAACAGCCTCTTGAAGCATTCTCTTTTCGTTTCTGATGATGATCTCAGGTGCGTCAAGCTCAAGCAGGCGTTTTAGACGGCTATTTCTATTTATTACACGGCGATATAGATCATTTACGTCCGAAACAGCAAATTTACCACCATCAAGATTAACAAGTGGTCTAAGATCAGGCGGAAGAACTGGTAAATTTGTTATCATCATCCACTCTGGGCGGTTGCCTGAATTTAAAAAGCTCTCGATAACCTTTAGACGTTTTACGATAGTCTTTTTCTTAGCCTCAGAATTTGTAGCCTCCATCTCTTCTTGTAGCTGATTTAAAATTTGAGTTAGATCAAGCTCAGCTAGCATATCATAGATGACCTCGCCACCCATTCTTGCCGTAAAGCCACTCTCTTCATATCTTGAAGCTAGGCTTTGGTATTGCTCCTCGTTTAGAACGTCATATTTTTCAACTTTTTTAGAATTTTCATTGTCATAATAAGCCTCGCCAGCATTATCAACAATGTATGCCTCATAGTAAAGTACGCGTTCAAGGTCTTTCATCTTAATACCAAGAAGCGCACCTATACGGCTTGGCAAGAAATTTACATACCAGATGTGAGCCACTGGAGTTACAAGCTCGATGTGACCCATGCGAGAGCGACGAACTTTAGACGTTGTTACTTCAACGCCGCACTTTTCACACTTTATACCTTTATAGCGCATCTTTTTATATTTGCCACAAAGACACTCATAGTCGCGGATCGGTCCGAAAATTTTGGCACAAAACAAGCCATCACGCTCAGGTTTTAGCGTGCGGTAGTTGATGGTTTCTGGTTTTTTAACCTCGCCATAACTCCAAGATTTTATCTTCTCAGGACTTGCTAAACGAAGTTGAAAAGCTTCAAAATCACGAGGTCTATGCTCTTCTTTTATCTCAACTGGTTTTAAATTAGTTAGTTTCATTTGTCTCATCCTCATCATATACTTCCACATCAAGAGCTAGTGATTTTAGCTCGTTTGTTAGAACAAAGAACGTCTCAGGGATACCAGTCTCAGGAACGTTTTCACCTCTTGTTAAAGCTTTGTAAGCAGAGAGTCTTCCCTCAACATCGTCTGATTTTACAGTTAGCATCTCTCTTAGTGTATGAGCAGCACCATAAGCCTCAAGTGCCCAAACTTCCATCTCACCAAACCTTTGACCACCAAATAGCGCCTTACCACCGACAGGTTGTTGTGTAACAAGGCTGTATGGTCCAGTACTTCTTGCGTGAACTTTTTCATCAACCAAGTGGTGAAGTTTTAACATATACATACAACCAACATTAACGCGTTCTCTTATCTTTGAGCCTGTACGTCCGTCATATAGCTCAGTTTTACCGTCGCTATCTATCTTTGCCATCTCAAATAATTTTGCAAATTCGTCAGCTTTAACGCCTTCAAAAATCGGAGTTGCAAATCTTACGCCATTACTCCAATCTTTTGCATACTCAAGAAGCTTCTCATCGCTCATCTTACCAAGAGCTTTTTTAGCATCCATTAGCTTAGCAACGCTTGCAATCTCTATCATCTTAGCTCTTAACTCTTTTATCCACTCACCTTTTTTGGTCTCAAAAATTTCATTGATCTGCTCGCCTAAGCGGTAACCAACAAGACCAAGGTGGCTCTCTAAAATTTGACCTATGTTCATACGGCTTGGAACGCCTAGTGGGTTTAGAACGATATCAACGATCTGACCGCTTGGAAGATACGGCATATCGACTTCTCTAACTATATTTGAAACGATACCTTTGTTTCCGTGACGTCCAGCCATCTTATCGCCAACTTTTAGTTTGCGTTTTGTAGCTATATAAACCTTTACAAGTTTTACAACGCCGCTTGGTAAAATATCATCTTTTTCTAAAATTTCTATCTTAGCGTCGTGCTCTTCTTTAAGCTTTTTCTTCTCATTTTGGAAGTAATTTTTTAGCTCATCATATTTCTTTTGGATATCTTTTGAAAAGCTCTTTACGATAGCATTTAGGGTAAATCTATTGATATTCTCAAAGTCAGCCTTGTTGATCTTTGAGCCCTTTTTATACTCTTTTTTATTTACCTCTTGGTCGCTCGCTAGTGGGTTTTTAGAAAGAAGCGCTGTAACTTTTAGCATCTCTTCGCGGTCTAGCATAAGCAGTCTATCGTGGTGCTCTTTTTCTAAAAGTGTCTTCTCCTCTTCATAAGCCTTGTTCGTTCTGCTATCTTTTTCATAGCCTTTTTTGGTAAAAATTTTAACATCAACAACCACGCCTTCCATCGAAGCTGAAGCATAGAGCGATTTATTTACAACGTGACCAGCTTTTTCGCCAAAGATCGCACGCAAAAGTCTTTCTTCTGGAGTTGGTTTAACTTCGCCTTTTGGAGATACTTTACCAACAAGGATCATGCCAGGCTTGATCTCTGTACCGATTTTGACGATACCGCTTTCATCAAGGTGCATAAGCTCCTCTTCTTTGACGTTTGGTATATCTTTTGTTATCTCTTCAACGCCGTCTTTTAGCTCACGAGCCTCAATCTCTTTTTCATAGATATGAACGCTCGTAAAGGCATCTTCACGTATCATTTTTTCACTAATAACGATCGCGTCCTCGTAGTTGTAGCCATTCCAAGGCATAAATGCGATTAACGCGTTTTTACCAATAGCTAGCTCGCCTTTTTCCATGCTTGGACCATCGGCTATTATCTGACCAGCAACGATCTCATCACCTTTTTTAACGATCGGATGTTGTGAAAATGTCGTATTTTGGTTTGTTCTTAAATTTTTCTCTAAAGAGTAGTGATCGATATATGGACCGGCTTCATCTTCACCAAGAATAAAGATGTTTTTATTATCAACCTTTTCAACTACGCCACCACGTTTTGCTTTTACGCTCTCCCAGGCATCTCTTGCGATAACGCTCTCCATACCTGTTCCAACGATCGGGGCAGTTGAGCGAAGCAGTGGCACAGCTTGACGCTGCATGTTTGAGCCCATAAGCGCACGGTTAGCGTCATCGTGCTCTAGGAATGGGATAAGCGAAGCTGCAACACCAGCTATCATACCAGAGCAAAGGTCGATCAGGGTAACATCTTCTCTACGAGCAAGCATCATCTCGCCCTCTTTTCTAACCTCGATCAAGTCCTCAACGATATGTCCGTTTTCATCGAGCTTGGTCGATGCTGGAGCGATAACATTGCCCTCTTCTTGAGTTGCAGTTAGATAGACTATCTCATCAGTCACCTTGCCATCAACGACCTTTTTATATGGCGCTTCAACAAAGCCAAGGTCATTTACTTTTGCATAAGTTGAAAGAGTGTTTATAAGACCGATATTTTGACCTTCTGGGGTCTCAACTGGACAAATTCTGCCGTAGTGAGTTGGGTGAACGTCACGCACCTCAAATCCAGCACGCTCTTTTACCAAGCCGCCCTCGCCAAGTGCAGATAGACGGCGCTTGTGAGTAACCTCACTAAGTGGGTTTGTCTGATCCATAAACTGGCTTAGCTGACCGCCTGTGAAAAATTCCATAATTGTCGCTGTAATCATTTTTGGATTGATAAGATCATAAGGCATGATCTCATCAGTGTTATTGCTTAGACTTGTAAATTTATCACGGATAGCCTTTTGCATCTTAACAAAGCCAAGGTGAAGCTCGCTAGCAAGTAGCTCACCGATAGATCTTATACGGCGGTTGCCAAGGTGGTCGCGGTCATCGATGTGGCCTTGTCCATTTTTAACTTTTATAAGATATTTTGCAGTTTTGATGATATCTTCGCTAGTTAGCAAAGTAACATACTCTGGCACATCAAGCGAAAGCTTGTGGTTCATCTTCATACGACCAACTTTTGTTAAGTCATATCTTTCAGGATTAAATAATATATCATTTACAAAGCTCTTTGCAGCCTCTTTAACTACTGGCTCGCCAGGTCTCATAACCTTATAAATTCTAATCGCAGCAAGGTCATTTTCATCATCAACGCCCTCAGTTTGTTTTAAAACCTTAAGCATATCATTATCAGCTATAAATGAATTTATAATAGCGTCGTCAACACCGGCTGCAGAGTTGTTTATGATTTCGATACTTTCATGCTCAGCTAAAATTTTTGCAAGTTTATTCTCATCAAGAGCAGATAGTGTGTCATATAAAATTTCGCCGCTTTCTGTGTTTATCACAGGGTTTGCTAAATATCTACCAATAAGTGCTTCGATCGGATACTCAACAAATTTAACGCCATCTTCGATTAATTTATCAGCTTTTTTCTTTGTTAGACGCTTGCCAGCTTGGTGAAGAACCTCTCCATCTTCATTTTTTATATCATACTCAACTCTTCCTAGATAATCCTCTGGATTGAAAAGAGTTAAAAATTTATTATTTTTAATAACTAAATTTTGTATCGGATAAAATAGCTTAATAATGTCTTGTTTTTTATATCCTAATGCCCTAAACAAGATAGTTACAGGCACTTTTCTACGCTTATTTATCCTAACATATAAAATGTCTTTTGTATCATATTCAAAGTGTAGCCAAGAGCCACGATCTGGGATTATTTGAGCTGTATAGATCAGTTTATTTGCAACTGTCGCACTCTCTTCTTGCTTAAAGATAACGCCAGGGCTTCTATGAAGTTGATTTACAACAACACGCTCAACACCATTTATAATAAATGAAATTCTATCTGTCATCAACGGAATTTCACGTATAAAAATTTCTTGCTCTTTTATATCTTTAACGCCAACTTTATCACCAGTCTTATCATCTTTTTCATGAACGATAAGGCGTATTTTCATTTTTAAATTTACAGAGTATGTAAGACCTCTTTCTATGCACTCTCTGATTGTGTATTTTGGTTTTCCAATCTCTGAACTAACATATTCTAAAGTCAAACGATTTTGCGGATCATGTATAGGAAAAATCGACTTAAAAACTTTTTCGATACCGCTTTCTGTCTGATTGTTATTTAGATTTAAAAAATTATCAAAGCTCTTTTTTTGTAGTTGTAGTAGGTTCGGAACGTCTATCTCTTTAACGACATTAGAGAAGTCAACTCTAAGACGATTTCCTGAGTATAAGCTATTTAACATTGCATCTACCTCGTGGTAATTTTGAAAGAAAAGTATAGCCTTTTAACAAGGCATCTAAAATTTAAAAAAGAGAGAGCCTCTGCCCTCTCTTGAAATATTAAGCCTAAATAATAAAAAATTATTTAAGTTCAACCTTAGCACCAGCCTCTTCAAGCTCTTTTTTAGCTGCTTCAGCTTCGTCTTTGCTAACGCCTTCTTTAAGAACAGATGGAGTTCCTTCAACTGCGTCTTTAGCCTCTTTAAGGCCAAGACCAGTAAGTGCTCTAACAACCTTAATAACGTTGATTTTCTTATCACCAGAATCAACAAGAACGATGTTAAATTCTGTTTTTTCTTCAGCAGCAGCTGCACCACCAGCAGCAGCTGCACCACCAGCTACCATTACAGGAGCTGCGCTAACACCAAATTTCTCTTCGAACTCTTTAACAAGTTCGCTAAGTTCAAGTACAGAAAGATTAGATATAAACTCTAATACGTCTTCTTTTGTAATTGCCATTTTTAATCCTTATTATTTTTTAATTTTAATTAAGCTGATTGTTCTTTTTTCTCTTTAAGCGCATTCAACCCAATTGTGAAATTTTGAATTGGCGCATTCCAAACTTGCAAAAGCATCGCAATAAGCTCATCACGGCTAGGCATTTTAGATAGAGCTTTAACTTTATCAACGCTTGCAACTTCGCCATCGATATATGCTGTTTTAATTTTGAAAAGGTCAGCATTAGCCTCTTCAAATTTTGCGGCTACTTTAGTTACTGCTAATTGATCTTCACTCCAAAGATAGATGTTTGTATCTTTAAGTTCCATTCCGACTTTATCAGAATTTTTAAGAGCAATACTTGCAAGAGTATTTTTAATAACTTGAACTTTTACATTTTGTTCTTTTGCAGAATTTCTTAAAACTTCAAGTTTTTTAACTGAAAGACCACGATAGTCACAAACTACAATAGCTTCAGCAGTTTTAAATTCACTCTCTAATTTTGCAACAACTTCAGTTTTTTCGTTACGTGTCACTTTTTCTCCTTTCCGACCGGTAATTTCAAGCAGAGCGGGTCGAATCAATTAAGCCCAATGGCCTCGGCTATCTCCAATCTAAGATATAAATTTGTCTAAATTCTTATTTTAAGTCCATAACCTCTTGAGTATCAAGAGTTACAGAAGGGCTCATTGTTAATGACAATGAAGCATTTTTTACATATCTACCTTTTGCAGTCGCAGGTTTATGCTTATTAATAGCTTTAATAAATGTTGAAATATTTTCATTTAATTGTTCTTTAGTAAAATTGACCTTACCAAGACCTGCATGTATATTTCCTTGCTTATCAACACGGAAATTCACTTGACCACTTTTTGCATTATTAACAGCTTGTGCAACATCCATTGTAACTGTTCCAGTTTTTGGATTTGGCATTAAACCTTTAGGTCCCAAAATTCTACCGACTTTACCTACAAGACCCATTAAATTTGGAGTAGCTATAAGAACATCAAAGTTCATTATACCTTTTTGGATATCCTCAACTAGATCATCAGCACCAACTATGTCAGCACCAGCAGCTTTTGCCTCATCAGCTTTAGCATCTTTTGCTATAACAGCAACTCTCACAACTTTACCTGTACCAGCTGGCAAAACAACTGAACCACGAACCATTTGGTCAGCATGTCTTGGATCAACATTTAATTTTAATGCAATCTCAACTGTCTCATTAAATTTAGCAGAAGCTAGAGTTTTTACTGTATCGATAGCTTCGCTAAGGTTATAAATTTTATCTTGCTCTACTTTTTTGAGCAATTCTTGAAATCTCTTACTAGTTTTTCCCATAAATTTCTCCGCATATAAATTGCTTCCGTCTTTTGAAAATCAACCTGACGGTAAAGGTTTTAGTCTATTACTTCGACACCCATTGAACGAGCTGAACCAGCAATAATCTTAGCTGCTTGCTCTTTATCGTTTGTATTTAAATCAACAAGTTTTTTCTCAACTATTTCTAAAACTTGAGCTTTTGTTAATTTACCTACTTTATTTTTTAAAGGATTATCTGTTCCTTTTGCTATACCTGCAGCCTTTTTGATAAGGTCCGTAGCAGGTGGTTGTTTTGTGATAAATGTAAAACTTTTATCAGCATAAACAGTAATAACAACTGGGATATTAAATCCAACCATATCTTTTGTTTTTTCATTAAAGGCTTTACAAAATTCCATAATATTAACGCCCTTTTGTCCTAATGCTGGACCAACTGGCGGGCTAGGATTTGCTTTTGTTGCGGCAATTTGTAATTTTATTTCACCTATAACTTTTTTAGCCATTTCTTGCTCCTTAAATTATCTTCTCAACTTGTGAATACAAAATATCAACAGGGGTACTTCTACCAAAAATAGAAACATTGAGTCTAAGCTTACCATGTATCATATCGTATTCTTCAACAATACCTGTAAAGTTAGCAAAAGGACCTTCTGTTATGCGAACGCTTTCACCATCCTCAAAAAATATTTTAGGTTTTGGTGCCGCTCTTTTTTGAACTTTTTCCAAGATAGTATTTATATCTTTTTCAGTCAATGGTGTAGGCTTTTTAGCCTCACCAATAAAACGTCCAACCTTTGGTAAAGACTGAATCTTATGCCAAAGAGCTGTATCAAGATCTAAACATGCAAAAGCATATCCAGGATAAAGAGTTCTTTCATTAATTTTTTGCTTACCGTTTTTTATCTCTATTACGTCTTCTGTAGGAACGATAACTTCTTTTAGTTGATCTTCGATACCGTGATCTCTAACTAAATTTTCAATTCCTCTTTTTACTGCCATTTCGCTACCAGCGTAAGTTTGTATAGCATACCATTTGTGTGACATTATTTTTTCCTCATTCTATATAACTTTAGAAAGAACAAAGGACATAATAACATCAACAAGAGCTAAAAAAAGTGAAACAACAGCGACCACGATAAAAACTGCAATAAAAGCATTTCTAATTTGTTCTTTAGTAGGAAAGATAACTTTCATTATTTCCAATTTAGATAGCTTTATATAATTTATAAATTTTTCCATAATCTTAACCTTAATTGTGGCAGGGCAAGAGGGATTCGAACCCCCAACCATTGGATTTGGAATCCAGCGCTCTACCGTTGGAGCTATTGCCCTAATAGCTACTTATTCTTAATTAGCTTTTTAGCTTAACTTCTTTATGAACAGTATGTTTTTTTAATCTTGGGCAATATTTTTTGAGCTCAACCTTATCTGTAGTGGTTTTGCTGTTTTTTGTAGTAGTATAATTGATATCACCACACTCAGAGCATTTTAAACCGATTTTAATTCTCATATATATTCCTTATAGAAAGCCAAAGGGTTTCCCCTTTGGCATAATTTTATAAATTAACCAAGTATTTTTGAAACAACACCTGAACCAACAGTTCTACCACCTTCACGGATAGCAAAACGAGTACCTTCTTCAAGTGCAACTGGAGCGATAAGCTCAACAGAAATTCTTACGTTATCACCTGGCATAACCATCTCTGTGCCTTCTGGTAATGTAATAGAACCAGTAACATCAGTTGTTCTTACGTAGAATTGTGGTCTATAGTTGTTAAAGAAAGGAGTATGGCGACCGCCCTCTTCTTTAGTTAGAATATAAACCTCACCCTCAAATTTTGTGTGAGGAGTAATTGATTTAGGTTTGCAAAGAACCATACCACGCTCAACGTCTTCTTTTTTAGTACCACGAAGAAGAACACCAACGTTATCGCCAGCTTCACCTTGATCCATCTCTTTTCTAAACATCTCAACACCAGTAACTGTTGTTGTTTGTGTAGGTTTGATACCAACGATTTCTATTGTGTCACCAACTTTAACAACACCTTTCTCAATTCTACCTGTTACAACTGTACCACGACCTGAAATTGAGAAAACGTCTTCGATTGGCATAAGAAGATCTTTATCCGTAGCACGAACTGGAGTTGGGATATAGCTATCAACCGCATCCATTAGTTCCATAATTTTTGCTGACCATTCGCCATCTTGTCCAGCTTTTGCCTCTTCAAGAGCTTTAAGTGCTGAACCAGAAACTATTGGAGTATCATCACCTGGGAAGTTATACTCGTTAAGTAGTTCGCGAATTTCCATTTCAACTAGTTCAAGTAACTCAGCGTCATCAACCATATCTGCTTTGTTCATGAAAACAACGATATAAGGAACACCAACTTGGCGAGATAGCAAGATGTGCTCTCTTGTTTGTGGCATTGGGCCGTCTGCTGCAGAAACAACTAGAATAGCACCGTCCATTTGGGCAGCACCAGTAATCATGTTTTTTACATAGTCGGCGTGGCCTGGGCAGTCAACGTGAGCATAGTGACGTTTTTCTGTCTCATACTCAATGTGTGAAGTAGCAATTGTAATACCACGCTCTTTCTCTTCTGGAGCATTATCAATATTATCATAATCTTTTAGCTCAGCAAGACCTTTGCGTGAAAGAACAGCAGATATTGCAGCTGTTAAAGTAGTTTTACCATGGTCAACGTGACCGATAGTGCCTATGTTTACGTGTGGCTTGTTGCGTGAAAATTTTTCTTTAGCCATCTTTTCCTCCGTTATGATATGTGTCTTTATCTAATTCAAATTCGTATAGTAATATAAAATCATATAAACCAGTGGAGCTCATAGCGGGACTTGAACCCGCGACCTCTTCCTTACCAAGGAAGTGCTCTACCTCTGAGCCATATGAGCGAAAAACGCTTGGCTGAGATGATTTTAATCAACATACAAACAACTAAAAATTCATGAAAATAAAGATGGAATAACTGTGTTTAGTAAAATCTAGATACAGCTCCCAGTTTACTTTCCCAAATTTTGGAGCGGGAAACGGGGCTCGAACCCGCGACCCTCAGCTTGGAAGGCTGATGCTCTAGCCAACTGAGCTACTCCCGCATAACAATGGTGGTGAGACGTGGATTCGAACCACGGAAGACATAGTCAGCAGATTTACAGTCTGCCCTCGTTGGCCGCTTGAGTATCTCACCTTAAACATTAATAAGTTATTTTGGTATTTTCTGGTCAAACACTGTTACAAAATGGAGCTGGTGAACGGACTTGAACCGCCGACCCACTGCTTACAAGGCAGTAGCTCTACCAACTGAGCTACACCAGCACCTGTTTTGTGAAGTGGCAATTATAGCCCAAAATAAAATAAAAGTCAAGGAGATTTTGAAAAATATTTTATCTAATTTTTTTGCAATCAAAAATTAGATAAAATTTATAAAAATTTCAAAAAACAGCCCACTAATCTGAGCCCCTTTTACCAAAAATCAAAGATAAATTTTACATATATAAAATTTCATATTTTCATAGTTTTATTTTTTTTAAAAGCTAAAATTTCTATAATTACAAAAAATTACAAAGGATTTAATATGCAATTTTTACCTTGGGCGGTAATTTTACTGCTAATTTACGTGATCTACTTCTTAATGATCCGCTATGAAAAAAAGATAGCGACGCTAAGTAAGATGATCGAGCAAAACAGTGATGGCATCAAAGAAAATAGAGACCTTATAGGTCAAAACAGATCACTAATCGAGAAAAATAAACACAACATTGAGAAAAATACTAAAGATATTACAACAAATGTTGAAAAAATAGACATCGACTTGGAAGATTAATTCTTCCAAAATTTCTCTTCTTTTTCTTTTTTTATCAAATTTTCGTAAGTTTGCATTCTTATATTTACTGGCTCCAAATTTATGCCATCTTTTTTTATCTTAAAATATTTTCCATCCATCAAGCAATACTCTGGTACCAAGTCGTAGCGCTTCGAAAGTGGCAAAACTCTAAAGCTTAGATTATCCAGTATCAAAGGCTCTTTGTGTAAATTTTCCCAAACAGCTAGCACCATATGATATTTTTTTGTATTTTTTTCCTGAACGACTAGAAGGCATTTTTGATTATCTACACCAAGATCTTTTAGGCTATCACGCTTTGATATCGCGTACTCCTCGCAGTCTCCACCACCTCGCCTTAAAAACTCGCTCCTAGTGCTCCACACATCGACATTTGTATTGTAAAAATCATCATATCTTGGCATTAAGGAATTTAAGTATGAATTTATGAGTTCTAGCTTTCTTATAAAGCTTTCGTGTTCTATTTTTTTCATAAAATTTGCATAGTGATTTAGGATATTTTTGCAAATTTGATTTTTGCATTGAGATATATTTTTTGGAGAAATTTCAAAATTATTTGCAAAAAGTGGAGAGACAAAAAAGAAAAGAAGCAAAATTTTACGCATGTAGCTGCTTCATTAAAAGTACAAGACCTATTCTATCTTTCACATTTAGTTTGCTATAAATCGACGTGGTGTGTGCCTTTACTGTCCTTAAAGTAATGCCTGTTTGCTCTGAAATTTCATTGTTTGTTAGACCTTGGTAGATTAAGTTTGCGATCTCTTTTTCACGTGAGCTAAGCTCGCTTAGATCAGACTTTTTCTCTAAAGTCCCACTTTCATTATTTATATATGAGCCAGTTAGCTCTCCGATCATCGCTTGGATAAATTCTGGATAAAGCCAAACTTTGCCATTTAAAATCGTCTCAAAGGCATCTTCAAAGTGCGTTTTTCTCATGTGTGAGTTTGCATATCCTTTGACACCAAGAGCCAGCAGATGTTTGCCTTCACTAAATTTTGGTTCGTTTGCAAGGATTAGACATTTTATATTTGGAAAAGTTTCATGAATGGTTTTAATATTTTCATCAAGGCTATCTTTAAAAGCATTTGTATCGATACCGACGATATCAACCTCGTCGTTTAAATTTGCAAAAAAATCCTTTTTATTGTGAGTAAATTTCACATCATCATCTGAAAAATATCCTCGCCAAAGATTATTAAGCGAACCATTTTGAGTAAAAAAAACCACATTCATAACCATGTTTCCTTATATCACATATAGGTTTGCTCGTAAATTTTTGACTCATTTACGAAAACGATCAAGTAGCGCTCCTTGCCACTATTTGCCTCAAATTTATAACTAAAAGTGGATAAGAATTTCTCAACCACTTCTTTGCCTTCTTTTAAAAAGATACTCATCTCAAAACAACCATTTGATATGGCATATCTATATGGCACGCTAAGAGATAGTAAATTTAGATCAAAGTCCAAGCTATCGCTGCTTTCATCGTAGCCACTAATTGATATTTTAATGCTGCTTACTAGCTCATCTTCTATCTTTAGCCCAGCTAAGCTGATATGCTCTTCTTTTTTTAAATTTATCATCTCATCAAAGCTTTTTTCACAGTCTTTAAAGAGAAATTTAACGACCTCTCTTCCGATTAAATCGCATATTTTGCCATCATTTACAATGATAAATTCATCAGCCAGCTTTGCTCTTGAAATTTGATATTCGCTAAAATTTCGCTCAAAGCTAGCTGACTTTTGCATTATCGCTCCGTTAAAGCGTTTTGTTTTGCTTTTAAGATAGGTTTTAGCAAATAGTCAAGTATCGTCTTTTTACCAGTGATGATATCAGCTGAAACTATCATGCCAACCTTGATCCTAAGTGGCTTCTCTTCGCTACCAAGATAGTTTTTCTCAGTTTCTATCCTGACTAGATAGTAGCTCTCACCTGTTTTTTCATTTGTCTCAGTATCGGCACTGATCTGCGTTACTTTGCCTTTTAAGCCGCCATAAATACTAAAATCATACGCCGTAAATTTAACCATCGTATCAAGTCCAGGTCTTAAGAACGCAACATCGGCTGGCTTAACCTTTACCTCAGCGATGAGCTTATCTTCTAGTGGGACGATCTCAGCGATATTTTCACCTGGCTTGATGACGCCAGAGACTGTATGCACCATCATCTTACTAACGATACCATTTACCGGAGATCTTACATAAGTTCTTTCGACCCTATCACTTAGGCTGATTTGCGACTCGTTTATCCTTGCGATCTCAGCAGAGACTTCGTTTAGCTCTTTTTTTGCATTGTTTTTAAATGCCAGCTTTGCCTCTTCTATCTTATTTTTCGCCTCTTTTATGGTTGATTCGACCCTTGGTACAGCAAGCACAGATGCGTCAAGCTCACCCTTTAGGTCATTTACACGTCTTTGAAGCTGGATATACTCGACCTCGCTAACAAGACCTTTTTTAAAGATAGGCTCCATGATCGCTTTTTCTTTTAAAACAAGGTTGTAGCTATTTTGAGTTTGAGAAATTTTATTTCTAAGCTCATTTAGCTCACTTTGGCGCTGGTGAATTTGCTCTGTTAAAATTCCTATTTGCTCATTTAAGTGATCGATGTTTGAGTTATGCAAGCTTATCTCGTATCTTACAGCTTTGCTATTATTCGCATCTCTTGTTTCGTTGTAGTCAAATTCTTTATCATTTGCTTCAGCATCAAGCCTCATAAATTTAGCCTGAAGCTCATCAAGTCTTAGCTTTGACTCGCCGTAGCTACTTGTAAAGTTTTTATTATCAAGTCTGATTAAAATTTGATCTTTTTTAACCTCATCGCCCTCTTTTACAAAAATTTGATCCACGATACCACCCTCAAGGTTTTGTATCGCTTGGTTTTTGCCTGATGGGATGATCTTGCCACTACCTCTTGTTATCTCATCTATCTGCGCCCACGAAGCCCAAAGAAGTAGCCAAAATACAGTTATGCTAACTGCATAAAGTATCTTTTTTGAGGTTGATGGAGCTTTTGCCAAAACTGCTTCTGAGAGGCTTGACATAAATTTTAAGTCATAAGCATCGTAGTTTTTTGCTTGGATGTTTGACTTGATGCCATCTACGCTATTTAAAATTTGATCTCCAGCGCTCTCTTGATCTTTTATGTCGCTTTTTTGAACTGGCTTTTCGTCTGGCTTTAAATTTTCATTTTGTTGTTTTTTTATATCTTCTTGCATAATCACTTCCCACTAAGTCTAGCTAAAACTTCGTCTCTTGGACCATCTAGTAAAATTTTGCCGTTATCCATCACTATGAGCCTATCAACAAGATCAAGCATCGATGTTCTGTGAGTTACTAAAATCATAGTTTTATTTACGGTATTTACCTTTAAATTTGCTTTTAGCTTGCTCTCAACTGTGTTGTCTAATGAATTTGTAGGCTCGTCAAGCAAGATGATAGGACTATCAAGCAAAAATGCCCTAGCCACAGCTATACTTTGACGCTGACCGCCGCTAATGCCATCACCTCTTTCAAATACTGGCATATCAAAACCGAGTGGGTGAGCATTGACATATTCATCTACGCCACTTACCTTAGCAGCTTTAATGATCTGCATATCATCGACATATGGAGCTTTTTGAACGATATTTTCTCTAACCGTTCCTTTAAATAGCACAACATCTTGTGGCACGTAGCCGATATTTCTTCTAAGGTCAGCTGGGTCTATCTGGTTGATATCTATACCATCAATTAGCACTGAGCCTTCAGTCGGTGCATAAAGACCTAGGATTATCTTTTGTAAGGTTGTCTTACCAGAGCCATTTCTACCGATGATGCCTACTTTCTCGCCTGGCTGAATGACAAAATTTATCCTATCAAGTGAGCCTTTTGTAGTATCTGGATATGTAAAGCTAACGTTTTTAAACTCTATCTTGCCCTCAAAAGAATTTCTTCTAACAAATTTCTTGCCCTCAGGCCTTTCAACTGGCATCTGCATGATCTTACTAAGGCTTTGATAAGCTGTCTTTGTCTGCTCGAAATTTGCAGCTAGTGAGGCTACTTGACCCATAGGGGCGATCGCACGAGAACTAAGCATAACAGCAGCGATCAAACCACCCATAGTAAGGTGCGTATCTTGTATCATATAAACGCCAAGAACGATGATAGCGATAGTGTTTAACTGCACCAAAAATGAAGTCACGGTTGTGATCGAAGTAGTGATTATTTTTGATTTGATACTTCTGTTTGCTATCTCGCCAGTCGCCTCCTCCCAGTTCCACTGCACGTGTCCGCTAGCACCAAGAGTTTTAATGGTCTCTAAGCTACTAAGACTCTCTATCAAAATTCCATTTTTCATAGCTGAAGCCTCAAATGTGCTTTTGATCGCATTTTGAAGTGGATCTTTTATAAAAAATGTGTAGCACAAAATAGCTATCATGATAACGATAGGCACAAGCACAAGGTAGCTTCCAATAAAATAAGTAACTATCAAGAAGATTAACGCAAATGGTAGATCCACAATGGCAGCAAGCGACGCAGATGAGAAGAAATTTCTAACTGTGTCAAATTCTTTTAAGTTGCTAGCAAATGAACCAACCGACTTTGGCTTATTGCTAAATTTCATATCCATGACGCGCTCAAACAAGATAGAGCTCATAATGATATCGCTCTTCTTGCCTGCGATCTCAAGAAAATATGAACGAACAAATTTTAAAAATAGATCGATACCATAAACAACACTCACGCCAAGTGCTAGAACCCAAAGTGTCTCAACTGCGTTATTTGGTACAACGCGGTCATAGACGTTCATCGTAAAGAGTGGGCTTGCAAGGACAAATAAGTTTATGATAAAGCTTGCTATCACGACATCAAAGTAAATTTTCTTAGAGCGCTTTAAAGTGCCCCAAAACCAGTGATCATTGCCAGCGTCGATAAGCTTTGTCGAGCTTGTATCTTCTGGGACAAATTCACGTTTTAGGTAGTAAGCATAGCCTAGATACTCATCTTTTAGCTTGCTTGTTTCTATCGTGCTAGTGCCAGTTGAAAGATCGGGCGTGATGATGTTTGCCATCTTTTTGTCTTCGCTGAAAGATTGCAAGATGCACGCTTTTTTGCCTCTAAGCATCAAGATACAAGGCAAAACTAAAGGCGAAATTTGATCAAGGTCTTTTCTGACAAGCGTCGATGCAAAGCCAGCACGTGAAGCTGCACGAGAAAATAAAGACTTCGAGCTCTTTAGTGAAAAAAGCTCGATCTCTTCGCCATCTTTTACAGGCAGACCGATAGTCAAAGCATCGGCACTATATGGGTTATTATGAAGTTTGGTAAAGATCACCAAACATTGAAGCAGTTCGTCTTTTATCTTATCGCTATGCATCTATCATCCAATATTTTTGATTTCATCTATGTAAATTCCTTGCATATTTTTAATGCCAAGCTCAATTAGCTTACTCTTTTGCTCTTCACTCTCAACACCGATCGCAATCAAAATGATATCTTTTGAGCTTAAAACAACATCTAGTGATTGTTTTGTATTTGCTCCTGATTTATCACTTAAAAAGTCGATTAAGACGTTTGACTGGATCTTTACGTAGTCTGGATTAAATTCTTTTAGCTTCTCAATGCCTTTTGCGCTGAGTTCAAAGTGGTCAAATCCAAAACCAAAGCCGAGTTCTTTTAATTTTTTAGTAAGTCTAACTATACTTTCGATACTAATATCGTCTTTGTTTGGAATTTCTATATAGTTTTTAGATTTTGAAATTTGAGCGATTTTCTTAAGCGTAGCTTCAAGTTTTGAGAAATTTTCATCCGAGCTTAATATCTCTTTTCCTAAATTTATCGCCAGGCTTCCTTGAGGCAAGACATTTTCAGGCAAAATTCTAGCGATCCTGTTTAGGATATGAAGATCGAGCATCGCACCTAAATTTAGCTCATTTACCATTGGCATAAAGTATGATGCCATGCGCCATTTGCCCTCACTATCAACGAGCCTTAGATAGAGTTCGTACTGCTCAAAGTTTGAGTCAAAACCAACTACTTTTTGAGCTGCAAATTTAAATTTATCCTCTTTTATAGAGTCAAAGATAAGCTCTTTGTATTTCTCTTTGCCGATGACTAGGGTGTTTTGATTTGCATTAAATTCTTTGCAAGCAAAGCAGCCAGCCAGTCTTGCACTAGCCAAAGTGACGTCAGCTGATGTAAGTAGCGTCCTCATGTCAGTGCTTGGCGAGTACTCGACAATAGCAGCATTGACTGGGCATTCGCTATCGTTTATAGAGAAATTTGCATAGAGTTTTTTAAACTCAGCCATGATCTTATCGTCTAAAGCTGAGAAATTTGATGAGTTTTTACCGTAAGAAAGCAAGATAAAATCGTTGTCATTTAGCCTTGCAACGATCGCATTTTGGTCATTTTCGGTTGATTTTTCTTGTAAAATTTGAGCTATTTTTATGATGACACTTTGCCATTTTTCAAAGCCAAGAACGCCTTTTAGCCCAGCTAGATCTTTAAAGCTAACAAGTGATGCAACACCGCTTGAATACTCTTCGCTTGCTAGATACTCGCTAAATTTAGTTTGGAAAAATCTTCTATTATAAGTGCCACTCATAGAGTCTTTATATAAAAGCTCTTGATACTTGCTAAGTGTAGCCGCCTCTCTTTCAAATATGTCTTGAACCTTGCTAACCATCGAGTTCATGGCAAGCACCATCTTTTTAAGGTCAGTTGTGAATGGAATTCTCTTTTGGATGATAAATTTATTATCAAGTATCGCTTCAGCTTGATCTTTAACTTTGACAAGTGGTCTAAATATCGCCTTGAGGGCAGAAAATGCCACGATAAGAGCGATGATGATCATTAAAGCTAGAAAGTTAAAAATATTTTTTGAGTTTGAGTAAAGCTCATTGTAAGCAAGTGCTGTGCTACCTTGAACATAGAGTGTGCCAAATTTTGCCCAGCCAGTCATGATTTCACTTGTTGCCACTGGAGCTTCAAATTTAGTGATCTTATAAAACCACTCAGGGATATCTTTAACGATAGTTTGTTGAGAATTTTCTATAAGCACCTTACCATCTACGTCTTCAAGTTTAATGAGCTTGTATCTGCCGCTATCAAACATAGAATTTATCATCGTTTGCGCCAAAGACATATCCTCAGGATCAACAATCGGCTTTAAAGCAAGTCCAAGTGAGTTTGCTGTGTGCCTTGCGTTTTCACCGAGCTGGTCGTTGATGTACCCATTTAGGCTCTTAAAATTTAAGTAGCCAACAGCCATAAAAATCACGATGCCAAAAGCTATCACAGCGATCATAATCTGTTTAAATAGCGTCATAAATCCTCTTTTCCTATCCTATCTATTAGTTCCATCCACTTAGGATTTTGTTTTTTATTTCCACCTGGTATTGCCTGACCAAGACCTTCTTGTTTTGCCAAGTATAGCGAATCACCGTTGAAACTATAAACTGGCACAAGGTCTGTTCTTTGAGTTGCGATTTTTATTTTACCATTTATGTTGTCTAAAATTAATGGAATAGACTTTGGTGTATCATAATATGCCAAAACCATATGTGCTTGGTTATATCTTAAGGCTTTAACGTATGTGAAGTATAATTTTTGAGTTGGAATTCCAAGTTGCTTTAGGGTGAAATATTTTGCGATAACGTAATCTTCGCAGTCACCAGCGCCTTTTCCTACAAATTCCATTCTGGTAGCCCAGTAATCTTTTTTGTGCCAAAGTTGCATATCATCAACCCACCTAAAAGAGTTAAAAAAATCATTTACTTTTATTAATTTCTCTTGTTCGGTTGCATCTTGCAATGAAGTCATTAAAGAATTTAATGCCGATGCCCTTCTTCTTGCATCTTCTCCGTAAATTTTAGCCACCTTTGCTATCGTTGTTTGTTTTACAAAATCCCCAACAGCATTTATTGCTAATAACGAAAAAAGGACGCTTAAAGTAAGCGTCCAAAATTTTGCTTTGACCCTCATGGTCATCACTTTTTAAATTTTTATCTTAAGTCGTTTTGAATACTGCAAGCGCCTTGAATATATCTCTTAGCAAAGCCTGGCTCAAAACTATCTGAAACCATACCCATGTTATCTAGCAATCTATATTTTGCATAAGATAGTGCAGTCTCAGTTGTAGCGATCTCTTTTAAAGCTGTGTTGTACTCGTTTTCTGCATCAAGTAGGTTGATAAGGTCGCGGCGGCCGATTCTAAACTCATCTTGGTATGCATCAAGAGTAGCTTTTGAATATTCAACGTGTTGATTTAGATATCCCATTTTTTCTTGGTTAAGAACATAGTTTTGCCATGAGAACTCTAAAGACTCCTTAAGCTCTCTTACAAGGTTGTCCATAGTTTGTTGCTCTTGTTGAACAGCAAGTTGGCTCTTCTCTTTATCTAGCTTATCATTACCTTTGTTGTAAAGGTTATAGTTTAGTCTTAAAAGAGCGTCAAATGTTTGCTCTTCATAATCATCATATAAAACATTTGAGTGATCATAAGCACCTGATACAACAAGATCTAGTTTTGGTAAGAATGGTGCATTTTTCTCTTTTACAACAGACTCTGCCATAGCGATGTTTGATCTTTGAACTAGAAGTGTTGGATTACAAAGAACAGCTTTGTCATAAACAGCCTCTTTAGTGCTTGGTAATGGCAGGTTAAACTCAGGCATTACTAGATTTTTAGCAGCAACTTTTCTTCCATATAGTTTTTCAAATGTAGAAAGCGCATCTTCATAGTTGTTTTTTGCAGCTACATAGTTTGATTGAGCCAAAGTATAGCGTGATCCAGCTTGTCTCTCTTCAGAAGCTACGCCGTAACCTGATCTTGCTCTATCTTTGATTTGGTTATAAATTTCTTCATGGCTTTTCACATTTTCTTCTTCAATGTCAAGAATTCTCTTTGTTTGAAGAACTTGCAAATAAGCATTTGCAGCACTTAATGTTAGTCTATCTGCAGCTTGAGCTACCGTGTAAGCAGCTGAGTCAAGTCTTGCGCTTTGAGAGTTGATTCTGTTTTTATCAGCGCCACCGTTATAGATGTTCTCAACCAAAGTTAAAGATGCGCCAGATACTCTGCCGTCGCCTCTTCTTGTTGTAAGACCGTCATCAAGACGTTTTCTCTCATATCCTACTCTAGCAGCCGCATCGAGTGTTGGATAGTAAGCATTTTTAGCTATTTTTAGATCTTTACCAACTTGTAAGTAGTTAAATTCTGTAGCTTTTAAACTTGGGTTTTCATTTAAAATAGTTTTTACAACTTGATCCAAAGTCAATACACTATCATCAGCTTGTGCTGTAGCTGCTGCTTTAGGCTCTGCTGATATAGTTTGCTCTATATTAGATTTCTTAGCTGATTGAGCGTTTGCTACAGGCAACTTAGCTCTCATTAAAGCATCTTTATAACCTGACTCATTTTGAACTTTTGCAAGTAACTCATTAGCTTCATTTTCAGAAACTGGAGTTGTATCAACATATAAGAACTTTCTTCCACCAACTTCATAAACGCCAGTAGTTAGTCTGCTATCTGATATTTTGCTGTTTACTTTGCTAACAGCACTATCGATTCTAGCAGCGCTATCATCTTGAGCAAATGAAGCTAGAAAGATCCTATAAGGGACATCTTGAGCAGACAACAGTGTTGCTGCGGCCAAAGCACTAATTGCTAACATCTTTTTCATAACTAGATCCTTTTACCTTTTATTGTCAAGCTTTGGCTCGACTTTTAGTGCGAATTATACACCAAGAAATATTAAACGTATTTTAAATACCTTATGACAAAAAAATAATTTTTATATCGTCTTAGAAAATCGCCTTAAATTCTCTGGAATTTTCTTAAGATACTCATCAAAACACATTGCAATATTTCGTATTATCAGCGTTCCTGTCTCATTTACACTGATTTTATCTGTCGTAACATCGACAAATTCACTTAAATTCTTTAGCTCTTCAAGCTCATTTTTAAAATGTTCAAAGAAATTTATATGAAATTCATCCTCGACTGCCTTGATATTAAGCCCAAAATTGCTCATCAAACTCATAATAACACTTTTTCTGAGCAAATCTTCATCGCTTAGATAAATTCCCTTTGCGTATGGCAACTTTCCACTATCGATCGCCTTTTCGTACTCATCTATATCTTTATGATTTTGTGCGTAGTGTCTTTTGCACTCACCAATACTTGTGATGCCTATACCGATAAGATCAGCGCCACCTTTTGTCGTATATCCTTGAAAATTTCTATGCAAAGTGCCATTTGCCAAAGCGCCAAAAAGCTCATCATTTGGCTTTGCAAAGTGATCCATTCCTATCATTTTGTAGCCATTTTTAGTTAAAAACTCGGCTGTAAATTTTAAAATTTCAAGCTTCACTTCTGGATTTGGCAGGGTTGTTTCATCAAATTTACGCATCGACTTTTTTATCCATGGCACGTGAGCGTAGTTAAATACTGCAAGCCTATCTGGATCAAGAGTAAGAGCAAGCTCAAGCGTTTTTTTAAAGCTCTCCAGACTTTGATATGGTAGGCCATAAATTAGGTCCATATTGATTGATTTTATGCCCTTCTCTCTAGCCATTTTTACGGCATTTTGAGTGATCTCGTAGGGCTGAATTCGGTGAATTTCTTTTTGAACCTTCTCATCAAAGTCTTGCACGCCGTAGCTTATGCGGTTAAAGCCGTGAGATATGAGCACATCAAGCTGCTCGTTTGTCAAAAATCTAGGATCTATCTCGCAGCTTATCTCAGCCTCTTTTGAGAAATTTTTAAATTTAGCCTTGATAAGTTTGATGATCTCATCAAGTTGTTCGGCATTATAAAATGTCGGAGTACCACCACCAAAATGCATCTGCAAGACCTCGGTGCTTGTATCTAGGTGGCGAGCTAAAATTTCAAGCTCTTTTTCTATATATCTTATATATCTCTCTTTGCGGTCTTCTTTGCTCGTGTAGATGACGTTACAGCCACAAAAATAGCAAGCACTCCTGCAAAATGGCAGGTGCAAATAAAGCGAAAGCGGCCTTTTTTTATCGCGGTTTTCAAGCTCTTTTACGTAAGCCTCATAGCTAAATTTATCACTAAACTCCGGTGCTGTCGGATAGCTCGTATATCTTGGCCCTGGCCTTGAATACTTCACATACGCACTAAAATCAATCATCTGCCCTGCTCCTTGCCATTTGGATCATCTCTTTTATATCTACAAATAAATTTGGATGCTCTTTTTTGATATTTTTTACCAGCTTATCAAGGTCGATGTTAAACTGCCTGCTCTTTTTATCGTGAGCGATCTTCTTGATCTCATCCATCGCAACCACCCAAACATCGCTAAAATCAACTGGGATATTTTGCCAGATCGTCTTTTCAAGCCTTAGGTCAAAATTCTCTTTTTGAGACTCTTTTAAGGCCTCTATCAAAGCTGAGAGCGATTGTACAGAAATGACCGTGTGTAAATTTTGATTTTCATCAATGCCAAACCACGGCTCTTTTGAGTCCCAAGAGCCACTTTTTAAATTTAAAATGTGCTCGTTTGGATTTTTCGTTGAAACTATCTCAAAGACCGTTTTTTCAGGCTCACTTAGCCCAAGGTTATTACCGATCTCATCTATCTCATCATGTATATTTTTCTCTTCACTCATCTTCTTCTCTCATCTAGCCAGACCATCACGCCCTTTTGTGCATGAAGTCTATTTTCTGCCTCGCTAAAAATTTCATCCGCGTGCCTCTCAAAGACCGCCTCGCTCACCTCGTAGCCTCTGTAAGCTGGCAAGCAGTGCAAAAATATCGCATCTTTTTTAGCTAAACTCATCAAATTTTCATCCACGCAGTATCCAGCAAAGTCTTTTAGCCTCTTTTCTTTCTCAGCCTCTTGCCCCATCGATACCCAAGTGTCCGTAGTCACTACATCGGCACCATTTACCGCTTCTTTTATATCATTTGTGATAAAAATTTTCGCACCTGAAATTTTTGCGTTTTCATTAGCCATTTTTAAAATTTCAGCGTCCGCCTCGTAGCCTTTTGGCGTGGCGACCCTTAGCTCAAGTCCTAGTTTGCTTGCTAGCATGAGCCACGAGTGAGTCATGTTGTTGCCATCCCCTACGTACGCGACCTTCTCGCCTGCGCTAAATTCAAGCATAGTTAGATAGTCTGCCATGAGCTGCACTGGGTGAAATTTATCGCTTAAGCCGTTTATCACTGGCACGCTTGAAAATTTAGCAAATTCTTCTAGCGTCTCGTGCCTATCAACCCTTAGCATGGCCATGTCACACATCCTGCTTATCACTCTAGCAGTGTCACGTATAGGCTCGCCACGTCCTATTTGTATATCATTTTTGCTTAAAAATAGCGCATATCCGCCAAGCTCATGCACGCCTACATCAAAGCTCACTCTAGTTCTAGTCGAGCTTTTTTCAAATATCATCGCAAGCTTTTGATCTTTAAGATATGGCTTAAATTCTCTAGCTTTTGCCTCTTTTTTGATCTTGCGGGCTAAACTTATCATCTGCTCGATTTCATCTTTGCTAAAGTCATTTAGCGTCAAAAAGTGCCTCATCTTAGCCCCTTAAAATTTTAGCCGCTTCTTTTGCGTGATAGGTGATGATCAAATTTGCACCTGCTCTTTTAAAGCCGATCAAGGTCTCCATCATGACGCGATCATAGTCGATGATACCGGCTTTTGCGCCAGCTTTTAGCAGTGCGTACTCGCCACTTACGTTATAGACGCAAAGTGGCAGAAGTGTCAAATTTCTAAGCTCTCTAACGATGTCAAGATAGGCAAGCGCTGGCTTTACCATCAAGATATCAGCGCCTTGCGCCTCGTCTTGCAAGCTCTCGTTGATCGCCTCCAAGCGGTTTGCGCTGTCCATTTGGTAGCTCTTTCTATCGCCAAAGCTTGGAGCGCTTTGCGCCACGTCACGAAAAGGTCCGTAGTAGGCTGAAGCAAATTTAGTTGAGTACGCCATCACTGGTAAATTCTCAAAGCCGTTGCTATCAAGTGTCTCTCTTAGCGTTGCGATGATACCATCCATCATACCACTTGGTGCGATCATGTCGGCGCCATTTTGAGCGTGCACTAAGGCTTGTTTAGCTGAAATTTCAAGCGTTGCGTCGTTGTCGATCGTGTTATGCACGTGGTCGATTATGCCGCAGTGGCCGTGGTCTGTGTATTCGCAAAAGCAAAGATCAGTGACGACTACTAAATTTGGAAATTTATCTTTTATGGCACGAAGCGCAGTTGCGATGATGCCGTCGCTACTTAGTGCGTCGCTGCCAACGCTATCTTTTAGGCTTGGTATGCCAAATAAAATGATTGATTTTATGCCTAAATTTACTATCTCTTCGCACTCTTTTAAAATCTCATCGATACTCATTTGATAAACGCCTGGCATCGAAGCGATCTCGTTTTTAACGCCTTTGCCCTCGACTACAAAGAGCGGATAGATGAAGTCATTTACGCTAAGGCTAGTCTCTCTTACCATGTCTCTTAAAGCTGGATTTATTCTTAATCTTCTAAAACGTTTAAACATATTTTTGCCTTTTCTTTGTTAAAATGCGTGATTTTTAGCTAGTTTAGCACAGTTGGAGTAAATTTAAAATGAAAATAGAAATTTCAAACGCCGCAAATCTACCCTCAAGATTTGGCACTTATAAGGTTCAAGCCTTTAAAGAAGGAGCAAAAGAGCACCTCGTGATCTACAAAGAGCCTCTAAGCGAAGTGGTAAATCTTAGAATTCACTCCGAATGCTTAACTGGCGATGCGATCGGGAGCCTAAAGTGCGACTGCCGCGACCAGCTTGAAGCTAGCCTAAAATATATCGAAGAAAATGGCGGCATGGTCATCTACCTGCGTCAAGAGGGTAGAAATATCGGGCTTTTAAACAAGATAAACGCTTACAGTCTGCAAGATAAGGGCTTTGACACTATAGAAGCCAATCACCAGCTAGGTTTTAAGGCTGATGAGAGGACGTATGAAGTGGTTGATTTTATCCTAAATCACTACGGCATAAAAGAGGTAAATTTACTCACAAATAACCCTTTAAAACTTCACGGACTAAGCTCAGTAAAGATCGTAAAACGCGTGCCTATCGTCATCAAACCAAATAAATTTAACGAAGGTTACTTGAAAGTAAAAAAAGAGCAAATGGGGCACATCTTGTGATAAAAAATGAGCTTTGCTTGCCAGCAGTTTTTGACGAAAAAGTAAAGGCTTACGCTCAAATCTTTTCTAAATTTAACAAGGTTCATAGCTTAAGCAACTATAAAGATATAAGCGAACAGGTGCTTGATAGCATAAAACCGCTTGAGATTTTTGACCTAAGTGCCAAAACGGCGATCGATATAGGCAGTGGAGCTGGCTTTCCAGCGATATTTTTAGCGCTTGCGATGCCACACACTAAGTGGCACCTTTTTGAGCCGATAGCCAAAAAGTCATCATTTCTAAGCTACGCTAAGATCGAGCTTGGTTTGCAAAATTTAGAAGTTCATAGCCAAAAGATCGAGCTTGCAGATAAATTTACAGCTGATCTCATCACCTCAAGGGCGCTTAGCAAGACAAAAGAGCTTATAAAAATTTGTGAGGGTTTTTACGATGAAAATACTAAATTTCTCATCTATAAGGGCTCTAGCGTCATGGATGAAATTTCAGGCATAGACGCGCAAATTTATAATGAAAAAAACAGAAACTACATATATTTTAATCTCAAAAACCAAGGGGAGATACGTTGAAATACTTGCTTTTTGTAGCGATTTTGGTTGCGATTTACATCATATTTTTTAAAAATAGAAAAAAAAGCGACAAGATAAGCACCAGTAACTTCGAGGAGTGCAGCAAATGCGGTGTCTTTAGCGACATCGACCAAATGGTGCTAAGAGACGGAAAATACATCTGTAAAGAGTGCATAAAGGGTGAGAGATGAAAATTTTGGGTGATGAGCTGATCAAATTTGAACCGCTATTTCTTTGCAAAAGTGAAGATGAAATTTCAAGCGGCAGGCAAAATCTATTTAAATTTGATAGAAATTTTATAAAAAGAGCGCTAGAAGCTGGAGCAAGCTTTAGCATCATCGCAAATGACATCAACGAAGCTATCATCGCAAATGCCGCTGGAGCAAAATTTATTATTGCCGATATTACGCTAGCAAAAGATCTGGCAAAAGTTGCGCAAAACTACCTATTTGACGCGCTTATCGCTGTTTTGATAGAAAGTGAAGTAAGCCTTTGCGAGCTTGCGAAATTTGAGATCGATGCAGCGATCCTGCCAAATGCTATAAAAGAATAAGGACAAAAATGGAAATTTTCAAAACCGCTTTTTTAATGGTTGCTTTAATGCTAGTTTTTATCGCTGTTGGCGGCTACGTGGGCGGCGAGCAAGGCATGATGATCGCCTTTTTGATGGCAGCTGGCATGAACCTATTTTCATATTTTTTCAGCGACAAGCTCGTGCTAAAAAGATATAACGCCATCCCAGTCGATGAGAGCAACGCTCACGGCCTTTACGAGATCGTCTCTCGCCTCACACAAAAGGCGAATTTGCCGATGCCAAAAATTTACATCATCCCAGAAGAGGTACCAAATGCTTTTGCCACAGGCCGCAACCCAAGCCACGCAGCCGTCGCAGTAACCGAGGGGCTTTTAAAAATTTTAAATGAAAACGAGATCGAAGGTGTGCTAGCTCACGAGCTAAGCCACGTAAGGCACTATGACATCCTAACTGGCTCAGTCGCAGCCATACTAGCTGGTGCCATCGCAATGGTCGCAAATTTCGCCAAGATAGGCACCGTAGCCGGGCAAAATCAAAACTCACAAAGAAATGCCAACCCAGTGATTATGCTAATCATCGCCGTTGTGATGCCACTAGCTGCTACGATCATCCAAATGGCGATCTCAAGGGAGCGCGAGTACAAGGCAGACAAAGGCGCAGCCTATCTCACAGGACACCCAGAGTGGCTAGCCAGCGCGCTAACAAAACTTGAAAACTACTCAAATTCTTACGTTATGCAAAATGCAAGCGAGCAAAGCGCACATATGTTTATCGTAAATCCATTTGGCTCGCTAACCAGCAAGCTTGGTGTGCTTTTTAGAACGCATCCTAGCACTAGCGATAGGGTCGCTGAGCTTCAAAGACTAGAGCAAGAGATAAAAAGAGGTATGTAGATTTAGTCCTTAGTAAATTTGGGCTAAATTTTTTGGTTTAAATTTTAAATATTGATAGTCAAATTTTAAAATTTCATGAACGAGTAATTTCGGCTCTGATTTTAGTAGAGAGCTTTGCGAAACCTAAAATCAGTAGTCAATTCTTGCGAGTGAATGGAATTTTAAAATTTGCAAATTTGCTTTATTAACTCAAGTAAGGTGTCGAGTAAATTTTAAAATTTGCAAAGCAATCTAATGAAATTTATAAATTTTATTTATCAAAAGGGAGACAAGGGGACTCGAGTTACGAGGCCGTCCCCTTATCCCCCTTTTTAAATCCTCCAAACCCCTCGCACGTTATAAGTGCATGCGATAGCACTGTCGTGCCGCATGCGTTTTGTGTAATAGAAAGTTAGGCAAATTTTAAAATTTATGAGCGAGCATATCACGGCTCTAAATTTAGTGCTAAACGTAGTGCAGCCTAAATTTAGTAGTCTGCTAAGGCAAGTGAGTAAGATTTTAAAATTTGTAAATTTGCTTTGTTAAATCAAGTGATCGTCAGGCAAATTTTAAAATTTCATGAACGAGTAATTTCGGCTCTAAAATTTGAGCTAAGCTGCAAGCGAAGCCAAATTTTAGTAGTCAATTCTTGCGAGTGAATGAGATTTTAAAATTTGTAAAAATGCATATCACGGCTCTAAATTTAGTGATTTATTAAAGCAAACGAGCAGGAATTTGTAAAAAGTCAAATTTAAAACCCAAAAACTTAAATTTAACCCCAAATTTCACTGCAGTCTCTTGCAATCTTCATCTTTTATCGTGTATTCAAAGATTAGTTCGCCGTTTTCTGAGTAGAAAATTTCATCCAAGCTAACGCCGATGCTTAGCATATTTAAGATTTCTTTATCCTTGCAAGCGGTTCTTAAATTCTCTTTTTTTATAGCCTCGATAAATTCCAAAAGTTCTTTTTCTTCAAGCCTTTTGATCTCTTGTTTTCTTGCGTGTTTGACGGCGTATCTGTAGATGAGCGTATCGCCCACGTTTAAGATATCGTTAAGAGTTAGCGTCGGCGTGCAGATAAATGGGAGCTTTTTTTTGTAGTATGTTGCGTGATTTTTCGCTGCCATATCTGGCGTAAGAGCCAGAGCTAGCGAGCAAAAAAACAGCGCAAAAATGGCTACTCGCAACTACTCTTATCCAGCTTCAAATCAAAAAGATGTCTGCCCTCAAAGCCGTAGCTACCACTTAGCGTGATGCCGCGATTTAGCGCAGCCCTTGCCATGCCTGAGTTGCAAAGTGCCTCTTTTCCGTTTTGATAAAATTCATCCTTTAAAGCCGAAATTTGAGCCTTGTTGTAGCCTTTTAGCTTCTTTGTCTTAGTCTCGTTTAAGACAAACTCGCCATGTATGTTTAGCCCGTCACTGCTTACATCTTTTAGCGTGATCATCTCATCGACCCTGCTTGGTAAATTTGGCTTTGCGGTTTGGACGACAAAGGCTGGGATCTGCTTTGTATCAAGCTGATTTAGTATCTGCTCATAAACTTTAAACTCACTCTCTTGCACACCAAAAGCAAGGCTTGCAAGAGCTAATAAAACGATCTTTTTCACATATTACCTTTATATAAATTTTCTAGTGATATTTGGCGAGAGTTTGACTAAGATGTCGTAGTTTATCGTGCCAAAAAAGTTAGCCCAGACATTTGCGTCCTCAAAGACACAGGCCCACTCGCCACTATCTTTGCAGCTAAAGCTATCCATCGAAATTTTGCCAAGTATCAGCTCGCCGTTTGCAAGCCTTAGCTCACCAAGTCCATTGTATCTTAGCAGTCCGTCCCCATATCCAAGATCATAAGTAGCGACGTTTATATCATCTTTTGCTATAAATTTAGCCCCATATCCCACGCTTTGACCACTTTTTAAGACCCGCCTGCTGACGCGCTTTGCCCAAAGTGAAAGCACTGGCTTTAAATTTAAAGAGCCATTAAACTGAGCATATCCATACTGAGCGATGCCTACGCGCACCATCTCATCTTTTATCTCGCTCGCTCTTTCAAGGGCGGCTGAGTTATGAGAGTGAAAGATCGGTTTTTTTATACCAAACTCATCACAAAGAGCTAAAATTTTCGCTTTTGCGGCGCTAAAATTCTCTCTTTGCACGAAATAATCAGCATTTAGCTCATCGCTTGCGCGAAAGTGCGTATAAGCGCCAAGAAGCTCTAAATTTCTTCTGGCTAAAATTTCAAATGCATAATCAAGCTCGCTTATAGCAAGCCCATTTCTATGCATGCCAGTGTCGATGGCGAGGTTGATTTTTGTATTTTCTTTTATCTTTAAAAGTGCGTCTATGTCGTTTATGGCGTAGGTAAATTTAGCGCTCTCCTCGCCTGTTGGGATGTGCGAGAGGATCAAGATATTTTCAAAGATATCAGCGATCTCATTTGCTTCACACTCGCTCTTTACAGCGCAGTTTTTTATGCCAAATTTCTTAGCCTCGCTAGCTATGAGCCTTGCTCCGTGCCCATAAGCGTTATCTTTTAGCACGACGATAACATTTTCTTTTCCGCCAGCCTTATCACAAATTTTAGTTAGATTGTGGATGTAAGCTGCTTTGTTTAGGCGTATCTCAGACATTAAAATTCACATCATATGCTTTATAAACGTCAGGCAAGAGCTTTCTTACGTTATAGTCAAATGCATAAAATCTAGCGTAAATTTCTTTTAGATCAGCCTCTTTGACCTTACTAAAGTCAAAAGTGTCTGTGCCATTTTTCTTTGGCACTTGGCGGTCTAGCTCAGCAAAAAATGCAGACCTCGCCTCTAAAATTTTCTCTATCTTCTCTTTTACTTCTTGAGATTTTTCCACTTCTACTCCTCTATAAAAATTTTCATCTCATCGCCATAAAGCTTGACATAAAGGGTCTTTTGACCTGCAAATTTATGCGTATCAGCAGCGTAATCCTCATAAAAACTCACGCGAAAGAGCTTGTCGTTTTTAAGATTTGGATAAGGTGTGATGAGAAAATTTGAAAAAGCGATATGTTTTTTCTCTTTTTTAGAAAAGATCGCTCGTTTCATATTTTTAAAATTTTCTAAACTCATGCCGTCATATCGCTCAAAATCTTTATCATAAAATTTCAAATAGCTATCAATGTCGCTCTCGCTCCAAGTCTTCTTCCAGTTAAGAATTTTAGAGATGATCACCGCTATGTCGTTCACGCTTGCTTCTGGGCGCTTGTCCTCGTAGATAAAGGCGAGCGTTTTTTTGTGGTCTATAACTTCGTCAAATTTCATCAAGATGTCATTTTGCATAGCCACGCAGCCTTTTGTCTTTAGCTCATCTGTCCTTTGACCATCGAGTGGATAGCCATGTATCCAGATGCCGCTGCCATTACGTTTTGCAAGTTTATCAAGTAAATTTGGATATGAAAGAGAAAAAGCAAGTGGGCCAAGATATCTGTCATTTGGCGTAAATCTACGTGTGAGCTGATAGACGCCAACTGGCGTTTTTAGGTCGCCCTCAAGTAGTTTGTCGCCGTTTTTGCCAACGATGACGCTTGAGCTAAAGAGTTTTTTTGTAACTCCGTCTTTATAAGAGATGACCTCAAGCTCTTTGTCAGTCTTATCAACCACGCTTAGAAGTATTTCGTTGTCGTAATATCCGTATCTAACATCCTTGTCTTTGAGCTTGTTTAGCCAGTAGTCCTTACTTAAAATGTTCTTCTCAATGGCTTCTATGACGGCAGATGGGCCATTTTTTAAGTAAATTTCTTCGTAATTTTGGGCAAAAAGACAAGGCGCTAACGCGATGAAGAAAAATAGTATCTTTTTCAAGTGAAGTGTCCCAAAAAGTAAAATTTAGTGCGTAATTATAACCTAAAAAATTTCAATTTTTAAATTTTAAAGGGAATTTTAGTTTCTTTATATGTATAATCTGAAAACCATTATTAATTTACTATAAAGGAAAAAATATGAAAAAACTTGTTTTTGGTGCTATGCTAGCAGCTTCTACACTAATGGCAACTGACATCAGCCTAGAAAATGTCAGAGCAAGAGACACAAAGCCTGGCACAAACAACAGCGCTATTTTCATGAATATCAAAAACGCTTCAAATGCTGACGTAAAACTAGTTGGCGTTCATTCAAGTGTTTGTAAAAGCACTGAAATTCACACTCACAAGATGGAAAATGGCATGATGGCTATGGTTCAGGTCGAAGACGCCGTTATCCCAAAAAATGGCGAGACAAAGCTAGCGCCTGGTGGTCTTCACATCATGCTTATGGATCTAAATAAGCCCATAAAAGATGGTGACAAGGTTGATTTGGAGCTTAAATTTAGCAATGGCGAAAGCATCAAGCTTGATAATATCGGAGTAACCAAAAACTTTAAATAATGAAAAAAATTCTAATCCTTTTTTCACTCATATTTATCGTAGCAGGCGCTTTTTGGATAGGTCATAAATTTATGGTCAGCAAAGAAGATCCGCCTGAATTTGCCGATGTAAATACATCGCTTGATCCTCTAAAATGCGATCTAAACAAAGATGCTTGCGAGGTGAAATTTAATGGCGTTAAGCTAAAGATAGACATCTCGCCAAGACCGATCTTTGCGATGAGACCGTTTAGCTTTAAGATCATTAATGGCAAAAATTTAGGGCTAAAAGATCCAAATCTTGTAATCGATGGCATAAACATGAACATGGGTTCTATAAAGGCAAGGCTTGATCAAAGAGGCGATAATCTAATAGCACAAGTCGTGCTAAGTGCTTGCGTGGTCGATCTTATGAGGTATAGATTTAAGCTGCTTGATGGCGAAAAGGATACTGGATTTTTTGTCGATCTTGATCTAAAAATGTAAGGGCAAATGATGAAAAAGACACTTTGGGGCTTAATAATAATCTTAATATGCGCAGGTCTTGCGATGCTTTTTATAAAGCCAAACAAGTATGATTTTAAGGCACTTTCAGAGCATGGCGAAGTGAGCCTTAAAAACTATAACGGCAAATATAAAGCGATATATTTTGGTTATCTTTACTGCCCCGACGTCTGCCCTACTACGCTCTCTCTTGTGGGCGATGAGCTAAATAAACTAAAAAGAGACGACTTTGAGCTACTTTTCATCACTCTTGATCCTGAGCGTGACACGCCTGAAAATTTAACCCTAATGGCAAAAAATTTTTACAAAGATGCAGACGGGCTAAAAATGAATGATCTACCAAAAGTTGCTAAAAACTACGGCGTAAAATACCAAAAAGTGCATCTTAAAAACTCTGCTATGGGCTACTCTGTCGCTCACAGCTCTGCTATCTATCTGCTAGATAAAGATGGGAATTTCTACGGTGAAATTTCAAATTTAACTAACGAAAATATCAAAGAAAATCTTTTAAATTTAATAAAAGATAGACCTTAAATTTATCTTTTAGATCAAAATTTCTTACTTTTAAAGAAAAACTTCTTAAACAGCTATACAATTCTTTTTAAACTAGCCGATATTGCGACAATGTAAATCATATGTAAAGGAATTCGTGTGAAGTCAATCACCAATAAAATAGCACTAATGCTAATAGTTGCTCTATGTATTTCGTTTGTGGCTATGTCAGCCGCTAGTTACTACACAGCTCAAAACAAAACCATCGAGCTAGTCACGCAAAATCAGCGACAAATTCTAAAAGATGTTAAAAATGCAATGGATACATTTTTTAATAACAATCTTCATATCGTGAATAGCATGTCATCTATCTTGTCAAAGCTAGATGAAAACCGCAACGGCATCGACGCCATCTTAGCTCAAGCCAAATCGATGTCAAATAAAGAGGTTGGACTTGTTTATGCTGGCTATAATGACGGTGCGATGTACCGCTCAAATGGCAAAAATGAAACCCCAAAAGATGGCTATGATCCAAGAGCTAGAGACTGGTATAAACTAGCTAAAGAAAAAAATAGCATTACCTTTACTGATCCTTACGTATCTGCATCTTTGCAGCAAATGGTAATAAGCTTTGTTGCTCCTATAAAAGATATCGGTGTAACAGCGACAAATGTTAGCATCGAAGAGCTAAGCAAAGAGATCATGAGTATCAGCAAGACTGATTATAGCTATGCTTACGTGATAGATAAAGATGGCAAGATCATCATCCACCCCGACAAAGATCTAGTCGGCAAAGACAATCCAACCACAAGCAAGCTAGTCGCTAGATATAAAAATAAAGAATTTAATGAAAATGGACTAATTGCCTATAAAAACACAAAAGGCGAGGATAGATATGCTGACTTTATAGAGCTAAACGATCGTGGCTGGCTAGCTATATCTGCTATGCAAAAAGATGTATTTACGTCAAATACTATGCCCCTCCTAAAGATCCAGCTAATCTTAGCAGTGCTATTTATCGTTATCCTCTCAGCATTTGTCTATTTCTTACTTAAAAAGTCTCTTAACCCTATAAAAACTATCCAGTCTAAGCTTGATGATCTATTTAAATTTGTAACTTACGAAGCAAAAGCACCAAGCAAGCTAGAGGTAAGATCAAATGATGAATTTGGTGAGATGAGTAAAGCTATAAATGAAAACATCGATAAAGTCGTAGCTGGCATCAAAAAAGATAGCACTATGATAGATGAGCTAAATAAAGTAGCAAATCTAATGATCAAAGGAAACCTTGGAGCAAAGATAGGCTCAACTCCAAACAACCCATCGCTAAATGAACTAAAAGAGCTACTAAATAAATTCTTTACATCTATCTCAGCAAATTTAAAGGGCATAACAAATGTTCTTAGCTCATATACTAAAAACGACTTTACAGCAAAGGTTGAGATAAATGAAGAGCTAGAGGCTGATCTAAAGGCTATGATACTTGGAGTATCAAATATGGGTGAAGTAATTTGCACTATGCTAAACTCAAATTTAAATGATGCCAAGATGCTTGAAGAAAAGGCTACAACTTTGGCTTTGGCTATGAAAGAGCTTACGCAAGGTGCTAGCACACAAGCAAGCTCACTTCAAGAATCTGCTGCTGCAGTTGAGCAAATGTCAAGCTCAATGAATGCCATCTCTCAAAAGACAGCTGATGTCATAAGACAAAGTGATGAGATTAAAAACATCATAACTATCATTAGAGATATAGCAGATCAAACTAACCTTCTAGCTCTTAATGCTGCTATTGAAGCAGCAAGAGCAGGAGAGCATGGTAGAGGATTTGCAGTTGTTGCTGATGAAG